>JBEKOY010000041.1:0-44894 GCA_049521295.1 Polyangiaceae bacterium | reverse complement strand
CCGCAGTCGTATCCGAGCTGGGCGCACGTCTTGGGGGTGCAGAGGTTGACGGTGCCGCCGTCGGCCGCGACGTAGACGCTGCCTCCGCAGACGTTCGTCCCGCCGCCGCCGCAGTACTGCGGTGATGTGCACGACCCGCAGTTCAGAAGGTTGCCGCACCCATCGCCCGCGGCGCCGCAGTTGTATCCGAGCTGGGCGCACGTCTCGGGAGTGCAGAGGCTGACCGTGCCGCCGTCGGCCGCGACGTAGACGCTGCCGCCGCACACGTTCGCCCCGGCGCCGCCGCAGTATTGCGGTGAGGTGCACGATCCGCACTGCAGCAAGTTGCCGCATTCGTCGGCCGCGGGGCCGCAATTGTACCCGAGCTGGGCGCACGTCTTGGGGGTGCAGAGGTTGACGGTGCCGCCGTCGGCCGCGACGTAGACGCTGCCGCCGCACACATTCGCCCCGCCGCCGCCGCAGTATTCCGGCGATGGGCAGGCGCTTGCGCCGCCGCAATCGAGCTGGTTGCCGCACCCGTCGCCGGCATAGCCGCAGCTGTACCCGAGCTCGGCGCACGTCTTGGGTGTGCACGAGCTGATGATCCCACCGTCGGCGCCGACCGATGCCGTGCCGCCGCACACGTTCGGTCCGCCTCCCCCGCAGTACTTCGGTAACGTGCACGCCCCGCAGTTCAGAAGGCTGCCGCATCCGTCGGCCGCGGGGCCGCAGGTGTATCCAAGCTCGGCGCAGGTCTTGGGTGTGCAAAGGGTAACCGCTCCACCGTCGGAACCCACGAAGACGTTGCCTCCGCACACGTTCGCTCCGCCGCCGCCACAGTATTCCGGGGTGGCGCACGCCGAGGCGCCGCCGCAATCGATCTGATTGCCGCAGCCATCGCCAGCGAGACCGCAATTGTATCCAAGATCGGCGCAGGTCTTGGGCGCGCAGTTGCTGGCGAGCCCGCCATCGGCCGCGATGAGCACGCTGCCGCCGCACTGCTCGGGCCCCCCGCCGCCGCAGTACGCCGGCGCGGTACAGGCGGAAGCCCCGCCGCAATTCAGCTGATTGCCGCAGCCGTCGCCCGCGAAGCCGCAATTGTATCCGAGCTGGGCGCACGTCTGGGGCACGCACGGCGATCCGGCATCGATCGCGCCCGCCTCTTGCTCCCAAGCCGCGCTCGTTCCGCATTGGCTGTACCCGCCTCCGCCGCAAAAGGCCGGCGAGGTGCACGTTCCGCAGTTGACGATTCCGTTACAGCCGTCGGCGTTTTGACCGCACGTGTACCCAAGCTGCGCGCAGGTCTTCGGAACGCACGACGAGACCAGACCGCCGCCGTCGCCCGGGTTCAGGACGACGCCCGATCCATCGGTGAGGGACGAGGCGTCGGGCGTCGTCTTGCCGAACTCGCTGTTCGAGGAGCCGCACGCCGCAGCGGCGAGACTGCCGACGCCCATGAGCACCAAGCTGCCGATCCTTCGACCAAAAGCACTCAATTGCATGTCCGTCCCTCGAGATGGATGCCGACCTCCGCGGCGGCCCGCGCGCATGGGGCCTGCGCGAATTGCCCGCAGAAGACAACTATGACGTAATGCGAACAATTGAGCAATGACGGAATAGGGAGTCTGCGTGCCGTTCTTGTCTTTTGGGCAAAGCCACGAATCCCGACCTGGGTCGCCATCCCCGCCGGTTGTCGCCGACCTCGCGGGACCTCGCCGGGTCCGCTTCGGGATGCCGCGCCGTTTACTCCGCCGGAGCCGTGGCTTCGGGGCGGCCGGGTGCGAACGTGCGCAGAGGGGGGATGGCACCTACGGCCACCTGGCCGGACGCCAGGACGTGCTCGTCGTCGGGGGCTGCGGCGAGGTGTGCGTGCACCCGCACGAATGATTCGAGGTAGATCCTCTCTCGTCCGAGCCCTGCGCACAGACCGTCTCCACCGCGGAAGGCGCGTTCCGCCACGACGATGGCCTCCGAGGCATCGAGCCCGTGTACGTCGAAGAGGGTCACGGCCACGTCGGCGAACGATGCCCCCTCCAGCATGGCTTGTACCGCGCGATGCCGCGCGGCCAAATGATGCCGGCGCCGATGCCCGAGCCACCCGGCACGCTGCTCGATGAGGATCGCCCGGCCCTCCTGGTCGTCGACGCCTCGTGCCGTCCCGGCGCGGAACAGCACGGATTTCGCCTGCAGCGAGCGCGCTCGCGGCAGGGCGTGGCCCTCGATTTCATGGCAGACCGTTCGCGCCGCATCCTCGTCCGAGAGCAGGCGACCGGTCGCGATGAGAATGGCGCGTTCGCCAGTGGCCGCGATCGGCGCCAGCGCCGGCGTGGGCACGACGGCGAACGGCAGTCGCAGTCGGCCGACCGCCGTGCGCATCCGCGACAGCAGCGAGTGGGGGCGGGGGTCGTCGCTCGCCGTGAGGCGTGCCGTCGCCGGATCGGAGCGGCATTCGGCCTCGCCGAGCCATTCGGCGCACAGTGCCGCCGCCGCTTCGGCGGTGTGTGCGTCGGGGGCGAAGCGCTCGCGGGCCAGCCGACCGACGTGCCTCGTCCCGGCTGCGGCGCAGAGTGCCGCCTCGAGAGAAAGCTCGCGGATCCTCGCCAAGTAGAGCTCATCGAGCGCCCCGTCGACGGTCGCGGTCAGCCGCCGATCCGCGGCATCGAGCGCGCGCCGCAGCTCGTCGTGATCGCGCGGTGCATACGTCCAGCGCGGCATCGCTCGGCGCCGGGCGGTCAACTCGTCGACCAGACGGTTGCGTTCGCGCCGGACGTCGATCGGCGTAAGGGTCGAAAGCGGCTGAATTTCGCGAGCCGCCCGGGTGACGAGCTGATCGATCGCCTCGCGTCGAAGCCATGCGGGACCCGTGCTCGTCGGAGGAGCGAAGTCGGCCGGCGGGGACTGCATCACCGGTAACGATAGATCGGGCTCGCATCTTGCGCTGGGGCCGCCGTACCCTTACGGGGGCTACGCACTTGGATCGTTCCCAACGCTGGCGGTCGTCCGCGCCTGCACAAATGTACCGATGAAGAAAAATTACGTCCTCGACACCAACGTCCTCTTGCACGATCCGCACGCTGTTTTCCGCTTCGAGGACAACAACGTCATCATTCCCATTTATGCCATCGAAGAGGTCGATCAGTTCAAGCGCGAGGGGTCGGAGCGAGGGCGCAACGCCCGTTCGACCGCCCGCATGCTCGACGAGCTGCGCGACCGGGGCGGATCGCTCGCCAAAGGCGTGGCGCTCGACTCCGGGGGCACGCTGCGTGTCGCCGTCCCGAGCAAGCGGCTGGAGCTTCCGAGCGCGATCGATCACACGGCGATGGACCAGGCCATCCTGCAGACGGCGTTCGACGTGCGCGAAAACGACGGCGGCCGGCCGACCGTCTTCGTGACGATGGACACGAATCTGCGTATCCGCGCCGACGCACTCGGAATGGTCTCGGAGACCTACGAAAACCAGCGGGTCGACTTCGATCAATTGACGAGCGGCATTCTCGAGATGGACTTGCCCGGCGACGAAGTGGACGCATTTTTCCGCGATGGCCGGTTGCCCGGGTACGAGCCGCCGCCCGCCCCGAACACCTGCATGCTGCTTCGCGACCGATCGCATCCGTCCCACACGGCGTTGGGCCGCTACGACGCGACGAAACGGGCGATTGTCGCGCTCCGCGTTCCTCGTGAGGGCGTCATGGGGGTCCGGCCCCGAAACAAGGAGCAGTCGTTCGCCATCGACCTTCTGCTCGACGAGTCCATTCGCCTGGTGACGCTGGTCGGCAAAGCCGGCACGGGCAAGACGCTTCTCGCGCTCGCCGCGGGTCTCAAGCGCACGTTGGAGGACAGCGCCTTTACGCGCATGCTGGTCTCGCGTCCGGTCATGCCGCTCGGCCGAGATATCGGCTTTCTTCCCGGCGACGTCGACGAGAAGCTCAACCCGTGGATGCAGCCGATCTTCGACAATCTCGAGTTTCTCTTCTCGACCGGGTCTCGCAAGGGACCGCGGGCGTACGCGGAGCTCCTCGAGAGCGGCCAGATCCAGGTCGAGCCGCTGACTTACATCCGCGGTCGATCTCTGCCCCAGCAGTTCATCGTCGTCGACGAGGCCCAGAACCTGACGCCGCACGAGGTGAAGACCATCATCACGCGCTCCGGCGACGGCACGAAGATTGTGTTCACCGGCGACCCTGGCCAGATCGACAACCCGTACGTCGACAGCGCCTCCAACGGCCTAACGGTCGCCGCGGAGCGCTTCCGGGGCGAAAGGCTTGCCGCCCACATCGTCCTCGCCAAAGGCGAGCGCAGCGATCTGGCTGAGCTTGCGGCCAACATGCTCTGACGCGAGCGTCGTCAGGCCATCGCCGGGTCGATCCAGTTCGCACCGAGCCATCCGAGGGCGTCCCCCTGGCGAAGCGCGAGGTCGACGTCCCGCACGCGCGAATCGACCCCATCGCGGTCGCCGTGGGCCCGGGCATAAAGCACCCAGTTCGAAATCTCGTACCGATGCAGCAGCGGGCTGAAGCGATGTCCGTCGAAGTCGACGAGAGCCGCGTACGCCTCCTCGCACCCGTCGCACGCGAACACCGCCCTCGTCGCGTCGTAAAGCAGCTCGCGGAGGTCGCGGAACGCGCAATCGGGATCGGCAGCGATCTGCTCGAGCAGCCGCTCGAACCCGTCTTCGGAGAGGCCCGCGGCAAACGCCGCCTCGGCCATCGCGGGAACTTGGGTTTCCAGAAATGTCGATCGCGGGGCATGGCCGAGCAAACGCCCGACCAGATAGACGTCGAACGCGCTCGCGATCGCCTCCCCGAGAAAAAGGGCGTGGACCGACGGAGGACGGCCCGGATGCGTGGCGAAAGCCCGCGCGGCGAGATGGTGCCAGGCCGCGTGCGCAACGACGTCCGCTTCGATGTGGAGGTCGACCAGCACGTCTCCGCCTTCGTCCGGCGCCCAAAATGTGAGATTGAGGAGCAGGGCACGGTCCGTGCGTGCCGGTGGCGTCTTGGGCAGAATGCGGAAAGGGTACCGGCTGCGGCGCAGGATCGCCTTCAAGTCTGAATAGAGTGCGACATGGCGAAACGATCGCTCGTCGCCGATGGTCAGTTCGTCGACGGTTCGGCGCTCGAACGACACCGCGTTCGGGATCATGGCTCCTTCAGTCGTCGCGAGCGCAGCGGAAACCGACGTTCGCGCCCGATTCGAGCGCCGATCCCCAGTTTCGTGCGGTCGTGCGGCTGAGCGAAGGCGGAGACAACCAGCCTCCGCCCCGAAGCACGTGCGCGGCCCCTGCGCGTGGCGCCGGACCCGGGGCCACGGATTCCGTGTACCAGTCGGCGGTCCATTCTTCGACGTTGCCGCTCAGATCTTGGACGCCGAACACGCTGGCGCCGCTCGGGTGCGATCCGACCCGCGCTGGACTTGGCGCGCAGCTCTTGGCGGACTGATCGTTGATGAGCGTGATCGCGTTCGAGCACGACGAGTTGCCACCCCAGGGGAACCCCACGGGCAGAGTGCCGTGCGCGGCGTACTCCCATTCCGCCTCGGTCGGGAGCCGTTTTTGGACAAACCGGCAGTACGCGTCCGCGTCTCGCCAGTGAACGCACGATACCGGCAGCTCCCGATCGCCACTGTCGTAGGTGCAATTGGGGCTCGATCGGCTGGGTCGGTCGCAGGTCTGGGCATCGACGCACGTGCGGTACGCCCCTACCGTGACTTCGGTGCGATCCATCCAGAACGCAGCCACGGTCGCCGGTCGCGAGGGACGTTCGTTGGCTGGGCTGCGCGCGTTGAGCGAGCCCATGATGAAGCGGCCTCCGGGCAGGCGCAGCATGCCGCCCTCGGAGACCACAGGCACCCGGGCCACTCCCGCGCGGGCCGGGGAGGCTGGCTCTTCGTACGGGTTGTCGCTCGCCCCGCCCGCATGCGGTTCGTCGTGTTCGCCCTCGTCGCGTGCGGAGACGATGGCGGCGAAGGTCGATGTCGTCGCGAAGGTCGCCTGCGCGGAGACGCTCGCGCGCGACTCGCCGACTCCGCGCGCGACGCGCGCCAGGCCCAGCCCGGATGCTGCGGCCGTGACGACGACGAGCAGGGAGGATCGACGCAGCATGGGGGAACGCCTCAACGCCAGGCCCAGATAGCGTGCCACTTGCCAAGGCTACGGACCAGCTTTGCGTGAAATTCGCTGCGAACACGCAGCGGTCCTTGTCAGAGACGCGCGAGAGACGGCGTTCGGGACCGCGACCAAGCCGGCCGCCGAACCGGTATGGCCCGGGGCCGGCACCGCGGGTTGACGGCACCGCAGCCCGGGACTATCCACCCGCGGCCGCGTCTGGACCCCGCCGGACGCGCTCTCTTGTGGAGCCGTACCCGTGCCCTCCCCCATGCTCTCCAACGACCTGTTGCTCGCCCAGAACGTCCAACCAAAGGCCGCCGTGCCGGGGGTGGTCCAAGACTCTTCCCCCGGTCCCGCCGCGGGGACGCCAGCCGGATCGCCCATCGCCGGATTTCTGCCGATTCTGGTGATGTTGGTCATCTTCGTGCCTTTCTTCTTGCTGATGTCGCGGCGACAGAAGAAAGAATCGGCGGCGCGCGCCTCGCTCAAGAAGGGGGATCGGGTGATGACCAATGCGGGGCTCATCGGCGAGCTGGTCGAAATGGACGACCGCATTGCGAAAGTGAAGGTCGCCGCGGGTGTCACGGTGCTGATCGTCGCCAATACGGTGTCGCCCTTCGTCGAGCCGGAGAAGGTCCCGGCCAAAGATCTGAAGGAAGCCAAGGCGCTGCCGGAAAAGAAGTGATCCGCGCCGGCGGCTCGAGAACGACATGCCGAAGAAAAGCGTCCTCGCCATCCTGAGCGGAGCGCTCGCCGTGGCGTTGGGCACGCTCGCCGTGTTCCTGCGCGGCGACCCGCTCGCCGTCGTCGGTGCGACCGTGGCCGGCATGGGCTTCTGTGTTTGGACCGTGAAAACTCCGGCCCGCCGCACGGCGCTCCTGGCCATCGTGCTCGCGATCGGTTCGGGTGCGCTTTTTCATCACTTCGGCAACTTTTGGGGCCTGCTCGTCGCCGGGCTCGGTGCCGTGTGGGCGTCCTTTTCGCTTTTGCCCGTCATGGACGGTCCTTGGCGACTCAAGGTGGGGTTGGTCGCCGCCATGTTCGTCGGGGCCTTCCTCGCCCTGTGGCCCACCTTCGACGGAATCCTGCCCGGCGCCGACACGCCCCTATCCATGGGCCCATCGTGGATGACGCCCATCGCGGCCGCTGGCCGCTTCGTCGGGAGTCGGCTTCATTGCCCCGCATACCTCAAGGAAAATGAGACCTTTGCGATCGCGCCAGGTCTCGACCTGAGCGGCGGGCTTCGCCTCGTCTATACCGTCGAGGTCGACGAGGCCATTCGCGACAAGCGCGACCACTTTGCCGACGAGATGCGTCAGGAGCTCGCCACGTCGTTTGCCTTCCATTCGGGCGAGGGCCGCGTGACCCGCGATGAGCTCGCGAATCTCGAGGGTAAGGTTCACGTCGCGCAGCCCGAGACGGCGATCATCCGCCTCAAGTTCAAGGACCGAGGCGACAAGTCCAAACTCGACGATCGGTTCCTGAAGAAATTCGTTGGAGAGCTCTCGCAGTCACCCGGCCCGGGCGACGACGAGACCACTTTCAAAATCCGCGCCGACGTCGAGTCGCAAATTCGCGATCGCGCCGTGGCCCAGGCGAAGGATACGGTTTCGCGTCGCGTCGACGAGCTCGGGTTGCGCGAAGCCTCCGTCACGACGCGCGACGAGGACATCATCGTCGAAGTGCCGGGAAGCAATGAACAAAGCTTCCGTGAGATCAAAGACACGATTCGGCGCACGGCCCGGCTCGAGTTCAAAATGGTCGACGACGGCGGCAGTGAAAAGGTCTTCGGACCGCCCGCGTTGAAAGCCGACGAGATTCCCGATGGGGAGGGCATCGCGCAATACCAAGAGGTCGCCCCCGACGGGCTCGACGCCTCCGGCCATCGCAAGTCGACGCGGGCGTACTACACGCGATTGTCTTGCCAGCCGCCGAAGTACGCGACCGAAACGCTGACCGATTGCCTGGCTCGCTTCAAGGCGTGGACCAAGACCCTCACGATTCCCGACGATCACATTGTCGGGTTCGAGGGGGTCACCGAGCCCGTTGAGGGGACCGAACCGCTGCAATTCAAGCAAGTCGGCTGGAGGACCTTGTATTTGTTCGGCCGCGCCGAGCTCACGGGCGACTACATCACGGACGCGAGCATCGGGCAGGACCAGCAGAACTTCGGCCAATACTACGTTCTCTTGTCGTTCTCACCCGCGGGTGCCGACCGTTTCGAAGAAGTGACGGGCGCCAACGTCGATCGGCGTTTTGCCATCATTCTCGACGACATGGTCGACTCCGCACCGGTCATCAAACAGAAGATCGGCGGGGGCAGGGCGACCATCACGATGGGCGCGGGCGATCCGGAAAAGCAGCTGCACGACGCGAAACAGCTCGAGCTCGTTCTCCGATCGGGAGCGCTTCCCGCGCCGATCACTCCGAGCTCGGAGCAGACGATCGGTCCGTCGCTCGGGCGCGACTCGATCAAAGAGGCGCTCAAAGGCGGTCTCATCGGGTCGACCGCCGTGCTGCTCTTCATGTTCCTTTACTACCGCAAGTCGGGAATCGTCGCCGACATCGGGGTCATCTTCAACTTGATGCTGCAGCTCGCGGTGCTCGCGAGTTTCGGCGCGACGATGACGCTGCCGGGCATCGCCGGCCTGACGCTGACGCTCGGAATGAGTGTCGATGCAAACGTTCTCATCAACGAGCGCATTCGCGAGGAGCTCCGGACGGGCAAAACGGTCCGTTCCGCGGTCGACGCCGGATACTCGCGCGCATGGCCCTCGATCATCGACGGTCACATGACCGTCCTCATCACCGGTCTCATTCTGGCGCAGTACGGCAGCGGGCCGGTCAAGGGCTTCGCCGTGACGCTCATCGTGGGCATCTTGTGCAGCCTGTTCACGGGCGTGTTTTGTACGAGGCTGGTTTTCGATTGGTGGGTCCGTGGTGCCAAGCTCAAGCGGCTGAGTGTCGGCGCGGAGTTTTAGACCACGCGAGTGCGGGGTTGGGTCGACAGAGGACGAATGCGATGGAGTTCTTCAAGCCCGGACGTGTCTTCGACTTCATGGGCCAGCGTTGGTTCTGGATCCCGCTCAGCCTGATCCTCGTCGTCGGCTCGACGATCCTCTGCTTCGTTCCGGGTCCGAACTACGGGACGGACTTCCGCGGCGGTACCGAGATCGAGCTCGCATTCGCGAAGCGGATGGACGCGGCCGGCGTGCGCAGCGCGATCGAGTCGGCGGGCTTCGAGTCCCCGGACGTCATCCAGGTGGTCGACCCCCACAAGCCGTACCACTTTCTCGTCCGTGTTCAGGACGTGAGCGCCATCACGGAAGCAGAGAAGAGCGCCCTACGCAGGGCTCTGTGCTACGTCGACGACCCGCAGGCTCCGCTGCGCGATGGGGCCCGGTGCCCGGACGACGCCCGGGCAAGCGAGGTCAAGTTCAGCGCGGGCGGAGACAAGATCACGACCCGTTACGACGTGGATCCGGACCTGGAAAAAATCAAACGCCAGGTCACGAGCGTCGCGGGGGTGTCTCTTCGAGCGAGCGCCACCAATCCGCAGGTGCTCAACCCGCGCGATCACCGTGTCGAAGTGCAGTTGCTGAGCAAGGGCGATCAGCTGGTCGACCGCCTGCGCCAGGACCTCGGATCGGAGGTTGTTCCCGACGATGCGGTCCTGCGCGTCGAATGGGTCGGGCCGAAGGCGGGCAAGCAACTTCGCGATAGCGCCCGCAACGCGGTCGCGATCGCGATCGTGTTCATCATGCTCTATCTCGCGTTCCGGTTCGACCTGCGCTTCGCGCCGGGCGTGGTCGTGGCGTGCGTTCACGACGCGATGGTCGTCATCGGAGTATTCATCCTCTTGCACAAAGAGATCACACTTTCGACCATTGCCGCCGTGCTGACCGTCCTCGGCTATTCGATGAACGACACGGTTGTCGTCTACGACCGTATCCGTGAGAACCTCGGCAAGCATCGTGGCAAGTCGTTCGCGCAAATCATCAACCTCAGCGTCAGCGAAACACTTTCACGAACGATCCTGACGTCGGGTGCGACGCTGCTCAGCGTGTTCGCGTTTTTCATTTATGGCACCGGTGTCATCAAAGACTTCATGCTGGCGCTCGTGGTTGGAATTGTCGCGGGCACGTATTCGAGCATTTACGTGGCCGCGCCGCTCACCGAATGGATCGACCATCGCATGGCGGGCAAACCCGCCGCGAAGGGCCGGTTGCGCGCGCCGGCCCAGGCGACTTGAGCGGGCAGGTCGTCCGGTGGTGCCGAGGCCGTTCCCGAAGGCCAGCCGATCCGACGGCGCCGAGGTCGGCGGGCGTTGACGCCGCGCGCTCGTACTGATTGATGTCGCTTTTGGAGATGCTGCGGCTGCCGGCGGACGCGAGCGACCAGGCGATCGAGCTCGGACGCGCGCTGGGCATGACCCGCACGGCGGCGAGCGTTCTCATCGCTCGCGGCTTCGGCGACGCGTCCGATGGCGCGCGCTTTCTCGATCCCCGGCTCGCGCACCTGACGCCGCCCGGCGCGATGCTCGACCGGACCGAGGCGGTGGCGCGTATGGCCCGCGCCGTTCGGGCTCGGGAACGCATGTGCGTGTTCGGCGACTACGACGCGGACGGCGTCACGGCGGCCGCGCTGATGACCGACGTCTTGCGCACGCTCGGTGGCGAGGTCGCGACCGTCTTGGCAAATCGGTTCGACGGGGGATACGGGCTCTCCGATCCGGCGCTCGACCGAGTCGTGTCCACCGGGGCCACGTTGCTCGTCACGTGCGACTGCGGATCGAGCGACCACGAGCGCCTCGATCGCGCGCGCCGGGCCGGCATCGACGCAATCGTCATCGATCACCATCGTGTCCCCGACGCGCCTCTTCCGGCCCTCGCATTTCTGAACCCCCACAGGCCCCAGTGCGGATTCTCCTACAAAGGGCTCGCGTCGGTGGGTCTCGCGCTGTCGATCGGCGCCGGGGTTCGCACCGAGCTCGGGGTCCCTCTCGACATGCGGGCGTGGCTCGACTTCGTGGCGATCGGGACCATCGGTGACGTCGCGCCGCTCGATGGGGACAACCGAGCGCTCGTTCGGGCGGGCCTTGCGATGCTGGCGCGCGGGGCGCGTCCCGGTACGCGAGCACTCGCCGAGATCGCGGGGTGCACATCTGGGATTCCGAGCGGCGAAGACGTCGCTTTTCGTTTCGCCCCGCGGATCAATGCGCCCGGGCGGCTCGACAAGCCCGACCTGGCGCTTGCGCTGTTGCTCGCGACCGGCGACCAAGAGGCGCGGACGATCGCGGCCGAAGTCGAGGTCCTCTGCACGCGCCGCAAGGAAGTGGAGCGCGCCGTGACGGCCGAGGCGCTCCAGATGCTCGCCGATCCAGCGATGGCCCGGTTGCCCGCCATCGTCCTCGCGCGCCAAGGCTGGCATCCCGGTGTCGTGGGAATCGTGGCGGGCCGATTGGCGTCGCGCTTTGGAAAGCCCTCGGTCGTCGTCTCCCTGGACGGATCGCGTGGGCGCGGCTCGGCGCGGGCTCCTGCCGGATTCTCCGTTTTCGACGCGCTCACGCGAGTGCGCGACCTGCTCGTGGCCTTCGGCGGGCACCACGCGGCCGCCGGACTCGACGTCCAGAGCGATCGCATCGACGCCTTGCGCGATCGGTTCTCGGAAGCGTGCGCCGCCATCGGCGTGCCCGACGCCGGGTCTGCCTTCGACGCCGACGCCGTCCTGCAGGATGGCGAAGCGCCCCCACGCGTCGTGAGCGACCTCGAGCGGTTTGAGCCGTGTGGCCAGGCCAACCCGGCGCCGCGCGTCGCCATTGCACGGGCGCGAGTCGTGGGCGCTCGCGAAGTCCGCGGGGGTCACGTGCGGCTCTGGCTCGATGTCGCCGGCACGCGCCTGTCGTGCTTCGGCGCCGACATGGCCCACCTCGTCACCCGGCTCGGCGGGCACGTGCGCGTGGTGGGGGCCCTCCGGCGTGACACCTGGACCGGCGGAGGAGCGGTCGAGATGCGTCTCGCGGCCGCCGAGCCCGCGTAAGCTGCCCGCGCTAAGCTCGCTGCCCGTGAACGATCGCCGCGATCCAGACCGCCCTGATCCGGCCTCGCGAGAACCGTTTTTGCGATTTGTAGGGGTTCAAAAGCGCTTCGGATCCAAAGTCATCTTCTCCGACTTGAACCTCGAGATACGACGCGGCGAAACACTAACGGTGATGGGTGCCTCCGGCAGCGGCAAGAGCGTCATGCTCAAAATGCTCATCGGTCTGATTCACGCGGACGCCGGCCAGATCCTGCTCGAAGACCGCGACGTCACCAAGATGAACGACGAATCGCTGACCGAGGTGCGCCGCCGCATCGCGTATCTGTTTCAAGGCGCAGCACTTTTCGATTCGCTCAGCGTCGGAGAAAACGTCGCCTATGGGTTGCGCGAACAGTTTTGGAACACGATGACCGAGGCCGAGATCATCGCCCGTGTCGAGAAAGCGCTCGAGCTCGTCGGTCTCCCGGGCATCGAAGCCATGCGCCCGAGCGATCTGTCGGGCGGTATGAAGAAACGCGTCGGCCTCGCCCGAACCCTGGCGTTGCAGCCCGAGGTCATCCTCTACGACGAGCCGACCACCGGCCTCGACCCCATCAATACGGCGAGAATCAATCACCTCATTCAGGGCATTCAAAAGGCCCTCGCGCTGACGAGCGTCGTGGTCACACACGACATGGGCACGGCGTTCACGGTCTCCGATCGGCTCGCCATGATCGGAAAGGGACGGGTTCTTCTCATCGGATCCCCCGCTGAATTCCGATCGACGAGCAACCCCGCCGTGCGCGACTTCATCGAGGGCCGCGCCCCTGTCGGCGAGGACGTCGCGTCGTTGCTTTCGTCGTCGTAGCCGGGCTGCCGTTGTCAGGAGGACTCATGACACGCGAACTCAAGGTCGGACTCTTCGTCATCGCCGGGCTGGCTTTGTCCATGGCGGGCATCTTTCTCATCGGCAACACCACCCGCCTCTGGGATCCGAAGGCCGAATACCGCACGGCGTTCGCCGACGTCGCGGGCCTCAAGCCCGGCGCTCCGGTGCGCATGGGAGGGCTCGACATCGGTTCGGTGACGAGCGTCGGATACAACAAGGACCTCGGCGATACGCGCATCTTCGCGAACATGTCGATCGTCCAGGTGCAAGCGGCGCGCATTCGTACCGATACGGTCGCGACGATCGTCAACAAGGGGCTGCTCGGCGACAAAATGATCCAGTTGAGCGTCGGTTCCCCCAAGGCGCCGCGACTCGCTCCGCATGGGCTGATTCCCTCCGAAGAACCCGCTGACGTCTTGTCGTCCTTCAACAAGGTCGCTGCGGAGGCGGAGCAAGCCATCCAGAACCTCGAGCCGCTCGCCAAAGCGCTTGGCGACGCCCGTCTCTCGGACGACCTGAAGGACTCGGTCGGCGACATCCGCGCGATGCTCGACGCGATTGTTCAGGGCAATGGTCCGATCCACCATTTGTTCTTCGACCGGCAGCAAGCCGAACGTGTGAACGATCTTCTCGACGGACTAAACCAGGCCTCGGCGCGGCTCGACGCCACCCTGAATGACGTTCAAGACTTGACCGACCACGTCCGTCGTGGGCCGGGCATCGCTCACGCGCTCATCTACGACGGCGAGATGTCGAAGGAGGTGGCCGCTTCGATGGTCGAGATCCACGCCGACTTGCGCGCGATTCGAGAGGGCAACGGTCTGGCCCACGCACTGCTCTACGGAGACGGTCCGTCGGATCACCTGATGTCGAACGTCAATGCCATGAGCGACGACCTGCGGGCGATCGTCGCGGGAGTTCGCGAGGGCAAGGGCACGATCGGCGGGTTGCTCGTCGACCCCAGCATCTACGAGGACATCAAGAGCGCCATCGGCAATGTGGAGCGCAACGAAGTTCTTCGGGCCTTCGTTCGATACTCGATCAAGGCCGACGAGGCTCATAAGATGCCGCACGCCCCCAGGCCCAGCTCGCCCTGAAGGGCGGCGCGACTCCGGCGTCTGCGCCGCGGTTCGGCCCGGCCCGCGTTACGGCGAACGCTCCAAGTGTCCGCCGGCCGGGGCCGGATTGTACCACCAACGCTCGGTGGTGGTCCCTTGCCGCATGACCGTCAGGCGGAGAAGGTCGATCTCGAGCGCGGCGAAGACACCCACCGCGGATCGCGCTCCGTCAAGGGTCTCGAGCTGCGTCCCGACCGCGATTTGGAAGCCCCATGGCGATCCTCCTGTCACGACGGCCTGCACGGGCCACTCGCCGTAGTTGCCGTCGCGCCAGTAACGCCACATCGCGCCCGCTTCGATGGCCGCTCCCCAGTCTCCGCGGGCAAACCCCCCGGTCGTCGCCCGCAGCGCCAACCCCACATCCGTGCCGAGTCCGAAGAGCGTCGCACCGCGGACGAGTCCCCCGAAGACCCAGCGCTGCAAAGGAGAGCTTCCGACTCCGATCGAGTACGTGATCGTGGGCGCGAGATCGTTTTTGCCGGTCTGCCGATCGCGCTCCGTCGCGTACCCGCCCCCCACCGCCAACCAGGAGCTGACATCGGCTCGCGCCGGGCAGGGGAGGACCACCGTCGTCGCGACCAAAATGAAACACGAGGTCAAACGGGATCGCACGTGGGCGAGGCCGTACCACGCCGGCGCAACACTTCAAAGCATGAACGCCCGCCGCCTGCTGCGCCCCGCCCGAGGGCCGGGTGCGCCTTCGGGTCGCGATCGCCGAATTCGATCGATGACGATCCCGGCGGCTTCGTGATCGAAGAGCAGCTCGTTATGTCCCCGTTTCGGCAGAACGACCACGTCGCCGACGCCGAGGCATGCGGTCCGGACGCCGGGGACCACGGAATCCGAGGCCGCGACGATCGACGTGTGAGGCACCGGGCAGGCCGAAGCCCGCTCGCGCAGCCGCTTGAGCAAGGCGCTTTGCGCGTGCAAGTCGGCGCCGACGAGCAGCGGCGGCACGGCGACTCCACAGAACGGACTGGCGAGCGAGATGGTGCGGCAAACGCGCGTGTGTCCGCCCATCTCCTGGACGTACCAGCGTGCCACGACGCCTCCGAGCGAGTGTCCAACCACGGTGAGCCGCACGTCTCGCGGAATCCGGCTGACGAGGCGCGCGAGCTGCCGCGCGATCCTCCGAACGCCGACACCGGGGGGATGCGTGAACGTCGCGACGCGCGCGCCGGTCTCGTCTTCGAGGCGTGCGCGCAAGGGTCGAAACACGCCCGCGCTCGCGCAGAAGCCGTGCACCAGAACGACGGCGTCGTCGCCGGGAGCCAGTTTGGGGACGACCGCCGCCAAATCGAGCGGGAAGAGCGCGACTTGGCGAAAAAATGCCAGTCGCTCGCTGCCGATGAGTTGTTCGATGGCCACGGGCAGGGACATGACGTTGACGGCGTATTAAGCATGAAACGTGCGCATCGAGAGGACCTTTCGAGCGGTCCCCAAGCGATGAACCCCCACGCGATTTTTCGCACGAGGTTGCCGATTCCTGAGGTGAGCAGGTCCGTCTTGCCCAGGCCCAGCCGCTCCGCGGGCACTGCGGCGCGCTTCGGTGCGTTCCGCGGTACGCGCCGATGGCCTACCGGCGAGAAGGTGGATATCCAGCTTCATGGTGGCGATCGACGACCCGAACCTGGATTCGCAGCGCTGGTCCGCCGTCGAAGAAGCGACCGAGCTTCTTCACGAAGAGCGCTTTCGGGAAGCCTTGGGGGAGCTGCGTCGCGTTCTCGAGTCAGACCCGACGAACCCGTACGCCTATTATTTTCTCGGCATCGCGTTCTTCGAAGTCGGAGAACTCGAGCCGGCGCGCGACGCCTACACGGCCTGTCTCAAGCTGTCGCCCGCCCATCTCGGGGGGCGGGTGGCTCTCTGCCATGTGCAGCGCATGCTGGGCGATACGCGGGGCGCGTTGCGCGAAGGCATGGCCGCCCTGAGCCAATCTCCCGGAGATGCCGACGCCCTCTACGCCGTGGGTCTCGCCTATCACGCTCGCGGCGAGGAACCGGCGGCGCGCAAGTACATCGAAGCATTTCTCGCGACCCGTCCCGAGTTCGAAGTCGCCGTCGAAGCGCGCGCGATCCTCGCCGGCCTCGTCGGCGACCCCGATCGCCGACCCTTCGGCGCCGACGAATCGGACGACGACTGACCCGCCGCGCCCGCGTGCGGGCCGCCTTGGTTCTGTCCCCGTGGCCGGCGGGTGGCGTCAGGCCGCCCCCAGGCTGGTCGTGGATCACTCGGTGAGGCAGTTCTCGAAGACGAATTCTGCCGACACGTCGCACGAGACTCCTGCGCTGCCCTGCAGAGTTGCCATGGGACAGTCGATCTGTCCCCAGACCCGGCCGACGGCGACCGGCCCGCCGGCCGGCATCTGCACGAACGTAATCGAGCAAGTCGACTGTTGGTAGGTGCCGCCTCCAGCCTGGTAGAAGCTGCCTTCGATATCCATGGGCCCGCCCCCGTTCGCCGAGATCGAGCCGGTGATGGTGGCACTGCCTAGGCCGTTCTGCGCGAAGAGGTTGAGGATGAAAGTGCCGTTGCTTCCGGCGCTGACGCTGCACGTCACCGTGACTCCCGGCCCGCTCCCGACTCGTGTCGGGTTCGAAGGGCCCCCGTCTTGGTCGGATCCGATGACGAGAAAGTTCGCCTCGTCGTTGTTGCATGTGCCCCCGCCCGGGTTGGAGATCGAGGCGTTGACGTAAGCCATGGGCGGTTCGGTCTTTTTGCTTGAGCACCCCGTCGCGAGGGGCAGGGCAAAGAGAGCGATCACGGCGGGGTGGGGGGCGCGAAATGTCATCGAGGCGATCTCCAGGCAGCGGGCCGTGCCGAGCATACCGCGCGTGACTGCCAATAATCGAGCGCGTCGCGTCGGGCGCGCAGCCGCATGCACACGGCAAATTTCCCCATCGCGGGTGGTTCCCGACCTTGACCCGTGAGCTCGACCCCGTCAGACGTGGGTCTGCTCGAATGCGGCGCGAAAGCCTCGTTCCAGGTCTCCCCGCAGGTCACCGGCGTCTTCCAATCCGACCGACAGACGGATCAATCCATCCCGGATTCCGAGCGCTTGCCGGGCCTTCGGAGGCAGACTCGCGTGCGTCATCGTCGCCGGGTGCTCCGCGAGCGACTCGACGCCCCCTAGGCTCTCGGCGCACGCGACGATGCGAAGCGCCCGCAAGAAAGTCACCGCCTGCGCGAGCGCCCCTTCGATCTCGAACGTGATCATGCCTCCGGGCCCCTTCATCTGCCGCGCGGCGATCGCGTGGCCGACGTGGCCCGGCAGTCCCGGGTAGTGCACGTGCGCGACCCGCGGGTGGGTCGCGAGCCACTCGGCGATCCCGCGCGCCGTTTCGACGTGTCGCTTCATCCGCACCGCGAGGGTCTTGAGTCCGCGCAACACGAGGTAGCAATCGAACGGACTTGGCACGCTGCCCGCTGCCTTCTGCACGAAATGCAGCCGCTCCGCGAGCGCGCGGTCGTTCGTCAGTACGGCGCCGCCGACGACGTCCGAATGCCCGTTCAAGTATTTCGTCGTCGAATGCACCACGATCGATGCGCCGAGATCGAGCGGGCGCTGGAGCATGGGCGTCGCGAACGTGTTGTCCACCGCCACGGGGACGCCTCGCGCCCGGGCTCCCGCGGCGAGGGTCTCGATGTCGAGCACCTTGAGCAAGGGATTACTCGGCGTCTCGATCCAAACCAGCCGGGTGTTCGGTCGCATCGCTTCGAACGCTCGCACGGGGTCGCTCATGTCGACGAAGCTCGACTCGATCCCGAATTGGGCCACGACTTGGTCGAAAATGCGGAACGTTCCCCCGTACACGTCATCGCCGACCAGGACGTGATCGCCCGACCGGAGCGTCAGCAGAACCGCGGTCAACGCAGCGCAACCACTTCCGAACGCGATGCCGTGCTGGGCGCCCTCGAGCGTCGCCAGACAGGCCTCGAGCGCCGCGCGTGTCGGGTTGCCGGCCCGCGAGTAGTCGAATCCTTTGTGGACGCCGGGGCCGTCCTGGGCGAAAGTCGACGAAAGCACAATGGGCAACATCACCGCCCCCGATGCGGGATCCGGCTCCTGGCCCGCGTGGATGCAGAGAGTCTCGATCGAGGCACCCGGCGGTACGCGCATGCGACGCGTCGTATCATAAGGCCGTCGTCCGCGCGGCGACGTGCTCGATCGGCAGATCCGCCGGAGTCCGGTGCCCCGGGGCTCGGCTGCTTGAAACGCCGAGCCCAGCGGCTATGGTGCCACCTGCCTGGCAGCGTGGTGGCCGTAGCTCAGTTGGTAGAGCACTGGATTGTGGCTCCAGATGTCGCGGGTTCGAGCCCCGTCGGTCACCCAACGATATCGACGACTTAGAGCGGAGCGCCGACCCATCTCCATCCCTTGGGTCCATCGGACTGCAGCACGGCGGCCCCTCTATGCCAGGCGATGGGTTCGGCTGCCTGCGACGGGTGGACGCGGTCGCAACGGCCCGGCGCGCCGCAACGGCCCGGATCGAGGCCTTGCCCCCGGCGGCCACGACGCGGGCGAGCGTTTTCCGTCGCTTCGCGACGGCCGGCGCTGCGATGTCCGAGGTGACGTTCGGCGTACGCCTAGGCTAACTTCGCAGTCCATGACCGAAGACGAAATCGCTCGCGGCTTGTATGCCGCGAGTGGGGACTACCTCGACGCTCTGCGCCGCAGCACATCGGAGGCGCAAAGACAGGCCGCTTGGCAGGAAGTGATGCGCTGGATCGGACTGCGAAATGCGCAGTCCAAGCCGAACAAAGGGTGAACCCGGCGGACCCGCCCTCCAAACGGGCTCCGTACGGCGGACTCGGACCTAGGCCAAGAAATCCGTCAGCCTCTCAGGATAGAGTGCACCCTCGCCCGCTCTCCCGCGAGGATCTCGACCGCTCGCCCGAGTCCGACTTCGGCGGCGACGGCGCGCAGCAGATCCTCGGTGGCGTTGGCGCTTGCGGGGGCGGGCGCTCGGCTTGCGCTCACGGCGGCCGGCTGGGGCTTTGCGGCGGTCGGCTTGGTGGGTGAGGGCTTCCTTTTTGCCTGGGCCGCCCTGTCTGCCGACCGGATGTTGTAAACGTATCCGACGTCGAACGTGACCCCTTCGGCCTTGGCCCTCTCGACGACCTCTTTGGGTGAGAGGTTGGGGAACTTGCGAACAAAGTCGGCCTTGCTGGGCGCGGGCTTTGCTGCCGAACCGTTCGAGCCTGTTGAGGTCTTCTTCGCGACCCCCGCCGCCTTCGGCGGTGCCGCGCTCTTCTTGGCTTTCCCGAGCCGGCGGACCTCGTAGACGAGTCCAGGACCGAACTCGATCCCCTCGCCTTTCGCCTTCGCGACGACTTCGGCGGCAGAAAGGCTCGCCGGCTGCTGGCGGATGAAGTCGGACTTCGTCAGTGGTTTCTTGTCGGAGGGGTTGGTTTTCTCGGCGGCCATGTTGAGCGCGAGAGTTCAGCACGGTCTGGGCCGTGTGAGCAATGTCCAATTTTTGAAATCAACACCCAGCTAGGGGGCTTTGTGATCCGGATCGGGCGGCGGGTCTCCAGGCGATGGCGGTTTTTTGCCGAGCGAAGCGGCAGTGAGGGCGCGTGGTGAGAGTGGGAGATCGAGTGGAAGCCGCAAGCTGGAGGTACGTCGTCGATCTCCCAGGCGCCGACACCCGACGATTCCGGGTTAGCGCGTTCTCCGCTTCCGTGGGCTTTTCCGTCTTGTGGAGCGCTTTTCCGTCTTGCGGAGCAAAAGCACGCCATGGTATCGAAAAGTTGGTTTTAGTTTTGCCTTCAACTACGGTGACCGACATCGTCGAAAGCGGATTGGGGGCTGGCTTCGGCTCCAACGGCCTCCGGTACGTCACGAGTGACGGCCTGCGTCACTGCGAAATGTCGAACGTCACCGTCAACGGCGGCGCACTCCGCTGAGCGCGCTTCTGGTACACAAGTGCAAGCGCAGGTATCGGCGGCAACGGCCGCGGTTGCGCGAATGGGAGGATCAATGAAACGCCTCGGATTGCTCACGATTCCCGTACTGCTGTCGGCTTGCGCCGCTCAGATAAGGGTTGCTACGCCCGAGCCGCCGGTGGCGACTGTGTCGGTCGGAGCCCCAGCGCCCGAACCTGCGGCTCCGCCGGCAGAAGCCGCGGCCGATACGGCGGAACCCGTGCCCACCGGCGACCCTGAAGAGGTCACCGCGACGAGCGAGCCCCCCGACCCGGTCTACGAAGAGCAGACGGATTCGCCCGGTCCGACCTATGTGTGGGTCGGTGGCTATTGGGGTTGGAACGGCGTGGACTGGGGCTGGAATTGGGGGCGTTGGGCAGTGGCACCCGAAGGCCAGTTCTACATCGAGCCGTACTACGAGCGCGTCGGTGACCACGTCGTCTACGTGCAAGGCTACTGGGGACCCCACGATGCTCCGCATCGGAGCTACGGCGGTGACCGCATCCAGTTTGCCGCCACGGAACGGCCGGCAAACTACCATCGCGGCGAGCACGTGGTCGTCGAGCACAGAGCGGGCCCCCCGCCGGGTCATCGCCCGGGCGGTGCGTACGCGCATGCAACGGGCCCTGTGCGCCCGCTGCCGCGCGCGACCGCCCCGCAGCACCGCACGGCGGCGGCGGGAAGGACGGCGACGCCCCGATCGGAGCCGAAGAGCGGTCCGGGCAACGAACACGCGGAGGGACGCGCGACGGCCGCCCGAGGCGGTTCGACCGAACCTCACGGCACGGGCAAGGCCGAAGCGTCCAAGGAGCCCGCAGGCAAGACCGAAGGCTCCAAAGGCCCGGCAGGCAGAACCGAAGCGTCCAAGGAGCCCAAGGAGCCTGCGGGCAAGACCGAAGCGTCCAAGGAGCCGGCGGGCAAGACCGAAGCGTCCAAGGAGCCCAAGGAGCCGGCGGGCAAGACCGAAGCGTCCAAGGAGCCCAAGGAGCCCGCGGGCAAGACCGAAGCGTCCAAGGCGCCCCCAGGCAAGAGCGAAGCGTCCAGGGAACCCGCAGGCAAGGCCGAACCAGCCCGGACGGATCCCGCGGCGAAGGCTGGGCACGCGGCGCCCCCGGCCCCGCACCCGGCTCCGCCAGCGCCCAAGAAGACCCAGAAAAAGTAGCCTTAGGGCGGGCGCGTGACGCACGGCATGGGCAGTTCTCGGGTCGCCCGAGCCCATGCCGTTCGCCATGGGCGCGCCCCGCATTCGCGCGCCCCGCATTCGCGCGCCCCGCATTCGCGCGCCCCGCATTCGCGCGCCTCGCGGAGTGCGGTCATTGAGCTTTCCATTCCTTCGGCGACGGCGGTGGCCTTGCCCGCTGGTCGCGTGGACCAACCGGGCGAATGTTGGCCCTGCCGCCTCGCCCGTGCTGAACTCCAGTACGGAACATGGCCCCCACGACGACCAGCACCCCAAAACCAGTCAACAAGTCCGACTTTATCCGCGCACAGGCCGCAGCGATGTCCGCGGCCGAAATCGTCGACAAGGCGAAGGCCCAGGGGATCGATCTCCGGCCGGGCCTCGTCTATGAGGTGCGCCGAACCGCGAAAGCCGTGAAAGCGGTTGCCCCGAAGAAGAGGGCGACGCCCGCGAAAAAGACCTCGACGGCCGCGATCGCGACAACGAAGCCGGCCATCGGGAGCAAGGCCGCCTTCGTGCGATCGCACGCGAACCTGTCTCCGAGCGAGATCGTGGGCCGGGCGAAGGCCGCTGGAATCCGATTGGAGGTCGGCTACGTGTACAACATCCGGTCAGCGGATAAGACGGCTGCGGCGAAGACGAAGGCCCCCGCCAAGAGGCCTTCTCTCAAGGTCGTCGCCCCGACCGCGATCCGACCGGGCTCCACCACGGCGTCGCCTGAAGATCTGCTCAAGGTCGTCGCCGCGGAGATCGGGCTCGGGCGGGCCATCGAGCTTCTTCTGGGCGACAGGGCACGGGTGCACGCGATCTTGAGAGGTCCAACGCCACCAAGCCGGTAGCCACCGCGCCGGGGTAAGGTTGCGTCCTGCGTTAGGACCCTGTCGAGGTCCGTCCCCGCGAATGCGCTCACCGGGCGTTGGGTCACCAGCGGCCTCGCCGCGCTGGGGGGCCACCCCCAGAGTGGACCTCGATCCGGGCTGAACTTTCGAGAAAGCGTCCGGTCGAGAGGATGGCGTTGCTCGGATTGCGCAGACTCACCTCGGGGTAGCCGGCACGGAAGGGGACGACGACGTAGGTCACCCGCACACTCGCCCCTCGGGCAACCTCGATGAGGGTGACCGTGCGGAGCGAGCCGCGCGACCCTTGGTTGTCTCCGGAGCCGGTAGCTCGCGCGGGTGCGGCCAACGGCGGATCCACGCCGGCGCTCGCGTTCGCTTTTCAACCACGAAGACGGGCATGGCTGGCCACTGATCGGGGTGCGCACCTGGGCTGCCACGGCTTCCGAGCCGCCACCGGATGCGCCGATGAGCCCGAGGCCAATCATGAAAAACAGCCGCCACAACGTTTCAACGCGCCGAGCCGCTGCCCGTTGCGATGCCAGCCGATCGCGAATCGAGGCCGGTGGCGCGCCGACGGAGGCGAAGTGGGTGCTCGGCATCCTGGCCTTGGCCATAGCTACGGCGCCGGCGCGTGCAGCCCGAGCGACCGATGCTGGGCCCGACGCCGGTGCGAAAACGCTCATCGACTATTTTCTACCGACTCCCATCGTGTGTCCGCTGACGTCCGCCACGTGGGGTGCTCCCGGCGTGATCCCGCGAGATATTTGCAATGGGCTCGAAGATTCGACTGGCAAGTTGTGGACCTATTGGGATGGCAAGATCTTGGAGGGCGCCGACGGCACGTTTCATATCTTCGCAAGCCGCTGGGCCGCGAGTCAGGGCTTTAACGACTGGCCCAATGCACTCGTCGTACACGGGGTGAGCAACGGTACGCTCATGGGGTCGTACATCCCGGACGCGGCTTCTCCCTTCACGGTCGACAATGGGAAAGGGCAGAATGTAACCGGAGCGCCTCTCAACGACGGCAGCTTTGTCATCCTCGATAGCCCGGGCAACATCTTTCTCTCCACTTCGCTCGGCGGACCGTGGACGAGTCAAGGGGTGATCGCGATCACCGCCAACGGCTACAGCACGTACGACACGACCGAAAACCAGAGCCTTTGGCAAAATGCCGATGGCAGCTTCTTCATGATGACCCGGCCCTTCGAGATGATGGTCAGCGCGACCCAACTGATGGGGCCCTACGTGATTCAAGGCCCGAGCGTCCTCCCGACCATTGCCGGTCTTACGGGCCAGGCAGAAGACCCGGTGATCTGGTGCAGCGGTGGCCAATACCATATGGTGGCCAATTGGTGGTCCATACGGAAGGCGTGGCACCTGACGTCGGTCGACGGCATTCACGATTGGAAAAGCATGGGGTTGGCATACGATCCGACGACGGATTTCGTGCGCTACACGGACGGGACGGTCAACCATTGGTACAATATGGAGCGGCCAGGCGTATTCCTCCAGAATGGCCACGTCACGGCATTTAGCTTCGCCGTCACCGATGTCGAAAAGACGACCATCGTGGCGAACGATAATCATTTGAGTAAAATTATCGTAGTTCCCTTCGACGGTGTGACGTTCGATCTCGAAAATCCAGGCCCCGGAAGCGCAGCTTGCCCTCTCGACTCGGGTGGCTCGGTCGACGCAGGCTCAGCCGGCGCGCCGGTGCCGGTGGACGCCGCCGGTGTCCCGGACGCGGGGGGGGCGGTGGCCGCGGACGCCTCGGGTGCTGTCGACGCTGCGGGCACCGTCGACGGCGCGAGCTTCGTCGACGCGGCCGCGCCGGCCGACGCGGGTCTCGTGGACGTCGAAGTTCAGTCCGAAGCACAGGATGCAGGCGGCGCCGTCGCGATCGGCGCCGACACCGAGGACGCAAGTTCGACGGAGACCGCCGCCCATGCGCACGGCTGTTCGTGCAGAACCGCGGGCAGTCGGGGCGCGAACGGCGCCACGCGAATCGCGCTGCTCGTCGGCGGGGTGCTCGCCTTGCGGCAGCGGCGGCGCAGAAGCGCCGCCGAAGGTAATCCCCCGATATAAAGGCCCGTCCGCCCGGGCTGCGATGGCTCGAATGGCCGACACGTGAGTAGGCTCCGCGCCGGTGCGACAGTTCGCCTCATGGCGTTCCCGCGCAGCCGACCGTATACTTCGGCGACGATGCAACCCGCGGTGGACGGGGCGAGTCCGCGCCATCGCCCGATGTACAATGCGCGATTCGCGCTGCTGGCTGCTCTGGCGGTCTGCGCGCTGGTCACGGCCTCGATAGCACGGCGACACGCCCGGGCCGGAGCGCAGCAAGTCCCCGCTGCGGTCCTCGGACATATCCCGTCCTTCGAGATGCCCGATCAGCATGGGACACCCGTCAGCGACACGACGCTGCGCGGACAAGTGCTCGTCGTCGACTTTTTCTTCGCGTCCTGCGCGACATCGTGCCCGATGCTGACGGCACAGATGGCCTCGGTCGACAAGGCCGTGGCCGATCGCGAGCAAAAGATCGGGCGGCGGCTGAGCGTTCATCTGGTGTCGATTACGCTCGACCCCGAGAACGACACCCCCGAGGTGCTCGACCGGTATGCCGCTCGGTACGGGGCTGATGCCAGCCGCTGGTCCTTTCTGTCGGGCCGCAGCGCGGACCTCGATAGGGTCGTGGTCGGCGGCTTCAAGACCACGTTTCAGCGGGCCGATCCCGGCGCCGGCATCGCCACCATCATGCACGGCGAGTGGCTGGTGCTCGTGGACGGTGACGGGGGGATTCGCGGCTACTACGCGGCCGGCGATCCGGAGCGAATGGTGGGACTCGTGCACGACGTCCTCGACCTGACCGGAGCGTCGTGATGCGGCGTGCGCGCGCGGCGGCGGCCCTCGTTTCCGGTGCCCTCCTGTTCGGAATGTCGATCGTCGGGTTCGCGGCAGGGCCGCCGGACGCTCCGCAAGCAGACCCGAAGAGGTACCGAGCCACGGGCGTCATTCGATCGTTCGGTCCGGATCGCACCTACGTGAACATCGCACACGACGAGATCCCCGGGTACATGAGCGCGATGACGATGTCGTTCTGGCCCGCACGCAAAGAACAGCTCGACGCGCTCGTCGTGGGCGATCGCGTCGCATTCGAATTCACGGAGGCCGAGGATGCGCGTCGAATCCTCGCAACCATCGGAAAACGTCCCTAGCCGGGACGCGCCGCCGGCCGCCGGCCCGCTGGTTCGGCGAGCGATCCGGCCTTTGACCGTCGGTTCGCTGATCGTGCTGATCACGGCCGGTGCGCTATGGTTCGCCATCGCGCGCGCGCGGCCGGTGTCCTTGGGTGCGGTGCGAGGCGTACGTCTCGGCATGACGCCGGAATCGGTCCGCGTCGCGTTCACCGATCGCGCGGCGGGTGACTGGTCGTCTCCCCCAAGCTGCTGCGGCGAAAACCTGGTGTGGACCCGGGCAAGCGTCGAAGCGACCCCCATTCGTTGGGCACGTTTCGAGTTCAATCAAGGACTGCTTGAAGCGATTCGTGTGCTCTCGGACCCGGGCCGGGGACCGGTGGCGCAACACATCGTCGTCACCCCGGTGGCCGTGAGCGAGGTTCGCCCAGGCGCCGACGGCTCGACCAGTACGACGGTGCTCGCGCGACGCAGCGAGATGCATCGGGTCGAGGTCCGACGGCTCATCGCGGCAGCTGGGTCGTCGCCCTGACGCAGAGCCCATGCCCCGGCGCTGGGATAGGGTCGGTTGGCTCCAGGCCTCGGCGCTCGGCGCACAAACTGCGCGGGTCATGCAAAATTTCGGCGCGACCGACGTCACGTGCGCGACTCGCGCGGCATCGGAGCAGAGGATGGATCCACGGTTCGAAGAGTGCGCCGTTGTGAGCGCCTCGCGGTCTTTTGTGAGGGTCGGAAAGGGTGAGGGTCTCATCGCGAAGGCGGTGGTGGTACAGCCACGGCCGTGAGGTCCGCCCCCTTCGTTCTGTTTGCTCTTGCCGTTGGCGTTGCGCGGCCCGCGAACGGGGATGCGCCCGCTCCGGCCCCCGCCCCCGCTCCCGTTCCGGCGACCGCTCCATCGCCCCCGCGGGCCGTGCCCGACTACAGCGGTCGAGGGCCGGAGCCAACGACCGCGGGCGAGGTGCTGCTTTGGATCCCGCGAATCCTGCTCTCGCCTCTGTACCTGGTGAGCGAATACGTGATTCGGTGGCCGCTGTCGATCGTCGTCCCGGCGGCCGAGGACGCAGACCTCCCGCGCAAGATCTACGACTTTTTCACATTCGGACCGGAGCACAAGGCGGGGTTCGCGCCGGTGGGGTTGCTCGATTTCGGCTTCAACCCGAGCGTTGGCATCTACGCGTTTTGGAACGACGCGTTCTTCGCCGGCCACCAGCTGAGCGTCCACGCGGAGGCGTGGCCGACGGATTGGTACGCCGCGTCGTTGATGGAGCGAATCAAGATCGACCCCCATCGCACTGTGGTCTTTCACGTGTCGGAGCTTCATCGGCCGGACCGCGTCTTCTACGGCATCGGTCCCGACACGCTCCAGTCGTACGAGAGCCGCTACACGCAGCAGAGCCTCGAGGTCGGGGGACTGCTCCAGTGGCGTTTCTGGCGTCAGAGCCGCATCGAGGCGGGCGCCGGCATGCGCATCGCCGACATGACCGACGGACACTACGGCAGTGACCCCAGCCTGACGCGCGAAGCGGCGACACAAGCCTTTCAGATCCCGTATGGCTTCGATCGCGGCTACACGGCCGAGTACAACCGTCTCGGCCTCATTGTGGATTCCCGGCGACCGTGGCCCACGTCGGCCGAGCAAGCGACGGCGCAGAACACGGTGCCCGGGTCGGGCGTTCATCTCGAGATCAAGGGCGAGCAGGGCAGCGACGTGCGCGGGTCGCCCGCTTCGGGTTGGATCCGCTACGGCGGAACGGCGGGCGGTTACATTGACCTCAATCAACGCGGGCGCGTCCTGGGTATCCTGGTGACGACGATGTTCGCTGACCCGATCGGCACGAATGCCGTCCCCTTCACCGAGCTTGCCACCCTCGGCGGCGATGGCCCGATGCGCGGCTATTACCCGGGTCGCCTCATCGACCGGAGCGCCGCCGCGGGAGCGTTGCACTACGTCTGGCCGGTCGGGCCCTGGCTGGGCGGTAGCCTCGAGGCCGCCGTCGGCAACGTGTTCGACCAGCACCTCGAGGGGTTTCGTCCGGGACGATTGCGCTTCTCGGGCTCGGTTGCCCTGACCAGCATCGGCATGGGCGACTATCCCATTGAGCTCCTTGCCGGTTGCGGATCGGAGACCTTCGAACACGGCGGGCAGGTGGACTCCTTCCGTCTCAACCTCGCGGTCAACCATGGGTTCTGAATCACGCCTCCTCGCTCTGGTCGGCGGCCTTCTGATCTCGTGCGGACACGCCGAGTCGCGCTTTCCGCTTCGCGCGCCGATCTGGCGCGATGCCGATCTCCAGCCGGTGTTTGCGCGCTGCCACGAATCGCCGCAACCGCGCGATCCCCACCATATCTCGTGCGCTCCGGATCCCTACGATGCCCCCACCGACTGGGACGGCGGCGACAATTTGTTCTTTCGACCCCTATCCGAGACTCTTGGGATCGTGACGAGCGGCGAATCCGTGAACGTGAACAGTGTGGACGAGGTGCCCGATTCGGCGTGGTTCACCAACCGACTCGGTGTTCGCCCGATGAGCCTCGAGGAGTTGCGGCTAAACGAGTGCAAGAAAGAAGTGCTCCTCGACCCGGATCACACCCCGGAAGGTGCGTGGCTCATCGACCAAGGCAAGACCAGCGGGTCGACGCCGGGCTTTCGCATCACCGTCCCCGGCAAGGGCAAGTTCCTGGTCAAGGTGGAGGCCACCGGACTGCCCGAGCGCCAGGTGGCGGCCACGGCGATCGGCGAGGCCGTCTACTATGCCGTTGGCTACAACGCGACGTGCGAGCAGGCTCTGTGGGTCCGGCCGTCGATCTTCACCCTGAAGGCCGGGTTGAAGGCCGCACACGGCAACTTCGGGGACTACTACGACTTCGACAAAAAGGCGCTCGACGACCTGTTCGCCAAGTCCAACAAGCACCGCGGCCTGCTTCGCATCAGCGCCTCCGCGTGGGTGCCGGGGTATATCCTACAGCAGTTTCGCTACGAGGGCGTGCGCGGCGACGATCCCAACGACGTCATTCCGCACCAGGATCGTCGCGAGCTTCGCGGCGCGCGACTGCTCACGGCGTGGATCGATCACTTCGATGCGCGCGAAGGCAATTCGCTCGACACCTGGTTCACGGAGATCAAGGGCGGTTCGCCCGACGCGTCGCCCGGTCACGTCGTCCACCTTCAGATGGGCACGAGCGCGGCTCTCGGATCGGTGTGGGACTGGGACCCCATCTCACGACGGCTCGGCTACGCGTACGTCGTCGATTGGGGGGACATCGCGGCGGATTTCTTCACGCTGGGGGCCACCACGCGCATCTGGGAGCAGATCCAGAAAGTCCCGGGCCATGAGATGTTCGGCTACTTCAACGTCAAAGACTTCGATCCCGAACAGTGGAAAAACGAGTACCCGAACGCGGCGTTTTCGCGGATGACCGAGCGCGACGGCGCGTGGATGGCGCGCATCCTGGCGCACTTCACGCCGCCCATGGTCCGAACCTTGGTCGAGATGGCGAAGCTCGACGACCCGGCCAACAGCGATTACCTGCAGAGCGTCCTCGACGGCCGGCTGGCCAAGATTCTCGATCGCTACCTCACGCGGGTGTCGCCGATCGCCCAGGTGCGCGTCGAAGGGCCGAGCCGGCTCTGCGGAGTCGACCTCGCGGAGTGGCGCGGTTTGCGCGATCCGTGGGCGTTTCGCTACCAGGCGCGGCTCCTTTCCGGGTCTTGGTTGAGCGTGGAAAGGCAACCCGGGGCAGAGATCTGCGTGACGCTTCCCCACGTGGCTGCCGACGGCGGGGCCCCGGACGACGCGCCCGGGCGCTACGTGCGCGTGCGCATCCAAGACGGGGTGGCCACCGGACCGCTCGTGGCGCATCTGTACGATTTGGGGCCGGTGCGGGGCTACCGCTTGGCGGGCCTTGAGCGGCCCGAGCGATGACACCCAGGGCCTCCGCCCCGCGCGACGAGATACGATTCCGGTGGGTGCGGGGCCAAGCGCCCGGCCTGCGCGGCAGGGCGGGTGTTGGCCGCTCTCAGAATCGTCCCTGTACCGTCAGCGAGCCCCCTCCCGGAGCGGGCGCGACGCCCACCCAGACGGCCGGAGCCTCCGCTCTGTGCCGATGAAGGTGCGGCACGAGAAGCCCCACGGCCGCGCCCGCTAATGATCCCGCAATGACGTCGCTCGGGAAGTGCTCGCCTGCGCGGACGCGCTCGTAGCTGACGAACGCGGTGAGCGCCGTGGCGATGCCGAGCGTGATCCACGGGCGAGGCGATCGAGGCGCTCGCACGAAGGCGAGGTACGTCGCCGTCGCGCCAATGGCCGAGACGGCTGCGGCGTGCCCGGAGAAGAAGGAAAGGCCGAGGTCTGTGGAGTTGCAGCTGGCCGGGATCGTGGTCGCACCGTTCGTCAGCTCGCAGTTCTTGTAGTCGATGGGACGGGGCCGGCGAACCGCGATCTTGGTAATGTCCGTGAGCGTGAGCGCGAGCGATCCGGACTCCGCGTACATGAACGCGTCGACGAGCAAGGCGTCCGTGCCGTCCCGAAAGCCCGAAAGAACGGGATCGACCACCGCGAACCCGATGGCCGTATAAAGGCCGATGTTCGAGTACGTGGCGGCGTGCGGATCGATTGTCTGCGTCACCGCGATTCGGTCGAAAAACAGAAGTTGGCTCACCGAGGCCGTCGGCAGCGGGGGTTTGATCTCGCCGGTGCCGAGAACCAGCCCGAGCAAGCCCGCAAACCCGAAGCCCGTCACCGTCATCACGCCGTCGGAAATGGGGTCGAGCGAGAAGTGCTGTCCCTCCTCGAGGGGCGGGGGATCGGCCCGCGCGATGGACGCCGACAAGAGGACCGCTCCCAGAAAGCCCAAAGCGACCGGGCGTGACGATGTCGCAAACGTCCTCATGATGTCTTGAGACGCTAGCGGCACCGGAATGTGACGTCTTCCCGAAGCCAATCGTGTGCCCGGACGTCGGCGCCCCTGCGCCGTCGCGTACGAATCGGCTCAAGAGTTTCTCGCGCCGGGCGTTCCATGGAGGGTGACCCAACGTGTCCTCGTGGCCGATGACGACCAGGCGCTGCGGCGACTGCTCGAGGTGAGCGTGCGCGCGTGGGGCTTCGAGCCGGTCGTTGCGGTCGATGGCAACGAGGCCTGGCGGATCATGAGCGAGCCGGACGCCCCCAAGGCGGCCATCGTCGATTGGATGATGCCGGGTCTCGATGGCGCCGAGGTGATCCGACGTGTGCGGGAGCGCTCTCCCCACGGCGACACGTTCATTCTGATGCTCACCGCGCGCGAGAGCCGGGCCGACGTGGTCGCCGGTCTAGCCGTCGGAGCCGACGACTACGTGGTCAAACCGTTCGAGCGCGCCGAGCTCGAAATGCGGCTTCGCGCCGGCCTGCGCGGCCGGGCGGCGGGCCGAACCGGCGACCCGTCGCCCTCGGCGGCGACCGACTTGGGCGATATCGTGGCCGATCGCTACCGCGTCACGGGCAAGCTCGGCGAGGGCGGCATGGGGACGGTTTTCGAGGCCGAACACATCGACCTTCGCACGCGGGTTGCCATCAAGTTCATGCGGCCCGAATTCGCGCGCGACGTGAAGGCCCGTGCGCGATTCGCTCGCGAGGCGCGCGCGGCGTCGCTCATTCACTCCGATCACGTCGCACGTGTGCACGATTACGGCGTCACCCGCGGCGGCGAACCGTACATCGTCATGGATCGCCTTCACGGTGAGACGCTCGCCCAAGCGATCGCGCGTCGCGGACCGCTTGCCGCGGGCGAGGTGGTGAACATCGTCGGGCACATCGCGCGTGGCCTTGCCGCGGCCCACGGTCACGGCGTGCTCCACCGCGACATCACGCCGGCGAACGTCTTTCTCGCCGTGCCTATGGCCAACGCCACCTCGGCGTACACGGCCAAGCTGGTCGACTTCGGAGTCGCCAAGCTATCGGAAGAGGGCCGCTCGCCGCTTACCGAGCAGGACCACCTGATGGGCACGCTCGAATACATGAGCCCCGAGCAGCTGCAGGGTGGCGACGTCGGCGCGCAGTCGGACCTGTGGGCGCTGGGGGTGTGCGCGTACGAGGCGCTCACCGGCCGCTCTCCATTCGCCGGGCGCGCCCCCGGCGATACGATTTACCGCGTGTGCCTTGCGCCGCGTCCGAAGGCCGACAGCGTCCAGGGCGGCTTGCCGTGCGGCTTCCAGGCCTGGTTCGATCGCGTCTGCGCGGTCGATCCCAACGAGCGCTTCGCGACATCCGGGGCGCTGGCGGATGCCCTCGAGCTCGCGTGCCGGGCACCTTCGCGGCCATCGAGGCGTGATCGGCCGGCGTGGTGGCGTCGAAACGTCTTCGCCGGCGGACGCGTTCAAGAAGAGGGATGAGGGTCGGGGTCGCGGTTGTCGCGGTCGCGGTCGGGGTCGCGGTCGGGGTCGCGGTCGCGGTCGCGGTCGGGGTCGCGGTTGTCGCGGTCGAGGTCGCGGTCGCGGTTGTCGCGGTCGCGGTCGGGGTGCGGTCGCGGTCGCGGTCGCTTAGTGCGCCGGCAGAACGACGGTGTTGAGCGGCTTGAAATTGGCCCCCGCGGGATATCCGTAGCTGACCCAGCGCGTGAAATTCGGATTCGTTTCGTCGGTTACCTGTGAGTTGTCCGTGGGCCACGTGAGGTCATTGCCCCATCCCCATATCGTGACTCCGATGAGGGGAGTGGGCGGGGGATTGCCCGTTGCACCGGTGAGCGCCGCCGAGATGACGTGCACGCCGTTGTTGCAATTGCCCACACCTTGAAAGTTTCCGGTCGACAGATCCACGCGCGTCATCTCGTACGTTCCGCTGGCGCCGACGGGCTGCCAGCCGCCGAGCACCCCCGCGCAGTCGAGTGTCACGTCGGGCATCTGCGCCGTTTGCGAGTCGCGAACGCGCACGATGACGAGGTTCGTCTCCGGATACGTCGGATCCGTGAAAAAGGTGTAACGCGGCAGGTACTGAGCGGGAGGTACCACGCTCATGAACTCCGGGTCGCCGAACCCTTCGAGGGAGCCGGTCCCTGGGGCGCAGCCGTGTACGACCAAGTCCCCCGCGTCCGCGGGGGCGGGGCCGTCGCCGCAGCCCCCGGTCATGTAGGCGGCAACGTAGAAGGGATGGTTCGCGTCCTGACTCGAAACGACGAACGGACCCGGTTCGTCAAACTCGATCATTTGCTGCGCACCGATGGCAGCCGGAGCTCCCGCCTGGGGTGGGTCGTAGATGAGCTGCGTCCCGTCGACGACACCCACGATGCGCCACGGGACGACCTCTTCGGTCGACCCCCGGTTCCGGTAGCGGACCCCGACGTACTCGCTGCCGAGAGCTCGCACCGGGGCCAACATCTGCTCGGCCGTGTCGGCGCGGGCAATGTCCAAGGGGACATCCATCAGGGTCGACCCGCCGATGACCGAGACGGGCGCATCCGCTTGCACGGCGCTGCCGGTGAGCTCGATTGGTTGCGTGAACTGCAGGTACTGGCCCTGGTTGAGCGTGTACGTAACCGGCACGTTCGCCGGCGTTCCGGCGAGCGCTAGCCCATTGACGACGTCGACCGTCGGCTTGATCGTGACGTTCGTCCCGTCCTGATCGGCGATGACCACGGTCGTCGGCCCGGCGCGTAGAGTGCTGGGGGGAATCAGAACCGAGGGGGCCTTGTACGCGTCCGCCACGAGGTAATTCGTGTCCCATGCATTCGTAGGCACGAGAAGCGTCGACCCCGTGACTCGCGCGTGTCCGCCGCCGTAAGGCAGCATCTGGTACGCGACGATCGGGACGTTCGTCTGAATATGGAAGGCCGTGCCGATCCCGGTGCCGTGGAGGGCAGCGTCGCCCACGACGGCGGGTGTCACGCCGGGGGGGCAATCGGCGAGGATGGCCGGGTCGTCCGCATTGGCATCCGGGTCGCCTGCGTGGGTCGGATCGCGCGAGAGAAACAGAATGGCGATCTGGTTGGTGGGCAGGCCCGCCTCGGCGTTGAACGGCCCGTACGTGATCCCGGTCCCCGTGCCTGTAGGAATGCGCGCGAACTGCTCAATCGGTAAAATCGTGTCTCCGAGCGTGACCTGCAGCCTCGCCGCTTCGCCGGTGGACCATTGGTTGACGACGAACACGGCGTAGCAAACGCCGGTTGCGTCCGGCGTGGTATCCATTTCGACCGCGTAAAAGTCGCATCCGTTGGAGGTATTGTTGCCCAGAGAATCGACGCACGGATTGACGCATGCGGCACTACCGTCCGTCTCTTCGCACTGCTCGAGCAAACTGCACGCGCCGGTGCTGAGCGCTTCGCCGCATTGGTAGATGTGTCCAGGGTCGTTTGGGTTGCAGTACGTTTGCTCCGAGCAAACGTCGCGCGCACCGACCGAGGAGTCTTGAACGGCGATTGCGGCATCGACGCCCGCCTCGGCGGCCGGTCCGCGCTCGACCACGATGAGCCCTGTGCGCGCTCCGCAGGCGAAGATCAGCCCCGCGACGGCGAGACCGGAAGCGAGAGCATGCGGAAAGCGAACGCGCATCGCGACGTATGCTAGCAACTTGTGCCGCCGTTGCAGGTCGCCGGCCCAGCCGCTCTGCATGGTGGCGGGGGTTTCGTTCCTTCGGGGCCAGCAACTTCTGGCACGGCTGCGGATGCCAGCCCGGCTGCGACGGTGGCCTGCGACACGGCCCGCTGCTTCGCCGCGCCTTCGGGATGGGCGAGCGGGCTCAGCGCCCAAGGCGGGGGCGCCCATGTCGCAGCGGGCTGCGGCGGTGCCACCCGATCGGACGCGCGCTAGGCAGCCTTTAGGCAGCCTTGCGCCCTCGCCGCCGCTACAGATCGAGTTGGATGCCGATCTCGATGACCTGCTTGGGCGGAATGTGAAAGTGCCGGTCGGCCGTGACGGCGTTGCGCTGCAGGTAGCTGAAAAGGCTTTCTGCGAAGACCCCCATGGCCCCCCTTTGCGACGCATGCACGCTCTCGCGTCCCAGGTAATACGTCGTCTGGTCGGGGTCGATGGGCAGCCCCAGGAGCGACGCCGCCTCCGCGAGGACCTTCGGCACGTTCGGCTCCTGCATGAAGCCGTACGAGGCGACCACCTGATAAATGTCGTTGCCGAGCGGCTTGACGTCGAGGCGGCGATCTTCGGGCACCTCCGGCCTCGTTTCCGTGACCACGGTGAGGAGCACGACCCTCTCGTGGAGCGCCCGCTCCCGCTCCACCATGTGGAGCAGCACCGGCGGGGCGTGCGTCGTTGTCGACGACATGAAAATGCCCGTCCCGGGCAGCCGGGCCACGACCCGCGCGAGCACGCGCTTCAGCGCCTCTTCCATCGTCGAGCTCCGGCGATGGTACTCTTCGACGATCAACGTGCGGCCCTTGCTCCAGATGAGCATGGCGGCGATGAACCCGATCCCGATCGCCACGGGGACCCATCCCCCGTCGAGGATCTTGACCGTGTTCGCGGCGAAAAAGGGCAGATCGAAAGAAAGGAAGACGAAAAGAACCGCCAAGCACACCGGCTGCGGCCACTTCCACGTGTTGCGCATGACGACGTAGTAAACGAGCGAGGTGAGGGCCATCGTTCCCGTCACCGCGATGCCGTACGCCGAAGCCAGGCGATCGGACTTCTGGAAGCCGATGACCAGAAGCAGGCAGCCGACAGCGAGAATCCAGTTGATCTGCGGGATGTAGATCTGCCCCTCGGTGTGCGCCGCCGTGTGCTTGATGGTCACGCGTGGGAAATAGCCGAGCTGCATGGCCTGGCGCGTAAGCGAGAACGCCCCCGAGATGAGCGCTTGGGACGCGATCACCGTGGCCACGCTCGAGAGTCCCACGAGCGCCAAGGTGGCGGCTCCCGCGGGGACCATGGAAAAGAACGGCGCCTCGGCCGCCTCCGGCTCGCGAAGAATGAGCGCGCCTTGGCCGAAGTAGCAGAGCACGAGCGCGGGCATCGCGAGCGAGAGCCACGCGACGCGGATGGGTCGGGCGCCGAAGTGGCCCATGTCCGCGTACAGGGCCTCGCCCCCCGTGACCGCCAGGACGACCGATCCCAAAACGAGAAAGCCAGGCATGCCATGCACCGCGAAATAGTGGAAGGCGTGGTGCGGCGACAGCGCCGTCAGAACCCGGGGCTGCAGCAGGACCTGGTAGGCACCGAGCCCGCCGATCGTCAAAAACCACGCGAGCATGATGGGCCCGAAAAGCTGCCCGACGGCCCCCGTCCCACGCTTTTGCACGGTAAAAAGGGCGAGCAGAATCATGCACGTGATCGGGATGACTGCCGGCGCGAGCGACGGCCGTGCGACCGTGAGTCCTTCAATGGCGCTGAGGACCGAAATGGCGGGAGTGATCGCGCCGTCGCCGTAGAGGAGCGCCGCACCGACCACGACGATGAGGGCGACGGCGGAGATCTTTTTCGCACTCCTCATCCGGAGCCTCTCGGGGACGATGGCCAGCAGCGCGAAGATCCCGCCTTCGCCGTGGTTGTCCGCGCGCATGATGAACGTCAAATACTTGAGCGTGACGACCATCGTGAGCGACCAGAAGATGAGCGAGAGCAGACCGTAGATGTCCTCCGCCGCAGGAGCGCCGTGCCCCGTCCCGCGCAGACACTCGCGCAACGTATAGAGAGGGCTCGTACCGATGTCGCCGAAGACGACGCCGAGTGCGCCGATCGTCAGGGCCGCGAGTGAGGTCTTGGGGTGAAGATCGGCGGCGGCGGCGGGGCGATAGGGTAGAGTCGAAGCGGGAACGTTTTCCATGGCGGCCGCGACCGTAGCACCAAACCATCCCGCCTCGGACGCGAGCGGCTTCGGCGGCTGTGGCGCCCTGGGCAAAGGGCCGCTGCGTTGACCGATGGCGGGCGAAGCCATCCATGCGGCATCGCCTGCGCGTTCGTCGCGTGGGTGGCCGTCGGACTCGCCGCTCGCCCGTGTCGGGCGGAGTCCTGTCCTGCGCCCACCGACGCGCCAGGCCTCGCCGACGTCGACGCCGAAGCGCGTCTCGCGTTTCTGGCGCGATCCTTCGATCGCGAAATACGCGACCTCGATCTCTGGTCATGGACGTGGGGCTCGATTTACGTCGGTGCGGCCGTCGCGCAGGGCGTCGCGATTTCGCTCGTGAGCGATGCGGGTCTTCACAAGGACCTGGCCGTGGGTGCCGTTTCGGCGGCGATCGGATCCGCATCGCTCTTCGGCTTGCCGCTGACCATCACACTTCCTCTTCGGACCGCGAGGCGCCACTGGAGCGATGTGCCGCGTTGCCGCCTGTTGGGGCAAGCCGAGGACACTCTGATCCACGCCGAGAAAAAGCAGCGGCTCAGCGCAGGCTGGGTTCCGCACGTCGGCAATCTCGCCTTCAACGCGGGCCTGGTCGCGGTCCTCGGCTGGGGGTTTGGCCGATGGAAGTCGGCGGCCATCAGCGCCGGCATCGGCACGGCAGTCGGCGAAGTCAACGTCTTGACCCAGCCGCACCATCTCGCGGACGCGCTCGAACGCTATCGCGCAGGCAAGCTCGACGACGGCACCGCTTCGTCGATCCGATGGTCGGTCGCGCCGCTTCTCGCGCGAGACGCGGGCGGCCTGCTGCTCCGGATCGATTTCTGATCGGGCGCCAGGCCGCCATGGGCCGCCCGGCCGGCGCCCCCCGGGCCATGGTCTGGGCAGCGTCGCTGCCGAGCTCGAAAACACGTCCGATTTCGTGGTCGACGGCATCCCGCTACGGGTCCTCGGGCTCCGGCGGATCCTCGCAAGCAAACGCGCTGCCGGACGGAAGAAGGATCTCGCTGTCATTCCGGCGCTCAAGGAGGCGCTGGTCGCCCTCGAAGGCGCCGAGGGATCGGACGTGGGTTGACGGCGGAGCGCTCGCCGCAGCGGGAGTCCTCAGAACATCGTCTGGTCATTGACGTAGATCCCGACCGGAAGGGTGGGGTTTTCGGACACGGCGTCGGGCGAATATGCAGCCTCGATCCGCAGCATCGCAGCTTGCCCCCACAGAACGTAAATGCCTCCGCCCACTCCGTACTTGAGCCCCACGCCGTGCCCGTCGAGAGGCGAGTGAAACGAATAGTCACTCCAGACGCGGCCGGTGTCGAAGAAGGCGTCGTTGCCGATCGTGAATTTCTGCTTCAAGACCGTGAATTGCATGAGCAGTGCGCGAAGCTCGACGTTGCCGATGATCTTGATCGGTCCCAGGTAGCGTCCTACGGGCACTCCCCGAACCCCCGCGGAGCCCCCGGGCATTTCTTTTTGATCGAACGGGCCCGCCTGAAATAGATCGTAAAAGGGAACATTGCCGAATTGAAAATTCGCGACGAGGCGCCCCGCGGCGACGAACGGTCCGCCCAGCGGAACGAAGCCGCGCAGGATCGCGCCGGCCTCCGCGTAGCGCACGTTGGCGTCGAACGGAATGCCCTGCTCCAACCGAACGCCGATTTCGTGCAGCATCCCTTTGTGCGCAAAAACCTCGTTGTCTCGCGAGTCGTAGACGAATCCCCCGGCGATCGAGGGCAGACTGAGAGGCCGAGTCCCGTAGATGAGGGGCGCACCGCCCGGCTTGGGGGCTGCCGTGGCGTCCCGCATGAGCACGCTGTCCGCGTAGATGCCCGGACCCACGTACAGGTATTGGACTGCAAAGAGGGCGGACAGAGGGCCTCGGATCGCCACCCGCGCAGAAGATCGGACTTGCGCGATCGAATCAATCCATTCGTGGTACCGGTCCGGGTTTGGATTCGAAGGTGGCGGTGGAGCGCCGCTCGAGGCATTGCCGAGTCCGAAGTAGCCGTAGTTGATCGTATGATTGTACGAGACCTCGGGGTTGATGCGCAGGATCCCTCCATAGAGGTTCGGAACGTCGATCTGCCAGAGGTAACTCTGCTGGGCGATCTCCGCTCCGTTCGGCCCCTGCTTGACGCTCGCCGAGAGCAGAACATCCATGTTCCACTGGTAGGGCTGGACGCCGTTTGCGAAATACGACAGCGTTCCGACGGCTCCGAACTGGAAGCCGATGTCGCTGTCGCCGCCGATGAGCGGGAAACCAGCGGGCTCGTAGCGTCGGGTCACGTAGTCGACCGCGTCGCGCGTCGCCCTCGGTACGTGGGGCGCCCCGGGGTTGGGATTCGCTGGGGCCACCGCGCGGGGAGAAGTCGGAGCGGGCGACGAGGGCTCGGGTGCGGCGACCGGCTGCGTCGCAGAGGCGTCGGCGGGCGCCTGCGCATCCGGATCGGGCGCGGCGGACAAGCCCGCGTCGGAATCGTGCGCCGACGCCGTGGCGGCGCCAAGCAGCGCGGCCAGGGCGACGAGGGCGCCGCCGACCGTGCGATGGCCCTGGAACCCATCGACGCGCGCGACGTGGATGGGCACGAAACCTCCAGCCGGCCGGCGGGCCCGTTCGTCCTCCCATACCCGCGTCAAGTGGCCACCGACCCTAGTCGCCGGATCGCTCTCCGGCTACTTGGTGAAGGCAATCTGCGCCACGCAGAACTGGAACGGCACGTCGCCGCCGTCCGCCGATCCCTCGACTTCGAACCGGACGCCAAGCACGTGTTGGACGTCGAGCTCCGGAAATTGCGCTCCGAGATTATTCTGCGTGAGGTCCGAGAAGTGCACGAGAATTTGGCTCCACGCGCTACCGAGGGGCACGTTGTCCGCCGAAAAGTCGTCGTCGCACCCTCCCGCATTCGCATGGTGACAAATCGCGGTGGGGTCGAGACCGTCGGTTTGGTGGTCCTGGACTCGGACGCGAATCCAGGTGCGCAGGGTGCTCGTCGCCCAAAACGTCAAGCCCGTGAACGCGTGCATATCGAGCGGAACGCCCGCAGGACGGGCCGCTTTACCGATCACCGTAGCGAAGGTGAACCCTTCACCCGCGAAGACTCCGACGAGCCCCGGGGATTGCACGCACGCCGCATGCGGAAATGGACCCGAGTCGAACGTCGTGAACTCGAAAGGGGCGCCTGGCGCGGGGGTGATCGTGGCGCCGGCAGCCGCGTTCGATCCGTACGTGTACCAGGAGCCGAGTCGGGCTCCGGGCGGCACGGCCAAGGCCGTCATGGCGATCCGCGATCCCGTGATCGCCGACTGATCGTCGATCAGTCGACGCGCACGGGCTGCGTTATCCTCGCCCGCGCTGACCGTGCGGATACTGCCGTCGTCGGGGCCGGTCCGGGCGGTGGTCGTCGATCCGCTGGATCGGCTCGATGGGGGGCGTGCAGCGTCGCTGCCGGTTTCGCGGTTTTCGTGTGTGGAGCACGCCGCGAGCCCGGTAAACGCGCTTGCCCCCAGGATCGCGGCGGCCAAGGGTAATGGCTTTTTGAAGTTGAGCATTGGCGTTTCACCTGAGTGAGTGTCGACGGTTCAGTGCTGCGATTGGCAGATGATGCATCCGTTGCCTTCGCAGGGCCCGGTGCGCTCGATGCAGAGGCCGAGTTTCCCCGGCGCGAAGAGGCAGGATTGACCGACGACCGTGCAGGTCGTCACCGGTTCGCTGCTCTTTGAGCCGCCGGACGTGCCGGCCGGACATTCCGAAAGGGCGACGGCTGTCGAAAGCAAGAGAGCGCGCATCCGCGACGTGTACCACTACGACGGCCGGTGACCGCGGGCCCGATTTTCGGCGGCGCGGCCGAGGGGCCCTTTGCCGGGACGAGTGAGGCGCGATTGCGCGAATTCGGGCGCCCTTGACGGCATCGCGATAACGATACAAACGTTCAGGTATGCGCGTTGCGATCCTTCGGTTGGTTGCCGGTCTGCGCCGAACACTCTGGAAGCACGGGTTTGCCGCACCCGAGCGGCTCCAGCATCGGGTGGATGAGCACGGCGATCATCACGTGGCTCTCGTCATCCGCGCCGAGGAAGCCGACTACGATCCGCCGGCGACCCGAAGCGGGCCCATGGTTGGCGCGAGCACGGGCTGGTTCTCGGAGGGGCCGAAGCGAAAGGAGTGAACCTTCGTTCTCGCCTTCCGGGTCGTGGCTTTGCTCTTTGATTCCGCCCGCAGTGGAACGTGCGGCTCAGCTAGGTCGCGTAGGATAGCGCTGGCCTCCGAGGTCGCTGCCGTCGATCTCGGTCTCGGGCCGGAATGCCAGTTGCAATGCTCAACCGCACCCAGGAGGTGTCTTTGCCATGCGTCCTTTACGACATCTTTGCTCCGTCCGTCGTGTCTTCCCGTCTCTGGTGGCTTTGATTCTTGTGTGCACTTCCTTCTTTGCGGTGTCGCGTCCCGCCCGCGCGCAGGGCGTCTACGTCTACGGTCCGCCTCCCGGACCGCCGCCGCCCCCACCGCCTCGCTACTACTATTACGGCTACCGCGAGCCTCCGTACGCATTCATGCTTGCCGTCGACGTCGAGGGGGCCATTCCGCTGAACGTGCCGCAGTTCTCGGACCGAAACACCTTGAATGGCGGTGGCGGCTTCAAGTTTCGCGTCGGTGAGCAGATCCGTTTGCGCCGGTGGCTGCGTATCACGCCCGAGATTGGCTACGGCTACGAGCACCTATTCGCAACGGACGACTTCGGCAACGCGTACGACTGGGAAATGGACCGGGTGTTCGCGGGGGCGCGTCTGGCCTTTGGCCAAATTGTCGAGCCAGTCGTCTATGCCCATCTCGGCTACGGCTGGCAGCTCACCGGCGATCCCACGGTACAAGGCGCGTCAGGCTTCGCGTTCGACTTGGGCGGCGCTCTGGATTTCCACTTCATTCCGCACATGAACATCGGAGCGCACGTCGAATACGCGAGTGTGGATGCGCAGCCCTACGCGATCCAGTGGCTCGCCTTGGGCGGCCACGCCGACATCCTGTTTTAGGGGGTACCGAATCGCGATAGGGGGGGGTCGCGGTCGCGGTCGGGGTTCGCGGTCGAGGTTGAGGTCGAGGGTCGAGGTCGTCAAGACCGTCGTCAGTCCACTCCGTCGCTGTGAACCGGAGAGCTACCGATGGCCCCTCGTCCGAAAGCCTCGTGCCGGGTCTAACGGGTCCGCCTCATGGCGGTTGCGCTCGCGGCTGGAAAGAATCAGAGCCGTGGCCACGCGCCTCAACGCGTCGAACCGGAACGGTTTATCGAGAATGTGGATCCCGAGAGAGAGAGCCTCCGCGCGAACCTCAGGGTCAGCGAAAGCCGTCATGAGAATCGCCGGAGGCAGCTGATGCGCGGCGCGAAGGGATCGCAGAACCTGGATTCCGCTCAAACCTGGCATCCGCAAATCGATGACGAGCAGATCCACGCAGTGGGCCGGATCGCGCGAAGCGAGAATGCCGTGGGCTTCCACGCCGGAGGCAGCCTCGCGAGCGATGCACCCCACCTTCTCCAAACGAGAAGCCAGGAGGGCACGCATGTCGGGGTCGTCGTCGACGACCAAGATGCGTGCCCCGCGGCACGACCCCCAGCTCTCCTCGGTGTCCTGAGTCGATTCGGGCTTCATGACGACACCTCTGCGAGCGGAAGGTAGACACAAAAGCGGCTTCCGGAGCCGAGCGCGCTCAAGACCTGGATGCTTCCTCCGTGCTCCGACACAATGCCATAACTCACGGCGAGACCCAGTCCCGTCCCCTCGCCGACGTCCTTGGTGGTGAAGAACGGGTCGAAGATCTGCGACATCCGTTCCGCAGAGATTCCGATCCCCTCGTCTTCGACCTCCAGGCATGCCGCGGGCTCGGGCTGAGTCGACCCCGGCTTCTCCAAACAATGGTGGGCGCGAACACGAAGTGTCCCTCCCGATGGCATCGCCTGAATCCCATTCATCATCAGGTTGACGACGACCTGCTCGATCTCGGTCCGATTGGCCCGGACGACCACGTTGCCAGGGTCGCCGGCCTCGACCTCGATCTCCACGTCCTTCTTCTGCGCCGTCGGCCCGAGAAGGGCGGCTGCGTCGCGGGCAATCGCCGCGAGATCGACTGGAGCCCTCTCGCTGGTCCCCCGTCTCGCAAAGTCCAGCAATCCGCGGATAATGACCGTCATTTTCGCGGTCTGCGCCAGAATGACGGTGGACGCGGCGCGGACCTTCTCGGCGGTGAGACGGTCCGATTCGAGAAGCTCCGCATGACCCACGATGACGTTGAGGGGCGTTCCGAGCTCGTGTGCGATTCCGGCAGCGAGCGTCCCCACCACTCCGAGGCGTTCGGCCTGCCGAAGTTGATCCACCGTCAACCGACGTTCTCGCTCATCCTTGTCCGCGTAGGCGCGCAGGCGTGCGACGAGTTGTACGGCGAGGGCAAAAAGCGCCAGCGCGCCGCCGTCGTTCCAGACCATGCGCCACGCGTGAAACGGAAGGCCGCTCTGGATATGCGACGTGACCTGCACCCCAACCGTTCCGCAGATGCAGAGCGCTGCGACGGCGCTACCGAGGGCTCGGCCACGCCACCAAGCGGCGAGAGAGAGCGGCAGCAAGTACAGGAGCGTGAAGGCGATCGCGGCGTTCGTCAGGAATTCGCCCAGGATCAATACGGTCGCAAGGCCAACCGTCGAGGCTGCCGCGTGCGACCGCGCGACTCGGGCGACCTTCTCGAGACCGAACCTCGTCCGCACGCGTGGAGGAGATTCGCCAAATACGAGGGATTCAAACATCGAAAGCCTCCTGCTGCGGGCTGTCCATGCAGGGTGACGATGGCGCCCGGTAAGGCAGCGTACTCCTGCGGACCGGGTTCTCCGAGCAGGCTCAGACGTCGGCGCGATCGAGGGCCGACGCGCGCAGGGTCGCACGCGTGCCCATGCGCGCGTCAGCGCGTCAGGCGGTGCGCCGACCGGAGACGAGCTGCAAGACCACTACGATGACAGCGGCGAGCAGCAGCAGGTGGATGAGGCCGGTAGTGACGTGGAACGCGAGAAAGCCCATCGCCCACAAGACGAGGAACACGACGGCGACCGTCCAAAGCATGAGGACCTCCTGATTCGATTCGTTGGTTTTCGAAGGCGCCCAAGCGCCCGCTACACCCAAGGCAAAGCACTTTGCGTGCCACGGACCGACGAACCGCCCTGCGGCTCGGCAGTATCACGGTGGCGCAGTTCTGCCACGGACACACGCACCGAGGTTGCTTGAGCTCTCGTCGCGTCGCGCTACTGCGCGATGCTGCAAGCCGACAGGAGCCATTCAGACGGCTGATTGTCGATGCACAAGAGCAGTGCGGGTGGGATCGATCTCGCCGCCGACGGCCACGACCGTCGCAATCGACCCCAGCTCGATCGTGACTCGTTCGCGAGAGCGGTGGACGGGTACCGTAGTCACCATAGGCGAAACTCGACCGTCCATCGCATTCGGACTCGCACCGGGCGGTCGCCTTGGATCGCGGGCGAGAACCGGTAGGAGCGCACTCCTTGCAACGCCGCCTGCTCGAGCCCATATCCCGGATGCGACAGTGCGCGCGCCGACTCTACGGCGCCTGAGGGCGAAATGACGATTTCCAAAGGCACGTCGGCTTCCACGCCCTTCTCGCGGGCCAGCTGCGGGTAGAGGGGTGCCCCGCCTCGGGCCAGCCGGGCCGGCGTCGAGACCCCTTCTTCCGGCACCGCGTCAGCGTCATCACCCGCTGCGTCGACGGGACGCGCAGTGCCCGAAGCGTCCCCGGCTGGCGATCCCAGCGCCATCGTGAACGAAGGAACACCGACGTTCGCGATGGTCGCAGGCGAGCGGGTCGTTGCCGTCGCGGACGTGACGCAAGCCCCCTGCGCGCGGGCTGATCCGCGCGCCCGGACGCCACCCGGACGTGAGGCCCGCTCCGGAGCCTCGGCCGTCGTGGCGCGACCCATGGATCCCGCGGACGCCGTGTCCGCCGCCGGCGGATCGGGTGGCGCTTCGTCGATCTCGACGTCGGCAGCCGGGTCGGCGAAAGCAAACCGCAGGGCCGGCCGCGGCGCGGCCAAGAACACCCCAGCGTGCGCCGCGATGGACGCCGTCAGGAGCAGCGCGCGCGCCGCGGCGGAGCTCGGTTGAATCACGATGCGCTCGTTCTTCGTGAAGACATGGATTGGAGTAGCACGTGTTCCAACGATCGTGTTACGAAGCCGCGCCTCCCAACCGACGCCGCCCTCGGCGAGGAAGACGAAGAGTACCGCGTCATCCAGCGTTCCCGTCCGCTCGCCGCCCATGATTCACGACGTGCGGTGGGCCTTCGCCTACCTCATCGTGTTCGGGGGGCCACCGGTCGCACGCGAGCGTCACAAGATCGAGGCGACGCTTGCGGTCGCCGGCATGCATTGGCGCGGTTCTCGGTCTGCCCTTCTCGTTCGCGTCACATCACGTTGATCGCACGAGCGGCATGGACTCGGCTCGCATTCCGCCAGACGCCCGCGAGGCGGGCCGATCGGCGGAATGCGGCTCGGCACGCGGCTATTGGAAGAGAACGCTGAATTGAGCCTGGTTCTGCTGGTCGACGCAGTTCTGACCCAGGTCCGTCGAAGGCAGAGCGGTCATGGTCGTGTCGGCGTCCACCAGGTTGAGCACGAACGTGGCAAAGTCGCACGGGCCCCCGTCGGATGCGTCGGATGCGTCGGATGCGTCCGACCCGTCCGAGACGGTGATGTTGCCGTCCGCAGCGTCGCCCCCCTCACCTGCGTCGGTGTGAACGGATCCGTCATTCGATCCTCCATCGCCGGGGAGCGGCGCCGCGTTGTCGTCGCCGCTGCATGCCGTGAGAGTGACTGCCGAGAGGGCGCCGAGAAGACAGATGGCGAG
>JBEKOY010000040.1:0-45298 GCA_049521295.1 Polyangiaceae bacterium | reverse complement strand
ATCTCGGCCAGCGATCTGCCCTTCCTTCGGCACTCGGCCTCCTTGCGGGACGCCGCTGCGGGGATCGCGCAGGAGCGGCCGTGGACTTCCCGCAAGGCCGGCGAGCCCGCGCACTCGGCCGGATCTCTCGCCGAGCCGGCGCCTGACGTCTTGGTGGAGTTCTCGCAATTGCCGTACGCGGAAGCCAAGCGACGCTTGGTGGCGCTGTTCGACGACACGTACACGCGCGAGCTCCTGCGGCGCTCGGCGGGCAATATGTCGGAAGCCGCTCGTCTTGCCGGACTCGATCGATCCAATTTCCGTCGACTGGTCAAGAGGAACAAGGCCGAAGACGGCTTGCCCTAGGGCGTTGGCGGCCACGGTGTCGGCGTTATAAGGTCGCCGCAACGATGATGCAGCGGCGCTGGTGTGTCCCCGTCGTCATTGCCGTTTCGATTGCGTCGGACGGGTCGGTTGCTCATGCTGGCGACGAGGGGTCCGCGTCCGTGCAACGGCCCGCGTACGCCCCTTCCAAGCCCACGCCGTCCGATGAATCCGACACGGCTTCGGGGCTGCCTGCGATCCCGTTGGCACCCGCGACGATCCGTCCACACGGATACACGTTGCCCGAGTGCTTGGCGCTCGCCGATCGTCACTTTCCAAACTTGTGGGCTGCCCGCGCGCGGCTGGCGTTTGCTCATGCGCAGCTCGAGGAAGCGAACTGGACTCCCTGGTTTCAATGGTCGGCCCAGTCCGCGTTCGGCGTGCTGCCTCCCATTTTGGGAACGGTGGATTACTCGCAGAGCACGTTGAGTGCTCGCAACATCACCGGAGTGAGCGATCTGCACCCGTTTTTCCAGTTTAATGTGAGCGGCGTCGTGCCCCTGTACACGTTCGGAAAGAGCCAGGACTTGCAGGAAGCCGCCGATGCCAATGTTCGTGTGTCGGAATGGGACATGGAGAAGTCGCGGCAAACGATGCGCATGGATGTGCGCCGCGCCTATTACGGTCTTCAGCTCGCGCGTGACGCGAAGGATGTGATTGGCGACGCGATCGACCGCCTCAGCAGGGCGGTTCAATCGATGAAGGACAAGATCGCCAAGGGGGACCCCAACGTGAGCGATGTCGAACTGCTCCGGCTCGAAGAATACCGCCAGGAGGCCATCGCGCAGTCGCTGCAGGCCCCAAAGGCCGAGGCCTACGGACTCGCGGCGCTGCGGTTCATGACGGGCGTCGAGACCGAATTCGACATTCCGGACCAGCCTTTGAGGCGACCCGATCGGCCGCTCGCATCGCCTGCCCAGTATCTGGAGGCGGCTCGGATCCTGCGCCCGGACGTGAACATGGCGAGAGCCGGGATTGTGGCTCGAAGTGCGACGCTGGGGTACAGCCGAGCCCGCTTGCTGCCGGACTTCGGCCTGGGTCTGGGCGCCGACTTCGTTTCGACCCCGAGCGCGGTCTCGCAGAACAATGCGTGGGCGAACGACCCGTTCAATCACTTCTACTATTATTTCAGTTTTGGGCTGAAGTGGTCGCTCGACCTGCTGCCGCAAGCCGCCCGGGTCTCGCAGGCCGAGGCGCAGCTCGAGGAGACGCGCGCGCTCGAGCGGCTTGCGCTGGGCAACGCAACGTACGAAGTGGAAAAGGCGTACGCCGATACCGTGGAAGCCAAAGGACGCGAGGAGGCGTGGGAGAAGGCCGAGCACATCGCGAAGCGATGGATTTCCACCGTTCAGGACAGCATTGACCTAGGAGCCGCCGACGAGCGCGCCTTCGCCGATGCATTGCGCGCCTATGGCAACGCCCGCGTGCAACACCTCTATGCGCTCATGGACTACAATGTCTCAATGAGCAGCTTGGCTCTTGCGAGCGGCTGGGACAGTGCGGCCCCCACCGGTCAGTGACGGCGATCGTGGGGCAGCGTTCTGGGTGCAAGCGAGTGTCGGTCCAGGGCGTTTCGCCGTGTCGAGCTCGACGCGAGCACAGGCCGATGCGGTGGACCCGCAATCGGCAGGCCGGCCGGCTCAGCGCTGGCGGCATCCCTGGCGGCGAGTCACCCCCGTCGAAGGGTGGCGTAACGCGCGTCTCCCGGAGTCAGGTCGAGGTAAGCGCGAAGCTCGCCGAAGCGGACGCGCAAGCTCGCGACACCGACGCGAAAGCAGGCCGCGACCTCAGCCTGGGATAACGGGACGTGATCGACGTAGACGATCGCGTATGCCACGGCTGCAGCGATGGCATCGCCGCCGGCTCGGGGAGGCCGACTCGAGTTGCGAACGGCGCCAGCGGGCGAGAAGTAGGCGGCCGCATCGCGCGCCAGCGCTTTGGCGCGAGCGCGCTGGCGGGCGTCCAGAGGGAGGTTGGCCATTCCACGCGCCAGAATGCCCTCCAAGTCGGCCAGTGACGGAGGCCGAAAGGAGCGTGCCTGCGACGGCGTTCGCCTATCGCCCTCGCGACGGTCGCCCGCAGATGCGGGGCCCTCGCGACGCGCCGGGGTGGCGTCGCCGCGACCGCGCATGGCGATGGCATGCACGGGCGCGGGTCTCGGAAGCGGGTGGTCTTTGTCGAGCGGTGCCCCGAGCTCGAGCCACTTGAGAAGCGCCGAGTGTTCGCGCGAGGCGCTGCGCTTCATGGCTTTGGTCAACACGCGCCGTGCCGCAATGAGCTCTCCAGCGCGCGCGAGCGCGTGCGCATAGCTCGCCGCGACCTCGCCGCTTTGCGGCGCGCCCTCGTAGGCCCGCTTCAGCCAAGCAACCGCATCACGCGGCCGATCGAGCGCCACGTCGAGCAGATGCCCGAGGTTGTGGGCGTACCACGGATTGTTCGGCGCGCTCGCCAGGGCGCGGTGGTAGGCCGCGACGCCAAACTTGTAGTGACCCAGAATCGTTTGACACAGCGCCAGCGTCGCCCACGCCCGATTGTCGTCGCGGTGAGCTACGACCCGGCGCGCGCAGAGGGCCGCGCGCCACGGGTGGCGTTCGACGAGAAGCTCGGCGAGATGGATATGGGCGAAGGAGCTTTCCTCGGTACCGTCGGCCGCCATGCGCGCAAGGCGGTGCAACATGGGAAGGACGTCGTTCGGATCGACGGCCCGCGCCAGCTTCCACTCAATCTGGCGTCGCAACTCCTGCGCTTGCTGACAGCGTGCGTCCATTTCCGCTTTAACAGGGTGTAGCTTCCACGTGGTGGCCGTGCAATGCGCAAAACCGAATGCGGAGGCACCGGCCGCCATCGACGAGAGTTGCGCGCATTTACGCTTGCACGGTGTCAGTTCGTCGCTCAAGATTCGCAATCGTCGTAGAAGGCCGTCTGGCGTGCAAGGATACGGTCTCGTCCGAGGACGCCGACTAGCGGAATGCAACAATGCGTTGCTGCACGAGTTCGTGGAGGATCCGCAGTGCATCGAGCCTCGGCATTCCCGATACGTCGAGGACCATTTCGACGGAAGAGGTCCCGTCCACCAGCGACAAGATGAAACCCGCTCGGTGATCGATCGAGAGCCACCGCATTTGCGTCCGAGGCACGATGATCATCGGAACGCGGTCGGTCGGACCCAACTTGGCCGAATACATATTCTCCAACACGGTTCGGCAATTCTCGCCGCATTCCGCGGCTTCGAGGTTGGCCGGATCGTCTGCGAGGATGAGCTCGACCATCTCGAGCGCGCCCGTGTAGTCGCCGAGCGAAAAGCGTTCGCGCATCTCGGCGCTCGGATCCTCGATCCAGCGTTCCGTAATTTCCGGCCCGGGCGCAGTCGCCAAAGCGCCCAGCACCGCCGCTTCGATGCTGGACGGCGACAGACTCCGGGGTGCGGGCATGCTCGGCACGCGGGCGTCCGCGATGGAGAGAAGGCCGCTCGGCCTCGGCTGCGGGGGTTGGGTGCTCTCCGCGGATTTGGCGCGGGCGACTTCGAGTTCCAACTCGTCGGTCATCGTGATGCGGTCCGAACGTGTCGGGGTGCCGGCCTCGCCGTGGCTGGAGTCATCCGCAGGGTCTGATTCCGCAGGATTGGCGGCCATGGATCGCGCGAAGGCTTCGAGATCGAACGGGGGATTGACGGTGGGCCGATCGCTCGCGCGGGTCGACGCATCGGCCGGCGGCTTGGGAGTCTTCTTGTCGGAAGGAGGTTGGTCCGTCACGTGAATCCGGTTCGTTGGGAGGCGAGCGCCCCGATGGGGACGCGGCGCTCGGTCTCAATGGGTCTTGGCCACCACGCCTTTGAACATTCGCTGGGTGCGCGAAAGGCCGTCGATCTCGCTCTTGATCGCCGCAACGTCACGCTTGCCCACGGCGTGACGAGCTTTGGCGACGACCGCGCGCGCCTTCTCGATGGCGTCTCGGCCGAAGTCGCTCGTGGCAACGATTTGCTCGACCTGCGGCAGAAGCCGCTCAATCTCGGCGACGATGCGCTCGGCTTCCTGCTTTGCGGCCTCGAACTCTTCGCTCGAGCGCCGCTCGACCATGTAGTCCTTGGCGCCCTCCATCATGTTTTGAATTTCGTCGCGCGTCAGGCCGCTCGATGCCGTTACTTCGATCGACTGTTCCTTGCTCGTCTCGAGATCCTTCGCGTGGACACTCACGATTCCGTCCGCGTTGATCTCGAACGTGACCTCGATTTCGACGCTCCCCTTCGGGGCGCGGCGCAGGCCCATCAGAATGAATTCGCCCAGCAGCTCGTTTTCCTCTGCGCGCTCGCTTTCGCCCTGCATCACCACGATTTTTACCGCCGTCTGGTGATCACGGCTGGTCGTGAAAATCTTCGTTCGATGCGTCGGGACTGTCGTGTTCTGGGGAATGAGCTCTTCGAAATAGCCGCCCTGGGTCATGATGCCGAGCGCGTGCGGAGTGACGTCGAGCAGCACCATCTCGTGCTTGTCGTCGATGAGCGCCGCGCCCTGAATTCCAGCGCCGAGCGCGACACATTCGTCCGGATGCACGCCTTTGCACGGGTCTTGCTCAAAAAATTCCGCAACGGCTTGCTGAATTTTCGGCATACGGGTCATACCGCCGACGAGGATGACCTCTTCGATATCCCGCTTCTCCAGATGTGCGTCTGCGAGGGTCTGTTGACAGATGTCGACCGTTCGCTGAATGAGATCCGCCGAGAGCTGGTCGAGCGTCGGGCGATCGATCGTTCGCTGCAAGTGCAGGGCCTCGTTGCGCCCGCTCGAAATGATGAACGGCAGATTGACTTCCGTGTCGCGGACGCTCGAAAGTTCGCACTTCGCTTTCTCTGCGGCATCTTTCAGGCGCTGGAGGGCCATGCGATCCTGTCGGAGATCGATTCCGTGCTCCTCTTTGAAACCATGGACCAGCCAGTCGATGATCCGCGCATCGACGTCTTCGCCGCCCAGAAATGTATCCCCCGCCGTGGCGATCACCTTGAAGATGCCGCTCGAACCGATCTCCAAAATCGAGATGTCGAACGTACCTCCGCCGAAATCGTAGACGGCGACGGTCTTCTCGACGTTCTTTCCGAAGCCGTAGGACAGTGCGGCGGCGGTCGGCTCGTTGATGATTCGGATGACGTCGAGCCCCGCGATTTCCCCCGCGTCCTTCGTGGCTTGCCTTTGGTTGTCGTTGAAATAGGCCGGTACTGTGATGACTGTCTTGAAGACGGGGTCACCGAGGTAGTCTTCGGCGATGACCTTCATCTCCTGAAGGACCATCGCGCTGATCTCGGAAACGCTGTATTCCTTCTCGCGCAGAACGACCCGAACGTCCGCATGGGGCCCCTGAACGATGCGGTAGCTGGAAGTCGCGACGGCGTTCTTGACCTGGGGCGAGCTCCACTTGCGGCCGATCAGCCGTTTCGCGGCATAAACCGTGTTCTCGGCATTCGTGATCGCCTGGCGTTTGGCGATGTGGCCGACGAGACGCTTGCCGGCCTCGGTGATGGCGACCATGGATGGAGTCGTCTTGTAACCGCCGCGATTGGGAATCACCGTCGGAACGCCGTTCTCGACGATGGCGACGCAGGAATTGGTCGTTCCGAGGTCGATACCGATCACCTTCTCCATCCGCGCGCGTCTCCCTTCCGAACCACGCTACAGCCTAACCCTGCTCCGCTCTCCTGCGCTCGTCGAAGTCGTGAAAGCCCGGCAGGACGCGAAGTCGGTGACCGACAGCGTTCAGCCCGGCTGCCCCAATTTCCTGATCATTTCTTGAATGCTATCATCGCTCGGCGCCAGTCGTGCGGCGGCATCGAGCTCGCGTCTCGCGTTGAGCTCGAGACCCGCGGTCGAGTAGACATTCGCTAGGGTCAACCGGGCCGTCACATTGGTCGGATCGAGCTCGCATGCGCGCCTGCCGAGCCGTGCGGCTTCGTGCAAATCGCCGGCGGCCTTGACGATCGCATTGGCTGCGTGCTCGTGCGCACGAGCGTCGCTTGCGCGCGCTCGGCATACACGGGTCCAGGACCGCGCGGCGTCGGCCCAATGCCCGTTCCTTTCCTCGTATTCAGCTTGCTGGGTGTAGGTCTGCCCGAGCAGCACATCGGCTTTGGCTTGCGCTTCCTTGGCCATACGAGCAATTTCGACGTCCGCGGGGGCGAGGCTGCTCGCAATGCGGAGCGAGCTCGCTGCGGCGACGAAATCACCGGCGGCGATCGCGGATGTGGCTTTCTCCGTGTAAGTGCGAGCTTGGAGTGCTTTGGCTTGCACGACCCGCTCTTCGTACCTGCGGCGCAGGTCATCCATCGCGGCTTGGGAGCTCGGAGCAGCCTGTTTGGGCAGGGTCGCTGGCGGGGCAGGGGAGCTCGGGGCGCCGGCGAACCGACCTCCACGCAACCGGCGCGCCAGCGCGTCACGCCGCGCCGCCAAGTCGACCTCCGGCATAGGGGCGCGGGCTGCGAGGGTCGGCGGAGCGGTCGAACGCGCTTGAAGCTCGGCTGTCTCCTGGGCCCGCCGGACCTCTGCGATGGCATCCGACAGCAAATCCTCGATGCTTCGCGATCTCCGCTGCGCTTGAACATACGAGTCGTATTCCGCTCGCTTTCCGGCGTCGACGAGCGTGTCGTGCGCGAGCGTGGCGCGCGCGAAGATCGCTTCCATCTTCACTTTGAAGGAGCCGAGATTCTTACGAAAGTGCTTGTCCGGGTGAAATTTGGCCGCGAGCTCGAAGTAGGCTCGCTTGAACGCTTTCCGGTCCGCCGTGGGCTCGACGCCGAGCAATGCGTAGTAGTCGAGCGAGTCGAGCTTTGCGTGCAGCTCGATCACCGTTTGTCGCAGGTGTGGGTCGAGGTCGACGTGCTCCTCTGATTTCGATCCAACCCCCTCAGTTCCGGGGGCGGCCGACATTCTCGCTTCCGACAAGAGAGGCCTCCTCGCGATGCGCGCGTCGCGTTGCTTTGTGGGAACTTGCGTTGCCCGTGCCACGGTCCAACGGCCCGCCTGCGTTCATCATACTCGCGCCTTCCGGCCACCGCTCGTGCATCCAAACCCAGGCGTCCGGCAGGGCAAGGATGCGGCGTGAGAGCTCGGCATTGATTCTCAAGGTGAGCTCGAACGGCCCTTCTTCGCCGGGCCTGAGGTCGCCGGTCGGAATCGGCGTTGCCGTGACGACGAGGGATCCGTCCGAGCCGGGCGCGACCGAGCCGACGACGACCGCCGCTCCCGTCATGAGAGCGAGGCGGGCCGGGCCAATGGCGGTCGGCGCGGGGATCCCAAGAAAGGGGACCAGGCGCGAGGCGACTCGGGATCGGAGATCCATCGGGATGCCGAGGACTCCGCCCCCGCGCAGGACACGGATGATTCCGGCCGCTGCACCCGGCCGGCCACGCCAGATGACCCGGACGCCCGCGCGAGAGCGAATGCGTTCGAACAGCGCAGAGAATCTCGGATCATAGCTCTCTCGAGCTACGGCAATCAGCGGAACGCCGGACGACACGATCGACGCCGCGACCCGCTCCCAGGGCCCCAGATGCGCCGACGCGAAGAGGACGCCCTGCGCGCCTCGCGCCGTGGCGCGCGCACACTGAAGGGCTTCGCGTGCCTCGGGCACCAAGACCAAAGGCGGCAAGGTGGTCTCCGGTCGCAGCAACGCGACGGTCTCGCCCATCAGCTCGCCGAGACGTGCGAAGCACCGTCGGACGAATCGCGTCCGGTCGGCGTCGCTTGTGTCGACAAAGACGCGTGCCACGTTGGCGTTCGCGCAGCGACGGGCCGAACCGGCCAAGCGGTAGGCGGCCAGACCGAGCGCGCGCCCAAGGACGCGTAGGCCGGCGACGGAGATGGGGCGCGTCGCCCCCAGAGCGGTGCTCGCCAACGCCCAGAGGAGATCGTTCTTCAGGCGCTGCGCCGGTGCCCAGGGGTGCCCGCATCGCAAGTCCGCCCGGTCGGCAGTTGAGCCAGCGGGATTGGCCAAGCCATGCGCTTGTGACACACACCCATGGATTGCGCTCGTGCGGCGGCCGGCGCGGCGTGTCGGAACGACCCGATTGCACAGGCGGCGATCCATGCGCAGTTTGAGCCGCATGCCCCGCGTCGCACGCGTAGTGGACTTGTCCGAGGGCCTGTCGCAGGCACCCTCGTCGCTGGCCACACCGGCCAACGACGCCGTCCCGCCGGCCGAAGAGGAGGCGCTCGACGCCTATTCGCAGGCGGTGGTTTACGTCGCGGACGAAGTCGGTCCCGCGGTCGTGAGCATCGCTCGCAGTTCGCGGCAGGGACCGGCCGGCGCCGGCTCGGGAGTGGTCTTCGCGCAAGACGGCTACGTACTGACGAACGCGCACGTCGTGTCCGGCGCTCATCAGCTAGAACTCGGCTTCACGGACGGGACGACCTGCGGCGCTCACGTGGTCGGCGTCGATCATGCGACGGACCTCGCCGTCGTTCGGGCGAACGGTTCGGCTCCGAAGCAGGCGGCACTCGGAAACTCGTCCGCTCTTCGCGTCGGACAGCTCGTCGTCGCCATTGGCAATCCGCTCGGGTACAGTTCGACCGTCTCGGCAGGGGTTGTCAGCGCGCTCGGTCGCACGATGCGGGCTCGCGACGGACGCGCCATGGAGGGCATCATTCAGAGCGACGTTGCGCTCAATCCCGGCAACTCCGGAGGCCCGCTCGCCGACTCACGTGGACGCGTCGTCGGGATCAACACGGCCGTCATCGTCGGGGCCCAAGGCATCAGCTTTAGCGTGCCTATCGACACGGCGAAGTGGGTCCTTGGCGAGCTGATGAGCAGCGGCCGAGTCCGCCGCGGTTGGCTTGGGATCGCCGGGCAGAATCGGCCCATGGATCGCGACCTCGCGCGAAAGCTCGGTCTCGCGCGGCCGAGCGGTGTCGAGGTCACCGCCTTCGATGATCGGGGCCCGGCCACCCGCAGTGCGCTGCGAGCAGGCGACATCGTCGTCGGACTGGACGGAGGATCGGTCACGAACGTCGACGACATCCATCGGGCGCTGCAAAAGTGGACCGTGGCTCGAGCCATCAAGCTGCGAGTCGTGCGCGACCGAAGGCTCGTCGACGTCGACGTCGAGCCCATCGAGTCCCCCGTCTGACCCCGAGGGTCGAGACGGCGGAGACATTCCCATAGCAACGCGGCTCGGTGACGATTAGTAGGTCGAGGGATGCGTCCTTCCGCAGTGACTCTCGCCCTTGCCTGGATGACCCCGGTGCTGATCGCGGCTCCGGCGGCGGTCGGGCAGGATCTGAACATTCCATTTACGAAGACGATGTTGCCGAACGGCCTGGTCGTCATCCTCAGCGAAGACCATTCGGTCCCGCAAGTCGCGGTCAACGTATCGGTTCGCGTCGGGTCTCGAATGGAGCGACCGGGTCGCACGGGGTTTGCTCACCTCTTCGAGCACCTGATGTTCATGGGGACCGAGCGCGCCCCAACCAAAGCGTTCGACGCCTGGATGGAGGGAGCCGGGGGCAAGAACAACGCGTGGACGGCCGAGGATCGCACGGACTACTTCGACATCGCCCCCTCGTCGGCCCTGCCGCTGCTCCTTTGGCTCGAGGCCGATCGAATGCGAAATCTCGGCCCGCTCATCGACCAGAGCAAGCTGGATCTTCAACGCCAGGTCGTCAGAAATGAGCGCCGGCAGAGTATCGAGAATCGCCCGTACGGCGTCGAGGAGCTCGAGCTCCCAAACCTCGTTTGGCCGGAGGGGCACCCCTATCACCACCCCGTCATCGGGTCGCACGCCGATCTCGAAGCCGCGAGCGTTGCGGACGTCAAACAGTTCTTCGCCACGTGGTACGACCCCTCGAACGCCTCTCTGGTGGTCTCGGGGGACTTCGATCCGCGACAGGTGGGTGCATCGGTCGACCGGCTGTTTGCCAGTCTGCCGAGCCGCGGCGAGCCCGAGGACCCGGGCGCGCCCGGGTTCAGCGATCAGCATACGACGATCGCCGGCGTGGTGCGTCGATCCGTGGCCGACAACGTCGAGTTGTCCAAGGTGACGCTCGCGTGGCAGTCGCCTCGGCACTTTGCGCCGGGAGATGCCGAGCTGGATCTCGCCGCGAGCGTCCTGTCGCACGGCAAGGAGAGCCGGCTCTACAAGTCCCTCGTCTACGAACAGAAGATCGCGCAGGAGGTCTCCGCCGAGCAGGACTCGCATGTGCTGGGGTCCGATTTCGTCGTCGAAGCGCTCGTCCGGCCCGGGGTCGACCCTTCGAGGGTGGAGAAGGCGCTCCTCGACCAAGTGGCGAGCCTTGCCGCTCGCGAGGTCTCGACAGAGGAGATCGAACGCGCCAAAAATGGGTACGAGATGGACTTCGTCGATCGGCTCCAGAGCATTCCGGAGCGCGCCTCCCTGCTCAATATGTATCAAGCCGAGGTCGGCGACCCCGGCTACTTCCAGCATGATCTGGATCGGTATCGGCACGCCACGACAAGCGACATTCGCGATTATGCAAAGAAGGTGTTGAGGCCGGACGCGGTCGTCGTGCTCATCATTGCCCCCACGAAAGACAAGAAAGAAGGGGCGCGATGAGGCTTTCAATGAACCTCTCGTGGACGCCTTACGTGCGGGCGCTTCTCCCTCTCCTCCTCGGGTACACGGCCGGTGCGTGCGGCGCTCAGCCGCCCCCCCAGGCGACGCCACCCGTCACCGCACCCGTACCTGACGCATCGGTCGCTCCGGTCGCAACCGTGTCCGATCCACTCGGTCCGCGTCCGGACACGCCCGCACCCGCTCCGTTTCTTCCGCCGTCGCCCGAGGTTTTCAAGACGGCTGTGGGAATCACGGTCTGGCTCCTCGAGCGTCACGAAGCCCCGATCGTTTCCTGCGACCTATCGATTCCGACGGGGGCGTCGTCGGATCCGAAGGGCAAGGCGGGCCTCGCTTACGCCACGGCGAGGATGCTCAACGAAGGGGCAGGCCAGCGTGGCGCGCTCGACTTGGCGCGGGCGCTGGACGATCTCGGTGCCCGGCTGACCACGGACGCCAACGCCGACGCGAGCGGCGTGGCCCTGACGGTGTTGAAGAAGAACCTCGCCGCGGCTTTCTCGGTCTTCTCCGACGTCGTCATGCGCCCTCGCTTCGAGGCAGCCGAGTTCAGTCGCATGAAAGAACTCTGGCACAACGAATTGTTGCAGAGGGAAAAGGACCCCGATGCGACGGCGCGCGTCGTGTATCGGGTCGTTCTGTTCGGCCCCGACCACCCCTACGGTCACCCGTGGGACGGGACGCGGCAGAGCGCGGCAGCGGTCGGCCTCGACGACGTCAAACGGCTGTACGCGTCGACCTGGAGACCCGACCGGGCCACACTCACCTGCGCGGGCGATGTGGCCCGTGCTGAGCTCTCGGCGCTGGTGGACAGCGCCTTCGGGTCGTGGAAGGCGCCTTCAGGGCCAGCGCCAGCGCCGATCGTACCCCTTGCGGCCCATGGGCCTTGGCCGAGACTCGTGTTCGTCGATCGACCCGACGCGCCCCAGGCGGTCATCGCGCTGGTCAAGCCGGGAATTGCAGCCTCGGACCCGCAGCAACCGGCGCTGTGGCGCGTTAATGACGCCATCGGCGGCAGCTTTTCGTCGCGCCTCAATCAGGATCTTCGCGAACAGCACGGATACACGTATGGGGCGCGCTCGCGATACTCCATTTCGCGCGGACCGGGTCAGTTGATCTCGTGGGCGAACGTCGTCACCGACAAGACAGGGGACGCGCTCAAGGCCATGCTGGCGGACCTCGCCAGTTTCGCCTCGGCCGGGCTGAACGACGACGAGGTGTCGCGCACTCGATCACAAGCTCGCGGCGATCTTGTCGGTGCGTACGAGGCGGTCGAGGGTGTCGTCGGGCACTTGGCGGCGGATGCCTCGCTGGGCCTTCCGGCCGACTGGGAAGCCCAGAGCAGCCGGATGCGTGACTCGGCGTCGAAGTCGGATCTCGATGCGCTGGCGCGGCGCTTTTACGATCCGGCCGACGGGATCGTCGTGGTCGTCGGCCCCCGCGCTCGAGTGCAGCCGATGATTGATCCGCTTGGCCTTCCAGCCCCCGAGATTCGAGACGCCGAAGGAAGCCGCGTCAAGCCGTGACGTCCAGGCTCGTTTGCCGGCGCTCGCGCTCAGCCGGCAGCCGTCGGGGCCGTGTCGAAGGGGGGTGACGCGAAAGGCCCCGATCCACGGCCGGGGGCCGTTCCGTCCGCGACGCCGGCAGCGAAGGCGAGGAGATCCGCGTTACCGAGAATCGGATCCACGTGCGCCGGGATGGACCGCAGGTACCAGCGAACCGCCCATGGCGGCGACCAGGCTCCCGGATCGATTGCGGCGTACGGTCCCTGCACTTCGACCTCGACATAGCGATCGTTGCCGTAGATCTCGACCGCTCCCTCGCCGGGCGCGTGCTGACCGGGCGGCAGGTTGACAAATGCCTTCACGAACAACACGCGACCGGGCAGCACATGTGCCAAAAATCCCAGCCCGGCGTCCCCATACGCTTTCTCGCCGACCTGCGAGAGCACGCGGGGATCGTGGGCGTACCAAGTGCCGCCGGCGCGTTGCTCGAGCTGGAGCGAACCGCCCAACGATGTCCCCGTGGCGTAGAAAGACAGGGCGCCTGCTGGAACACGCGAAACCTCCCATAGCGCGTAGCGCTTCGGCTTCGCGGTGACGTTCTGCATCGCGTACTCGAGCACCATCGCACCGAGGGCATGATCCGCCCAGAATCGCTTGGCGAGGCGCACACCCAAAGCTCCGCTGGCTGGCCCCGTCATCGCGATCGCGCCCCCTGGATCCGGCGTGACGACGAACGGCAGGTCGTCGAATTCGGCGGGGGGCGGCCAGCCCCAGTCGCTCTGGGGGCTGGTCCACAGCGTCGACCCGTAGTTGTTCGGGTCGAGTTCGGGCCCCGTCAGCGCTTCTGTGCCGCCGAGCCGGAAGGAGGTGATTCGCCCGCCCGAGTGGGAATCCACAACGAGGCGGACGTCGCCGAGCTCGAGCGCGTGCACGCCATCACCGGTCATCGATGCGACCTATACTTCGCAGTCGATCACGACACGGGCTCCGCGAGGAGCGTACGGGACCCGATTCCCCTCGATCCCCTTGCCGTTGACGGTCAGCTTCGGCGGTTGAGTGCCCCCGTTCGCGTTCTTCACCCGCACGACGTATTCGGCGCCGCGGCACTTGCGCGTGACGGCGAATGTCGCGAGTTCTTTCGAGATGACGGGGGAGATCCGCAGCCCTTCGAAATCGGGCCGCACTCCGAGCAAGTGCTGCGAGAGCGCAACGAAATTCCACGCGGCCGTCCCGGTCAACCAAGAATTTTTGGCCTCGCCGTGTCGTGGCGCGTCTTTGCCGGCAATCATCTGCGCGTAGACGTAGGGCTCGAGGCGATGAATTTCACTGATGTCCTCGAGATACGACGGCGCAATTTTCTTCCAATACTCGAAAGCGCGGTCGCCGCGCCCGATGACCGTCTCGGCGATGACAATCCACGGATTGTTGTGGCAGAAAATGCCCGCATTTTCCTTGTACCCGGGGGGGTACGACGAGATCTCTCCGAGCTCGACGTGATATCGCGTGTAAGCCGGATGGTTCAAGACGATGCCGTACGGGGTGTCGAGCAGTTCCTTCGTCGAGTCGAGAGCTTTCTTGGCGTGTCCGGTAGTCCGACCGATGCCGGCCATGACGCAAAACCCTTGAGGCTCGATGAAGATTTTGCCTTCCGGACACTCGTGACTGCCGACCTTGTTGCCGAAGAAATCGTATGCGCGCAGAAACCACGCGCCGTCCCAGCCGTGCGTCAGGACCGCCTCCTCCATCTTCTTCGCTTCGGTGCGAGCGCTCGTGGCTTCGGCGCCTTGACCGACGGTTTCGGCGAGATACGCATAGTCCGGCGCAACCCCGACGAACATCCCCGCGATGAAGACCGATTCCGCCGTGCGCCCCGTGCGGTTGCCCGTCGTCTGGAACGACTCGTCGGGTGTCTCGGAGAAGCAGTTGAGATTGAGGCAGTCGTTCCAGTCGGCGCGCCCGATGAGCGGCAGGCCGTGTGGACCGAGGTTGTCGAGGACGTGACGAAAGGACCGCCTGAGATGTTCGAATAACGGGGCGGCGCTCTTCGGATCGTTGTCGAAAGGGACGAGTTCCTTCAAAATGTCGAAGTCGCCGGTCTCTTTGATATACGCGGCGACGCCGAAGATGAGCCAGAGCGGGTCGTCGTTGAAACCGCTTCCGACGTCGTTGTTGCCGCGCTTCGTGAGCGGCTGATACTGATGGTAGGCGCTGCCGTCGGCGAGCTGCGTCGAGGCGATATCGATGATGCGCTCTCTCGCCCGCGCCGGCACGAGGTGAACAAAGCCGAGAAGATCTTGATTGGAGTCACGAAAGCCCATACCGCGTCCGATTCCGGTTTCGAAATATGAAGCCGATCGTGACATGTTGAACGTCACCATACACTGATATGGATTCCAGATATTCGCCATCCGATTGAGTCGCGCGTCCGGCGAGTCGACCTGAAAATTCGACAACAGGCCCGACCAATGGTCGCCGAGCTGGTGCAGTGCGGCGTCGACTTGTGCCGCCGTCGAGAACTGCTGGACGAGCGATCGTGCGCGCTCCTTGTTGATGATGCCCGGGCGTTCCCACTTTTCCGCGACCGGGTTTTCGACGTAGCCGAGGACAAATACGAACGTCTCCGACCCACCCGGGGGCAATGCGATGTCGACGCAATGCGATGCGACGGGCGCCCACCCGCTCGCGATCGAATTGGCGGACTGCCCGCGGGCGACGACCTGGGGTTCGTGCATACCGTTGTACAGGCCGAGGAACGACTCGCGATCGGTATCGAAACCGACTACGGGCGCGTTCACGTGGTAAAAGGCGAAGTGGTTGCGCCGTTCGCGATATTCGGTCTTGTGATAAATGGTGCTACCGACGACTTCGACCTCTCCAGTGCTGAAATTGCGCTGATAGTTGGTCATGTCATCGTATGCATTCCACATGCAAAATTCGAGGTACGAAAAGAGCTTGACGCTCTTGCGCGACGATCCGGTGTTGGTGACCGTGACGCGATGCACTTCGGCGGTGTGGCCCGACGGAACGAAAAATAGCTCCTGCACGCGGACGCCATTCCGCTCGCCGGTGATCGCTGTGTAGCCGAGTCCGTGACGGCACTCGAAGAAGTCCAGTTCGCGCTTCACCGGCATGTACGACGGCGACCAGAAATCGCCGCCGTCGTAAACGTAGAAATAGCGCCCACCGACGTCCGTGGGCGCGTTGTTGTAGCGATATCGAGTGAGCCGGCGCAGTCGAGCGTCGCGATAGAAGCAATAGCCTCCCGCCTGGTGCGAGATTAATCCAAAAAAATTTTCGCTCCCGAGATAATTGATCCAGGGATAGGGCGTTCGCGGCGTGGTGATCACGTATTCGCGGCGAGCATCATCGAAGTGGCCGAACTGCATGCGATAGCCTCCAACACGACCCGGTAAGGGGCTCCCAGCGTACACCGAATGCGAGGCGCGTCGACAACGGGCTATGGGCAGAACGTGTGCTCTGGACGTAGAAGGCTGGGCGCGAGTAGGCTCCGCCGCTTCGCGCCGAGTGCGTGAGCCGAGGAGAATGGATCGACATGGCAACTCGCGTCAGCTTTCCTGCGGGGTTCGTGTGGGGTGCGGCGACCTCGTCGTACCAGATCGAAGGCGCCACGAACGAAGACGGGCGCGGCGAGTCGATCTGGGATCGGTATGCCAAGACGGTCGCCAACATCAAAGACGGATCCAACGGCGACGTCGCCTGCGATCACTATCACCGATGGCGGCAGGACGTCGCGCTCATGGGTAGCCTGAAGCTGGCCGCGTACCGCTTTTCCGTGGCTTGGCCGCGAGTCCACCCGACCGGACGGTCGCCGGTCAACGACCGAGGGTTGGACTTTTACTCGCGATTGGTCGACGCGCTTCTCGAGCGCGGCATTGCACCGTACGTGACGCTGTACCATTGGGACCTGCCGCAGGTGCTTCAGGACGCTGGCGGCTGGGTGAACCGCGATACGGCACACGCGTTCGTTGAGTATGCCGAAGCCGTGAGCCGGCGTCTGGGTGATCGCGTCAAACACTGGATCACGCACAACGAACCGTGGTGCGCGAGCTTCGTGTCGTACGCGAAGGGCGTGCACGCACCGGGCCTGCGAGACTGGTCGGCCGCTATCGCGAGCAGTCACCACTTGTTGCTGTCGCACGGGTGGGCCGTGTCCGTCATTCGCCGCAACAGCCCCGGCGCCGAGGTCGGCATCACGGTCAACCTGTCGCCGGCCGTGCCCGCGTCGCCGAGTCCCGACGATGCGGATGCCGCCCGCCACTACGACGGCTTCATGAATCGGTGGTTTCTCGACCCGTTGTATCGAGGATTCTACCCGCCCGATATGGTGCTCGATTACGTACGGGCCGGCTACCTGGCGGAGACCGGAATGCCCTTCGTGCGGTCCGGCGATCTCCGGGACATCGCGGTCGCGACCGATTTCCTCGGCGTCAACTACTACAATCGAGCCGTCACGCGGAGCGATCGGGTTCCGGAGCAGAAAAACCGCCCGCGTACCGTCTTTCTCGCGCCCCCGTCCGAATGGACGGCGATCGGATGGGAGGTCTATCCGCAGGGAATGTTCGAGGTGCTGATGCGAGTGCATCTGGGGTATCGGCCGGCCAAGATTTATGTGACCGAAAATGGGGCCAGCTACCCGGACGCGCCCGACGCATCGAAGCGGGTGGCCGATACGCGCCGGATTGCGTTCATGCGAGACCATCTGCTTGCGGCCCGACGCGCGATTGGCGAAGGTGTCCCGCTCGAGGGGTACTTTGCATGGTCGCTGATGGACAATTACGAGTGGGATCACGGTTACACCCAACGCTTTGGTCTCACCTGGATCGACTACGCGACGCAGGAACGGATCCCGAAGGATTCCGCGTTTTGGTATCGCGAGGTGATCGCGCAAAATGCGGTCGAGGCCGCTCAATGACCCACCAGTGGCCGCCGCGAGCGGGGGGCAGAGCGGTCCGAAAACGGCGCGTGACCCTGACGTCGCAATGACGGTGAACCAGCGCGATATTTCCCATGATTCCGGACGTTGAACTGGCCCCGGGCGCCGAAGACAATGGGTTGGCTTGCATGCTGGCGGGGCTCATCCGCCAGAATATGCAGGCCAAGCCCCACAAGCAGGTCGACTTTGCGGGTCTCGACGGAACGGTGGCGATTGTTGCCGAAGACGTGGACGTCGCGCTCACCTTGCGATTCGAAAGCGGATCGAGGCTGACCATTTACGACGGGATCGTCGGAATTCCCGACGTCACGGTCCGGGGACCCTCGGACGTGATCATCGCCCTTTCGAATATGCCCATGGCAACGCCTTTCGGCCTGCCAATCCCCCATCCTCGCGACAAGGAGTCCGTAAGTGCGCTGCGCGCCGTGATCGGCGCGCTTGGCCACGGCACGCTTCACGTGTACGGCGCCGTGTTCCACCTCTCGCTCGTGCTCAAGCTCGGCCGACTCATGAGCGTAAATGGCTGACATGTGGCTCGAGCCGAGCGACCCCGGTGACCTCGCTTCTTGACGGCCGGGCCCCTGGCCCGTACCTTGCGCGCCCCGGAGCGAAAGTACAGACCCGATGGCCGTTCACATTCGTCTTTCCCGAACAGGGTCCAAAAAGCGGCCCTTTTACCGCATTGTAGTGACCGATCACAGGAGTCCCCGCGGCGGGCGCTTCCTCGAGAATATCGGCACCTTCGATCCGGTCCACGACTCGGCCCGCTTCGTCATCGACGACGAGCGGCTCACGTATTGGCGCACGCGCGGAGCCCTTCCGTCCGCCACGCTCGATCGCCTACTCAAACGGCGCGATCGAACGGCAGCGGTGCCGGAGGCAACGTGAGCTCCGAGATCGACGCGGATCGACCACCGCTCCAGGAACTCATCCGCGTCATCGCCGTGGAACTCGTGGATCATCCGGATGAGGTCGACGTGACCGAGCTCAGGGACGATCACAACATCGTCATCGAGTTGCGCGTGGCGAAGGACGACGTCGGCAAGGTCATCGGCAAGGAAGGTCGCACGGCTCAGTCGATGCGCACGCTGCTGACGGCCGTTTCGTCCAAACTTGGCCGCCGCGCCCACCTCGACATCGTGGACTGATCGGGTCGTCGGCGCGCCCGGTAGCGGTCGACCCGTCTGGAGGCAGCGAAACGTGCTTGAGCCCGGCGCATGGGTTCCGTTGGCCGCCGTCGCCCGCCCTCACGGGGTTCGAGGTGAGTTGCGCTTGCGCTTGTTCAATGGGGATAGCGACTTGCTGTTGGGGCTCGATGAAGTGCTGCTGCGCTTCCCCGATGGCCAGGAGCAGGAAGTGAGCGTGGATGGGGCGCGACGCGCCAACGATGCGATTCTGCTCAAACTCTATTCGGTCGACGATCGCAACGGCGCGGAAGCGCTGCGGGGCGCGATCGTATGTGCGAAGCGAGAGGAGTTTCCGCCTCTCGACGCGGGCGAGTTCTACGCTTGCGATCTGGAAGGGGCGCGAGTCGTCTTCGAAGAAGCCGGGGTGGCCAGCGAATTGGGTCGCGTTCGCGCGGTCGTCACCTATCCGACCGCCGACGCGCTTGTGGTCGACGCCGGGGACGGAGGCGACCCGTATGAGGTGCCTCTGGTCGATTCGGTGATCCGGAGCGTCGACGTCCAGAGCGCACGGGTCGTGCTGGCGACCCTCGAGGGGGTATTCCGACGATGAGCGCCGCGCTGCGCTTCGACGTCGTCACGCTTTTTCCGGATATCTTTTCCGGGTATCTGGGCGCGAGCTTCATCGCGCGCGCGCTCGAAGGTGGACAGATCGCGATTCGCTTTCGGAGCCCGCGCGACTTCGGCTTGGGCAAACATCGAAGTGTCGACGATACGCCTTACGGCGGCGGCAGTGGGATGATCATGCGCGTCGACGTGATCGTGGCGGCGATGGAGTCGCTCGACGCCGAGGCGTCCCGAGAGCCGCGGGCACATCGCGTCTTGCTGACGCCTCAGGGGCGCGTACTGGACCAACGGCGGGTGTGCGAGCTCGCATCGCTGCCGGCGGTCATGCTTGTTTGCGGGCGTTACGAAGGGTTCGACGATCGGATCTCGGCGTTCACGGACGAGCAACTTTCGCTGGGCGACTTCGTAATGACCGGAGGCGAGGTCGCTGCGATGGCCATCATCGACGCCTGTGCGCGACTCTTGCCCGGGGTTCTCGGCAACCAAGCGTCTACGGTCGACGAGTCGCACAGTCCGGAGACCGGTGGCTTGCTGGAGTACCCGCAGTACACGCGTCCGGTCGAGTTTCGGGGTGTGCGCGTGCCGGACGTGCTGCAAAGCGGTCATCATGCCGACATTGAACAGTGGCGGCGCGAGCAAGCGATCGCGAGGACACGCGAGCGCCGGCCTGATCTTTGGGAACGCTTCTGCCGGAACCGGCAAGAGCCATGAGGCGCTGCGCGATCGCACTCGTGCACCATCCCGTGCTCGATGGATCGGGCGCAATCGTCACGACGGCCGTGACGAACCTGGACGTCCACGACCTTGCCCGCAGCGCGCGAACGTTCGGGTGCACCGATTACTTCGTCGTGCATCCCATCGCGGCGCAACGCGAGTTGGTCAAGAGAATCCGCGATCACTGGACCGATGGGTCCGGCGGCCGTCGGATTCCAGATCGCCGAGAGGCACTGGGCGTTCTGCGAATCGTCGAGTCGTTGGACGTGGCGTTCGAGCAGCTTGGCGGAAGAAGCCGCGTCGAAGTTTGGGCAACGGCGGCGCGCCCTCTGGGTGCGACGCTGACGTTCCAAGAGGCGCGCGCGCGTCTGGCGGGCGAGGGCACTCACGTGCTCATCCTATTCGGAACGGGCTGGGGTCTGGCGCCGAGCGCAATCTCAGCGGCCGACGGACTGCTCCAGCCGATCGTCGCCGAGGACCCCCGGTACAATCACCTGAGCGTGCGGGCGGCCTGCGCTATTGCGCTCGACCGATTGTTCGGGCAAAAAAATTGAGCGTTGTCGCGGGGGGCGGCGCGCTGAGACAAAAGTGCCTCCATCTCGGGAGTGTAGGCGCCGCCTTGGCGCTCCACGAGAGGCGGGGTAATGATTAAGCCTCCGGCGTGCCCGGCCTGTGCTTCGACGAGAGCGACTCGGGCAGCCGCGCTCGCCGCGGAGTGCACGAAGCGCATGCGCTTGGCGTGAAGGCCTTCGACCGCAAGGCGAGCCAGTAGCGAGGCCAACTCGCGGGCGGGATAAACGAAGCATACCCGTGCACCGCGGCCGGCGACCTGGCGTGCCGCCACTACGAACGGGCCCAAATCGCCGACGCGCGCGCGCGCCTCCGCCTCGGACCCTGCGAACCGGCCGCGGCCCGGGGCGACGTACGGGGGATTGCAGACCACGAGGTTGGCTTCGCCGCGCTGCGCTTTTCCGACGTCGCGCACGTCGGCCCGAACGATCTCGCCGCGGTCGGTCCAGCCGTTCGCGTCCAGGTTCCGGCGGGCCATCTTAGCCGCGGCTTCGTCGATTTCGACGAAGACGACGCGCTGAGTCGCGCCGAGACGCAGAAGAGCCAACCCTACCGCTCCGACGCCGGCTCCCAAGTCGAAAGCGACGCGAGCGGGCCGCTTCACGTACGGCCCATCGCCGCTTGCGGTCGAGTTGGCCGTTTCGCGGGCGGCGAACGTGGCGAGCAGAAGAGCATCGACGTTGGTCCTGTAGCCCCTGCCGCGATGAGGCTGGAAGAGCACAACACTGCCCCCGAACAACGCGTCTTGCGTTGCCTCCGAAGCGGTGCCGTCGCTCAGCACACCGCCGTTCAAGGTTGCCATCTCCGTGCGCCTCCTCGCTCCGAGGCATTCGCGCTCGGCGAGATGGCCCGGCGCGTCCCCGCCACTTGCACCATACTCTAAGACGCCGGATGCCCGTGTCACGCGTCTCATTTCCCGATCAAGCACTCACGTCTCGTGCGAAAGGGGCGAAGCAGGTCCTCGAACAGGGCCGTGCCGCCGCCGGGCGCTCCGTTGTCCCGCCGATGCGCGGCGAGCCGGCGACCGACCCTGCCGAACGTGTCCGGTTGACCGCGCGAGCGCTCGGATTCGACGCTGTGGGCATTGCACGCGCGGACGTCCCGCTCGACCGGGACATCGCGCGCTACGACGCATTCATCGCCAACGGAATGCATGGGGAGATGCGGTATCTCGCGCGAAATCGCGGCCTCCGGGAGCGTCTCGACGCCGACGGTTTGCTTCGGGGCGCGAAGAGCGTGGTGTGCGTCGCCCGGCGCTATCCGCGTTTGCCCGACGTAGGCCCGTCCGGGATCGTCGGGTCCATTGCGCGCTATGCGCGAGGCCGCGACTACCACGGATTTCTGCGGCGGCGGATCCGGCGTTTGGCGGCCTACCTGCGCTCGTTCGGCTCTCCCGATCACCCCGTACGAGCGCGCCCGCTGTGCGACGACGAGCCGGTTCTCGAGCGCGCGTGGGCGGCGCGGGCCGGACTCGGGTTTGTCGGCAAAAATGGCATGCTCATTGTGCCGGGCCTCGGGTCGATGGTGTTGCTCGGCGAGGTGGTCACCACCCTGGATCTGCCCGCTGACGTGCCCATGGCCGAGAGATGCGGAACGTGCACGCGGTGTCTGGATGCATGCCCGACCAAGGCCTTCGCCGCGCCCTTCGTGCTGGATCCGCGTCGCTGCGTGGCCTACTTGACGATCGAGCACCGGAGCGCGATACCGGCCGACCTTGCCGAAGGCGTCGGCGCTCACTTGTTCGGCTGCGATGACTGCCAGAATTGTTGCCCATTCAACGCCGGCGAAGCCGCCCGTGCTCGAGATTCGGCAGCCGACGGCGACCCGTTCTCGCCGCTCGATCGCTGGTCGAGCGTGCGGCTCGCCGATCTGCTCTCGCTCGACGAGGCGGGGTGGCGCGCCCTGGCGCAAGGCTCACCGCTCAAGCGAAGCGGGCGCGCTGGGATCGCGCGCAATGCGGCCATCGTACTCGCCAACCGGCGGGACCGCAGCGCGCTTGGGGCCCTTCGAGACGCGGCGGACCGGCACGACAGCGATATGGTTCGGCAGGCGGCTGCGTGGGCCGTCGAGCAACTCGCGCGGTAGCCGCGCCGGCCGCGGGCTCGGACCCGTTCGGAAGCGTTGAGCGAGGAGCGTTGCTTGCTCTGGAGGGGCCCTAATCGGCCCGCGCGGTCCCGTTCGTGCCGTTCGTGCCGCTCGCGGCGACGGGCGCGCGCTCCTTTTCCCGTTCCGGGGCGCGGACGCTTCCGAGCGACGAGCGGCCGATGAAGACTTTGCGATCGAAGGTGTCGAGGTTCTTGTGCGCGACGATCTGAAAGCAAGCAGCGTTGCCCTGCATCGCGATCCGCCACGACCATGCGAGAAAAAGATGCCAAAGGCGGTACCAACGCTGGCCGTACGCCTTGACCACGGTTTGTTCGTGGTTTTGCCAGTTCTGATGCCATCGCTGGATCGTGAGTCCATAGTGAACGCTCACGTTTTCAGCGGACTGGATTTCGAAGCCCACCCTCTCGAGCCCTCTCACGACGTCGCTCAGCGGGAGCGAAGCATCCGCGCCCGGAAAGATGTACTTGCTCATGAAGAGACCCCAAATGAGGTCCTCGGGGCGCAGACCGATCACCGGCACACCGAGCGCTCCGCCGCGGCGTAGGCCCGTCCACTGCAGCAAAAACAGGCCACTGTCTTTCAAGAGGTCGTACGCAAGCTGACAAAACTTGCCGAAGTTCTTGATGCCTACGTGCTCCACCATTTCGAGGCTCGAGATGCGATCGTACTGGCGCCTCGGGATGTCGCGATAGTCCAGGCACTCGATACGAGCGCGCTCCGACAACCCGGCTTTCGCGATCCGCCGATTCCCGAAGGCCGTTTGGTTCTTGCTGATCGTGATGCCGGTCGATTTCGCGCCGTAGTTTTTGGCCGCGTACATCGCAAGGGTGCCCCATCCACACCCGATGTCGAGCATCTCGTCGCCGGGATGAACCATCAACTTGCGACACACCAAGTCGAGCTTGTTGTCCTGCGCCTGTTCGAGCGAGTCGTGCTCGTCGCGGAAAAATGCGCTCGTGTACACCATGCGCTCGCCGAGGAAGGCATCGAAGAAGTCGTCGCCGCGATCGTAGTGCTCGCGAACGATGCGCTCGTCCTGTTCCTTGGAGTGGATGGCAACTTCGGGAATGAAGCGAGTGACGAAGAACTCCAGATGGTGCTTCGTGAGCGCGTAACTGACGAGCTCGCGACGGGCGTCGAGAAAGGCGTCCATGTCCGGGATGTCGATCAAGCCATCGAGGTATCCCTCGAACAACGTGGTCATCGGAATTTTGCGCGTTGCGTACCGGGCAGCGAAGCTGCGGTCCTGGAAGGACACGAGATCGGTCAGCTGGGTCGTCTTGGTCACGGGTGGCCTTCTGGTTTTGCGCGAAGCGCGGGGCCGAAAGGGAACACAACCGGCCTTTCTGTTCAACAAGGATGCGACCGACGAGGACAGGATTCGCGGTCGTGTGCTACAAAGTAGCCGGTCGAGGGCAATGAGAGTTTTCCTCGCAGCGGTCTTTTTGGCGGTCGGTCTGGCGGTTCCGCGTGCCGGGACCGCTCAGGAGTCGCAGATCGAGGGTCTACGGGCGGTGGCGCAGTCCCACTCGAGAGACTGGGAGGCCGCCTTGTCGCTGGGGCGTGCACTGCGGCGCGCTGGCCGTTGGGCCCAGGCTGAGGTCGAGCTCCGCCGCGGGATCGGTGTATGTGCGGCGAACCCGAGCGCGCTCCGAGCGCTCTACACAGAACTCGCCCGGGTCTACATGGACCTCGGCAACGTCCAGCGTGCGTTCGCCACCTGCAAGCAACTCATCCATGTGCCAGGGGCAAGCGCCGAAGGACATGCGTGTGTCGCAAACGCGCACTTGGTCTGGCAGCGAGCGACGGAGGCACAGCTCGAAGCGGCGGAGGCGCTTGCGATAGACCCACAGTGCTACAACGCACGGCTCGCGCAGGGGCTCGCGTTCGAATTCGAGCTCGACTCGGCTCGAGCCGAGGCCTCCTTTCGAGAGGCCATCGCGATGCGACCGGACGGTGCGGACGCGCGCACGGCCTTGGGGCGTGTCTTGTGGAGGGCCGGTGACCGATCGCAGGGCCTCGCTGAGTTGAGCAAAGGCGTGGAGCTCGATCCTCTCGGCCCCGAGAACGTATTTGAGCTGGCGAGCGCGCTACCGTTGGGGCCGGAGCGCACCGGTTTGCTCGAGCGGGCCGTCCGCGAACGCCCGTCGTTCGGCAAGGCATGGCTCGAGCTGGGCGCGCAGCGCCTCGCCTCCGGCCGTGTTGCGGAGGCGAAGGAAGCCGCCGAGTCCGCCGCGCGCACCGACGCGACCAATCTAGGGGCCCGCGTTCTGCTGGGCCAGGTGGCGCTCGCAGAGGGTCGCGCCGACGACGCCATTCACGCCGGAGAGGCAGCTCTGAAGTCCGAGGCCAACAATGCCGCCGCTGAGCTGCTCGTCGCCGATGGCAACGCGCGCAAGGGCGAAATGGACCTGGCGATCGAGGCCTATCAAGCCGCGTGGGGCCTCGATCACCGCGATCCCACCCCGCTCGTGAGCGCAAGCCTCGCGTGCCATGCTGTGGGTCGTGATACGAGTGCCCGCGCATTCGGCGTTCGCGCCAGCGAGGAGTTTCCCGATTGGGGGCCGGCCTGGGCGGCGCTCGGCGATGCGCTGGTCGCGCAGAACGAGCAGCGAGCCGCACGCGAAGCATACGGCCGAGCACTGTCGGCTTCCGCGGGGGGGTTGGACCGCGACGGCGTGCGGGCCAAACTCGCGGCCATGCGCTGAAGGCAGCTAGAGTAAGACGAAGCAGGGCTCCGGCTCTCGTCAATTCCGTGGATCGGCTCGATCTCGTACAACGCATTCTCGCGCGAGATCCGCGTGGCATAGGCCGCGCGCTTCGGGTCGTCGACGACCGGTTGCCGGGCCGCGACGAACTGATGAAGGACCTCTGGCCGCACACGGGCCGGTCATGGGTGCTGGGCGTCACCGGGAACCCCGGTGCGGGAAAGTCCACGATGTGCGACCGGCTCATCACGGCATACCGGCAGCGTAACGAGCGCGTGGGCGTCGTCGCCGTCGACCCCACGAGCCCTTACTCGGGCGGGGCTATTCTCGGAGACCGCATCCGAATGCAGCGCCACGCCAACGACGCGGACGTCTTCATTCGCTCCGTGGCAACCCGCGGGCATCTAGGCGGACTCTCGAGAAGTGCGCGCGACATCGTGCGAGTGCTCGACGCAGCCGCGTACGGCGTCATCCTTGTCGAGACCGTCGGCGTGGGCCAGGATGAGCTCGAAATCACCCGCACCGCCCATTCGACCCTCGTGGTGATGACGCCCGGTCTTGGAGACGAGATTCAGGCGATCAAGGCCGGACTGCTCGAGTGCGCCGATGTCTTCGCCGTCAACAAATCCGATCGGGACGGCGCGGACGCGACCGTGCACGATCTCGAGCTCATGATTTCACTCGGCAACGAAGCCCTGCAGTCACTTCCTAAGGGCGTCGGCGGCGTGGCGCACGCTGCGAGCGCAGGACCGGTGAGGCCTCGCTCGGTCCCTTCAGACGATGAAACGTGGACCCCGCCCATCGTCAGATGCATCGCTACACGTGGCGACGGCGTCGACGAAGTCGTGCGAGCGCTGGGGCGACACCGGGGTTGGCTCGAAGGAACCGTGGCGGGCCGAAACCGCCGCCGATCCCGGCTCGACGAAGAGCTTCGCCAGGCTTTGCGGGAGGCGCTCCTCGAGGCCGCCATTCACGATCTCGGCGATCGAATCGACGACGCGGTGCGCGATGTGGAGAATCGAGGGGTGGACCCCTACACCGCCACCGAGCGCTTGGTCAACGCGTTTCGCGCAAGCGGGTAGCCGTTCGGGCACCGGAGGCAGCCCGACTTCGCGGCGGATTTCGGCCCGTTGCGGAGGCAGCCGCCCCGTCCCCGCTCGGTCGAAGTTTTCCGTCGGTTGCGGGGCCGCTTGCACGGCGGCTTCGCGGCGCTTTTCGGCCGATCCGTTCGGCGTCGAATGCGGAAGGGCAGACGTCGCTGACCGAGCAGTCGGTGCATGCGGGCTTTCGTGCGTGGCAGCAGCGGCGGCCGTGAAAAATGAGTACGTGGCTTGCCGCGTTCCACTCCGTCCTCGGGAGGATCAGGCAAAGGTCTTTTTCGATTTTCTCGGGTTCCGTCCGCTTCGACCAGCCGAGTCGCTGGCTGAGGCGCATCACATGCGTGTCGACCACGACCCCCTCGGGGGCATTCCATACGACCCCGAGGACCACGTTCGCAGTCTTGCGGCCGACCCCGGGCAGTTTGACCAGGGCATCGAGCGTTCCCGGAACCTCGCCGCCGTGGTCGCGGACGAGCGCTTTCGCCAGAGCCACGAGCGACTTGGCTTTCGTGCGAAAGAAGCCGAGCGTCGACACATAAGGTTCCACTTCGCCGGGCGCCGCGGTGGCCAGAGCGCGCGCGTCCGGAAAGCGAGCGAACAATTTGGGTGTGACCTTGTTGACCGCTACGTCCGTCGTTTGCGCCGAGAGCACGACCGACACCAGCAGCTCGAACGTGGATCCGTGATCGAGCTCGCAGCGCGCCGTCGGATGTTGGCGAGCCAGCCGGCCGAGCGTTTGCGGTGCAAGAGCGGGCGCCAATCGAGCACGATCACGGCGCTCCTTCGCCGACAGCCTCGGCGTGGACGAGGGATCGGGCGATCCCACTCAGTTGAGCTCGCTCGGTGCGGGGGGTACGGTCGATCCGCCGAGATCGTCTGCTTCGCTCGTCTCGGCCATTCGCTCCACCGCGACGATCCGCTCCCCATCGCCGAGCGTCATCAGCTTGACGCCCTGGGCGTTGCGGCCCGTTTCACGAATCTCACCGACGCGCGTTCGCAGCGTTTGTCCGCGATCCGTGATGAGCATGACCTCATCGCTCTCTTTGACCAGCTTGACGCCCACGACCGGTCCGTTGCGTTCGCTGGCGTCGATCAGGATGATTCCCTTGCCTCCACGGTTCTGGGTTCGAAACTCGTCGATCTGCGTGCGCTTGCCGTATCCCTGGGCGCAAACGGCGAGCACCAGCGGGCGCTCATCGCTCGACACTTCGAGGCCGACCACCTCGTCGCCCTCGCTCAGGTCGATCCCCTTGACCCCGTGGGTCCCCCGGCCCATCGGACGAAATTGATCCTCGGGAAAGCGGATGCTCTGCCCGCCCTTGGTGGCAATCAGAATGTCGCGGGTGCCGTCGGTGAGCGCGGCAGAAAGCAGTCGGTCGCCTTCGTCGACCTTGACACCGATGATTCCCTTCTCGCGGAAGTTCTCGTACTCGTCGAGCTCCGTTTTCTTGATCTGTCCGTCCTTCGTCAGCGTCACGACGAATTTACCCTTTTCGATCTTCGGAATTTCCACGATGGCCGCGATCTTTTCGCCCGCTTCGACGCCGATGAAATTGACAATCGCACGACCCTTGCTCGTACGTGCGGCCAGGGGAATTTCGTAGACTTTCTTGACGTAGACTTTCCCCTTGTCGCTGAAGAAGAATACGTAAGCGTGCGTCGAGGCGACGAAGAGCTGCGTCACCCAGTCTTCCTCGCGCGCCTCCATTCCGATGCGTCCCCGGCCGCCCCGCTTCTGAGCGCGATAATCTTTGGGGCTCGTACGCTTGATGTATCCGGCGTGCGAGATGGTCACGACCATGTCCTCTTCTTGAATCAGATCCTCGTCCAGGATCTCCGCGTCGTTCTCGACAATCTCGGTCCGCCGACGGTCGGCGTATTTCGCCCGGATCTCTTCGAGCTCGGTCACGATGACGTTGTCGAGGAGCTCGGGACTCGCGAGAATCGACCGAAGCCGAGCAATCGCATCGCACAATTGCGCATATTCGTGAGCCAGCTTCTCTTGCTCGAGGCCGGTGAGCCGTGAAAGACGCATCTCGAGGATCGCCTTGGCTTGTCGATCGGATAGCGCATAAGGTTGCCGGTCCCGCGCGAGTTCGATCTCGCTCTCCGGCCGTCCGGCTCGCCGTACGAAGGCCTCGAGCCCGGAAAGCGGCAGGGTCATCAGAGCCGCCCGTGCAGTTTCAGGATCCGCCGACTGCCGGATCGTTTTTATGACGAGATCGACTTCGGAAACGGCGACGCCGAGACCTTCCACGATCTCGCGCTGCCCCTCGGCTTGCCGGAGCTCGTATCGCGTGCGGCGCGCGACGACCTCTCTTCTGTGTCCCACGAACGCTTCGAGCGTCTCCTTGAGATTCAAGACCGCGGGGCGTCCTTGCACGATCGCGAGGTTGATGACGCCGTAACTCGTCTGCAGATCCGTCTGTCGGTAGAGCTGATTGATGACGATCTGCGGAATGACGTCTTTCTTCAGCTCGACGACGAGTCGTATGCCATCTCGGTCGCTTTCGTCGCGAACCTCCCCGACCCCATCGAGCTTCTTTTCGCGGACGAGCTCCGAGATGCGCGCCGCGACTCGGGCCTTATTCACCTGGTAGGGAATCTCGGTGATGACGATCTGCTCCTTTTCGCCGCGCCCTGGGGAGCGCTCCACACCCAAGCGGGCGCGCATGACGATGGCTCCGCGGCCCGTCCGATACGCCGACTCGATGCCCGATCGCCCGAAAATGAGCCCGGCCGTCGGAAAGTCCGGGCCCGGTACGAGACGGATCAGATCGTCCAGAGAGGCGTTGGGCTGCCGGAGCAGATGGACCGTGGCGTCGATGATTTCGCCGAGGTTGTGCGGGGGGATGTTGGTCGCCATTCCGACCGCGATGCCGTTGGTACCGTTGACCAGCAGATTCGGGACGCGTGACGGCAGGACCACCGGTTCTTGGAGGCGATCGTCGAAATTCGGGACGAAGTCGACGCATTCTTTGTCGAGGTCATTCAGGATCTCGACGGCAAGCTTGGTGAGGCGCGCCTCGGTATATCGGTACGCGGCCGCCGGGTCACCGTCGATCGACCCGTAATTGCCCTGACCGTCGATGAGCGGGTAGCGCATCGAAAAGTCCTGGGCCAGGCGGACCAGTGCGTCGTAGACGGACGCGTCGCCATGCGGATGGTATTTGCCGAGGACGTCGCCGACGATGGTGGCGCTCTTGCGGTACCCGGTGGTCGGCAGCAATCCTTGCTCGTACGCGCTGTACAAGATGCGTCGATGGACCGGCTTGAGCCCATCGCGCACGTCGGGGATCGCGCGCCCGATGATGACGCTCATCGCGTAGTCGAGGTACGAGGTGCGCATCTCGTCCTGGATCGAGACGGGGACCTTTTGCTGCGGTGCGGTCGGCGTCGGGGGATTCTCGGCCATGCGTCGAGGACGTGTTTAGCACGCAGCCCGAGGGATCCGATCGCCCGGACGCCCGTTCGAATCGACTAGAAGAAATTCCCGATCGTGAACTCGAAGTCGCTGTGGCGTTCGTAGGGCAAGGGCTCGAGCGGGAAGCCCCACTCGAATCGAAGGGGACCGAGCGGGGAGAACCAACGGATCCCGAAGCCGGTCGACGTGCGTAGGTAGCCGAGGCTGTCGGGGAACGAAAAGCACGGCCGAACGACCCTGTCGAACTGCGGTGCCGGCGTGGTCTGGCAGAACTGGCTTTCGGTATTCCAGGAGTTTCCCGCGTCGAAGAAGACCACGCCGCGGATCCCGACTTTGTCGAGAATGGGGAACTCGAGCTCCAGGTTCTCGTAGGCCTCCATGTTGCCGCCGATGTTTGCGCCGTTCGGGATCGGCGGCGAGTTCGGATCCAGCGTGGACGTCAGCGGAAGGCGAGGGCCGATGCTCCGCAGATAGAAGCCACGCACGTCCAGAATGCCGCCCAGGAAATACCGCTGGAAGATCGGGACGCCTTCCGGATCCGGGCTCGTGATGAGGCCCCATTCGGTGTTCAGCTTGAGCACGAACCCCGACCCGGGCTGGCCCACCGTCGCTCCGCCGAGCGGATAGTAGAATCGCCCCGTGAACTTGTGACGCAGGTAGTTGAACTGGCTGCCGAAGAGCTCGGAGGCGAGCTCGGTGGATACCTGCAGAAAGATTCCCGAGCTCGGGAAGAGCCGGTTGTCTCGGGTGTCGTACGTGAGCGTGGGCCGGAGCGAGAAGACGCGGCCTGAGTTGAACAGGTTGGCCAAAGGCAAGGCTTGAAAGATGTTGGTGAAACCAGGCGTGGATGTGCCGAAAACGGTGCTCGTCGACGAGGTATCGACCGAGTCCCATTCGGCGGTCGCCGTAACCGAGAGGCGCAGCCATGGCTGCGCCAGCGCATAGCCGAACGTCATCGATCCACCGATGGACCTCCGCGCGAAGTTCGGAAAAACATACAGGGTATCATAGAGTTCAACGCTCGAGTTCCAATTGCTGTCGAGAAAGTAGGGCTCGAAAAAGCGCAGCGTCACGAGCTGCCGCAGTGACGAAACCTGGGCTTGCAGCGCCAGGGCCTGGCCGTTACCGAAGAGGTTCGCCTGTTGGACTTGCGCCGTGGCGATGAAGCTCTCGATCGAGCTGAACCCAGCGCCCACCTGAAAGGTGCCGGTGGACTTCTCGCTGACCTCCACGTTGATGACGAGCTTGTCAGGCGCCGACCCCTGTTCGGTCGACAGGTCCACCCGTTCGAAGAATCCGAGCGCCGTGATGCGTCGCTTGCTGTTGTCGATCCCCGTCTCGCTGAAGAGCTGCCCCTCCTGCACCTCCATCTCGCGGCGGATGACCTTGTCACGCGTCTTCGTGTTTCCCTTTACCTCGATGCGCTCGATCGTGACGGGGGGACCCCGCTTGATCGGAACCACGATGTCCACCTCGGAGTGAATCGGGTCGAGCTCGGTCTCCGGTTCGGCTTCCACGTTGGCGAAGCCCGCGTCGCGATACAGCGTGCGAACCGCTTGCAGGTCCTTGATGAGCTCGGCTCGGTTGAAGTAGTCACCCGAATGAGCGTGCAGCATTTGCTGCAGCGCTCGGCGCCCTCCCAGCGGCTCGACCTCCCGCGTTGGATCGTCGCCGCTGCGCTCGTAGATTCGAAGCTGCCGGATCTTGTAGCGAGGCCCCTCGTGGATGACGATCGCGATGTCGATCCCGGAGCGGTCCGCAGTGAGCATCACCCGGGGGGTGCCGACTTGCACGCTGAGGTACCCCTTGTCGTAGTACGCGGCGCTCAGCATCAAGACGTCGCGCTCGAACACGTCCTGGCGGTACGGTCCTCCGGATCCGAACGACAGGAACCCTCCATTGCCGGTCTGCATCCCGCCGCGCAATTCGTCGTCGGCCATATGATCGTTGCCGATGAACGTCATGCGCCGAACGGTCACGGGTTGATGTTCGGTGATTCGAAACTTGACGATGACTTCGTTCTCCCGTTGAGGCTGGATCTCGTACTGAACGTCCGCCAGAAAATAGCCCTTCTCCGCATAACCATCTTTGATCTTCTGGACGCTGCGACGCACGGCCGGCAAGCTCAAAATCGTGTTCGGCTTGACTTCCACGACCTCGGTCAACTTGTCGCTCTCGATTTCGTCGTTGCCCGAATACTCGACCGCTTTGATGTTCGGCCGCTCGCGCAAGATGAAGCGCAAGACGACGCCGCGGTCGCTCGTCGTAAGGTCCACCTGAATGTCTTCGAAGAAGCCCGAGTCCCACAGGGCGTGGACGTCTGCCGTCAGGTTCTCGACCTTGAACAACTGGCCGATCTTTTCGCGCAAATAGGACACCACGTCCTCGCGCACGACGCGTCGGTTGCCGACCACCTCCAGGGCCGCGATGGGGAGTCCCTCGGCCTGTTCGGCGACGGTGGGAGGCAAGCGCAATGTTGGATCGAGCCCCAGACTCGAAGGGGACGGCGCACCGCCGCCATCGGCCAACGTGCCCGCATCGGCGTTGGGTGGCGTCGGCGCTCCGCCGTCGGGGAGCGATGCCGCGGCCGGGCGGACCGTGCTGGTGTCCACCGCGTACGCAGGCCGGACGCAGAGCAGCGCGAGAAGCACCGCGGCCAAGAAGGCGAGCAAGCGTGCGTTTTGCATCGGGGTCGCGCGCCCACGACCTCGTCGAGGATGCGCAAAAAGTCTCCGCTGCCTAGCGCACGCGTGAGGCCGCGGTCAACCAGCCGGATGCAACAGCCCCGCGCCACCAGACGAAGGCCGCGACCACGAGCCCGATCGGGACGCCCGCCATGGCCACCGGCATCGAGGCGTGATCCGCGACGAGACCCATCAACGGCGGCGACCAAAGGTCGCCCAGCGCGTGGATGGCGAAGATCGCAAGTGCCATCGCGCTGGCACGAAGGGCGGGTGGCGCGCTTCGGAGCAGCACGACGTTGATTGGGCCACTAAGCGAGAACAGCGCGATCTGGCAAGGCAGCGTCCACCCGAAGAACAGGCCCGTGGTGGTGGCCGCGATCGCGGCAGCCGCGAGGGGCGCTCCGACGCCGGAACTGGCCGCGCACACGCCGAGATGGATCCGAGCGCACGTCGCGTCCGCGCGCGCCGAGTCGGCTTCGGACAAAGGCGCCCCGGATGAAGTGCCGGCGGGCGGACGGCCCCGGGCTGCGCGGTCGGCCACCCATCCGCCGAAAACGGTCCCCAGTACGCCCCCGAGGACCGTCACGAGGCCGAAGTCGATGCTCGCGCGCGCGACGGCGAGACCGTAACGTTCGCTCACGTATTTGGGCGCCCAGTAAGCGAACCCCCCGATCGCGAAGGTATATACGCAGTACCCGAGCACCGCGGCGCGATAGAGCGGCATGCGTGCGAGGTTGCGCGCCGCGTCGAGCAAGTTCGATTCGGACGGCTTCCAGCGATCCGCAGGCTCGGCGATTCGCAGGCAGAAGAGCGCGAGGGCCAGCCCCGGTCCCCCCGTGACGTAGAACGCAGTGCGCCACCCGTGCCCGTGCAGGACGGCTCCACCGACCAGGTAACCAAGAGCGGAGCCAACCGGTGTAGCGGCGCAGTAAAAGGCCATCCAGCCCGATTTGCGCCCTTCGGGCGCGAGGCGATCGATCAGCGCGGGGGCGAGGGTCGCGAAACTCGCTTCGCCGACGCCCACCGCCGCACGCGCTGCAATCAACGACACCATGGTCCGAGCAAGCCCCGACGCGACGGTAGCAGCGCTCCAGATGGCCACGCCCGCCGCGATGAGCGTTCGGCGCGTGCCGCGGTCGCCGGCGCGGTCTGCCCACGCGCCGAAAACTGGGCTCGTCGCGAAGTACCCGATAAGAAATACGGTCGGCAGCAAACCGGCTACGAGATTGGACAGGCGCAGGTCGGCTTGGAGAGGGACGAGGACGGCGGAAAGGACGTAGCGGTCAAGGTAGTTGAGCAGATTCAACCCAGTGAGAAGGGTCAGAATGATCTTGGGGTTGCGGATCAATGGATGGTGAGCATACCGGGGCTAGCGGAGAACCTGATGCCGAAGTCGATCACCGAAAGTACGCCGTTGCTGGATCCCGGCGGGTTCGCGCACGAACCAAAACGGCGGGCGACAGCAGAATCGATGGCCTCGCGTCAGCGCGAGATCTCCGTGAGCGAGTTCTTCACGAAAAATCGACATCTGCTCGGCTTCGACAACCCGGCCAAAGCGCTGCTCACGACGGTCAAGGAAGCCGTCGACAATTCGCTCGATGCATGCGAAGAGGCCGGGATTCTTCCTGAGATCGCCGTCGAAATTCGGGAGGTCACGGGAACGGCCGCGAAAGGGTCGAAGGCGAAGGATCCCGAGTCGGCGGGCGGAGATCGGACGGCGCCGGGGGGGCCGTCGCGGTTCCGCATCGTCGTGGAGGACAACGGACCCGGCATCGTGAAACCGCAGATTCCGAAGATCTTCGCGAAACTTCTCTACGGTTCCAAGTTTCACCGGCTCAAGCAGTCACGCGGTCAACAGGGCATCGGTATCAGCGCCGCGGGGCTGTACGGGCAGCTCACGACTGGAAAGGCGGTCGTTATCACGAGCCGCACGGGCAGGGGCCGGCCTGCGTTTCAAGTGCACGTGCGGATCGACACGAAACGCAATCAGCCCGACATTGTCCACGAAGAGACGGTCGACTGGGCGCGCGAGCACGGAACCCGCGTCGAGATCGAGCTGGTTGCGTCGTATCGGGGCGGTCGAACCGGTGTGCAGGAATACCTCGAACAAACGGTCGTTGCGAACCCCCACCTTGCACTCACGTTCGTCTCGCCCAAAGGCGAGCGTCTCGAATTTCCGCGGGTGGCGTTCGATCTTCCCCCCGAGGCGGCGGAAATAAAGCCGCATCCGCTCGGAGTGGAGCTCGGGATGTTGCAAGCCATGCTCGCGGACTCTCCGAAAAAAACGGTAAAGCAGGTGCTCATCGACGACTTCTCGCGGATCTCGACCGCCGTGGCGCAGCAGGTCTGCGAGCGCGCGAAGGTGAATCCGAGCGCGCCCGCAGAACGCATCCACGGCGAGCAACTCGAGCGCCTGCATACGGCGCTCGGCACGGTCAAAGTCATGGCGCCGCCGGCAACCGCCGTCGTACCCATCGGAGAGGCCTTGCTCATCGAAGGTCTCAAACGCCGCTTTTCGCGGGCCGAATTTTACGTCTCGACGACGCGCCCTCCTTCCGTTTACCGCGGCAATCCTTTCGTCGTCGAAGTCGGCCTGGCGTTCGGTGGCGATCTGCCGGCCGACGAACCGGCGGAGATCATGAGGTTCGCGAATCGGGTTCCGCTCCAGTACCAGCCGAAGGCCTGCGCGATAAGCGAGGCGGTCTACCTCACCAACTGGCGAAGCTACGAGCTGCAGCAGCCGAAGGGGAGCTTGCCGATCGCCCCAATGGCGATCGTCGTGCATCTGGCCAGCGTCTGGGTCCCGTTCACGAGCGAAGCGAAGGAAGCGGTTGCGCATTACGACGAATTGCTCCGTGAAATGGGGCTCGCCATCAAAGAGTGCGGCCGCAAGCTTGCTGCGCACATCCGCGCGAAGGCGCACGCCGATCGTGAGCACAAGCGACGCAGCATATTTCAGAAATACATACCCGAAGTGGCGCAAGCCCTGTCCGACATCTTGAATGTGCCGAAAGACGAAGCCCAGAAGGCTTTTTTCAAAGCTCTTCCGAGCTTCGTACGGCTCGCCGACGAACCGATCGAAGGCGCGGAAGACAACGGGCAGCCGTCGTCGCCGGCGATTGCGCAAGCGGGCAATCGCGGCCTCCTGCCGGGGGCAACCGATGCGCCGACCCCGCGAGGTCCCGCCCGCGCATCGCCCAAAGCAACCGCCCCGCCTCCGCACGCGCCCAAGGGCGGCAAAGGCGCAAAGGCGCGCGAGCCACTGCACGTGCCGGAGTGATCCATGGCCTCCAAGAAGCAAAAAGCGAACCGAACGGAACGCGACGAACAGACGCTCGCGAGAATCGACAAGTTGGCTCGACGAGCGTTGATGGACGTCAACAAGGGGAACAACCCAGCGCTCGAAATCCGCACGCGGACGTTGTCCAACGTAGCCTTCAACGAGAAGACGAGGATCATCGAGCTCGGGCACAGAACGCAATCGCGAGAATTTTTCAATGTCGCGATGGCGCGTAAATTCATGCAAACCTTTCTAATCGCGAAAGGATGCAAGACGCTGATCGACGAGGGAAAGACCATCAGCATTCGCCAGATGTTCTACATGACCAAGCACACGCTCGAGGACTCGGAGGAAAATACATTCGAGGACCAGAGCGAAAGCGACCCGATCATCGAGGATCTCGAAGTCGGAATCGACGCACTTCGCGAGGAGTTGCATCTCTTTGCCAACCGTCGAGGTGGATTGGTGGGCAACATGGTCGTGCGGGACGGGCCCGACGAAATTGATCTCGCCCGAATGGGCCGGGGCGGTTGGATGATCCCGAGCATTTGCGAAGACGACGCCCTCCAATTCGTTCGATGCAACGCCGATTTCATTCTATTCGTCGAAAAAGACGCCATCTTCCACCGCCTCAACGAGGACGGCTTTTGGAAAAAGCACAAGTGCATTCTGATGACCACACAGGGCCAGGCCAGCCGCGGCGCGCGACGGTTGATGCAGCGGATGTCGCTTGAGTTGAAATTGCCGATTTATGCGCTTGTCGACAACGATCCATGGGGGCTTTACATTTATTCGGTCCTCAAGCAAGGCAGTATCAATCTGGCTTACGAGTCGATGCGTATGGCGGTCCCGAATGTGCGATTCCTCGGGATGAGCGCGTTCGATCATCGCAAATTTGCCATGCCAAAGGCCGTGGAAATCAGGCTCACCAAAGAGGATCTGGCGCGAGCCGAACAGATGAAGGCGTACCCCTGGTTCAAAGCCAAACAGTGGCAGCGCGAAATTCAAGGGATCGTGCAAAACGGTTTCAAGATGGAGCTCGACTCATTGTTGACGAAGGGCATCTCGTTCATCAGCGAGGAGTACATACCGAAGAAGCTCCGGGATCGAGATTACTTGCAGTGATATCGGACGACCTTGAGCTCTCCCGCGCGTGCGTGAAGGTGGCTGGGCGCCGACCCACCCTCGGGCCGACTCACGTTCGGCGCTTTCCGTGCCGTCACTCGAGTTGGAACGGCACGACGCTGGCCTCCGCCAGTCCAGGCACGGCCGAGCGCAAAGGGTCTAGCACTTGCGACGCGGTGGCCACGACCACCGCAAGCAAGTCGTCTGTGCGAATGCGGCTCGCGACTGCGGCGCTCGCCGATGCGGGCGTTACGGCCCGCACGTGTTCGATCCATCCACTGAAGTAGTCTCGCGGCAAATCGAGCAGCTCCAGATCGAGCGCCTGATGCAAGCGCTTCGTCGCGGTGTCGACGTCGAACGCGTGCGACCGCACGAGGTAACGCTTGACGAGGTTCACCTCCGCGGGGCGCACTCCGGCTCTCACCCAGGTGTCGAGCAGCTCGATCGCCAGTGCCAAACAGGGTGCGGCGTCCTGTGCCGCAGGAAAGGTCCAAAGCGTCCACGCCTGGCGCCGCCGATCCACCGATGCTCGACTGCTCGCGCCGTAGGACCACCCGCGTTTCGAACGGATCTCCTTCATCAACCGCGATGTGAACGTTCCGCCGAAGACCGCGTTCGCAACAACGAGCGAAACGTGGTCGGCATCGTGGCCGGACGTGCCAAGCGTGCCGAGCAGAATCTGGGTCTGCGTTCGCTCCGGCTTGTCCACGAGCAGCAACCGACGTCCGGGACGCATGTTGGGCTCGGGGACGTGGTCCACCGCTGCCGTCCCCGCGGCAAGGCCGGCGATGAGTTGCCTCGCGAGCAAGGGCGCTCGGTCGGGCGTTACGTCCCCGGCGATGCCAATGATCAGGTTGGCCTGGACGACGTATCGGCGATAGAAATCGAGCACATCGGCGGGCGTGATGGCCTCGATCGTTCGCGTCGTTCCGCCGGCGTTGCGCCCGTACGGGTGACCCTCGAAGAGGGTCCGTTGCATCGCCTTTTGAGCTACCACGCGATCGTTGTCGCGGGCCTCGACGATTTCGGCGATGCTTTCGCGTTTGAGCCGCTCGAGTTCGTGGTCCGGAAATGTCGGAGCTCGGAGCATTCGGCCGAGAAGTTCGATGAACGGTTCGACGTTGCGCGCGATGACTTGCGCGTGGATACCCACGGTCGAGGGCGACGTATCGACGGCCATTTCCGCGCCCAGGGTATCGATCCGGAAATCGATCTCCTCGGATACGAGGCCTTCGCACCCACGCCTCAGCATTCGAACGGCGATTCGGGCGAGGCCCGCCTTTTCCGGCGAGTCGGTCGCGGAGCCGCAACGAAGGGCGATCACAACCGAGACGAGCGGTACGTCGTGCGACGGCTCGAGCAGGGCGACAGCCCCGCCGTCCAGATCGAATCGAAGCGGCTCGGGGGTCTGAAGGCGCGCGACGCTCACTGGGCCGCCTGCGCGGGCGCTGCACTGGCGTCGGGAACGACCCGCAGTACCGTGCGCGCGGTGTCGACCAGGTAGCGCCGTGCGACCCTGCGCAAGTCGCTCGCGGTCGTACGCCGATAGGACTCGACCCGACGGAAAGCGTGCGCTGGGTCTCCGAGGACTATTTCGAAGAAGCCGATCTGCTCGGCCTTGCCGCTTGCCGTCTCCAGCTGCTGCAGCGATCCCAGCTCGAGCCGCGATTTTGCGCGTGCCAATTCCTCGTCGGCCACGACATCCGCACGGACGCGGGCAAACGCGTCCTCGAAGACGGGCAGGATCTCGAGCGCGCTATGCGTGGATCGCGCCGTCGCCCAGCACTCGAACAGCCCCGGGTCGCGAAACGTGGAGACCCAGCCGCGCAGGTCCGTAGCGAGTTCGCGTTCGACGACTAGCGATCGATAGAGGCGAGAGGCGCGGCCGCCAAAGAGCACCTCGCTCAGGACGGTCATCGCCGCGTGATCCACGTCACCGAACGCGGGGCCCTTGAACGCGACGAGCAGCTTTTCGCTGGCGGTGGGCTTGCGAATCTCCAGCCGTCGCTCGACCGTCTGCTGTGGCTCCGGGAGGATGTCCTCGGCCGGGACCGTCTGTGTCGGGATGATTCCATAGGCATCGCGGATCGCGAGCAGCAGATCGCGTTCGCGGACCTGCCCCACGACGACCACGGTGGCATTGCTCGGGGCGTAGTAGGTGCGATAGAACTTCACGCAATCCTCGGGCGTAAACGCCTCGATGTCCGCCATCCATCCGATCGTGGGCCAACGATACGGATGCGCCTCGAAAGCCGTCTTGTACAAGAGCTCGTTCGCGAGGCCCTCGACGTCGTCCTCGACGCGGTAGCGTCGCTCGTTGGCAACCACTTCCTTTTCGCTCGCAATCTGCGCGTCCCTCAAAACGAGCCGATGCATGCGCTCGGCTTCGAGCGTTACCGCGAGCCGAACGCGATCGGCGGGCAAGAGCTCGTGGTAGTAGGTCCAGTCGACCCAGGTTGCAGCATTGGATTCCGCTCCGCTCTCCTCGAGCTTGCGATCGAAGATCCCGGCCGCAAGGTTTTCGGTCTCACCGAACATCAAGTGCTCGAACAAGTGGGCAAGCCCCGTTTTGCCGGGCCGCTCGTGACGCGACCCCACGTTGAACCAGGTGTGATAGGCCACGACCGGGGCGACTCCATCGATCAGGACGAGGACCGTTAGGCCATTGCCTAACCGCCAGCGGTGGATCATCTCGACGCCGAAAGCGTGAGCCCCTTCGTACGACAGCCGGGCACCCTCGGCGGTTCCAAGGTTCACTTGCGCAGCCCACGCTCGGCGCCCTGCCGCCGGATCACGTTGCCTCGCTCGCTTCTCCATCGAGCCGATGCGTCTAGCACTTCTGCGCGACGGTTGCGCGTCCCGGCTCTTCGAACCTACAGAGCCGACGACGACGGCGGCCTCCTCCTCCGCCGCATCCTGCCGGGATGCCTTAGGACTTTTTCGGCTGAACCACGATCTCCACGCGCCGATTGGCAGCTCGCCCTTCGAGCGACGTGTTGTCCGACACCGGGCCGTCGGGTCCTTTGCCTTGGGCCGTGATCAGGTCCTGGGGAATGCCTTTGCTTACGAGATAGTCGCGCACCGAACTCGCCCGCTTTTGAGACAAATCCATGTTGTAGTCGCGCGTTCCGACATTGTCCGTATATCCGTAGACAATCATCGGCTGCTCCTTGCCGCGGAGAGCGTCGGCGATCTGATCCAGCTTCGCCATCGCCCCCGCCTTCAGATCCCACTTGTTCGTTTGAAAGAGGACCTCCCCCTGGAGCGTGATCACCATGCCGCGGTCGTCGTCCTTGACGGCGGCAATCTTGGCGATCGTATCGCGCGCGTCCTTCAGCTTCGCCTCCAGGTCCGCCAGCTTCTGGCTCTGCTCCGCAGCCGCCTTCTGCTCGGCTTGGAGCTGCTCTTGCGTCTTGTTAAGCGCCTGCTTGGTCTGGTCGAGTTGCCCGCGGGCGGCCTGGAGCTGCGAGGACATGGCCGTTGTCAGGGCACGCTTCGCTTCGTCTGCGTCCTGCTGCGCCTTGAGCGACGCGGCCTCGGCCTCCGCGATTTGAGCCTTGCGTTGAGCCAAAATGGCGAGGTCGATGGTGATGGGCTCGTCGGGAGAATCGTTCCATGCGCTTTCAGCGCGCTGAAGGGCCAAATCGGCCTCGTGCACGTCAGTCGGGTCGAGCTGGATCGTGATGCCGCTCTTGGCCCGCGCGAACTCTGCACGAGCGTCGACCAGGGCTCGGGGGGGGATGTGTTCGGCGCAAGCGCCGACGAGAGCGCCGAGCAACGCGGCGGCCAAGGGCACCGCCTTGGCCGTAAGACGAATCGACTTCATGGCGTTCCTCCCGTCCCCTTGAGTTTTTGCAGATCCTGCTGAGCCAAATCGGCAGCTTGCCGGGCCTGGGATGCCTTGGCGAGACTCAGCGCGAGCTGGGCTTCGACGCGTGCGAGCGCGATCACGCTTTCAGCGCGCCTGTTGTCTTGACCCATCAAATCTTTGGACTTCTGCAGATCTTCGGCTGCGAGCTGCAGGTGAAGCTTGGCGTCGGGGACGCTTGGAGCCCCACCCGCTTCCGCACGCCCGAGGTCCGCCTGGGCTTGTGCCCACTCGTCGTTCGGTGGCGGCAAACTGGAGCCGCACGCCGCCGCGAGCGTCGAAAGCAACGCGGTCGTCACGATCCGTATCCTCATCGTCATGTTTCCAATCTTAATTTCGACTCCGAGACAACAGCAAGGAGATTGCGTCCCTATCCGTCGACTTTGAGGATGGCCAGAAACGCCTGCTGCGGAATCTCGACCGTTCCGACCTGCTTCATTCGCTTCTTGCCCTCCTTCTGCTTCTCCAGCAGCTTGCGCTTTCGGCTGATATCGCCCCCGTAACACTTCGCCGTCACGTCCTTGCGAAGCGCCTTGACGGTCTCGCGCGCGATAATTTTTCCTCCGATGGCAGCTTGGATCGCCACCTCGTACTGCTGACGGGGGACGAACTCCTTGAGCTTCTCGGCAAGCCCGCGGCCTCGCACGTAGCTCTTGTCCTTGTGGACGATGATCGACAGAGCGTCGAGGGGTTCGCCGTTCACGAGAATGTCGACCTTGACGAGCTCGTCCGCGCGGAAGCCCAAGAGCTCGTAATCCATCGAAGCGTATCCGCGTGAAATGCTCTTCAGGCGGTCGTGGAAATCGAACAGCACCTCGGCGAACGGCAGCTCGTAGCTCACGATGACGCGGTCCGCTGCGGCATATTGAATGCCCTTTTGGACACCGCGCCGTTCCTGACAGAGCGCGAGGACCGGCCCAACGTACTCGCTCGGTACGTGAATCGTCATCGTAACGAGTGGCTCCTCGATCCGGTCGATCTTCTGGGGGGCAGGCAGCCGTGCCGGATTCTCGACCCGAACTTGCTCGCCGGAAGTCAAGTACACGTTGTAGACGACGCTCGGCGCGGTCGTGATGAGATCCAAGTTGAATTCGCGCTCGAGCCGTTCCTGGATGATCTCCATGTGCAGTAGACCCAAGAACCCGCAGCGGAAGCCGAAGCCGAGCGCTTCGCTCGTGTCCGGGTCGAACGAGAACGCGGCGTCGTTCATGTGGAGTTTCTCCATCGCGTCGCGCAGTTGCGCGTAGTCGACGCTATCGGTCGGATACACCCCCGCGAACACCATCGGCTTCACCTCCTTGAAGCCCGCGAGAGGTTCGGTCGTCGGCCCTCGGTGGTGCGGTCCGCGGCCCGGAGCGCTCACGGCATGCGTCACCGTGTCGCCGAGCTTGACGTCGTGCACGCTCTTGATGTTCGCGGCGATGAACCCAACTTCGCCTGGACGAAGCTCCTCGAGAGGTGTCGTGAAGGGTTGAAATACCCCTATTTCGGTGACTTCATGGTCTGTGCCGGCCGCGAGAAAGCGAATTTTGTCCCCCTTCCTGAGCATGCCGTCGATGATGCGCACCATGGCCACCGCGCCCCGATAGCTGTCGTACCAAGAGTCGAAAATGAGCGCCCGAAGCGGAGCGTCCAGGCGTCCTCCAGGAGGTGGGACTTTGCGCACGATCTGTTCGAGGATGTCTGGAACTCCGATGCCGGTCTTGCCGCTTGCCGCGATGGCTTCGGAGCAGTCCAACCCGATGAGCTGCTCGATTTGGGATCGGGTCTTCTCGACGTCGGCGCCAGGAAGGTCGATCTTGTTGAGAACCGGCACGATCTCGAGTCCTTGGTCGATCGCCAAATAGACGTTGGCAAGCGTCTGCGCTTCGACTCCCTGGCTCGCGTCGACGACGAGGACGGCCCCTTCGCACGCGGCGAGGCTGCGCGACACTTCGTAATTGAAGTCGACGTGTCCGGGGGTGTCGATGAGATGAAGCTCGTAGAGCTGCCCGTCGGCGGCGGTGAATGCGAGGCGCACGGTCTGCGCCTTGATCGTGATGCCCCGCTCGCGCTCGAGGTCCATCTTGTCGAGGAATTGGGCGCGCATTTCGCGCTCGCTCAGCGCCCCGGTGATCTCGAGGATGCGATCGGCCAGTGTCGATTTTCCGTGATCGATGTGAGCGATGATCGAAAAGTTGCGAATGCTCGCTTGGGGGATAGGCATCCGGGACGCTCAGACCTTGCTGCCCGCGCCGCCGGCAACCCGCTCGGCGAGGGTCTCGGCCGAGCGGTCGCCGCGATCCGCTCGCTCATGGCGCAGCTGTGTGGCTTTGGGCTCGGTGACATGGGCCGGCACGGGCGGTGGTTCCGAAGCGAGCGGCAGCTGGCCAGGTAGCAGGTGTCCGTATTGTCGAAGCACGAGATCGATTCCCTCGCGGATGTAAACGGCCACGGGGACCTTCGTGCGCTCGTGGAGCAGGCGGAGGCGCTCGCTTTGCTCCGGGGTCACGTAGATCGTTGTCGAGATCTTCTTGCGCGACATGACCGCCGAACGAGAGTTAGCGTGGGGTGAAGCTGCGTGATGCCGAGGAGTTACACGCCCCGCGGGCGTCCTCGGGGAAGGCTCGCATGTAGCCGACCGTGCCCGACCTGGCCAGGCAGGACTGGAGGGCGACCGCCAGAACGCGGGTGAGCAAGATACACTACGTGAACAAATGTGCCCCTCGAAACGTGAGGGTACCGGTCGCGTTCGGTATCGTTGGCCGATTTCTGTCGAGGCTTCGATCGAGGGGCGACTATTGTCGCATTAGGCGCGCGGCAGGGTACCTCTAGGCCCCGACTTGGTGCCGAAAACGGGATGGGATGGATGAACGACGTGCGAGTTGAACTCTTTCGCGGTGGGCTTGGGGCGATGCTCGCATTGGCGCTTGCAGCAGGGAGCATCGGTTCCGGCTGTGGCGGCAGCGAGGCCGCCTCGGCGCCGAAGTTGGCCGAGGGGGCTCGATCGGAGGGGCTTGAGCATGAACCGTGCGGCGGCTCGGGTGATCGCTCGGACGTGCTCGACACGAATGGCGACCGAAAGCCCGAGATCACCCGCTACTTTGACGCGGCTTCTCACGAAAAGTGCCGCGTTGTGGACTTGAACCACGACGGCAAGCCCGACATTTTCGAGTACTTCGATTCGAACGGCGCGGTTCGTCGTCGGGAATTCTGTTACGACGATACGGGTCTCGTGAACGCCATCGAGTACTACGAGTCGGGCAAGTTGGTTCGTCGCGAGTACGACATCGGTGGCGGTCATCGAATCGATACGTGGGACTGGTTCGATCCGAATGCCCCCGTCGATCCGAAGACGGGCCGACCGGCGCATCCCGTTCGGCGCGAGCGCGATACGAAAGGCAACGGGCGCGTTGACCAATGGTGGACTTGGAACGGCTCCCAGTTGACGATTGCGATCGACCGAAAGGGCGATGGAAAGCCCGACCCAAACGCCGCTCTCGTCTTTGGCGACGATGCTGGCACCGCGACCGACGCCGGGACGGTGGCGACGCCGTCCAATGCGGGTTCGACGGTGCTTGCGGGAGCGGACGCCGCTTCCGGGAACGGGGCGCAGCAGGCCCAGGGCTTCGGAGGAGGCCGATGAAGCGCGCTGCACCTTGGGCGCCTGCGGGGTTGCTGCTGGTGCTCGCCACGAACTGCGGTGGAGCAAAGCCGGGGCCGACCTCCCCGGCAGGATCGCCCGACGAGGCACATTGGGCCGCCGACGATCGTTCGCTTTGCGAGCGCTTCGTCCACTGGCGCAATAGCCCGCAGTTCGAGACGAGCGAGACGGCCGGTCCGAATTCGATCAAGCCGAATATTCGCCGCGTCTTCAAGGCCGTGGGAGATCGAGACAACCGCCACAGCGTTCTTCTATGCCGCGAGATCGATACGAACCTCGACGGAGTCAAGGACGTCGTTCGCACCTTCAACGAGAGGGGAGATCCGCTCCACGAGGAGGCCGACACGAACTACGACGGCAAGATCGATGTGTGGGTGAATTTCGCCGACGGCCGCATCGCTGAAGAGGATACGGACACGACGTTTGCGGCAGGGCGTCCGAACGTCTGGAAGTTTTACGTCGACGGCCAGCTCTCGCGCATTCGTCGCAATATCCACTGCCCGAGCGGGTTGCCCGATACCTGGGAGATCTATTACCACGATAGGCTGGAGCGTGTGGGCAACGACACCACGTGCGATGGGCACGTGGATCGCTGGGATCGGGACGATCAATTGCTCGCCGCGGAGGATGCGGCCCAGGAAAGGGCCGCGCAAGCGGCGGCCGATGGGGGAACCGGGGGCAGTGCGCCGGTAACCGTCGGCGCGAGCGGAGAGCTCCTTGAAGGGGGGGCACCGGAGCCAAGGTCGACCCGGCGAAAGTCCCGCTAGCTCACGCGATTCTACGGGTCGGTGGTGCCTTGTCGGCCGTAAGCGTCTTCTAGGCGAACGACGTCGTCGAGCTCGGGCGTCGAGACTTCGATGACGTCGACGTCTGTCACGGCGACCATGCGGTGGATCGTCCCTGGAGGGCAATGGAACGTTTCGCGAACGCCCATTC
>JBEKOY010000039.1:0-46285 GCA_049521295.1 Polyangiaceae bacterium | reverse complement strand
GAAAAGGTCGTGCGCGCTGCCATGCTGCAGTTTCCGCAATCCGGGGTCCAGATCCGTTTGCACCCCCGCATTCGCGCAAAAGAGACTGCGCGCCCCATTCTCGAGAATGCTTCGAAAGAAGGCGCTCTCATTGTGTTTACCGTGGTTGGGCCAGAGCTGCGCGAGTACATCCACGCGGCTTGCTACGAACTGAAGCTCGAGGTCTTGGACTTGATCGGTTCGCTCATCGGGAAGCTCGCGACCTTCCTCGACCGGCAACCCATCAATATGCCGACAGGCAAATTGGCGCTGACGGAGGAGTATTTCCGGCGCATCGAAGCCGTGGAGTTTGCGGTAAAGAGCGACGACGGAAAGGAACCGCGGAACTTCAAGAGGGCGGATCTGGTGCTCTGTGGAGTGAGCCGGACCAGCAAGACCCCACTCTGCACGTTGCTGGCGCAACGTGGGCTGAGGGTCGCCAACCAGCCGATCGTGCTGGGCGTCCCGTTGCCGTCCGAGCTCGAAGAGGCGCCGCAAGAACGCATCGTCGGGCTCACGATCGAGCTCGATCACCTGGTCGAGATCCGCAAATCGCGCCTCAAGCAACTCGGCATGCCCATGGACCCGGGTTGCGGGCTGCGGGATCAAGTGAAGCAGGAGCTGGACTACGCGAACCACATTTTTGGCGATCATCCGAAGTGGCCGGTCATCGACGTCACGGGCAATGCGATCGAGGAGACTGCGGTGATTATTTTGGAGTCACTCCACCGCCGCGACGACGCGACGGCCTCCGCTCGGACCGCGTCGCGCTGACCGATTTCCTGCCGGGCGTCATCGAGGACGACGCGAACAGCCGATGATGGGGCAGCGTCGGTGTGCCGTGCGACTGCTGGGTATTCTGCTGCCGGCATGCTCGCACCCGGCGCACGGCGTGACCGCCGAGGTCGACGTCTCGACCTATCCCGTTGCAGCGGCCATTCCGACCTCCCGCGCCGCCGCCTCGGTCGCTGAGGAGCCACCGACGGTTCAGCGGTGTACGGAGCCAGGAGACGTAACTTGGTTCACGTCGCCGGAGCGTCCGGTTGGAGGCCAGCCGCTGCGTGTCGTCGCCCTCGTGGATCGGCCCGTCGATGCGCGACTGACCGTGAGCCTGCTGCCGGAGGCGAAGGCGGTGGAAGTGCTGGAGCCTCAAGGCGGACCGCCCTTTTTCTGGCTTGCGCGAATCGCAGCGCCGGGCGTGGGGACGTGGCGCGCCACCCTTCGCTTCAGCCCCGAGTGCGGGGCAGCGAGTCTCGCCGTCAAGGAGGGCAGGGTGAGCGCGACCGCCGTCGCGCCGCTGGGCGTGCCGCGGACGTCCCTATGGGGGACCCGACGCGCCTGGTCGCCATCGATGGAGGACATTTACTCGGCGTGGGTTCAGCAGCTCTTCGACGCGCCGATCGACACGCAGCCCACATTTGCAGCGCTTCACGACGTGCTGCGCGACCCGCGTCGGAATTTTCTCTTCGATCACTTGGGGATGCACGAGGACCAGCAGGGAACCACAGTCCGGCCCGATTGTGCCGATCTCCCCTATTTTCTGCGCGCGTACTTCGCGTTCAAGTTGGGGCTTTCCTTCGGTTGGTCGCACTGTTCGCGAGGCGAAAACGGCGCTCCGCCTCGCTGTTCGGACTTCGCAACGAACGAAGACCCCTTCCCGCCGTCGAACGACCCGCCGGTGACGTTGCCATCGTGGGCGGATCCAGAACGCGATCGCTCCGGTCCGTGGGAGAACAACATGAAAAGGCTCGGCGAGTTCTTTCGCACGACGCTTGCCGACGCGGTCCAGTCCGGCGCCGGCCGCACGCCCGCCGATGCGGAGGAGAGCGATTTCTACCCCGTGACCGTCTCGGTCGATTCGCTGCGCCCGGGCACTATTTTCGCCGATCCGTACGGTCATGTGCTCGTCATCGCGTCACGCATTCCTCAGGCTGCCTCGGCTTCGGGCGTTCTTCTCGCGGTCGACGGTCAGCCCGATGGCACCGTGTCTCGAAAGCGGTTTTGGCGCGGCAACTTTTTGTTCGCGATCGATGCGGCTCTCGGAAGCGCTGGGTTCAAGCGCTTTCGCCCCATCGTTCGAGATCCGGTCACGGGTCGCCTCGTGCACGGGAAAAACGCCGACATTGCCGACTATTCGCCGACCGACCAGTACTCCGCCGGCGTGGAGGGGTTCTACGACAAGATCGAGGACTTGCTTTCCCCCGCTGCCTTGAGCCCGACACAGGCATTGGCCGAAACGATCCAAGCACTCGAAGAGCAGGTCAAAACGCGCGTGACCTCGGTGGACAACGGACGGAAGTTTCTCGCGAGCGGTCGGTCGGTCGCCGATATGCCCGATGGCGAAAGGATCTTCGAGACCACGGGCTCGTGGGAGGATTTTGCAACTCCCTCGCGTGACCTCCGGCTGCTCATTGCGATCGACGTGGCGCGCGCTCTACCGGGACGAATCGAGAGGCGCATCGAGCACTACGCCGTGCCGGAGAAGTCGCGCGCCGATCGGGTGCGCGAGGACCTCGAACGACGAGTCGCGCTCGAGTTACGAGAACGCAGGTTCCAATACCAGCGCAGCGACGGGTCCGAGTGGGAGCTGTCACTGGAGGACGTGGTGGAGCGCCAAATCGCCTTGGAGATGGCTTACAATCCGAACGACTGTGTCGAGCAGCGGTGGGGGGCTTTGCCCGGGACCCCGGAGGCGGCCACGTGCACGGCGCATGCGCCGGCGGCTCAACGCGACAAGATGGCGGAGTACCGCATCTGGTTTCATGATCGTCGCCGTCCGCCGCGCTGAAGGGCTCGTGTCCGCCGCCCTGCGCCGCGTTTGCCGGGCGTTGCCGTGTTGGGCCTTGCGCCACCGATGCTGTGCTAACCAGACGAGCCGCCCATGTACTTCCAAGACGTGATCCTCGCACTCGAGGCCTTCTGGGCGAAGCGGGGCTGTCTCATCGTGCAGCCTTACAACAGCGAGGTGGGCGCCGGGACGTACAATCCTGCGACATTTTTGCGCGCGCTGGGTCCGGAGCCGTGGAGAGTCGCTTACGTCGAGCCGTCTCGACGTCCGGCCGACGGTCGCTACGGCGATAACCCGAATCGCACGCAGCAGTTTCACCAATACCAAGTGATTCTGAAGCCTTCGCCGATCGACATACAGGACCAATACGTGGAGTCGCTCATCGCGCTGGGAACGAGGCCCGCGGATCACGACGTGCGCTTCGTCGAGGACGATTGGGAGTCGCCTACACTTGGCGCGTGGGGTCTGGGCTGGCAAGTCTGGCTCGATGGGCTCGAGATCTCGCAATTCACGTATTTTCAGCAGGTGGGTGGCTTCGATTGCAGGCCGGTCAGCGGGGAGCTGACGTACGGTCTCGAGCGCATTTGCATGCACCTGCAGAACGTCGAGTCCTTTTGGGAGATGCAATGGGCGCCGGGCATGGCTTATGCGGAGCTCGTGCGTCAGGGCGAGCGGCAATGGTCGACCTACAACTTCGAACAGGCGGACGTCGCCGCGCACTTTGCCCGGTTCGACGAGTGCGAGAAGGAATGCAAGAGGCTGCTCGGAGTCGTGGCGGACCCCGCGAAGAAGCTCGTCTTGCCCGCGTACGATTTCGTCATCAAGGGCGCGCACGCGTTCAACGTACTCGACGCGCGCGGCGCGATTGGCGTTACCGAACGGCAGCGATTCATCGGCCGCGCCCGCGCCATGGCCAAGGCTGTTGCGGAAGCGTGGTTGGCGCAACGGGAATCTCTTGGCTTTCCGCTGCTCAAGACTCGTGTTGCGGCTTCCTCCGCCGAATCGAATCGACGCGGATGAAGGCCGACTTGGCGTGTCTTTTCGCCGCGTGCGTCGGTTGCGGCTATGCGCTCGACGCGCGCTACGCTCCCCGTGAGCCGGGGTGCGCAGTCGAAAAATTCCCGGGCGCGCCGAAGTCGGAGGTGGACGACCTCGGCATCGTGTCCGTCGACTGCCGGTCCGAATCATCGTGCGATCGCCAGCTGCTCGACGGCGTTTGCGCGCGCGGCGGCGACGTCGCGTGGGGTTTGGCCGACAACGCCTTGACGGCATCGCATCGGGTGGCCCATGCGGCGCACACGAGGCGGTCGGCGCAGAGCCCGCGCGAGCGCGGATGCCCGGTGCAAGTGTTCGACGAGGCTCCACCCATGCCCACCGAAAACATCGGGCCCGTGTCTGCCCTGTGCGCCGAGGACGATTCCCATGAGACGTGCCTGCGGGAGCTCGAGGACCAAGTGTGTCTGCTCGGCGGTAACGTTCTGTGGGAGGTCGAGGGCCGCTTGGTCGAAGGCAACAAGCATCACCTGCGGGGCCGCGGGGCACACACGAAGTGACGGAGGCCGGGTCTCATTCTAGGCATTTCTCGAATGCCTCCGGGGTCGCGGCGTGCATGGCGCATTCGAACTCGACGCGGCCCACTTCGGAGCTGCAGTTCTTGAAGGCGTCGTCGCCGCGAGCCTCGCGCTTTTCGCGCTGCCGCTCGGACTCGATCTCGCTAGCTGAAGCGTCCTTGTCTCGAGCGGTGACGACGAGTCCCGCGTACCGGTCGACAAGCTGCTCGCATTCTGCGGCGCTCGCCTTGGGTCGGCAGGCCGATAGTCCCGCCACGATGGCGCATGCCAGCGTGCAGACTGGAGCCGCGCGGTTCATCGAAGGCATTGATCCAGCTCTTGCGTGGTGTTCGCTCGCTTGACGCACGAAATCGTCCGATCCGTCACCCGGAGGCCCTCGCACGATGTGAGCTCACTTTGCAGTTCCGACCGGACCTGCTCCTCGCGCTTGCGAATGGCGGATGCGTCGGTCAGGCTCATCTGTCTCATCTGGAGTTCCACGCTTCTGTCGACGATGAGCCGACAGTCGCCTTCCGTGGCGCGGCGACCGCACCCTGCCGCGACGACCCCCGCTAGGACGGCAACGCGGCCGAACGAGGCAAAGCAGAAGCGCACGCGCGCACGCCTAGCACGTTTCCGACCCGGGCGTGGCGCACGGGCGGGCCGCGGAAGCACCCCTGTCTCAAAAGCGAGGTCCTCGGCGACAGGATCATTTCCGCTATGATCGTTGGCGGCAGCGCCGAAGGAGGCGCGCGATTGTGCGGTCCTGGCTCGATCGAGTTGCTGCCGAGGTCATCCCCCAAGGGGCCGGCCCCATGCTGATGGAGACTCGAAGTGAAGCCTTTCGAATTGCTACGAGCGCGGTCCGTCGGCTACTGCGTGGGCGCCGCGCTTGCCGTGTGGCCCCTTCCTCTCTGGGCCGCCACCGGCGGCTCGGACACGGGTGCGTTCCAACGGGCGCTCGCACGAGGAGCCTTTACGGCGCTCGCCGCCAGTTACGGCTTCGGCCTCGTCACGAGCCTCACGCCGTGCGTGTACCCCATGATCGCGATCACGGTGTCGGTGTTCGGTGCGCGGGAAACCGCCAGCCGCATTCACGGTGCGCTGCTGTCGTTGACGTTCGTTCTGGGGATTGTGTGCCTCTTTGCGCCGCTCGGGGTGGTCTCGGCCCTGGTGGGTCGAGGTTTCGGAGCCGTGCTCGGCGATCCACCCGTGGTGGCGGCGATCGCACTCGTCTTCCTCGGGCTTTCGGCTTCGCTCTTCGGGGCCTTTGAGCTTGCCCTTCCGCCGGCGTTGAACAACCGCCTGGCGGGCCTGGGAGGCGCCGGCTTCGGTGGCGCGTTTCTGCTTGGTCTCATGTGCGGCGTGGTCGCCGCGCCGTGCGTCGGGCCCTTTCTGTTCAGTTTGCTTGGGTGGATCGCTACGACTCGCAACGTCGCGCTCGGTTCTGCGGCGATGGCCTCCTACGGACTCGGCCTGGGCACGTTGTTCTTTCTCGTGGGAGCGTTCGCCGTCAATCTTCCAAAGGCAGGCGCGTGGATGATGGGGATCAAATGGCTCGGGGGCGTGGCCCTCGCGTACTTGGCCCTTGCCACGCTGCGCGACGCGCTGCCGACCGATACGGTTCGAAAAGTGGTTCTGCCGGGGGCGCTCTACGGAGCGGCGGGGATCGCGCTTCTCATCGTTGGGGTGGGCCTTGCGGCCGTTCACGTGGCCGCCGAGCGACGCCGCTCGCCCATCGCGAGGCTTTCGAGGCCAGCAAAGATCGCTTCGATCGCGCCGGCTATCATCGGGCTTTGGGTCGTCCTCACGTGGTGGCAAATCCGTGCGCCGCAGCTTGCGTGGGAGGCCACCGAATCGACGGCCCTGGCACGGGCCACGAGCGAAGGGCGACCCCTGCTCATCGACTTCGGCGCGAGCTGGTGTGGCGCGTGCAAGGAACTGGAACGAGAGACGTTTCCCGACCCACGTGTTCGCGCCGAGGGAGCGCGCTTTGTCGCGCTCCATGTCGACGCCACGAACGAGGACGATCCGGAGGTTACCCGTGTTCGCCGCAAGTACGGAGCGACCGAAGGACTTCCGGTCCTTCTTCTTTTGGGCAGCGACGGGAAGGAGGCGTTCCGTTTTACGGAGTTCGTCTCCCCGGAGCGTCTCGTCCGAGCACTCGTCGAGGTTCGGTAGGGTCTTCGGCGAGGTGTTCGGATTCTTTTGCGTCCGTTAGGGTCCGCACGAGATCGGGGTTGCTGCCAGACGAAACCCGCCGCCCTCGGTCGATTCGAGAAACGCGGCGACGCCGTGACCGCCAGCAAGGGCAGCCTGACCTTGGCCCGCGTTCGCGCCCGGGTTTGAGAGCTCAAGAGGCTCTCCGAGCACCGCCCCGCTCTCCGACAGCGTGATCGCACGCAAATCGTGCCTCGTCGGCGGACCTTCCGTCCAAACGAGCAAGAAGCGGTTGCCCGGCAGCGCCACGACGCTGGGCGACATCGCTTGCTCGCCCTTGCCGCCGGGCGGCGGAGTGAACAAGGTCGGTTCCGTCGAAGGACCCCCCACTTTGAACCGAACCGAGCGCAGCTGCCATGCTCCGGCGCCGGAGGGGCGATCGGCCCAGGCGAGGAGAACGACGCCGTCGCTCAGGGCGATGGCCGGGGCTCCGACGCTTCCGGCGAGCCCGGCGAAACGACGGAGCTCGCCGAGCGCGGTCAGCATGTCGCGGCCCGTCACAAGGCCGACTTCGACCCCACCCGAACGCCGGAAGGCGATGGCCGTCGTCGACGCGTCAGCGGAACGGTCGGGTACCCCGCGCACGGCCTCGATCTCTCCGTCTATGGGCCACAGCCGACCGGCTGCCGCGCCGCCCAGACGGGACCATACGACGGCGTCGCCCGAAGCGCCGACCTGAAGGGGGGGGACGGTCGCGATCGTGCGCCGCCCCCGAACCCCGTCCGTCTCCCCGTCCGTGTCGACCATGGCGAGCGGCAGACCGTTGCTGGACAGCCCGGGGGTCACCCGAGCGATCGTCAACGAAGAAAGCGCGGCCGCCCTGGAAATGACCGACAGGGTGTTCGGGTCCAAGCGCAGCGACTCCGCTTGACGATCGCTTGCCGCGAAACCGACCAGCACGTCGCCTCCGAGCGCTCGAAGTTCGACTCCGGCGGTGACGAGCGCGCTTGGGGCGATGACCTTCGGGGAGCCAGCTACGACGCACGGGGCGAGAATCGGCCGATCGTTCGAACCGGGTATCGAATGGACCGAGCTCGGGTCTGGCACAACAGGGCCGGCGAACGCGCCCGGAACCGAATGTTGTGGGTCAGTCGGGTGGCGGCGAGCAAGCGAGAAGACCACCACGACGACTCCGATACTCAGTCCGGCGAGCGCGACAGCCGGTAGAATCCACTTGGCTCGACTGTCCTTGCCGCCAGGTTCCTCCAGCGTGGCATTGCCTCTCGCCAGCGCTGACAGGTTCGTGACGAGTGCGCGCAGACGTACGCCGAGCTCTCGCGTCAAAACGAGGAAACGCGCCTTCTGCTTTTGCGTCGGCACCGAGGCAAGGACCTCTCGCGTGCGCGCCAAGATGCGCGCCAGGAAGGGAGAAACCCCTCGCGTGCGCGCCAAGAGGTACGTGCGGAGCGCTTGGGCCGTCACGGCCAGACGGGTTCCGATCCCCCGTGTCGCGTGCTGCAGCCGGGTGACTGCGGCGATGAAGGGCGTCTGCGGAAGGTCGATGGTCTCCGCGCCGCCGGGCTCCGGCTCGCTTCGGGGGATCGATTCCGGCAACGAGCGTTCCGGCTGCGGACCCACGCGGGTGTCGGCGTGCGCCGTAGCGCCGAGACCTTCTGGCGGCGCCGTGGAGTCGAACAGAGGGGTGCCGTCATCTCGAGCCGACTGAGCGCCCACGGGCAGGGTCAACGCGGTGTCGTGGATTTCCTCCGCGGGGAACCGAATTTCGGGGTCGATCTGCGTTGCCGGCGTATGCGCGGGCAGGCTGGCGTCCGCGAGTCGCGGCAGAGCGGCGTCCGCCGTTCGAGGTGGCAAGCTGGCGTCGGCCGCCTGTCGTGGAGCCGCGTCCGGCGTTCGAGGTGGCAGGCTGACGTCGGCCGCTCGCGGCAGAGCGGCGTCCGCCGTTCGCGAAGGCAGGTCGGCGTCGGCTGTTCCCGGCAAAGTCGTGTCCGGCGCTTGCGGTGTCAGGCTGGCGTTGGCCGATCGTGGCCGAGTGGGGTCTACGCCCGAGTCGGTCGTTCGCGGTGGCAGGCTGCTGGGCTTGGCCAGTCTCGCTGATGGACTGAGGTTCGCTGCGGGTTGGGCCGTTCGCTTTGCGCCCTGCGGTTCCGCTGGCGGAAACGACGCCGCCTTGACGGGACGGACGAAGGGGGGTGGCACGGTCGGCGGCTTGCGGCTCGCCGCGATCGGGGCGGGTAGCCGTCGGGAGACCGGCGGGCCCTGGCGGATTGGGTCGGTCGCGCGGGGCAGCGGTGCCCGCAGTTCATCGACCAGGACGGATCCGCTGAGCTCCTCCGCCTCCGCCTGCGACTCGCGAGCATCGTCGGCCGGGAGCAACGCCGAAGTACTGACCTCTTCGACGACAACAGGCGGTCGCCGCGGTGGCGCGCTCCGCGGCCCCGCGGACTGGCCTCGCTCTGGATCTCCAATTCGCGGCGCCGAAGACGACGGGGCTCCCAGCGCGCCACTTGGGCCACCGTTGCCGGGGCTGCGAGCCGGCATCCTCGGCGGCGGCAAGGGTGGCCGCGAAGTCCCGCCGGGCTTGTTGCCGCTGGATGGCTCGACTTTGCGATCCCTATCTTCGCTCACAGGATACCTTTGCGATACTAGCGCCGAAGAAAACAAAAGGCTTTGCCCACGCGCGATTGCCGGCGGTCGTACCCAAACTGGCGGGTTTCACTCCCCGGAAGCCCTACGGCGACGGCAGGCTGCCCACTACCCATCCGCTTGTGCGACGACGGCCGACTCGACATGTAAAGCACCCGCCGATCGGATGGCGTGCTCGCATGCGCGGAGCGTCGCGCCGGTCGTTCGAACGTCATCCACGAGTAGGACCTTTCGATTCGCGAATCGGTTCTGCGCAACGAACGCGCCCGAAACGTTGGCTGCTCGCATTCGGCGATCGAGCATCGCTTGTGGCGCCGTCTCTCTCGTGCGCGTGAGGGCCCGAGCGCACAGCGGGGCGCCGAGGCGTCGCGCGATTCCGCAGGCGATGAGCGCTGCCTGGTTGAAGCCGCGCTCGGCCAGACGAAACGGATGCAGCGGAACCGGCACGATGACCACGTCGCTCAGGAAGGTGCGTTGCGGCTCGATGGCTCCCCAAAGCAGATCGCTCAGGGGACGAGCGATTTCCGGCCGGCGCTCGTACTTCAAGCGAGAGATGGCCCACGCGATCGCTCCGCCGTAAAGGAACGCCGTCGTCACCGATTCATCGGTCGGAACGAACCGCTCGACCGTGGACGCACAGGCTCGGCAAAATGCGACTCGCGATCGCACGGGCGCGTCGCATGCCGCGCACCGAGGAGGGACACGCGCCAGAGCCACGAGCTCGCTGCCAAAAGACGAAAGCCGACGAGGAGCATGCATCCTATCCCCCCGCTCGGCCGCCTGCGTTCGAAGTTGCTCGTCAGGTTGCCCGTGGCCACTCGTCCGCGGTCACGGCGAAAACGAAGTGGTCTTGCCATGCCCCCGCGATGCAAAGGTAGCGCTCCGCGAGCCCCTCACGCCGGAATCCAGCTTTTTCGAGGACGCGCTGGCTCGCCCGATTGCTGGGCATCACCGCCGCCTGCACGCGATGCAACCGCGCAAATGCGAACGCAAACGTGGTTGCCGCGCGCACCGCTTCGGTCATCAGGCCCCGGTTTTGGCGGTCGGCATCGATCCAATACCCCAGGTATGCATTCTGAAAGGCGCCTCGCAGGATGCCGCCGAGCGCGATGCGTCCGATGATCATCGACTCGTCGCCCCGCGGGATGACGAGCAGCACGTACGTCTGGCCCTGCCGCCACTCGCGGCGATGTCGCAAGACCGCCCGCGAAACGGCAGTCAGGGAGGCCGGATCTTCGCCCGGCGTGGGCGCTACGCTCCACGGCCTCAGGTGTGCGGCGTTCTTGCGGAGTGCGTGGCGCATTCGAGCGACGTCGGACGTGCGCGGAGCACGCAGCACAAGCCGTTCGGTCACGATGCGCGTCGAGAGCGGCGTCGACACGGGCCCATCGAGCGGTGCGCTCTCAGTCATCCAGACTCGGAGCATATTCATAACAGTTGCACGGGGTCGACGTCGATCGACGAGCGCACCCCGCGCCCGAGCCCCGATCGAGATCCATCGATCGCGCCGAGGACCAGGCGAAGTGCCGTCCGCTCCGAGGCACGCAGCATCAGCCGGAAGCGAAAGCGGTTGCGGATGCGGGCGATCGGCGCGGGCGCCGGCCCCTGCAACGTCACTCGCCCGCTTCGGACGGACTCCGTCGCGTTCGCGACCTCGGCCAGGGTCTTCGACGCGTCGCGAGCCTCCGTCTCGTCGAGGGCGTCGACCCGCACGAGCGCAGAGCGGGTGAGCGGCGGGTATCCAAGTTCGCGGCGATCGGCGAGTTCTCGCTCGAGGAACGCGTCGACGTCGTGTTCGGCCGCGAGCGCTATGGCGGGGTGCTGCGGATCCCAAGTCTGGACGATGACCCGTCCGGGCGCGTCGCCGCGACCTGCACGACCCGCCACTTGAACGAGCAGCTGGAACGAGCGCTCCGCTGCCCGAAAGTCCGGAATACTCAGCGCGGCGTCTGCATTCACGACTCCGACGAGCGTCACATTCGGTAGATCATGACCTTTGGTCACCATTTGAGTTCCGATGAGGATGTCGATTTCGCGCGCCCGGACTCGGGCCAGTATCGCTTCGATTTTCTTTCCCTTCGCCACATCGCGGTCCAACCTGGCGACCCGCGCGTCGGGGAACGCCGCCGAAAGCGTTTCTTCCAGCTTCTCGGTGCCGACGCCTTCGAGCGCGAGCGCTTCTGCGCCGCACGCGGCGCAACGCGCTCCGAGCGGCGCCTCGAAGTCGCAGTAGTGGCATCGAACGGTGCCCGAGCGCTTGTGGAACGTGAGTGCCACCGAGCAGGATTCGCACGCCGCCACCTTGCCGCAGGCCTCGCAGCGAATGCTGGGCGCGAATCCCCTGCGGTTCAGAAATAGGATCACTTGTTCGCGCGACCGGAGTGTGTCCTCGATCGCGCGGTACAAGGGCATGCTGATACGTCGGTCGCCCGTCGGACCCGGACCGATGCGCCGCAGGTCGACGAGTTCGACGCGGGGCATCGGTTGCGCCCGCGCGCGATCGGGCAGCCGGAGCTTGATTGCGCGCCCTGTCCGCGCCAGGTGTTCGCTCTCGAGCGAGGGCGTCGCGCTGCCGAGCACGCACACGCCGCCCGTCCGACGCGCTCGCCAGATGGCCATGTCTCGCGCATGGTAGCGAACGCCTTCCTCCTGCTTGAAGCTCGGGTCGTGCTCCTCGTCGACGATGACGAGCGCCAGCCGTCGGACCGGCGCGAACAGGGCGCTCCGTGCTCCAATCGCAACGTCGACCTCGCCGAACCGCAATCTCTTCCACATGGCGTGCCGCTCGCGCGGCGTCAGCCCCGAGTGCAGGACTGCGACCTCGTCTCCGAAGCGCGCACGGAAGCTCGCGACGAGCTGCGGCGTGAGCGCGATCTCGGGAACCAGCATGATGGCGCCTTTGCCGCATTCGCGAGCCGCAGCGATTGCGCGAAGGTAGACCTCTGTCTTGCCGCTTCCCGTCACTCCGTGAAGCAGAAACGTTTGCGGTCGAACGGACGCAATCGCTCTGGCGATGGCATCGACCGCCTCGGCCTGCGCGTCCGTGGCGCGGTGCGGCGCGTCGCGCGCGATCGACTCGCCGAAGAACTGATCCGCGGGAGCGTCGCGCTCTTCGACCACCACGAGACCCAGCTTGAGGAGCCCTTTCACCGCGGCGCGGGCGTTTCGCCATCGAGATTCGAGTCGACCGACCGGTTCCGCGCCTGCCGCGCGCAAGTACGCCACGATCGCTTTGGATTGCCCGCGCAGCGTGCCGGGCGTTTCGACCTGCAGCGTCGCACGAACCCACTGAACCCGTCGCGTCACCACGCCTCGTGCGCGATCGAATAGCGTCGGGTCTTCGAGCTCGCGGGCGGTCTCTCGATCTATCGGAGGCAAGGCGAGACGGACGACCTCACCGATGGGCGCAAAGTAATAGCCCGCGAGGTCGAGCAAAAAGGCAAGCAAGTCCGGGGGAATCGAGGGTTCGTCATCGACGAAACTCGTGAGCATCGTCGTCCCGCTCGGCGCCTCGCCCTCTCGCAGGGCCAAAACAACGCCCACCAGACGACGCGTCCGGACCTTGCAGACGACCCGGGCGCCTACGGCCGCGCGCGAGGCCAGCGCCTCCGGCACGGCGTAGGTGAAGGCACGTGCGACCGGTACCGGCAGCGCGACGTCCGCCAACAACACGCCTAACGCACCGCGATCGCGAGGACAGCCGCCACGAGTCCCATGATCACCAAGACCGTGACGGCCGCCAGCCTCAGGATGTTGCGATCGCTCGGTCCGGCCGGACCTCGATCGGAAGGCGGGGCGATGGTACTCGCATGCAGCGGGGTGGGCATGGGCACCTCGGGCGTGAGCACCGTCGGCTTCAAGGGCGACGATGCCGTGTCCGAGCGCCGATCGGCGTCGGCAGTCGCGCCGTCCGGGCCCGCGTCGGACCCGAGGGCAAGAAACACGATGGGGGCGCCCCGCTCCAGCGCTTCCGCTGCGCGCTCGCGTGCTCGCCGCCTCCCGACGATCTCGGCGCCGAATGTCTTCGCAAGCCAGTCACCGAGCTGGAGAGGGCTCGTCATCAGCTTGGCCTGGATCGCGTAATCGTGCAGATCCCGCTGCATCGCCGCCGCCGACGCATAACGCATCTCGCGACGGGGCGAGAGCGCCTTGCCGACAATCTTGCGCAACCGATCCTCCGCGGGTAGCCCGCGAGTCGGAAGTTCCGGGATCTCCGCGCGACGCGCGCGTTCGATCAGGGTCGGACCCCCCTCTTCCGGTGCCTCCTTGTAGAGACGCCGCCCGGCCGCGAGCTCCCACAAGACGATTCCTACCGCGAACACGTCTGCGCGAGAATCGATGGGCTCACCGCGGGCCTGTTCGGGGCTCATGTAGCCCGCCTTGCCCTTGATGGCTTCGTCGAAGTGATGCGCGGCCATGGATCCAATGGCCGCATTGGCTCGTGCGATACCGAAGTCGCAGACCTTGACCTCGCCTTCGAACGATACGAGCAGGTTCGAGGGCGACACGTCGCGATGAACGATCCCGAGTGGCCGGCCCGTATCATCCGTCCTGCGGTGCGCGTAGTCGAGACCGCTCAGGGCTTCGCGGATGACGTGTGTCGCGAGTTCAAAGGGAATCGGCACTTTGGCGCGCGAACAGCGACGCAGCAGGTCGTTCATGTCGAACCCCTCGACGTACTCCATGGCGATGTAGAGCCGTCCGTCTTCGCGTCCGAGATCGAACACTTGCACGACGTTGGCGTGACTGAGGCCCGCCGCAAGCTTTGCCTCGTGGACGAGCATGTCGCTGAAGCCTGGGTCGTTCGCGAGTTCGGGAAGGATCTGCTTGACGACGCAGCGCCGCGACGCCCCAAATTCGGATTTCTGGCGGGCGAGGTAAATTTCGGCCATGCCGCCCTTTCCGATGAAGTCGAAGAGGGCGTAACGGCCGAACGAGCGCGGCAGGACGATACTGGGGGCAGCCGACATCCGTAGGCAAAGGTCATCGTACCTAGGTTCGCAGCCGTCAAGCACCCCGGCGTCGGCCCGCCAAAACCCGGCGGTACCGCGCTTGGCACGCTCCGCGTTCGATGTGGGGGGCGGCGCTCCCGAAAATGCCGTTGATGCCGGGGAGTTTTGCGCCGGATCTCGCACGAATGCGCCCCGGATGCGCTCTCGCCCGGAGAACGACGGTTGGCTCGACCGGACGTGACAATCCCCCGATCTGCAGCACGAGCCAGTGGTCATCTCGAACGAGGGTCCGCATAATGTGCCCATGTCGTCGCCTCCCCCGCAGGGACGGTCGCCGTCGGCCACCGAGGCGTTCTCCGACGACTTGGCGGTGACGGCGGCGGCTCGCGTGGATGCGCCGCCAATTTCGCGTCTCGGACGCTTGGCTCGCCTCGGCGCGCTCGCGCCGCGGGCGATTCCCATCGCCGCCGAAGCCGTTCGCAGGGCCGTCGGTGGGCGCAGGAGCGAGGACGACGAAGCTCAAGCGCGACGGCGGCTCGTCCAGAACGCGAAGAAGACGGCCGAGGCGATGCTCAAGACCTTGGGAGAGATGAAGGGCCTGCCGCTGAAGCTTGGGCAAATGGCCTCTTACATTGATGGGCTCGCTCCGCCGGGATACGAGGAGAAGCTGCAGCGCGTGCTCGTACGCTTGCAGCAGCAGGCGCCCCCGCTCTCGCCCGAGGCGGCGGTAAAGGTCGTGCGCGAGGACTTCGGGGCCGACCCCCGGGAGCTTTTTGCCCGCTGGGAGAGCGAACCGTTCGCGGCCGCCAGCATCGGCCAGGTCCACCGCGCGGTCACCCGGGCCGGCGAGACCGTTGCCGTCAAGGTGCAATACCCGGGCATCGACAAGGCGATCGAGAACGATCTGAAGAGCCTGTCGCTGCTCGAGTCGATCATCGCTCCGATAGGGCGTCGTTATCAGTCAAAGCAGACGCTCGAGGAGATCCGGAGCGTGTTTCTCGCCGAGGTGGACTATCGCGTCGAAGCCGATGCGGTCGAGAGTTTCCGGCGCATTCACGAGGGCGATGACGAGATCGTCGTGCCGCGCATTCTGCATTCTCTGTCCAGTAAGAGAGTGCTCACAATGGAACTGATGGGTGGCCTCGACTACGCCGAGTTCTGCCAGCGCGCCCCCCAACGCGATCACGACGCGGCGGGAGAGACGCTCGCGCGGTTCATGTTCCGCGCGCTCTGGCGTCACGGCCTACTTTACGCGGACCCGCACCCGGGCAATTACCGCTTTCTCGGCGGCGGCCGGGTGGCGTTTCTCGATTTCGGCTGTCACAAGCGAATCTCGCCCTCACTCGTGGAAGGCATGAAGCGGTACATTACGGCGCTCCAGCGGGGGGACATGCCCGCGTTCCTCCGAGAGTGCGTCGACGTTCTCGGGTACGACCCAAACGACGAGGAAAGCTTTCGGCTCTACACCGAATACACGAAGCTGATTCTCCAACCGCTCGTGGTCGACGCTCGATTCCGATACACGAAGGAGTTCGCACGCGAGAGTGTTGCATTCTTGGTACGTGGCGGACGCCGGATCGTCTTCAAACCCGACGACAAGTTGCCCAACCTTCCCGCGCCCGTCCGCATGCCCTCCGACTTTACATTCGTCAATCGCCTGCAGTGGGGCTTCGGAAGCGTACTCGCCGGACTCGGCGCCGAAGCGAACTGGCGGCGGCTCGTTGCGCCGTGGGTCGAAGGGGCGGTTTTTCCGATCCCGGGAGAGGCGGCCCGCGACTGACGTCACTCGGCTCGTGCCGAGGTCGAACGCGGGCGATAGGGGCTTGCCAACGGCCTGGGAGGCGAGCATGAATTCGGCCCAATCCGCAGGCCCCGCGGACGAGTAGGCACGCAAGCCCGGAGGCAAGGACGACGAGCATGAAAAAGACAATCACCCTCATGACTGCAACGTTGGCCGCCGCATTCGCTGGAGCCGCCCTTCCCGCTTGCGGCAGTGGCGACGACAACACCGTCGCGCCTCCGTCAACGACCGACGGTGGTGGCCACGACGCGACGACAACCACTGACTCGGGCGGCGGTGGCGCGACCGATGCAGCCGGCGACGCGGGCAGCGATGGCGCAAGCGACGCGGGCAGCGATGGCGCAAGCGACGCGGGCAGCGATGGCACAACCGACGCGGGCGACGCGGCGACCGATGCGGGCGACGCAGCGACCGACGCGGCGACCGACGCGGGCAGCGATGGCGCGACCGACGCGGGCAGCGATGGCGCAAGCGACGCGGGCAGCGATGGCGCAACCGACGCGGGCGACGCGGCGACCGACTCGGGCAGCGACGGTGCAACCGACGCCCCGAGCGATAGCGCGACCGACGCGGCCGACGGTGCCACCGACGCGGGCTAGGGCGCCCACTTAGGCTTGCGCTGCGGATCGCCTTGAGTCGCCTCCTCGCAGCGTTTCTCATCGAAGCCATCGCACTGTCGCTCGCGAGCAGCGCCGTCGCGCATTCCATCGGACTCTCCCGCGGCGACTACCGTGTTTCGGGCGATGATGTCGTCGCCACGTACGTCTTCTCGGGAGCCGAGGTCGCGGCCGCCATTCCCGAGGTCGACGCCGATCACGATGGGCGACTGTCGCCCGCGGAGGTCAGCCACGCCAGCGATGCCATCGATCGACGCGTCGTGGGCGCTACGATCGTCGACGCAGATGGGTCGACTTGCCGCCCGCATCTCGATTCGGTCGAGGCCGCCTACGGGGACGGGGTTCAGATCCGCGCCTCATTCCGATGCGACCACGCTCCGCGCGCGCTGTCGATCGATTGCCGGTTCGTCGCCGCCTTCTCCGCGGGCCATCGGCATCTCGCGACGGTGTTTGCATACGGGCACGAGACCGCGTTCATCCTCGTATCCGGACGGGAGCGTCTCGCGCTGACGCTCGACGCGACGAGTCGAGCCCGCTCGACGTTCGGAGCGATGGTCTGGACCGGGGTCACCCACATCTGGACCGGCTACGACCACCTCGCGTTTCTCTTCGGCCTGCTCTTGCCGGGCGGTCGCCTGCGCACGCTCATCGGCATCGTGTCGGCCTTCACCGTAGCGCACTCGCTCACGTTGGCTCTGGCGGCGTTGGGCGTCGTTTCACCCGCACCCTCGGTCGTCGAGCCAGCCATCGCGCTCTCGGTCGTGTACGTGGGGCTCGAGAATCTCTTCGTCTCCGATCCGTCCAGACGATGGCGCATCACATTCCCCTTCGGTCTCGTGCACGGCTTCGGCTTTGCCGGGGCACTGCGCGAACTGGATCTGCCGCGCGCGCAAATGCCGATCGCGCTGTGTGCGTTCAATCTGGGCGTGGAGATGGGGCAGATCGCGGTGGTCGCGGCGGTGCTGCCGATCATCGTGTGGGCGCGGCATCGTTGGGCCTTTCGAGTTTGGGGGGTCCGCGTGTTGAGCGTAGCGCTCTCGCTCGCGGGCTCGGTCTGGTTCGTACTGCGTGTCGCTGGGTGAGGGGCCGATCTGTGCGGGACCGTGCTTCGGCTCGCGGGGCGAGGCCGGCTTGGTTCGTCGCGCACCCGCGTGCGGCCGACGAATCGTGCCGAGACACGCTATCGTGATGCGCTCATGGGGTCCGCCTCACCGGCCGCTCGATCCTCGTTGAGACATCTGCGCGGCGCGAGGATCGATGGTTGTTCCGGCGCCGGGTCCGCGGCTCCGCCTCTCTTTCGGCACGATCCAGCTCGATCGTATGGAGACAGGCGAGGGGACGGAATCGTGCTGCATGCCGACAACCTCAGCGCGATGCGCCGTCTTTCGGCGGCCCGATTCGATGCTCGCTTCCGCTGCATCTACTTCGATCCACCGTTCAACTCCGGGAGACGTTTCGCGGAGTACAACGACACGTTCTCGCCGAACGCGTGGCTCGCGATGATGCGTGAACGCCTGGAGGCTGCGCGCGCGCTGCTCTCCGAAGACGGCGCGATCTTCGTCGAAATCGACGATACCGAGCTCGGTCCATTGCAAGTCGTGATGAGCGATGTTTTCGGCCGCGACCAGCGGGTCTCCACGATCACCGTCGTCCGCAGCGCTGCAACGGGGCACAAGGCCAAAAACCGTGGCCCGGTCAACGTCGCCGACTACATTCTCGTGTATGCCAAGGATCGCGCGCGGTGGCGTTGTCATCCCGTCCTACGCGAGCGGGCCGGCTACGACGATGCCTACCGAACGTGGCTCGACAATCCGAACGATTCCCCCGATGCTTGGCGTTTTTGCCCGCTGGCGGCCCACGTCCGCCGGACGTTGAACGGTGTCGTCTCGAGAGACGATGTCGAGCGACACGCGTTGGCCCACGCCGGGCACGTCGTCCGCTTCGCACAGCCCCGTTACGAAGCGGTGAGTCGCGCCGCACGGGCGCTCATCGACTGCTCGCGGCGCGAGCCGGGTCGGGTGATGAGGCTCGCTCGCCCCGGGCGCAAGGACTTGCTGTTGCGCGCGGGTAACCGAATCCTGTTTCTTAGCGACAAGGTTGCGGAGCGGGACGGGCGGCCAGTGATTGTCGAGCCGATCACGAACGTCTGGGACGATGTCCCATTCCAGGGGATAGCGCGTGAGGGGCAAGCGCGCTTCGTGCGAAACAAGAAGCCCGAGAAGCTGCTGGCGCGTATCTTGGCTCTTTCGACCGACCCGGGCGATTGGGTGCTCGACGCATTCCTCGGAAGCGGCACGACGGCGGCCGTCGCGATGAAGATGGGCCGGCGCTGGGTCGGCATCGAAGAGGGCCCTCATCTCGACGAGCTCGCCCTTCCTCGCCTGCACCGTGTGGTCGACGGAGTCGATCCGTCCGGGGTCACGACGACGTTCGCGTGGAAGGGCGGTGGCGGATTCGATGTTTGGACGTAGCGGCGCCGGCGGCATCGCGTTGACGCTTGCGCTCGCGTACGCGTGCGGCGCCAAGGACGCGTCGATCGCACCGGCTCCGTCTCCGGCAATCTCCAACCTGACGGCAGCCGCGCCGGCTCTCAGCGTGGATGCGGCACTTGCTCGGCCGGCGCCTGCCTGGTCGCCGTTGGTGCGCGACGCAGAGTGGGATGCGGCCTGGCGCGCGCTCGAGGCGCTGCCGGAAGCCGACAAAGTGCGACCGGACGTGCGGTACGTCCGTGCTCGGGTTGCTCTGGCCCGGGCGGACATGGCCGTTGCGCTGCCGCTGCTCGATGGGCTCGAGACGACGTTGCCACTTTTGGCGGCGGACGTTGCGCGGCGCCGTGCCGAGGCCGAGCTCGTGGTTGGACCCTTCGCAGAAGCCGGCGAATGGTTCGGGGCGCATGCCGCTCCTAGCGCACAGATCGAAAGTGCTCGCGCGTTCGCAAAGGCCGGCGACGCCCGGCGCGCCCGTGCGGCGGTGGAACGCGTCCTCTTGAGCGACAAGCGGACGCGGGCGCAAGAGGGGGAGGCGCGGGCGCTGCGCATCGCCCTGGCAACCGCCCCTGATGAGGTGGAGAAAGCCGACGTACGGTGGCTCGCCGTGCAGGGCGCGGACCTCGCGGTGGCGTCGGACGCACTCGCACTTCGGGCCAAGGTCGATCCCGATCAGCCGCTGACGGCCGACGAGCTGCTCCTGCGCGCCCGCGTTCTCTCGGACGCCGGCCGCATCGACGATGCGTTGCATGCGGTTGACCTCGCTCCGCTTGCTCGGCACGCCGACAAGGTGTCGCGCGCCGAACGGCTGCATGTTCGGGGGATGGCGCTGTTTCACGCGCGAGGGCGCGGCAGCGAAGCCTCCAGGGCGCTCTTCGATGCCGCCGCCGCGGGGGGGCCGACGGCTGCCGAGGATGCGTTTCATGCCGCTCGCGCGCTCTCGCGTGCCGATCGGGACGAAGAAGCGATCGTGGCCTACAACGACGTGCCGCGGCGCTATCCCAAGTCCCCGTGGGCCGAGCAGGCCGGATATTTCGTGCCGTACTTGCGCATGATCCACGGCGACTGGCGCGAGTGCGCTCGCGGCTTCGACGCGTACTTGCACGCGCACCCTGCCGGCGATCGGGCCCCGGACGCCCGTGCGAGCGGCGCGCTCTGCAGACTGCTCGACGGGGAGGCCAAGGCGTCGCGCGCTGCCTTCGAGCAGCTGGTCGAGGACGAGGCCGAGCCGATCGTCAGCGCACGAATGGCGAACATGGCGGCGCTTGCCGCGTTGCACGATGGGGATCGTACCCATGCCATCGCGCGATGGACGGACGTGGCACGGTCGAGACCCCTATCGTGGCCCGCGCTCGTGGCACGGGCGCGGTTGGCGGAAGCCGGGGCCCCGGTGCCGCCGTCCATCGATTCTGCCTCCGAACCGGCATCGCCGGATCCCGGAGCGATCCACGTTGCCATCCCACCGCCGGCCGACCTGCTCGATCGACTGGGCCTCGACGAGGACGCCGAGGTCGCCCTGCGCGAACGCGAGAACTCGATCACGAGCGGTGCCGGTCCCCACGCCGCCGAGGCCCTCTGCGTCGTGTACGGCAAGCTCGGCCGAGCCAGGCGACGGTATCAAATTGCGCAATCGTTGCCCTCCGCGTTCTTCGCGTCCGCGCCGACGTCTCGCACGCTATGGGCTTGGGACTGTGCCTTCCCCAGGCCCTACCTCGACGTGGTTCGCGACGCCGAGGCGCGAGAGCAGCTGCCGAGTGGCTTGCTCTGGGCCGTCATGCGCCAGGAGAGCAGTTTCGATCCGGAGGCCCTATCGCCCGCAAAGGCCGTCGGCCTCATGCAGCTTCTGCCCGAAACGGCTCGGCCCATCGCCGAGGAGCTCGGACTGCCTCACGAGGACGCGCGGCTTACGAGCCCGTCGTACGCGATCCGCGTCGGGGCGCGTGCGCTGCGCAAGCTGCTCGACCAACTGCACGGCAACGTCCCGCTCGCCGTCGCGGCGTACAACGCCGGTGCCGAATCTGTCGAGCGGTGGCTTTCGGGCGCGCCCGGCATGCAGATCGACACCTTCGTGGAGCACATTCCGTACAAGGAAACGCGCGATTACGTGATCCGGGTCATGGGCAACCTGGCGCGTTACGGATATCTCGGCACGGGCGACGGTGGCGTTCCCGCCGTTGGACTCCCGCTTTGAACGGTCGGTGAATCGGAGCAACCCTCCCGTGGGGCCGGTTTCCCGCACAGGCACGGGCGGATTCGCGGGTCACCACGAGCGGGCGGAGCGGCGCTTGGGACGCTGCGAGGCCCGCGTCCTCCGCGCGCTGTCGGAGAGCACGCGGGTGATTTCGTCGAGGCCGCTTGCCGCCACGAGCTCCTGTCGCGCACGCGCGTCGAACGTTGCGCGAGCGATCGATGCAAGAATGCGTACTTCCTCTTCGTAGGCCTTGGGAGGCATGAGCAGCAGAAACACGATGCGCGCGGCTCGGCCGTCCGGCGCGTCGAAGTCGATCCCCGCCGGGGCGAGTCCGAGCGCGAGCAGGGGACGATCCAGGCCGTCGACGGCAGCGTGAGGGATGGCCACCTCGTCTCCGAGGCCTGTGGCGGCGACCCGTTCGCGCTCGATCACGGCGTCGCGCGCTCGACGCTTCATGCCGGCCAACAGGGATCCAAGCGCACGGACGAGCTCGCCAATGGCCTCGGTCGGAGTGTGCGCATGAAGCTCGGCTATGAACCCGCCGCGCCGGAGCAGGGTCACGACATCCTCCTCGGCCTCATCGCGGTACAGCAGCCGCTTCATGGCCGGGCCGCCGACCAGCGACGTGATCAGCGCCATCAGCACGAGCGCCACGAAGATCCGGTCGGTCAGCAGGCCTGCATCGCGCGCCAGGTCGGCCAAGATGAGGCCCATAGCTCCACGCGCGTTCATTCCGATGCCGACGGCGGCGGCTTGCCGCCACGGCAGTCCGCCGATTCGCGCGCCGATCGCGCACCCGGCAAGCTTGGGGACGGTCGCGAGGACGAGGGTGAGCGCGCAGAGCCGCAGGTCAAATGCGCTGACGAAGTCGACCCGCAGCCCGATGGAAGCGAAAAACACCGGTGCGAACACGTTGATGACGAAGTCCTCGATGGCGCGTCGTGTCCGCACCTTGACACGTTTGGAGCCACCGACGGTGAGGCCGACGACGAAGCCACCGAAAACCGCGTGCAGGCCGATCGCTTGCGTCGCCGCGGCCCCGACCAAGGCAAGCAAGATAACGACCGATAGGATACGGCCCGACCCGCCGGTCCCGGTGCCTTCGACACGGCTGAGCGCGACGTCGAGGAGACGCCGGCCGCCGATCAGTAACCCGGCCGTGAACAGGGCCGTGAGCGCTGCGGTTTTCGCGAACGAGGCAAGCGCCAAGCCTGTTCCGTGCATGGGCCCGAGCAACAGCGACAGCGCGAGCCAACCGGCCAGGTCGTCGATCATGGCGGCGGCCATGACGAGCAGGCCGACGTCCGATTTGAAGAGGCCCAGGTCGAGCAACGTCTTGGCAATGACGGGAAGCGCGGAGATGCTCAGCGCCACACCCATCAAGAGCGCGAACGTCGTGCGCCGCGAAGGGTCGAGCAGATCGGAGTCGGGCAAAAGAAAGCCGAGCGCCACGCCGCACGCCGAGGGGAGCAAGATCCCGAGCACGCCGGTGAGCAATGCGCTGGCTCCGCGCCGCCTGAGGACACCCAGATCGATCTCGAGGCCGACGACGGCGAGGAGCAGAACAGCTGCCACGGTCGTGTAGGCGCCGATCATCGCCTGGGGCGTGCCCGGGCTGAACAGCCAGAGTTGGGTCCTCGGAAGAACCCGCCCCAAGGCCGTGGGCCCGAGCGCGATCCCGGCGCCGAGCTCGCCCACCACGACGGGCAATCCGAGCGCACGCGCAGCCTCCCCGAGCACCCGGGCCGCAGCCAAAAGGGCGGCCAGTGCGAGCAAGAAGACGAGGACGTCGTGGTCGTTCATGCGCGTTCATCCCCTGGCCGAGGCGCATCGTGGTAGGACTTCCACCCAGTGTGGGGCTTGGTCGTTGCGGCGCTCTGCGTTGCTCTCAACGGTTTCTTCGTCGCCGCGGAGTTTGCCCTCGTCAAGGTGCGGGCTACGCAGCTGCGCTCAAGGGCCCGCAAGGGGGACCGCAAAGCCATCGTAGCCGAGACGATTGTCGGTCGGCTGGACCGTTATCTCTCGGTCACCCAGTTCGGCATCACGCTGGCGAGCTTGGGTCTCGGCTGGATCGGGGAACCATCGCTGGCGGCGTTGCTCGACCGCGTCGCAGTCGCCGCATTCGGGGTGCCGGCCGCAGGTGCCGTTCATGTCGTGGTCGCCGTGGTCGCGTTCACGATTCTCACGTTCGGACATGTCTTGCTGGGGGAGCTCGTGCCGAAGCTCATCGCGATCCAACGATCCGAGGCGACGGCGCTTGCGGCGGCAATTCCGCTGCGCGTCGTGTACTTCACGTTTCAGCCATTGCTCTGGCTGCTCGAACAGGCATCGCGATTCATCTTGGGTGCCGTCGGCATGTCGCCGGATGTCGCCAGTGTCGAGGGCCGCTTCAGTGAGGACGAGATTTTGTCGATTCTGGCCGCGAGTGCCGCGCGGTCGCCTCGGGGCCGCGCCCTGGCGGAGTTGCTCGAGCGCGTGATGCGCTTTTCGCAGCGCGCAGCGCGCCATTCGATGGTGCCGCGCGTGGACGTCGTGTCGCTTCCGGTACAAACAAGCGGCGCGGACGCCGACGAGTTCGTCCGAGCGCATCAGTACTCGCGCGTGTTGCTCACCGTCGGCCGGTCGCTCGACGAAGTCGCGGGCTACTTGTACGCGAAGGACTTCTTGCTCCACGCCGAGGCGCGCACCCTGCCGAGCCTCGTGCCTCTTCGGCGCGACGTTCTGTTCGTGCCCGAGGTGCAGAGCGGCATGGATGTCCTGCGGGAAATGCAAAGAAAGCAGGTGCCCATCGCCGTCGTCGTCGACGAGTATGGCGGCACGAGTGGGCTCGTCACGATGGAGGACCTGCTCGAGGAGATCGTCGGCGAGATTCGCGACGAATTCGACGAAGAGCCGCAGAAAATTATTCGTGAACCGGGCCTCGACGAGGCATGGGACATCGACGGACGGGCGGCGATGGAGGAGGTGCGCTCGGCGCTCGGCATCCAGATACCGAACGCGGACCTGGCCGAAACCATCGGAGCATTCGTCGTCGAGCTTTTGGGGCGGCTGCCGCGTGCCGGTGACCGGGTCGAGCTCGCGCGCGGAGCGATAGCGGAGGTGACGGGAATCAGCCGGAGGCGGGTGACGCGGGTCCGGGTCAGGATCCAGAAAGTTTCGGACGACTCGGCGTTGGCGGAGGGGTCCGGCACGAGTCCATGAGAAGGCGGGCTATCGGTTCGTGGCTGACGGTCGCCGCGATCGCGGGCGTGACAATCCTCTCGACCTGGCTCACCGTCGCAAAGCTGCGGGTATCGACCGATCTGTCGTCGCTGTTCCCCGGCTCAGGCGACGCCGCTGCGCTCTCACGCTGGAACCGGGCGTTCAGCGGGCGAGACCCGGTCCTTCTCCTCGTCAGTGGCCGGAGTCCGGAGGACGTCGAGCGGGTAGCCGACGACGTCGCGGACGCGCTGCGGCACGCCCCTTCGATCGAACGCGTCATCGATCGAGCACCGGCGGCCCCTCCACCGCCCGACCCCACACTGGCCTGGGCGCTTTCCGGACCGCAGGCGCGCGCGCGTCTCGCTGACCTCGTGACGCCCGAGCGGATGCGCGCGCGGCTGGACGAGACACGTGCCCTGCTGCTTGCGCCGGCAGCAGACGGGGAGGCGGAGACCTGGCTCGCTCGCGATCCGTTGCGGCTCGCTCAAGTGCCGTGGGAGTCGCGCACGGATCTGGCGGGTGGTGTGACGGCGCTCCCCGGCGCAGCCTTCACCGCGGACCGAGATCGCGCGCGATTGGTCGTGGTCCAGGCGCGCGGCAGCGCGTTCGTATCGGCTGACGCGAATGCGGCGATGGACGACGTGGACCGGGCTCTTCGCACCCGTGCCCGGCCGGGTGTGACCATCGAGGTGGCGGGCGGTCACGCCATCGCGCGTGCCACCGAGCGGATGCTCAAGCGCGACTTGGCCGTGAGTGGAACGCTGTCGATCGTCCTTGCCTCGCTCGCATTCGTCGTCACGTTCGGTCAGGTGCGCGCCCTTGCCGCGGTGCTGCCGCCGCTCGTGGTCGGCACACTGTGGACGACGGGTCTCGCCGCACTGTTTCCTTTGGGCCTGAACGCCTTGGCCATTGCGTTCGCGGCCGTCGTAGTGGGAGTCGGGGTGGACACGGGCGTGCACGTTTACGCCGCGCTGCTCGATGCGCGTCGCGCCGGACTAGCCGGCGCCGCCGCGGCGCGTGCGGCGCGCTCTTCGACTTGGACGCCGACGATCACGGCCGCGTGCGTCGCCGCCGTCGCGTTTGCCTCCCTCGCTCTCAGCGGTCTGCGCGCCATGCAGGAGCTCGGGTTGCTGTGCGGTGCCGGCGAGTTGTTGACAGCGGTGGCCATCCTGCTCATCACGCCCGAGATCGGTGCCCTTCTCGAGCGACGCTCGGCACCGCCGGTGCGATCGGCACGGTGGGTCGAGTGGCTCATCCGCGCCACCGCGACGCGCGGCCGAGCCGCAGTCGCACTGGGCCTCTGTGCGATGCCCGTAGCCATCCTCGCCGTCATCGGCTGGCCTCCACCCGCCGATGCTCTGGTGGCCGTCCGCCCTCGCGCGATGGCACCGCTTTTGGCCGAACAGCACATTCGATCTCTATTCGGCGGCCATTCCGGCCAATGGTTCGTTCTGACGATCGACGCCGATCCCGAGTCAGCGCGGGCCCGGGCGGATCGCGTGGCCGAGACGCTCGAGGGCCTCGAGCGATCCCACGACATCGATAGCTTCGACGCGCTCGAGACGTTTGCGCCCGCTGCGGCGACTCAGCGGGCGCGTTTGGCCGAGCGCGACGGTCTCGATCTGCCGGCCCGACGCGGATCTCTCGTGACGGCCCTTCGCGAAGAGGGCTTCGACCTCGGCGCCTGCGCGCCCGCGCTCGACGCGTTCGCTCACCCGTCGCACGATCTTGTGCCCGATGCCGTCGGAGGCGCCGAGGCGGCTTCCTGGTTATTCGCGCGGCACCTCGCGCACGACGGGCCCGACACGCTGGTCGCCACCTACGTGCGACCGACCGGTGGTGCATCGGCGAACGCGCGCGCGCGCGCGGCCATCCTCGCGACCGACCCGGCTGCGCTCGTCACGAGCTTCGATGCGATCGACCAGGCGCTCCGCGACTCACTCCAACGCGATCTCATCCTCGTGGGTGCAGTCGCCCTGGGCGTCGTGGCCGTGGCGATGCGGGTAGCTCTTCGGAGTGCTCGCCACGCGCTCGTCGCTCTCGCGACGCTGGCCTGTGAAATGGGAGCCGTGGGGGTGGCCATGCGCGCCTTCGGAATGCGATGGCACGTCTACGACGCACTCGTTCTGCCGGTCCTCTTCGGCGTAACGATCGACGAATCGATGTTCCTTTTGCATGCCGCCCGCCGCGGTTCGATGAGCCAGGCGCTTCGAGCTCAAGGACCGCTCGTGGCCGCCACCGCGCTGACGACCGCCGCCGGTTTCGGCGCGCTCGTCGCGTGTCGCTTCGACGGACTGCGCGACCTCGGCTCGATCGGCACCGTAGGTGTTCTTGCCGGTCTGGTGGCCGCGCTCGTCGTGGTCCCCGCCGCCGTTCGCGCATTCGAGCGGAGCCCGGAGATCGGATCCCGATCGTACGAGCGATCGTGATGGGTGGGACGACGCGGGTTGCAGCGTCGGCGCGAGCGCCCTACGTACGCGCATCCGAGCGAACATGCCGCGTGCGACGCTGACCTCCACGTTACGGGAGCAAACCGGCCTCACGCCGGAGGAGCTGTCGGCCGGTCTGCAACCGGCTGCCGAGTCGCTTGAGCCGCTCGAATCACTCTTGCCGCCGGAGGGCATCGTCGCGTCGCGCGTCGGGGACGTGCTCGCTCGGGTCCGCGGGCCCACGCAGCAAAGGCTCGATGTCGCGGGCGTACACGGTTGCGCGGGAGCTGCGATCGTCGCGGCCTTTGTCCGTCAGGGACGCCGCGTCGTTCTCGTGGCACAAGACATTGACCTTGCGCGCCGCTCTGCGGACGATGTCGGATTCCTGACGCGAGGCTCGTTCGACGAGAATGCGGAGGAGACGGGCGAAGGCGACGTGATCGTCTTCGCCGCGAACGAATCCTCGCCCTACGCCGAGGTCAGCCCGGACCGCCGCGCCGCGATGAGCCGAATGGCGACTTTGTTCCACCTCGCTCAGAACAGGCCGTGGCGCGTGCTCATCATCCCTGCGACGGCTCTTGTACGCAAAGTCGTTCCGATAGCTGAGCTCAAGAGGCGCGCCGATCGAATCGTCGCGGAGTCGGAGATCGATCGCGACGCGCTCGTTCGCGCGCTCTCCGAGGCAGGCTACTTGCGGGTTCCGGTGGTCGAGGACCCCGGCAGCTTCGCCGTTCGCGGTGCACTTCTCGATGTCTGGCCGCCATCGAGCGAATGGCCCGTGCGGGTCGAACTCTACGGTGAGCTCGTCCTGTCGCTCAAGCCGTTCGACCCCATCGAACAGAAGACGATCAAGCAGGCGGTGGAGCTCAAACAGATCTGGCTGTCCCCGGCGCGGGAAGCGATCCTCGATCCGCGTACCGTCGCGCGAGCGCGCTCGCGACTCACCCAGCTCGCCGACTCGATCGACTGGCCGACCACCAAAGTTCGGGCGCTCCTCGACGACGTCACCAGCGGCAGGTCCTTCTTCGGCGCCGAGGGCTTTCTGCCCGCGTACTACGAGAGAATGGACCCGATCCTCGCGTACGTGCCCGCAGACGCGGTCCTCGTTCTCGAGGACCCGCCGAGCTTGACGCGCGCCGTTCGCGACGAGCTCGGTCGCGCGCGAGCGGACGCGGAGCCGAAGCGCGGCGACGGCCCCAAGTTCCTTCCCGAAGCCTTCTTCGCCGACGAGGAGGACGTTGCGCGCGAGATTGCCTCGCGTACCGTCGTGGCGCTGCACCGGACGCTTACCGTCGGACGGGCCGAAGGCGGCATGAGTTCGTTCGAGAGCCCAACCGGCGATCCACTCGACCTGGTGTCGCGCGATCACGACGATCTCACACGCGCCGTCAAGGTGGCGCGATCCGCGAAGGGCAAAAGCGCAGGGCTAGCGCCGCTCGTTCGCCGAGTCCGTCACTGGCTCGATCACGGAATGAGGGTCTTCGTCACGGCGCGAGCACAGACGCAAGCCGAGCGGCTCGTGATGCTGCTGCGCCACCAGGATGTCGCGTGCAAAGCGCGACTCTCGGCGTTCGACCCCGGCTGGCTGGACGAGCCGGCCGAAGACGGGGTTCAAGTGGTCGTCGGACCGCTCGCGCGCGGTACGATCATCCCGGCGGACGGGTTGGTGCTCGTCACCGAAGAGGAGATCTTCGGCGCGCGCACTCACCACCGCCGTGACAAGACGCGGTCCGCCGATCCGGCGAGGCCATTCCTCCAAGACCTGCGAAGTCTGTCGCCGGGCGACTATGTCGTGCATGGCGAACACGGGATCGGCCGTTACCAGGGCCTCGTCCACAAGAACGTATCGGGCCTGACCGTCGACCTCATCGCGATCGAGTACGGCGGCGGAGACAAGCTGTATTTGCCCGTCTGGCGACTCAATCAGCTCGAGAAATACGTCGGCGGCGAGCACGCCCAGCCGAAGCTCGACAAGCTCGGCGGCAGCACGTTCGCACGCACCAAAGCACGCGTCGCGCGCGAGGTCCGCAAAATGGCTGACGAGCTATTGCGTCTTTACGCCGAACGGCGGGCGGCGGCGGGCGACGTGCTCCCGCCCGCGGACGACGACTACCGAGCGTTCGAGGCAACGTTTCCGTTCGACGAGACCGCGGACCAGGCGCGCGCGATCGACGACGTGAACCACGACCTCGAGTCGCCCCGGCCCATGGACCGCCTCGTGTGTGGCGACGTCGGTTTCGGAAAAACCGAGGTGGCGTTGCGAGCCGCATTCCGGGTTGCGATGAGCGGCAAGCAGGTGGCCGTCCTTTGCCCAACGACGGTGCTCGCACAGCAGCACTTCCGGACGTTCGAGGCGCGAATGGCCGGCTATCCCGTGAACCTCCGGGCCCTGTCGCGCTTTCAATCGAAAAAGGAACAAGAGGAAACGGTTCTCGGTCTGAGAGACGGCAAGGTCGACGTCGTGATCGGCACGCACCGGCTGCTTTCGAAGGATGTTCACTTCAAGACGCTCGGACTTCTGGTCGTGGACGAAGAGCAGCGTTTCGGCGTGACCCACAAGGAGCGCATCAAGCAATTGCGCGCGCAGGTCGATGTGCTCACCCTCACAGCGACGCCTATTCCGCGGACGCTGCAGATGGCCGTCACGGGACTGCGCGACTTGTCGCTCATCACGACGGCGCCGGTCGACCGGCGTGCGGTCCGCACGGTGGTCACGCGCTGGGACGATCAAGTGCTGCGGGAGGCCGTGCAGCGGGAGCTGGCGCGTGGCGGGCAATGCTTTTACGTGTACAACCGCATCGACAAGCTTTACGAGAAGGCGCAGCGTCTCCAGGAGCTCGTGCCGACCGCTCGAGTCGCCGTCGCGCACGGACAGATGAGCGAGACCAGTCTGGAGGAGACGATGCTCGACTTCGTGGACGGACGTTACGACGTCCTGGTATCGACGGCCATCGTGGAAAGCGGGTTGGACATCCCGCGGGCCAATACGATGATCATCGACCGGGCCGACCTCTTCGGCTTATCGCAACTCTATCAGCTGCGCGGACGCGTCGGTCGAAGCAAAGAGAGAGCGTATTGCTACCTGGTCGTGCCGCCACAGAACGCCATGAGCGACGAGGCCCGATCGCGCATCGAGGCGCTTGAACGCCACACCGAGCTTGGCAGTGGCTTCCAGATCGCGTCACTCGATCTCGAACTGCGTGGCGCGGGAGACCTTCTCGGCGGCGAGCAATCCGGCGACGTGGCTTCCGTGGGCTTCGATCTGTTCTGCCGCATGCTGGACGAGGCCGTCCACGAGATGCGTGGCGAAGAGGTGGTGCACGACGTCGATCCCGAACTCAGCTTCGACGTGGAGGCGCTCTTGCCGGATGCCTACGTGACCGACGTGGGCGTGCGCCTGTCGCTCTACAAGCGGCTTGCGAGCGCCGTGGACGAGGCGCACGTTCTCGAGATCGCGGCGGAGATGGAGGACCGCTTTGGCGCCCCCCCCGAGGAGGCGCGACGCTTGGTCAAACTCATGGCGCTCAAGACGGAGCTACGCCGGTTGCACGCGCTTGGCTGCGAAGCGAACGCCCGCTTCGTGACACTGCATTTGCGCGAAGACACGCCCCTCGATCCGGCAAAGATCGCTGCGATGATCCGCACGTCGCGCGCCACCTGGAGGCTGACGCCCGACATGCGTCTTTCGCGTCGGTTCGACGAGGGGGCCGGTGACGGGTTGGCGAATGCCGAGACCGCGCTTTCAGAACTGGCGGCTCGACTCAAGGACGCGTGACGATCGTGACTTCGGGCAAGGAGGCGAACGAGCGAAGCGAGCCCGCGACCCCGGCGCTTCGTCCCTCGGCTGCCGAGACCGCGGAGAGCCAGGGCGCGGCTCCGGGCAGTGCCGAAGCGCTCGCGCGGAGCGAGCGATACGCGTTGGGCTGGGCCGCAGCGGCTGCTATGGCCGTCGTTTGGTGGATCGTGATGCCCGTCGGCGTCGGGCTTTTGCTCGGAACTCTGTTGGCCTTCGTCGTTCAGCCGATCTACGAACGTCTCATCCCCGTGTTCGGACGGCGCGGAGCGGCGCTCGTAGCCGTCGGTGTGACGGCGATGAGCCTCGTGGCGACCACGGGTGGTCTGGTATGGCTGCTGGGTGCCGAGGGGGCGGGACTCGCGCGTCAGCTGATCAACGCGCTCGGCCCGCGCGGGGGCGGGAGTCGTCTGATCACGCTGTTCGGCCACATGACGGATCGGTTCGGGGTCACGCCCGAACAGCTGCAGGACCGTCTGCAAGGTGCCGCAGAAGGGGCCGCGGCTCGAGCCGCGAGCCTCGCCGAAGCGCTTGTGGCGGCTTCCGCATCGACGCTGCTCGCGCTCTTCTTTGCGATGCTCACGATGCACTTCATCCTGTGCAATTGGCAGAGGGTGTCCATCCGCGCCCAGCAGGCACTGCCTCTGAGGCCGGACTACACGCGCAAGCTCTTCGAAGAGTTCCGGCGTGTCGGACGTACGACGCTGCTTGGCACGATCGTCACCGGGCTCGCGCAGGGTACCTTCGCGACGATCGGATACGCGATCTGCGGCGTTCCCAAACCGCTGTTCTTCGGCGCCGCGACGGCGGTGGCGTCGCTCGTTCCGGCCGTCGGAACGATGCTCGTCTGGGTACCGGTCGGGGTCGTGCTGCTCCTGACCGCACACCCTTTCGCTGGGGGCTTCGAGCTGGCTTGGGGCGCGGCGTTCGTCATGGCGGTTTGCGATTACGTCATCCGGCCGCACTTGGTCGGGGCAGACGCGGAGATGCCGTCGCTCGTCACGTTCGCAGCGCTGTTCGGGGGTGTCGAAGTGTTCGGCCTCAAGGGCCTCATCATGGGTCCGGTGCTGATGGCGCTTGCGATTGCCGTTCTGCGGCTCTATGTAGACGAAGCTGCGAGCCGTCGGCAGAGTATGGCCCATTTGGCCCGGGCCAAAGAATCGGAACCCGCGTCGGGCAAGAGTGCTCCCCCGGGCTGAATCGTCGAAGGATCTCGTCAACGCGAACGTGCGCGAAAGCGGCCCGACGGGCTGCATCGGAAGGACGGCGTCGGGTCCCGCCGCTTTCGAACGGACCCCGGCGGACGGCGCAACTAACGTCTTTTCTTGTCGCCCTGGCGGCGTCATCATGGTTGCCATGAAGACTCGGGGAGAGCAGCTGAAACGCCCGGAAGACGCACAGGTGCGGCCGCGGCGCGCGCCATCCACGCCGCCCGATTCCAATGGGGCGTTCTTGCTTGCCTTGGCCGATGCGCTCCGCGACATCTTGCGCGACGAGCACAGCGCCGCCTGACCGGCGCCCGCCAACCGGGCGTGCAAAGCTTTTGTCCGCACATGACCGGTGAGTCGACTCTTCGAGACAAGACGCTTTTCATCACCGGGGCAAGCCGCGGGATCGGCAAGGCGATCGCGTTGCGGGCGGCCAAGGACGGCGCACGGATCGTTATCGCTGCCAAGACGGTCGAGCCGGATCCGAGGCTACCGGGCACGATTTATTCGGCCGCTTTGGAAGTGGAGAAAGTCGGTGGGCGCGCGCTGGCCTGCGTCGTGGACGTTCGCTCGGAGGACGCGATCCGCGCAGCCGTCGCTCAGGCCGTGTCGACGTTCGGCGGCATCGACATCCTCGTGAACAACGCGAGCGCGATCAGCTTGACCGGTACCTTGGATACGCCGGTTCGGCGCTACGATCTGATGCACCAAGTCAATACGAGGGGCACGTTCGCGTGCTCGCAGGCGTGCTTGCCGCACCTGCTCCGGGCTGCCAATCCCCACATCTTGAACATCAGCCCACCGCTCGTCATGCAGGAGAGGTGGTTGTCGCCCCACGTGGCCTATACGATGACGAAATTCGGCATGAGCATGTGCGTCGCCGGCATGGCTGGCGAGTTTCGGCAGGCTGGTGTAGCCGTGAACGCGCTCTGGCCACGAACCGTGATTGCGACTGCGGCCACGCAAAATCTTCTCGGGGGCGATGCCATCGTTCGCGGGAGCCGAACGCCCGAGATCATGGCCGACGCGGCGCACATCGTCCTGACGCGCCCCAGCCGCGAGAGTTCGGGTCAGTTCTGGATCGACGAGGACGTCTTACACGGCGCAGGCGTCACCGACTTCGAGAAATACCAGACGGTTCACGGCGCCGCCCTCATCGACGATCTTTTCGTCTGAGCGGCAATGGATGACGCCGACTCTCGGAGCTTGAGGCGGGAGATCCTCGACGGCATTGGATCCGTTTTGTACGAGGAGCTTGCCGCCGAGGCGTGGGGCCGCGTTCTGATCGAGGTCGTTCGGGCTCCCGACGGCTCGATCGTCGTCGCCGGCATCGATGTCGAAGAGGTGATCGGCGACGGCGCGCGCGTCGACGAAGTCTTCGGCGGTGACAAGGCGCGGGCAGTCACGCCAGTGCTCGCCCGCGCGGTCGAGGCCCTGTGCGCGCTCGACGGGTTGGACGTCGACGAAGTTCGCGGCGGCACCTTCGCGCACCTCGCGGACACGACGTTTGCGTGGCTTCCCGGGCTTGTTCATGCTCCGAGCATGGCTTTCGATCGAGCGCGCGACGATGCCGTCGTTCGGTTGCGGGCGAAGAACGGAGATCTCGAAGCGCGCTTCGGATTTCCGAGTCGCGGCACGCCCGAAGTCGACTTGGCGCGCGAGCGCGTCCAATTTCGGACCCGAGCGGGCTCGAGCGTTCGCGCACGCGCCACGCTGCTCGGCACGTTCGCGCTGAGGTCCCGCACGTGGGGCTGGGGTGGCTCGCATCCGAACGTACCCGAAAGCGTCCGGCGCGCGTCGGCCGCCGTCATCGACTCCATCCTCGAGCGGGATCTCTGGGAGCTGTCTACGCCGATCTTCGCGACCGACGAATCGACGGCCTGGGGACTTGCGGCGTTCGTATGCGACAGGGCCGGTGGCGACGGGGTGTTGTGCAGCAGCGAGGAACAGGGGGGGCTCGTGTTTTTCCTGCTGCGCGATCTCGAAGTCGGGTGACGAGTCGCGGCGTCGAGGTCGAGGTCGGGGTCGGGGTCGTCGGGGTCGCGGTCGGGGTAGTTGAGGTCGAGGTCGAGGTCGGGGGTCGAGGTCGAGGTCGGGGGTCGAGGTCGAGGTCGCGGGGTCGAGGTCGAGGTCGCGGGGTCGAGGTCGAGGTCGCGGGGTCGAGGTCGCGGCTCGGGGTCGGGGGTCGAGGTCGCGGTCGAGGTCGCGGGGTCGAGGTCGCGGATCGGGGTCGGGGTAGTCGCGGTCGGGGTTATCGCGATCGGGGGTTGCCTCAATGGCTGGAGCGATGTCGCGCGATTGTCGTCAGAGCGGGCCGTGTGACGCCGGCAGCGTCTTTGGAAGCGAAGTAGGCTCTTAGGACGTCGCGCGCGACAACGTTGGCCTTGACTTGCCACGCGGGGCCATTGACGACCAGAACGGCGATCGCAACCTGTCCCAGGCCGGACTCGGCTCGCGCGGGAGCGAAGCCCGTGAACCATGTGTAGAACCGATGGGCTTCGGCGTCGGTCAACGTTCCCGTTTTTCCCGCCACGGGGAGGCCCGGCAAAAAGGCGCGCCCGCGTCCGTCGTGAAATGCGTGCCAGCTGGTCCCTTCGTTGACCGTGTGTTCCATCATGGCCGCGAGCTGTTCGGCGGTGTCGCGTTCAATGGCCCTGTGCGAGAAGGTCGATGGCGATGCCGACCACAGGACGACTCCGTTGGCTGCCATGACTCGGTCCACGATGCTCGGCCGCACGGTTTCGCCCTGCCGAGCCACGATCGCGCTCATCTCGGTCGCTTCAATCGGCGACAAGGTCGTGTTCCAAAAGCCCGCGGCGGTGCGTGCGAACTCCAGGGGATCGCTGGGTACCCGGATGCCGCTCGTCTGAACCGGCACGTCGAACGCCATTGTTTGTCCGTAGCCGAATCGACGCGCCATGGCCTCGAGCTGAGGTGGGGAGAGGTGTTGGGTCGCGAGGCGCGCAAACACGGTGTTGATGCTGCGCCCCATCGCCCCGGCGAGCGTCGTGCACCAGCGGTCGCGCTTTGGATCATCGATCAGGTCCGAGCTCTTGATGCGCTGCTCGCCACCCGAGTAGCACTGCTTCGTGTCCGGTCCGAGATGGGCATCTTCGATCAGGGCCGCGGCAGTGACGATCTTGAAAACGCTCGCGCTCGGAGCGAGGGCCTCGGCGCAAATGTCGCGTGGCGTCCCCTGGTCCACGTGGCTGGCGTAGACCAGCAAGCGGCCCGTCGCGACGTCCATGAGCACCACGGCCGCTTCGGGCAAATGATGCAAGGCCAAGAGCGCACGGGTCGTGCGCTGCAAGTCGCCGTCCAGCGTCAACCGAGCCGTGCCCCCCGTGGTGGGGGCGATCAGGCCCGCGTCGTCCGAGGTGATTCGAAGCAGGTCCAAGCCTTCGACGCCCGCCGGTTCGGGCGACGGTACCGTCTCATGAGGGGGGGCCGGCCTTGCCTCCGCCACCTGGGCGATCGAGGGCTGCGTTTCGGCCCGGGGCGCGATGGCTGGAGGGCTCGAGCGCAGCGCGATGCGAATGATGCCGACCGTCGCGACCCCGATCGTCGCCGTGACGGCCGCTGCAAGCATCGAGAAACGACGCATGGCCGTTCCATCTGGCATGTCACGCGGTGAGCGGCCAACAAACGAGCCGGAACGGAATCGGCGCGGCCGGGATCACGAACGCTTGCGCCGTACGATGAGCGGCGAACCAATGAGCGGGAACGGAATCGGCTCTGCCCCCCGGCTCGCGATCGCTTTCGTCATGAGGCATAGGTGAGAGACGGTTCCATGGGGCATGCATCGTCGCATTCGATCGCCGTCGCCGCTTTCCTTGCCGGGATTCTCGGCGCTCGGGGTGCGTTCGCCGATCTCCACGCCGCGGCTCCCGCCGACGGCGGCCTTGCCGCCCTCGATGTTCGCGTGGATCTGGCCGGCGCGATCGTCGACTCGAACGGTACCGCCGTTCCGATCGATCTCGATCGAGCCCGCTTGCCGACCGAGGAGGCCGTTTCCATCGAGACGATCTCGATCGGTCAGCACAAGCACGTCATTCATGTGCGGGTTCCGACACGGGGCGCGGGCCGGGATGGCCCCGCTTGGGAGGCCATCTTGGCCGCGGGCCGCCCGCGCCCCTTGTGGGCCGGGGTTACGGGTCTGACCGAAGGCGATCCAGGCGAACGGACAGGCAAGGCGATCCAGATCGTGGCCTTCGGGCCGACGGCCTACGTGCTCGTCGGAGACATCCACGAGGACAACCGAATCTGCGGACAATCGGCGACCCTGATTGACCCGCAGGCGCTCTACCCGGCCACGCTCGAGTTCAAGTCCGCGACGGTGCATCGCCTGAGTGCCGAACAGCGCGCCGCCTCCGAGTCCATCGACGCCCGGCCGATCGCAGGCCCCCTGCCACCACCGCTGTCGAAGCTGCTCGTTGCGCGAAGCTCGAGCGTTGCCGGTTCCCGTGGATTGGAGCTCGTGGACGGCGACGCGCAGACGGTTTGGCGGGAGCTTCGCCCGGGCGCAGGCCAGGGGGAATTCGTCGTGCTCGCCGCGCCGAAGGACGTCCCCATCCCGCGGCTTGCGATCGTGCTCCTGCCGCCCAATCCCCGCGTTTTCGACTCAGGGGCGGCGCCCAAGACCCTGTTCGTCGTCACCAACACGCAAACGTTTCGAATTGCGATCCCCGAGGATGCCTCGACAAAGCCCGGCCAAGCGTACGAGGTCGACTTTCCGAAACCGGTCGAGACGTCCTGTCTTTCGCTCGTGCTCGATGAGGCCTACGCGCGCGGGCTCGCTCACCCGGACGTGGGCGTCGCCGAGCTCGTCGCGTACTCCGAATTCGACGTTCAGGGCGACACGCTCGACCAGGTGGCGAACCGGCTTTCGAGCGACTCCGGCGTCGCGGCAGCCGAGACCCTCGAGCGCGCTGGCCCGAAATCGCTCGCGGCTGTCTCGAGAGCGTACGAGGGTCTCGACGCTCACGGTCGTGCCCTCGCGATGGACGTCGCGGCGAGCGTGGAGCCGTGCCAAGACGCAGCGCCGTTGCTCACGCGGGCGGTCTGCGACGACGCGGGGGAGGCGTCGCGCAAGGCGCGAGAAAAGTTGGAGCGCTGTGTTGGGGTCGCCGTTGCGCTCGCGTCGCGCATGCGCGAGGACACCAAGTCGCGCGCCTGTGTGGCGTCGTTGTTTGCGACGATCGCGCCGGGCGATGCCCTCGAGCCGATCGCGAACGCGCTCGCTGCTACGTCCGAGGCGGATCGCGAGTCACGTGCCGCCCTGCGTGCCGCCTTCGGCGAGGCTCTGGGACGGGTTCCGCCAGGGCGCTTCGCGCCTCTATTGGGCGATCCAGGGCGCAGCCTAGCGGCGCGGCTCGAGCTGATGCGCGCGGCCGACTTTCGCGTGACGGAGGCGGCGCGCGAAGTCGACGCGACGGTCACCGAGCTGCTATCGACCGCTCCGACCCTTCGTAACCGGTACCTCGCGCTCGGGCCTCTCGGGTGGCTGGCGCGAGCGGGGGACGCAGCCGCCGCCGCGCGGATCGTCGACGCGCTCGCACACGACGCCGAGTGGCCCGTGCGCGTGCATGCTGCAGAGGAGGCGGCGGGAGTGTCCTTGGCGCACGTCGAGCTGATCCGAGCGGTCCACGATCCGGAGCCGCGTGTGCGTGAGGCGGTCCTTGCGGCGCTGGTCGTTTCACCGTCGCCCGACACGGTGGAGCCGGCGATCGATCGGCTGGTGCACGACGACTGGTGGTTCGTGAAGACCCAGGCCGTGAACGTGCTCGTCACGGCGACGGCGAAGTCCAGCGCGGACGACGCTCTCGGTCTCGGCTTGCGCGACCCGTCGCCTCGGGTGCGCCGGTCCATCGTCGTCGCGCTTGCAAGCCGTCATGCGGTGGCTTGGCGCGACGCCATTCGGGACCTGTTGGCCGACAAGGACGAGGACAACGACGTGCGCGCAGCCGCAGCGACGGCGCTCGGTGCATTGTGCGACGTCGACTCGACCGGGCGGCTGACGGATCTGATCCGGGGGCTGTCCGTCTCCGGCAACGACTCGAACGCCGAGCAGCTCGGACTCGGAGCTCTTTTGGGCCTTTCCGCCCTGCATCCGCCCAATCTGGCGGCCCGTCTCGCTCCGCTTTTGGCGAATAGCTCGCCGCCGGGGGTGCGCGCGGCAGCCCAGCAAGCGCTTCTGGCAAAACCGCTGTGTCGATGAGGCTCGACGGCGGCGCGACGTGTCGCTAAACGTGACGGGCGATGAGCGACATTCCGCGCATTTCGCCGCAGGAGGCCAGCGAAAAGCTCGCCTTGGGGTACACCTACGTCGACGTTCGAACGACCGAAGAGTTCGAGGCCGGGCATCCGCCCGGAGCCGTGAACGTTCCGATTGCCCATGCCGGTGCCACCGGGATGGCCCATAACGCGGATTTCGTGCGCGTGATGAGCGCCTCATTCTCGAAGGACGCGCCCATCATCGTGGGTTGCAAGGCCGGCGGGCGGAGCCTGCGCGCCGCACAGCTACTCGTGGGGCAAGGCTTCACCAACGTCGTCGACCAGCGCGCCGGTTGGGATGGCGTGCGTAACCCGTTCGGGCAGCTGGTGGAGCCGGGGTGGTCCCGAACGGGCCTGCCGACGGAAGTCGGGCAGCCCGCCGGCCGGTCGTGGTCCGACAAGCTCAAGAGCGCGGGTTGAGGCTGCTCATCACCGCCCATTGGCGCGGTCGTAATCCGAGGCCGCGCGATCGACCTCTTCGAGATCGCGCGAGGCGCGCTCGGCTTCCGCCTCGAGCTCGGCCGTAAACAGGGTAAGGCCCCAGATGCCGTTTTCGCGTCGGCGAAAGGCGTAGCGGGTGCCCCGCGCCGTCACGACCGTCGCCCGCTCGCCTTGAATCTCCACGTGAGCGGACCCGGACAAGTCCCGGTCGAGGCGCGCGGTCCAGCCACGCAGCGCCGCGAGCCGCGCGAACACGTCCGGGCCGTCGGGCGCCTGCGCCTCGTCTTTCCACCTGTCGAGCAGCGCCGCGCGCTGGTCGGCCGGATAACTTGCCCGGACGCGATCACACGCTTTTTTGCGCGCGTCGCCGATGGTGTACGCCGCCCACTGGGCTTCGGTCTCGAGGTACGCAAAAGCGTCTTTGGGGCGGCGTTCGGCTACCGCGAGAGCGATTCGCGCATACGCCCCTTCGGGCGTGGTTTCGGACGGGAAGGGGCGATGGTTGATGATCCGGCCGCCCGTCCAGACGATGCACGCGACCCCGAGGGCGAGTGCAAGCGCGGGCCAGCGAGTGACCGGACGTCGTCGCCCTAGAGCAGCGAACATGTTGGCTCCCGTCGGCCTTCTGCGGCTTTCCCGCCTCTCGCGCCGTGGCTCCTCCTCACGCTGCTGCACCATTCGTCGTCGTCGCGCCTTGCGAGAAGCCAGAAGCCTTGAATTTCCCGGTCTGCCAACATGTTCGGCGCTCTAGCATGCGATAGCCTTTGCGCTGGCAAGTTCATGTGGCTCGGATCGCGCGTCGTAGTCGTCGTCCCCGCGTGGAACGAGGCGCCTCGCATCGAGCGGGTCGTGCGAACGATGCCGCATTGGGTCGACACCATCGTCGTGGTCGACGATGCGAGCACGGACGGTACGGCCGACCGAGCCCGAGCCGTCGACCGTTCGGGGCTCGAGCTCGTGCGTCACGAGCGTAACCGCGGCGTGGGGGCCGCGATCGTTACGGGGTATCGGCATGCCCTGGCGACGGACGGGAGTCCGACCGATGCGTTCGTCGTCATGGCAGGGGACGGGCAGATGGATCCGCTCGACCTTCCGGCTGTGGTGACGCCCATCGCGCGGGGCGAAGCCCACTACGTCAAGGGGTCCCGCTTCCGCGTGAGCGGCGTGGTCCGCGCGATGCCCGTTTCCCGGTTGCTCGGAGGGCTCGTGCTTTCGTGGGCTACCGCTCACGCGATTGGCGTCTCGATCTCCGACAGCCAGTGCGGCTATACGGCCATCGCGCGGGGGGCGTGCGCTCGACTCGATCTCGATCGACTCTGGCCACGGTACGGGTATCCGAACGATATTTTGTCGCAGCTGGCTTTGCGCGGCCTGCGAATCGCCGAGACCGAGGTGCGGCCCGTCTACGGCGATGAAGTCAGCCGACTGAAACCGCATCACGTTCCCCTGATCGCCGGACTCGTCGCGCGCGCGTGGCTGCGGCGCGTTCGGCAATCGCTTTCACGCGAGCGCTCGGTCTAGGATCGCCGGAACGTGCGCCAACGCACGTTGCAGATCGAACAATTCATCGAGGTCGGCCGGGTTCAAGTGTTCCATGAGCTCTGCGTCGGACGCGAGCAGATCGCGAAAGCGCCCCAGACCTTGCCAGGCGCGCATCGCGTTGCGCTGCACGAGGACGTAAGCCTGCTGACGCGGCACTCCCGCCTCGACGAGCGCGAGCAGGACCGCTTCGCCGAAGTAGAGCTCGGCGGCACGCTCGACGTTTTGCTTCATGTGGTCGGCGTACACAACCAACCCATCAACGAGTCGGGCGCTCCGATCGAGCATGAAGCCGAGCGTTGCCGTCGCGTCGGGTCCGATCATGCGCTCGACCGACGAGTGGGAGATGTCGCGCTCGTGCCACAGGGAGACGTCCTCCAATGCGGGGACGACCGCAGCACGAACGACGCGCGCCAGACCGCATAGGTTTTCGCTCAGAATCGGGTTGCGCTTGTGCGGCATGGCGCTCGACCCCTTCTGCCCCGCGGTGAAAGCCTCTTCGACCTCGGCTACCTCGCTTCGTTGCCAGTGCCGCACGTTGGTGGCCAGTCGCTCGATGGCTGCGGCGACGAGCGCCAGTGCGGCGAAGTACGCGGCATGTCGATCCCGCGCCACGATCTGGGTTGCTACCGTTTCGGGCTCGAGCCCTAGGGAGGCGAGCGCGCGCTTCTCGAGCTCCGGCGACAAATGGGCGTACGTTCCGACCGCTCCGGCGATCTTGCCGACAGCAATCTCGCGGCGGGCGGTCGCCAGGCGCGCGCGGCCTCGTGCGAACTCGGCATGATGCCCGGCCAGGACGAGTCCGAACGTGATGGGCTCAGCGAAAATGCCGTGGCTGCGGCCCATCATCGGAGTCGTGGCGTGCTCGCGCGCGCGGCGTGCCAGCGCCGCGAGCATGACGTCGCAGCGAGCCAGCAACATGTCCGCGGCGTCTCTCAGCAGGATCGCGAGCGAGGTATCGAGGACGTCGCTCGACGTCATGCCTCGGTGCAGCCATCGGGCTTCGAGGCCTGCGAGTTCTTCGACGTGGGTCAAGAATGCGATCACGTCATGTTTGGTCGTGCGCTCGATTTCATCGATGCGCGCCGGATCGAGGACGAGGTGCTTGCCGCGTAGGCTCGCGGCGGTGCCTGGGGGGACGATCCCAGCCTCCTCCATGCTTTCGCATGCGGCCAGCTCGACGTTCAGCCACACGGCGAACCGGTGCGCGGGCGACCAGAGATCGGCGAATTCGACTGGCGTGTAACGAGGGATCACGAACGGCGAGTACCACAGGTTGCGGTCCCTGGGGGGCTCGCCCATTGCGGGGGCACCGACGATGCTTTTCCTCGGCCGCGGCCGCTCTGCGACTCAGGCCCGCCCGTAGATCGGGACCGATACGCCGCTGATGTGCCGAGACTCGTCGCTCAGCAGGAATGCGATCAGGTCTGCCGCCGCGCGTAGCGGAACCCAACTACTCGGATCCGCGTTCGGCATCGCGGCGCGGTTCGCAGGGGTGTCCATCGTGCTCGGCAGGATGGCGTTCACTCGGACGCCGTACTGCAGCACCTCTGCCGCCGTCGCTCGCGCCATAGCCACCACGGTGGACTTTGCAGCCGTGTATGCGACCGCACCCTTGCCCGTCCACGGCTGCTCGACCACGCGCGATCCGACCACGACGATGCTTCCGTTGCGGCCAGCCACCATGGCCGGCAGCAGCGCGCGCAAACTGCGGTACGCCGTTTCGACGTTCGCCAGCATCATCATCCGCCAGGTTTCGTCGTCCGTCTCTTCGTGAAGCGGTCGTCCCCCGCCCCAAGCGCCGGCGATGATCGCCGCTCGCGTCGGCCGGGCCCCGAGCTGCCGCTCCACACGATCCAAGGCGGCGAGCCAGGTAGCATCGGTCGCGACATCCCCCGCGAACCAGGTTGCGCCGCCCAGTGTGCCAGCCAACCGCTCGAGGCGATCAGCGTGTCGTTCATGGTCCAGCAGCGCCACAGGGTGGCCGCGCTTGGCGAGCACGCGAGCGACCTCGGCCCCTAGAGCGCCCGTTGCCCCGGTGACGATCCCGACATCCGTCATAACGGCGACCATAGCCTCATGCGGCTTCGTCGCGCACGTCGTCGAGGCGGGCCCGCAGCTTGGTACGCGCACGCTCCTCGAGTTGACGCACGCGCTCCTTGCTGACGCCCAGTTCTGCACCGAGATCCTGGAGCGTGCGTGGCTCGTCTGCCATCAGCCGCTCTCGAACGATGAGCCGTTCGCGATCCGTCAATTCGGTTAGCGCCAGCCTGACGGCCTTCCGAACCCGCTCGGCGGCCTCGCGACGGCCGGCATCGTCCTCGGGCGTCGGCCACGAGGACGCGAGCGCATCGACGAGAGCGCCCTTACCTGGTGTTGCGACGTCGATGCTCGCCTCTCGCGCGGCGAGGATCGGCAGAAGCATCTCTGCGCGCTCGGGGGTCAACCCGCTGATTGCGGCAAGCGTCGCCGCGTCGCAGTTCGAAGCGAGCCTGAAAGCCCGAAGCGCTCGGCGCTCCCCCTTGGCGGTGCCCAGCCGCACGACGCGGTAGGCGCGAACAACGTGCTCCCGGATTTCTGCCCGGATCCAATACGCGGCATACGTGGCCAGTCGGCAGTCCTTTCGGGTGTCGAACTTGATCGCGGCGCGTAACAGTCCCACGTTGCCCTGCTGCACGATGTCCTCGAGGGGTAGGCCCCAGCGGCGATACTCGAGTGCGATCGAAACGACGAACGGCAGACACGCCACGACCAGGCTGTCTCCCGCCCGGCGATCTCCGTCGTGCAAGCGCCTCGCCAGTGCTCGTTCGGTCTCTCGGTCGAGCGGAACGATCTCCGCAAGACGGCCTCGGTATGCACGAAATGCATGACTTTCGCTCGGCGGCATGGTGGCTCCTTGTGCAATCGCTTGGCGGCGTGCACGTGAAGTGCCATCGGCCATGGCCCGAATTCGGGCGGCGGTGGAGCCGAATGCGCGAAAACCACGCGGTTTGGCCTCTGCAGACGGCGCAGGCTTTTCGCGATCGGCCCCCGGACCCCCCCGGGGCACCCGCGTCCGTCATGCCTCGATGACGAGACCTTCGTGCGCCGCGATCACGCTGGGGAAGAGGGCCTTTGCCCGGGTCTCCTTCTCGCGGACCGCGGCATCGTTCTGAATGGGATCGTGGTGAAAGAGCACGAGCCGCACGGCGCCCGACGCCTTCGCCAAACGCACGCCCTCTTCGAACGTGCTGTGCCCCCAGCCCGTTTTGGGGCCTCCGGTGCCCGCGCTTCCAGCGTACTCTTCAGGAGTGTACTGCGCATCGTATACCAAGACATCCGCGCCGCGAGCCAAGTCCAGGAGCTTGGCGTCGACGTGACCGGCGTAGTGTTCGGTATCGGTGGCGTACACGAACACTTTACGGCCGTGCTCGACTCGGAACGCGTAGACGCCCTGGGGGTGATTGCCGCTGGCGTTGGTCACGCGAACGGGTGGCCCGTCGTCGTCGATCACGACGGTTTCGCCCTCGACCAGGTCTCGAAACCTCATCGTTGCGCCCATCGCGCTCAGATGAACCGGGAAGTTCGGGTGGTCCATCTGGCCGGCCAATGTCTCTTCCAGAGTGCGCGATACGTTGTTGCCCCCGTACAAGTAAAACACGTTGCCGGCGACGAATGCCGGCTCGAAGAACGGAAACCCTTGGATGTGATCCCAGTGCACATGGCTGAAGAACATGTGTGCCGTGAGAGGCATTTCCTTCAGCAGCTTCTTTCCGAGCAGACGAAGCCCCGTTCCCCCATCGAAGACGAGAATGGCCTTGCCGGCGCGAACCTCGACGCAACTCGTATTGCCACCGAAGTGCACGGTGCTGGGCCCGGGCGTCGGGATGCTGCCGCGGACGCCCCAGAACGTGATTTGCATCGGCTTTCCGTCGCTCCCTTGGCCGCGGCTCCGTTCGCGCGAGCGTACCTCGTTGGCGCAAAGAAGGGTATTCCTTGTCCCCGTGCCGACCGAAGAATCCATCGAATCCAATGCCCGGCGCGAGCCATTCGCGGACGCGATCGTGGTTCTCGGTTGCGCGGTGCGTCTCGATCAAGACGGACGCCTAGCGCCTGGCGCGCTTCGTCGTCGCATCGATGCGGCCGCGAACGCGTACCGTCTTCGAGCGAACGACCGCACCGTGGTCGTCGCGAGCGGGGGACGGCGCTGGCGCGGAAGTGTCGAGGCGGACGTGATGGCGCGTGAGCTCATTCTCCGAGGCGTGCCCGATCGAGTCGTGATTCGAGAGCGCTGTTCGCTGACGACGCTGGACAACGCCCGGTTTTCGGCGGGCATCCTCGAACGACGCGGAGTCACGGGCGCCGCCATCGTGACGTGTGCATGGCATCTGCCACGCGCGGTCGACTCGTTCGCGCGCGCCGGCCTGACCACCGAGCCCTTGGGCGCGTGTGACCCCAACGCGCCCACATGGATGGATCGCATCGGGCGCGCCGCTCGCGAGGGGTTTCTGTCATGGGTTCAAGACGTCGAAGCGAGGATCGCTCGTGCGCGCTGCGGGGCCCGCCCGGCCGGCGCGGGAAAGGGATAACGACGCAGCCGGGGCCCGTCTCGCCGCAACGGCCTCGCGCGGTTAGGCGCCGGGCAGGGGTCGCCGTTGGCGCGACCCGAACCGGTGCGTCGTCGAGGCTCGCACGGGCGCTCGCCGCGGTGTGCGCGATCGCTTGCTCGGCGATCGGCTGCTCGCATCGGCGGTCCCCACCGCCGACGGGGCCAGCGGCCGATGCGGAGACGGCCCAATCATCCCCGCCTTCCGACATTCTTGCGACCATCGTCCGGGCCGAGGACCGCCGCAGGATCGATGAGCTTCCGCGTGACGCGCAGAGCAGCCTCGACGTCGCCGTTCGCCGCGCGGCGGCGCGGGCCTTGGCGCGCATCCTGGACCCCGACGACACTCCCCTGCTTCGGGCACTCGACGACGAGGACGACGAGGTGGTCGCCTGGGCGAGCTACGGGCTCGGAGAGTCCTGCAACGGGCGCGAGGACCGCCATGTCCGCGCTCTTGCTGCACGGCTCGTTTCGCTCTCGGAAGAGGCGGATCTTCCGGACTCCGGGCCGAGCGCAGGACAGCGCGCGCTCGGTCGCAGTGCGAGGTCGACGTTGTTGCGGGCGCTGGGCCGCTGCGGGGGCGATCTGGCCGAGACGACCTTGCGCGCGGCGCTGTCCGCCGGGGGGATGGCCTCGGAAGCCGCAGCCTACGCGCTCGGCGACACCTCGGCGCGCAAGGGTAGCGTGTCCGACGAGACTGCGGTCGCGCTTCTCGATGCGGCACGGGCGACCACGCCTCTCGACGCGGCGCTTTTCCCATTCGGCCACCTGGAGGCGCGAATGAGCCCCGAGCTCTGGCCTCGTCTCGCCGCAGCCGCGCGCTCGGCGCTCGGCCGGCCCGGGCCGCACCGTCTCTTTGCGATCCGTGCGCTCGGCCGCACCGACGACCCCGATGCCGGGGCGGATTTGGCCCGGGTCCTTTTGTCCGATCAGGCAACGCCCGCCGAGCGGGTGGAGGCCGCGCGAGCGCTGTCCCGGGGTTCCGTCGCCCGAAAACTCGCTCTGGCGGACGCGTTCGCGTCGATGGTGGGCAGTTGGGCCGAGCCGTGGGTGGGCGACCGCTTCGCCGTGCTGCTCTCGGCCATGGGGGACCTCGACGTCGGGGTGCCGGAGCGGACCGAGACATCGCTGTGGGCATTGGCTCGCGCGAAGCCCGATCGCGGCGCCGATCCGGCCGTGATTCGTCGGGTTTCGGCGCTCCGATGCGGCGCTGCGGCGCACCTGGCACGGCACGGGTGGGACGCCGACATTCTGCGCCAGTGCGACCTCGGTGACGGAGAAGCCGGCGAGCGCGCACGGCTCGCGGCGATCGACTTCGGGACGATGGATCGCGCGCGGCGTGCCGCCTGGAGCGAGATCGCCCGTAGTGCTCATCTGCGCGTGCGAGAGGCGTCGATTGAGGCGATCGTCGGCCACCCCGAGCTTTCCGACGCGGCTCGTAGCGCGATCGCGTCGGCGCTGGCCACAGAGGAGCCTGGGCTCGTGGCCACTGCCGCGAAGCTTCTGCAATCTCATCCCGAGCGCATGTTCACGTCAGCGGTGCGGGAGGCCGGCGGCTCAGCGGACGCCGCGGCACGCGCGGTGGCGAA
>JBEKOY010000038.1:0-47380 GCA_049521295.1 Polyangiaceae bacterium | reverse complement strand
TGCCCGTCTCCTCGCCTAGGTAGAAGCCATCGAGAATGGCTTGTGCCGACTGCGCAAGATCCGGAACCGAAAGCGGACTGCCGTGAATCAAGAGCACGACCGTCGGGCGGCGCGTCGCGACGACCGCCCGAAATAGATCCATTTGGCGTCCGACGAGATCGAGGCTCATGCGATCTCCGCGGTGATTGTCGGCCCATCCCTCTCGCGACAGCTGCTCGTTTTGGCCGAGAACGAGCAGCGTCACGTCGGCCGACGCCGCAAGCTTCGCCGCGACGGCTACGGCGCGCCCGTCGTCCGCGTCGTCGGCGAGCTCGACGGCGTCGTCGACCCACCCCCGGTTGGCTTTCGTGAGGCCGCAGCCGGGCGCCGACAAGACTTTCGCGCGCCCGTCGAGACGCGCCGCAATCCCTTGAAGAACGCTCACCACACGTTCGGGATTGCCGCTGTAGCCACCCAGGCGGCATACCCCCGCGTTCGGGCCGATCACGGCGATCGACTTGATGCGGTCGGCGTCGAGAGGCAAAAGGCCCCCGTCGTTCTTCAGCAGGATGATGGCCTCTTCGGCGGACCGCAGGGCGAGGGCCCGGTCACTTGCCCGCTCGGATTCGACCTGCGGATCGACGAAGGGATGGTCGAAGAGGCCCACCGTGAACTTCGCGCGCAGAACGTGCACCACCGCTTCGTCGATCAAAGCCTCGGGCACGCGCCCCGCGCGCACGTCGTCGACGAGCGTCGCGTAACCTTCGGGCTCGGGCAGCTCGAGGTCGACGCCCGCCTCGAGCGCCTTGCGGCCGGCTTCGGGCAGGTCGGCTGCGACGTGATGCTTTCGCTCGAGCTCGGCGATGCCGAAATAGTCCGAGACCACGAGTCCGGAGAAACCCCACTCGCCCCGCAGAACACTGCGCAATAGCCATGGATTGTCGTGCGAGGGCACGCCGTCGACTTCGTTGTAGCTCGCCATGAGGCTCGCCACGCCCGCCTCGCGCACCGCCGCCTCGAAGGGCACGAAGAACACTTCTCGGAGCACGTGCGCGGAGTAGTTGCCCGGTGCCGTGTTGCGGCCGCCTTCGGGCTGGCCGTGCGCCGCGAAGTGCTTGGCGGTGGCCAAGACGCGGTCGGTGGCTATCGGCGCTCCCGCCGGCCGGCGCCCCTGGAAGCCGCGAACGGCGGCTACGCCGAGGCGCGCGACCAGGTACGGGTCTTCGCCGTAGGTCTCTTCGATCCGGCCCCAGCGCGGGTCTCGTGCCACATCCAACACCGGAGCCAGCACGTGCTCTACGCCCCGGCGGCGGGCCTGCCGCGCGGCGACCGTGAATAGGTCTTCGACCAGATCGGGGTCGAACGTCGCGGCAAGCGCGATCGGGACCGGAAAGCTCGTGCCACCAGGAGCGACGAGACCGTGGAGCGCCTCCTCGTGCAAGAGCGCGGGGATGCCGAGGCGCGTCTCCTCGACCAGGTATTTCTGGAGCGAGTTCGCGAAATCGACGGCGCCGCGTGCGTCATGGCGATCGCCGGGCCGCGTCACTTCCCCGATGCCGTTCGAGACGAGCTTGCGCGCCAGGGCCGCAGAGAACCGATGGGTCTCTGGGTCGTCGAGACGCGTATGCTCCCAGTTGACCGACTCGAGCTGCGCCACCTTCTCCTCGATCGTCATGCGCGCGAGCAAGTCGGAGACGCGATCGGCGACCGACGCGGTCGAATCCCGATACGAGGGCCTGGCCCGGCCGATGGCGGGGGGCGAGGCAGGGTCGGATCGGGACAGGGGCCGCACCGGTGCAGCGGCTGGCGCGCAGGCGCCCACCGCCCCAAGGACGGCGAACCCCACCGATCGTCCGAGACGCAGAAAGCCCGCTCGACGCCTCATCGTGACCCCTTTCCCGATCATGGCCGGTCATCCCTTCACCGCGCCGGATGTGAGGCCGCTGATGAACTCCTTCTCGAGCGCGAGAAAAAGAACCATCGGGGGCAGCATGGCGAGGGCAGTGCCAGCCAAAAACACGCCATAATTGCTTTGATAGTCGTTGACATACATGTAGAGCACGATGGGCAACGTGAAGTTCTTTTGCGTCTGGAGAAATACGTTCGGCGTAAAGAACGAGTTCCACGTCCCGAGAAACGTCATGAGGCAAAACGCCGCCGCCATTGGACGAACGAGCGGCATGACGAGTCGGAAGTAGATGGCGATCTCGCTGCACCCGTCGATGCGCCCCGCGTCGAGCATTTCATCGGGAACGCTCATGCACGCCTGGCGAAAAAGAAAGATTCCGTACGCGCTCACCATGCCCGGCACGATGAGCCCCGTGAGCGAATCCACCATGCCGAGATCGACGACCATGTTGTAGAGCGGCGGCAACAGGAGTGCCGACGGGATCGTCATGGACCCGAGCATCAAGACCAGAAGCGCCGCTTTGCCACGAAAGTCGTATTTCGCCAGGGCGAAGCCGCCCAGCGAACAGAAGAAGAGATTGAGGACCGTGCTCACCGTCGCGTAGGCCGTCGAGTTCAGGACGTACTGCCAAAAATACGCGGTCCCGTGAACACTCGGCCTACCGCGAAAGAGCTCTCTGAAGTTGTCGAGGTTCAGCGTCCTCGACGACCACTCGGCCGGCGGGGGAAGAAAGAGGTATTCGTCGAAGACCGTTCGGTCTTTGAAGATGGCGGCCAAAAGCCATGCGAACGGCGCCAACACGACGGTGGCAGCGAGACCGAGCAGCAAAAACCGCAGGTAGATCAGCGTACGCCCGGGCGACCGTGCGCAAAGCGCGGCAAAGACCGCCAGTGCAGCAAAGACGACGAGGCGGGTCGGATTCATCGGCGGATCAGTCCTCGAGGACGCGCGACACTCGGATCTGGATCATGCTGACGAAGAAGATGATGAGCGCCGCGATCCAGCCGACTGCGGAGCCGAGACCCAAGTCTCCCAGGTGGAAGGCCACGTTGTTCAAGTAGGTGATGAGCGTCAGTCCCGAGTTCTCTGGACCAGCCCCTTCGGTCGAGTGGAGCAGCGCCAGGGGAAGCTCGAAGAGCTGATACGAGCCGATGACGCTGGTGACGACGACGAAGACGGTCACATGCCGCATCGACGGCAAGGTCACGAAGCGAAAGACCTGCCACTCGCTGGCGCCGTCGATACGTGCCGCCTCTTCGAGCGACCGGTCCACGCCTTGGAGCGCCGCCAGAAAGTAGACCATGTTGAATCCGACCCAGACCCACAACGACGTCAAGACGAGTGCCGGCATGACCAGCCACGGGTTCGAGAGCCACCAGACTTCGAGTCCCCAGCCGAAGAGCGCATGAAACGCGCGGTTGATGAGCCCGTAGCGCGGGGTGAAGAGCGTCGAGAAGAGAATGCCGACGAAAATCTGGCCGACGAGATTCGGAGAAAATAGAACGAGGCGGAGCATCCCCCGCAGCCGCCCTTTGCTCGAATTGAGCAAGATCGCTAGACCCATCGAGAGCGGCAACTGCACGAATACCGACGCGCACGCAAACACGGTCGTATTCCACAGCGCGCGGTAGAACGTGGAATCGGTAAACAGGAAGTGGAAGTTGGCGAGACCGACGAACACGCGGGTGCGTGGCCCGTTGGTCTCGAAAAAGGCGAGCCCGATAGCGTCGAGGAATGGGACGAAGAAAAAGACCGACGTCAAAAGCAGGTACGGGGAGAGAAACGCGTAGGGCGCCCACCCGCGCTCTTGGGGCCGGACGCGCACCCCGGCCGGCGCGCGGGAGGGCCGTGGGCGAGATGCCGGTGCCGCAGACGGAGCAGAGAGGGGCGAACTCATGGCGCACGCGCCATCCAGTTCGCGCGCTCGGCGAGGCGCTGCACGTACGCCTCGGCGCGCGACAACTCGCGGTGGATCGCGTCGGTTAGGCCCTCTTCGCCGAAGCGCTCGTAGTACGAGACGCAACGACTGAAAGCTTCGTCGAGCTCCGTTCCCGCGACGGCGGTCAACGGCGACACGTACGACGGCGGCACGTCGGGCGCCAGGTCGGCGTACATTCGGCCGATGGGTTCGTTCGAATAGTAGGGATTCGGCGCATCGAGTTCGGGCATGGTCCAGGCATCGCGCAAGACCGGAATGATGTTGGTCGCCTCGAACCTTTTACCCATTTCCGTGGGGTCGAAATAGAGAAACTTCGCGAGCTCCCACGCCAGGTCCGGGCGAGGCGTGCGCCTGCTGATCATCAGGCCGGTCCCACCCCACACGCTGGTCCGCCGCCCGCCCTTGTCCCAGGCCGGAAGAGGCATCAACGCCATGTGGCCCGCGAGGCTCGGTACCTCGTCGGCGAAAAAGCGGCTGCGCCAATCCGGCGCCCAGTAGAAAACGACCAAACCGTCGACCATGGCCTTGCCGAGGGCCTGGCCCCAGCCCGCGTCGTACGCGATCTTGCGGGGACCGTGCGTTTGCCGCAGGTACCAGGCGAACACTTCGGTCGTGATGTCGCTGTTGAAGGCAATGTTGCCTGCACGGTCGAAGAGCTGTCCGCCGTGCTGCAGGAGCAGACTCGTCAGCGCCCAGTTGCCGTCGTAGGGCAGGTCAATCATGTAGTGGTCGACGACGCCGTCGCCGTCGACATCCCGCGTCACGCGCCGCCCGGCCTCCACGAATGCATCCCACGTATCGAGCTTGGTCACGTCGATGCCAAGCTGTGCGACCAGATCCCGGCGGTAGGCGAGCATGACCGGATGCACGTCGTTCGGGAGCGCGTAGATGCGGCCGTCGACCGTGGACCACGAGCTCAAGCGGGATGCGACGAGCCGTCGATCGAATCCTTCGGCCTCGACGCGATCCGCGAGATCCAGGAGGCCCACGTCCTCGCGCGGCCCGCGCGTAAAAAACCCGAGAGAACCTTCGAGCAGTTCGACGAGATCGGGCACGTCGGCGCCCGCGAGCATCGCGCTCTCGAGCCGGCTCTGCAGCGCGGTCCAGTGCGCAAACTGCACCTCTACGTGGACCCCGTGCTTGCGTTCGAACCGCGGCACGGCGTTCTTGTACGCCTCGAAATGGCTGGGAGAGTTGGCGACGATGAGCAGGTCCGCGCGCGCATCGCCGTGGCCCATCACGAGCCAGCGCCCCGCCACCGAAGCAAGGGCGATCGCGAGCAGCCAGAACGGGGCCTTGCCGTAGGGGAACTTCTCGACCATGGGCGCCGAACATGAGAAGCCGGCGATCGCGCGAAGCGTCCGGGATCGCTGCCAACGCCCTCCTTCCGCGGCGGGTGTATCACACGGCGCGACGTCCGCGGAAGGGTTAGCGCGACGCCGACGACCCACGACGGCCGGCGTTGCGGCACCCGGCCTTCAATTGTAAAGCAAAATTACGTTCGCGCTCCGTCGCTCGGAAGCCGACCCTCGCCATGCCCACCTTGCCCTTCCAGAACCCCGATCTACCCATCCCCGCTCGCGTGGATGACGTCATTGCCCGTCTTTCGATCGAAGAGAAAGCCGCGCAAATGCTCCACGAGGCGCCGGCCATCCCTCGGCTCGGCATCGCCGCCTACAACTGGTGGAACGAATGCGTTCACGGCGTCGCGCGGGCCGGCATCGCCACCGTGTTTCCGCAGGCGATAGCACTCGCCGCGACGTGGAACCTGCGCCTGCTTGGCGACGTCGCTTCGGCCATCGCGGACGAGGCACGCGCGAAGCACCACGAGTACCTCTTGCACGACGACCACGGGATCTACAAAGGGCTCACGTTCTGGGCACCGAACATCAACATCTTGCGCGACCCGCGCTGGGGTCGCGGCCATGAGACGTACGGCGAATGCCCATTTTTGACCGCGCGCTTCGGCGTGGTCTTTTGCAAGACGCTGCAGGGGACCGACACGCGCTACCTCAAGCTCGTCAGCACCCCCAAGCACTTCGCCGTCCACAGCGGGCCGGAAGGACTTCGCCATGGCTTCGATGCGGTCGTCAGCGACAAGGACCTCTGGGAAACCTATTTGCCCGCATTCCATGCGTGCGTCACGGAGGCGAAGGCCGAGAGCGTGATGACCGCATACAACCGGACGAACGGCGAGCCGTGCTCCGGAAGCGAGACGCTGCTGCGGCGCATCTTGCGGGAGGAATGGGGGTTCGAGGGATACGTCGTCAGCGATTGCTGGGCCATCCGCGATTTTCACGAATCGCATGGAGTGACCCGATCGCCGGAGGAGTCCGCGGCGCTTGCCGTGAAGGCGGGCTGCGATCTCAATTGCGGCTGCACCTACCAGCACATTCCCCGCGCGGTCGAGCGCGGCTTGTTGACGGAAGAGGACGTCGATCGGTGCCTGCGCCGGCTGTTCTCGGCGCGAATCCGCCTCGGGATGCTCGATCCTCCCGCGCGCGTACCTTTCGCGTCGGTTCCGTACGAAGTCAACGACTGCGATCGGCACCGCGAACTCGCCCGAGAGGCTGCACGCCAGTCGATCGTCGTGCTGAAAAACGACCGAGGCCTACTTCCATTGTCCAAGGCGATCTCGCGCATCGCCGTCATCGGGCCCAACGCGCACGACCCGCAGGTACTGCTGGCCAATTACTCGGGCGTGCCGTCCGTCTCCGTAACGCCGCTCGACGGCATTCGGCAGGCGGTTTCTCGCGCAACCAAGGTCTGGTACACGGACGGCTGCAAGCGCCTCGGCACGGCGACCGACGGCCTGGATCGCGCCGGCAACTTGTCGGAGGCAAAGAGCATGGCGGAGCGATCCGACGCCGTCGTTCTCTGTCTCGGCTTATCCGCGGACATCGAGGGGGAGCAGGGCGACGCGGGCAACTCCGAGGCTGCCGGCGACAAGCTCGACCTCGGGTTGACCGGCCTGCAGGGTGCGCTGCTCGAAGCCGTCGTCGGCATCGGCAAGCCGACGGTGGTCGTCGTCCTGAGCGGCAGCCCGGTCGATCTCGTGTGGGCCGATCAGCACGTGGGCGCCATCGTCCAGGCATTTTATCCGGGCCAGGCGGGCGGCCTTGCCATCGCCGATGTCATTTTCGGAGATTTCAATCCGGCGGGTCGCCTGCCGGTCACTTTTCCGCGAAGCATCGCGGACGTGCCCCCGTTCGAGGACTATGCGATGCGTGGACGAACCTACCGGTACCTGGCGAAAGAGCCGCTCTACCCCTTCGGCTTCGGCCTGTCCTACACGCGTTTTCGCTACTCGGCTCTCACCGTGTCGGCACAGGCCGTCGTGGCCGGCGAGGGCGTCGACGTCGGTGCGATCGTCGAGAACATCGGGGAACGTTCAGGCGACGAGGTCGTGCAGCTGTACGTCAAGAGCCTTGGCAGTTCGTGCGTCGCGCCGCACCACGATCTACGCGGCTTCGACCGCGTGACACTCGCTCCCGGCGAGTCGCAGAGGGTTGCGTTCCACCTGACGGCGCGCGACCTTTCGCTCGTCGACGATCGCGGCCGGCGCCGCGTCGAACCGGGGCGCTTTCGTGTCACCGTGGGCGGCAGCCAACCGGATGCACGCAGCGTGCAGCTCCTGGGCGTAGCGCCGCTCGCCGCCGAGATCGATGTGGTCGGGGGTCCGATCGACATTCGGTGACGCACACGGTTGCGATCACGGCCGCGGGATAGCCACCGTGCTTGCGGAATCGAACGTCAGGCCGCCGCGGGGCAAATCCGCTCCTTGTACGGCAAGGATGAACGTGACGACCGTCAGAAGGCCCTCAGGCTGGATCGCCAGGATCCGCGATTTCGGCAAATGCGTACTCAAGAATACGTACAGGTCCTGCGCGTTGCGGAAAGGGTCTCGCACCGGCATTCCCGTTCGATGGGTCTGCAACGCGATTTGCTGATCCTGCGGGTCGTAGACGCCAGGAATGCCGGACTTCGTAGCTTCGCGCGCGTACTCCGGAAGGGCGCGCGGCCCGAGAATCGCCGGCCCGTCGGCAAAGCCCTCGCCATGCAGACCGTGACAGCGCGCGCACTCGCTCACGAACAACCGAGCACCGAGCGACGTTTCGTCCCGGCCGCGCGCAAGATCCGAGTCGGTCGCTCCGACGCCCGCGATCGCGCAAGCGGTGAGCAGCCACAACGCGCCGGCAATCGCTCCACGGCAAACCATGGCAGGGTGCGTCAGTCGACTCTAACTCAATCGCAGCGACTCGCCGTCGATCTCGACATGGATCTCGCCGTCCGGCGGGATGGCGAACGGGACCTCGCGCCCCGCATAGCGGACCCGACCGACGGAACCAGACCGGCCACGCAGCGTCCCCCGCTCGAGGCGGCCATCCTTCCACGCCAGGTCCACGCCGAATGCCCCACGGGCCAAGAGTCCGCGCACCGATCCGGATCTCCACGCGCTCGGAAGTGCCGGAAGAAGATCGATGACGCCGCCATGGCTCTGCAGAAGCATTTCGACCATGCCGGAGACGCCGCCGAAGTTGCCGTCAATCTGGAACGGAGGGCAGGCGTCGAAGAGGTTAGGATACGTTCGCTCTGGAGAGAGCATCCTGCAGAGGACGGCGTGAGCGTGTTCGCCGTCCGCGAGCCGCGCCCAGAGATTCAGTCGCCACGCGAGCCCCCAGCCGGTCGCGTCGTCGCCGCGAATCTCGAGCGAGCGCCGGGCCGCCGCGGCGAGTTCGGGCGTGGCGCGCACGGTGATCTGGTCGCTCGGGTAGAGCCCGAAGAGATGCGACACGTGGCGGTGATGCGGCTCGGGGGCATCGGAGTCCCAGTCCTCGATCCACTCCTGCAACTGTCCGGCTTTGCCGATCCGGTTCGGCGCGAGCTTGGACCTCGCCTCGCCGAATCGTGCGGCGAGCGGCGCATCGACACCCAGGATTTGGGCCGCCTCGATACAACGGGAGAACAGATCGCGCAGGATCTGCGAGTCCATGGTCGGGCCGGCACAGATCGATACCCCCGCAGGGTGCGCGTTCTCGGGCGACAGCGACGGACACGTCACGAGCCAACCGTGCTGCGGATCTTCGACCAGCACGTCGAGGAAAAATTCCGCCGCGCCCCGCATGATCGGATAGAGACGAGCCAGGTACGCCCCATCACGCCCATACTCGTAGTGCTCCCAAAGGGTGAGACAGAGCCACGCCCCGCCGGTCGGCCACATACCCCACGTGGCGCCGTCGATGGGCGCCGCAGCCCGCCACAGATCGGTGTTGTGATGGGCCATCCAGCCGCGCGCACCATAGTGGACGCGCGCTGTCTCCGCGCCCGTTTCCGCGAGATCCTCGACCATGGCAAAAAGCGGTTCCACGCATTCGGCGAGGTTCGCCGGTTCGGCCGGCCAGTAGTTCATTTCCGTATTGATGTTGATCGTGTACTTGCTTCCCCAAGGCGGCGTGAGCGAGTCGTTCCATAAACCCTGCAGGTTTGCGGGCTGAGTGCCCGGCCGCGAACACGCAATCAACAAATATCGACCGAACTGAAAGTAGAGCGCTGCGAGCGCCGGATCGTCGATCCGACTCGAATCGCGAAGTCGGCGGTCGGTCGGCTCGCCGGCGGCTACCGTCACGCCCAAATCGATCGCCACGCGGCGAAAAAGGCGTTGATGCTCGACCAGATGGTCGCCGAGCAGGCGGTCGAAAGATTTCCGCCGGGCGCTCGACATCCATCCGGATGTCTTCGCCGCCGGATCGCCGGAAACGTCGCGAAAGCTCTCGAAGCTCGTCGCGGCCGCGATGCGGACCACGACCGAATCGGCCCCGCAGACCGAAATCGAGCCAGGGGTCGAGGCGCGCGTGCCGCCTACGGCGTCGACGTCCGCCCTCACCTCGAACGCGAGACAACCGGCGATCCCTTCCGCCCCCTCGTTCGCGCCTCGCATGACGAGCATGCCGTCGCCGAAGACCGAAGTGTCCGTTTTCTGGGGCGCGGCAAGCGACACCTCGACATCGATCTGACCGGGCCGATCGGCGGATAGCCGGACGACGATCACTTGATCGACGGCCGAAGCGAACGCCTCTCGCACGTAGGCGACGCCGCCGGACGTGAAGCGCGTCCGAGCGATCCCCGTGTCGAGATCGAGCTCTCGCTCATAGTCCTGTACCGGTCCGAACGGGCGTGAGACGAGCCGCAGCTCTCCGGCGGTCTCGTACTGCATCTGCCGGAGCGGGCGCGCCATCATCCGAGCCTCAGCCAGGTCGTGCGCCTCGCGGTACCTGCCCTCGAAGATGAGTCGGCGAACGAGCGGCAGAGCAGCCTTCGCCTCCGGGTTGTTGGGCGCGTACGGTCCGCCCGACCAGAGCGTTTCCTCGTTGAGCTGGAGCGTGTCGAGGTCGACGCCTCCGAACACCATCGCCCCCAAGCGACCGGTGCCGATCGGCAGCGCCTCCGTCCACTCCTCTGCGGCGTGTCGGTACCAAAGCCGGAGCGGAGAGGTCGACGGAGAGTCGGCCGGAACGCGGGACGATGACGCGAGGGGCGCTTTCGAGGTCATGGCACGGCGGCGGTTCCGCGCGGTCGCAGGAGACCCGGACGTCGGACTGCGAGGATCGGGGGAAGCCTTCTCAATTTAAATGAAGATTACTTTACGTTATGGGCTTTGGGGTGGCGCTAAATCGCTTGGAGACTTCCCCCGGCTCGGCCTAACGTGGGCCGGCGCCTTCGACGGTCTCGGGCCCCTGGTCGCGAGGCGCGAACGGTGCTGCAGCATGGCGAGCGTTGAACTCGTACACGTGGACAAGACGTACGACGGCGGCGCAAAAGCCGTCGACGATTTCAACCTTGCGATCGTCGACCGCGAATTCATCGTTCTCGTCGGGCCCTCGGGCTGCGGGAAATCGACGACGCTACGCATGATTGCGGGCCTGGAGCGCGCCACCGGGGGCACGATCTCGATCGCGGGCCGCGTCGTCAACGACGTACCGCCGAGGGACCGGGACATCGCGATGGTGTTCCAGAGCTACGCGCTTTACCCGCACATGACCGTGTACGAGAACATGGCCTTCGGCCTTACGATGCGGAAAGCGCCCAAGATCGACATCGAGCGCCGTGTCCGCAAGGCAGCCGACATGCTCGGTATCGTCTCTCTGCTCGACCGCAAGCCGAAACAGCTCTCGGGCGGACAGCGGCAGCGCGTCGCCGTCGGACGCGCCATCGTGCGCGACCCGAAGTGCTTTCTGTTCGACGAACCGCTCTCGAACCTCGACGCGAAGCTTCGCGTCGAGATGAGAGTCGAGATCAAGCGGATCCACGTTGAGCTCGGATCGACGACCGTCTACGTGACGCACGACCAGGAAGAGGCCATCACGCTCGGCGATCGAGTCGTGGTCATGAAGGACGGGGTGATTCAGCAGTGCGCCCCGGCACTCGAGATCTATCACCGCCCCGTCAACCGTTTCGTCGCGAGCTTTTTGGGCAGTCCACCCATGAACTTTTTCGAGGGCCGCTTGGTCGATCTGAAAGGAAGGATCTACTTCGACGAAGGCACAAGCCTGCTGCCCGTCCCCGAGTCGGCCGTACAAACGCTACGGGCGCACGTCGGCGAAGCCGTCACGCTCGGAATCCGGCCGGAGGCTTTGAGCGACCGGACGCACGCACGCTTTCCGACCGACGATTGCGCTCTGAACATGGATGTCTGGCTGGTTCAGCCGCTCGGCGGATCGATGCACGTTCACCTCGCAACGACGCGGCACCGCAACGTCGTCGCGCACGTCGACGCCTTCCAAGGCCTTTCAGCGGGCGACACAGTCGCCATCCACTTCGACCCGAGCCGTATGCACTTTTTCGATAGCAGCGAGGTGGGCAGGAGCCTTGCGTAAGAGGCGGGGGGGGCGTCGGGGTCGGCGTCGGGGTCGCGGTCGGCGTCGCGGTCGGGGTCGGGGTCGGGTCGAGGTCGGGGTCGGGGTCGGGGTCGGGGTCGCGGTCGGGGTCGGCGTCGCGGTCGGGGTCGGGTCGGGGTCGGGGTCGGGGTCGGGGTCGCGGTCGCGGTCGCGTTGGACGATCATGCGAGCTCCTGACCTCGCGCGAGATCCCCGAAGAGCCCCGTCCCCATCAACGCGTCGTAACTCCCGTCTTGGGCGATTCGTCCGGAATCGAGCACCAGGATGCGGTCGCACTGCCTCACGGTAGCGAGGCGGTGCGCGATGAGGATGGCGGTCCGGCCGACGAGGTTCACCTCGAGCGCGTTCTGGATCAGTTTCTCGCTCAGGGTGTCGAGAGCGCTCGTCGCCTCGTCGAAAACGAAGATCGGCGGATCGGCCAGGAGGGCGCGCGCAATGGCCAGTCGTTGACGCTGCCCGCCGGAGAGCGAAGAGCCTCCCTCGCCTACCTGAGCGTCGAGCTGTGCGGGGAGGCGCTCGATGAACTCCCACGCATTCGCGAGCTCGCAGGCCCTGCGGATCGCGACGTCGGAGGCTTCGGATCGTGCGACTCGGACGTTGTCGCGCACGGTCGCGCGAAAGATGAACGGGTCCTGTGGCACGATGCCGAAGGACCTTCGCAAGTTGGATCCCGCGAAGCGACGGGCGTCGGTGCCGCCGATGCGCACCTCGCCACGATGCGGGTCGTAAAGGCGCAGCGCGAGCTCGGCAAGTGTCGTCTTGCCCGAGCCGGATCGGCCGACGAATGCGACTTTCTGCCCGTAAGGAATCGTCAGATTCAAATCCCGAACGACGGGCCGGTCGACGTCGTGGCCGAACGTCACGTTCATGAACTCGATCGTGCTTCGCGCAGGCACGGTCTTTTCGGGATCGAATGGGTCGGGTGTCGTGCTGGCCGTGTCGAGGACGCGCCCGATGCGATCGAGCGACGCTGCCGCGCCGCCCCAGAGCACGAATGCTTGGAACAGTTGCTGGAGCGGGCCATACAGACCCTGAAATGACGTGAAGCAGCTGACGACGATTCCGATCTCGATCCCGCCACGATCGGCGCGCCAGGCACAAACGGCCATGAGCGCGACGTAACAGAGGTAGCCGAAGCCCTCTTGCTTCATCCATTCGATGTGCCCACGGACGTCACGCTCGTAGGACTTTCGCCCGACGATGAGCGCTCGTTGCTCGAAGTCTTCGAGGACCTGCGCTTCCATGCCGTAAAGCTTGACCGCCTTGTTGCCCCGCAACAGATCCGCGACGCGGCCGCTCACGTCGCCTTCGACGCTCTGATAATCCTTCTGGATGCGCTGGATCCGCCGCCGCGAGGCAATCATCAAGAGCACGCTGCAGATCGACGTGAACGTCAGAAGGCCGCCGACGGTCGGGTCCCAGAACCAGAGCACGCCGAGCGTCCAGACGACCGTGACGGCCGACCCCGGGACGAGCACCGACGTGTGCTGGAAGAATTGCATCAGGCTCGCGAGCGGTGTGCCGAACAGGTAGCTGAAAAGCTCGCCCGACGAATACCGGTCGTGAAAGCGCAGGCACAGGTGATTGACGTGGCGGAAGAACTGGGCGCGCAGGCCGAAAACGATTCGCTCGCGAGCCCACGTGAAGAACCGGTAGCCGAGGTGCCAGAAGCCCATGCGCATCACGACCGACACGGCGAGGTAACCGGCGCCCAGCCAGGCGACGCGCCGCCACCGCTCGGTCGCATCGATTCCCTTCGCGTCGATGACCTCCGAAAAGAACCATTTCGGATAGAGGTTTTGGAGAGCCATGGCGCCGCCATGGATCCCGCACAACGTGATGGCGGCCGCGATGAGCCAACGGTGCCGATAGAGCAGAGGCCAGAGGTAGCGCCGGAACGACCCTCGGGGCGCGTCGTCGGCCTCGGGCGCCTCGGCGAGCCTCACGTGCGAGTGCTGGAGCGCACCGGCGTTCGCGCGCATCGAGTGCGACGCGAGATCTTCGGCCGTGCGTACGCCCCCGGCTCGGCGGGCCTTCGGCATCCTGGCGCTCGGGGGCATGGTCTACCGTTCAAGCGGGCGTCGTGAACGCGGTCCGCAGTCGCGCGTACAAGTCGCGGTAGCGAACGACGCGCGCGCGATACTGTTCGCGCAACGCGGGGTCGGGCTCGACGCGGCGCACCACCGGGGGCGCTACGCAGACGCGCTCGACCGGCTCTCCGGTAAGCGCGATCCGCGCCAGACGCGCCGCGCCGAACGCCGGGCCGAGCTCGGCGCGCTCCCGGACGAGGAGAGTCTCGCCGAGCGCGGCGGCCAAGATCCGCGTCCAGAGCGGGGTGCGCGACCCTCCGCCGATGACCGTGATCTCGCGCGGCTCGCCGCCCGCGTCCCGCAGCGCCTGCAGCCCGTCGGCAAAGCCGAAGGCGACACCTTCGAGGACGGCGAGCGCGAGATGCGCGCGCGTGGTGGCATGGGTAAGACCGAAGAAAACGCCGCGCGCATTCGGATCGCGCGGCGTGCGCTCACCGGACAAGTAGGGCAAAAAGACAACGTCGCCCGGCGGTGGCGGACCCGCCTCGACCTCGGCGAGCAATGCGCCGACGTCCGCCGCGCCCGTGGCCGTGGAAAGCCACGAGAGGCAGCTGGCCGCACTCAACATCACCGACATTTGATGCCATCGGTCGGGTACGCAATGACAGAAGGCGTGCACGCCGCTGGCAGGGCTCGCCGCAAAGCCATCGGTCACGAGGAAGATGACTCCCGACGTCCCCAAGGACAGCAGCGCATCGCCGGGTTGAATGACGCCCACACCGACCGCGCCCGCCGCGTTGTCGCCGCCTCCGCCGGCGACCACGGTCGACGGAGAGAGCCCCCAGGCACTGGCGACCCCCGCGCTCAGCGTTCCCGTTGGCTCCGTGCCCTCCACGACGCGAGCCATGGCGAGCTCCGAGAGTCCGCACGCTGCGAGCATGGGCCCCGACCAACGGCGGCGCGCGACGTCCAGCCACAGCGTGCCCGCGGCGTCGGACGGATCGGTCATGAGCTCTCCGGTGAGCTTCAAGCGCAACCAATCCTTGGGCAGAAGCACGCGAGCCGTGCGGGCAAAGACATCGGGCTCGTGGCGCGCCACCCAAAGCAGCTTCGGCGCCGTGAAGCCCGGCATCGCAGCGTTACCGGTAATCTCTCTCGCGCGCGGTTCGCGCGCCTCGAGCTCTTCGCACTCGGCGCCGCTTCGCCCATCGTTCCAGAGGATGGCGGGGCGCAGAACGCGAAGCTCGGAATCGAGCAATGTCGCACCGTGCATTTGGCCGGACAGTCCGATCCCTCGGACCGCGGAGAATGCGGGCTTGGCGGCATCGCGCAGGCGCGCCGCGACCTTCGCCGTAGCACTCCACCACGCTTCCGGCGATTGCTCGGACCAGAGCGGTCGCGGGCGATCGACGGTCAGCGGCTCGCTCGCCTCGGCGACGATTCGCTGTTCGTCGTCGACGAGGAGCGCCTTGATACTGGATGTCCCCAAATCGATACCCAGAAACATGAGGTCACCTTTACGCGGAATTTCACTGTCCGATCGCCGGGTTTCCGTCGATCCGATCCCCTTCCATCGCAAGCAGGACAGCACCCTTGAGCATCACGTCGTCGCCGACCGTCGACGGCACGATGGGGACCCCGGCGCTACGCATCGCGTGCTTCGCCACTGACTCTCGCACCGGGTCGAGAAGGCACTCGCCCGCCTGAATGACTCGGCCCCCCAAGACCACCATCTCGGGATTGAGCAAGTTGAGCAGGTACGAGATGCCGATGCCGAGGTACTCGCCGGCGCGCCCCAGGATGCGTCGTGCCTCGCGATCGCCTTTGCGTGCGGCGATCGCAATGGCCTGGGCGTCGCGGTTCGAGCCACCCCGGCCCGACCGCGTCCTTCGTGCGAGGCTCCCGCGCGCAGCGGCCTCGATCGCCGCCCCCGACGCGACGGTCTCGAGGCACCCGAACCCGCCGCATCCGCACTGCGTCCCATTGTCGAGCACGGGGCAGTGTCCGAGCTCGCCGCTATAGCCGCTATTGCCGTAGACGAGGCGTCCGTCGACCACGATGGCGGAGCCGATACCGGTGCCCACGTAAACCCATACGAACGAGCGCTTGCCGCGCGCCGCCCCGAGCCGACCCTCCGCGATGGCCGCGGCTTGTGTAATGTTGCGGACGGCGCTCGGCGCCCGGAGGGCCCGCCCGAGCTCGTCCTTGACCGGAGCGTCGAACCACCGGAGGTTGGGCGCCAAGACGCATGTTCCGCTCGTCTGATCGACGAGACCCGGGATGGCGACGCCGACAGCCGCGAGTCGCGAGCGCGACAGCCGCGCCTCGCGAAACACACTCTTGACCAGGGCCGGCAGCGCTAAAATGGCCTGCTCGAAACGGCCGCGAAAGCTTTCCACGGTCGCTGTGTGCCGGATCTGCCCGCGCGCGTCGGCCACGGCGATGGAGGTGTGGCGCACGCCGAAGTGAACGCCCAAGAAGGCCGCCGCCGCATCGTTTAATTGAAGAAGCCGTGACCGTCGCCCCTTCCGGGAGTGCGACGATCCGAACCCGACTTCGCACACGAGACCTTCGCCGATGAGTACATCCACGATGGAAGAAACCGTTGGCTTGGTCAGCGCCGAGCGGCGCGCCAGGTCGCTCCTCGATACCGTCGTCTCCCGCCGGATCATCTCGAGGACGAGCGCGCGATTCATCTCGCGCATGGCGTGACTGTCGACCTTGACGAGCACGGAGAAGAGCGACTCTATCATAATTCAAAGGGCGATCCGGCACCGGCGGCCCCGATTGCTTGCTTCGACTCCGGTGTTTGGTAAGCTCAGTTTCCTTAATGTCTGCGCCGAAAAGGATGTGAGGCGGTCATGCCCAAGCCAGCGTTTCCAGGCCTCGAACCCGTTCGGTACCGGGGACCCGATGCGGAGGGTCTCGCGTATCGCTTCTACGACAAGGATCGCATCGTGCGCGGCAAGCGCATGGAAGATCAATTACGGCTGGCCGTCTGCTACTGGCACACGCTCTGTGGCGACGGGTCCGACGTCTTCGGCGCCGGCACGTTCAATCGCGCCTGGCAGCGCGGCGACGACGCCGTGGCGCTCGCGAGGGACAAAGCAGCCGCGGCGTTCGAACTGTTCGAGAAGCTCGGCGTCCGCTACTTCTGCTTCCACGATCGCGACGTCGCGCCGGAGGCATCGAGCCTGTCGGAGACCCATGCCACTCTCGACGCGATCGCGGAGGTGATGGCCGGGCATATGCAGCGGACGGGCGTCAAGCTTCTCTGGGGCACCGCGAACCTCTTCAGCCACCCGCGCTATTTGGCCGGGGCGGCGACCAATCCCGACCCCAACGTCTTTGCCTACGCGGGCGCTCAAGTCAAAAAGGCGCTCGAGATCACCCAGCAGCTCGGCGGAGAGAATTACGTTCTCTGGGGCGGCCGGGAAGGCTACGAGACCCTCCTCAACACCGACATGAAGCGCGAGCTCGATCAACTCGGGCGTTTCTTGGCGCTCGTGGCCGAGCACAAGCACAAGATCGGGTTCAAGGGGCCGCTGCTCATCGAACCGAAGCCGATGGAGCCGACCAAGCATCAGTACGACTTCGACGCGGCGACGGTCTTTGCGTTTTTGCAGCGCTACGATTTGGATGGCGGCGACTTCAAACTGAACATCGAGGCGAACCACGCGACACTTGCCGGACACTCGTTCGAGCACGAGATCGCGTACGCGATCGCCAACGGCGTGTTCGGCAGCGTCGACATCAACCGCGGCGACACACTTCTCGGCTGGGACACCGACCAGTTTCCAAACGATCCCGCCGAGCTCGCGCTCGTGTTGCGACGCATTTTGCAAGCGGGCGGCTTCGTGACGGGCGGCTTCAACTTCGACGCGAAGCTTCGGCGCCCGAGCATCGACGTGCAGGACATCTTTCACGCGCACGTCGGCGGCATCGACGTGCTCGCCAAGGCACTGCTCATCGCCGACCGGATGCTCGACGACGGCAAGCTGCAGGCATTTCTGAATGAGCGATACGCCGGCTGGGATACCCCGTTCGGAAGCGACATCCTGAACGGGCGCTTATCGCTCGCACAGCTGTCCGATCGCGTCTTGACCCAGAGGGTCGAGCCGGCACGCCGTTCGGGCCGCCAAGAGATGCTCGAAAATCTCGTCCTTCGCTACGTGCTCTGAGGCCCGAGGGGCGCCCCACGACCCTTCTTCGCCTGCTCGACTTCGAAGACCCGAGTTCGGGTGCGTGCGAATGCGTCGGCGTTCAGACTCAGCGAGTCGATCCCTCGCTCCACGACCTGATGCTCGATGGTCGTCGAGCCGAACCGGTCGCAACGGATGCGGCATCGTGCAGGCCTTGCATCCCACCAAATGCGCCCAGCCCCGAGGCGATCGAACGGGATGACGCCTGCTTCCATTATCGCTGGAGACCCCCCGACATGCTCGGAGAATTGACACACGACGAAATCGAGCAGCTTCTCCTGCGCGCGAGCGTTGGACGGATCGGCTGTCATGCCGAGGACCGGACCTACGTCGTTCCGATCACCTACGCGTACGATGGCGAGTGTGCCTACGCCCATTCGGCCGACGGGTTGAAGATTCGGACGATGCGGACGAATCCGAACGTATGCTTTCAAGTCGACGACATCTCGGACCTCTCCCATTGGTCGAGCGTGGTCGCTTGGGGCCCATACGAAGAGTTGAGCGGGGCGCTCGAGGATCGCGCCGCCGAGCTGTTGCACTCGCGCCTCGGTCCGCTGCACGCCAGCGCTACGGCGCTGAAGCATCCGCGAGTCCACGGCATCGCCCAGCACGCCGCGCGAACGACGCTGTTCCGAATCCGGCTCACCGAAAAGACCGGGCGCTTCGAGCGTTGAACGCCGCTCCAATGACCCCACCAAGCGGCAACCTGCACGTCTGCCTTCTCAACGGCCCTTGACCGGAGAGGCGTGCAAGGTCCGCTGGGCAGCAACCTGCGCGTCGTACTCGGCTTCCAAGCGTCGGTGCGCCACGGTCAAGACATGCGCGAGCTCGGTGTCGGCCGGCAGGGCGTCCGTGTCGGCCTTCAGCTTGTCGCTGAAACCTCGGAGCGTGCCCGCCCACGCGAGCGCATCTTTCTCTCGCGGCGTCGTTGCCTCGTCGCTCACCGGGTAACCCGCCGCCGCAGCCGTGTCGCTCAAGAAGCGGAGCCAGGTGCCGGGAACGAGCTTTCGGGTTGCATCGTCGGGCACATTCGGCACGGGTACCCCGAAGAGGATCCGGAACTGTTCCATGACGGCGTAAAGCTTCAAGTGCTTCGGCAGGCCGCGTGCGATTTCGAGTCGGTCGAGTGCGCACAACAGCCCAAGCGCATGGGCCTCATGTGAAAAGGCGCCAACGTCGAGCTTCAGGAGCTTCTCGAGATCCGCATGGGCGCGCAAGGGAGCCACGGCTTCGACTTCGTTGGCGTTCAGCTTCTCCGGTTCATGATCGAGGTCGCGCTTGACGCGGTCGCCCGCACGTCGTGCCAGCATGAGCTCGCGCTGCTCGTCGGCCACGGCCGACGTCAGACGGACCAGCGCATCTCGCGTTGGGCGATCGAGGTGGTCCGCTCTCGCAGTCTCGTCGACCTTCGCGACGACGTCCGCCACCGCATGGATCTCGAGGGCGCGAAGTTGCTCGTAGTGGGTCTTGTCCAGCGCTCCGGCCCAAACGCGCCTCTCGAGATCGCTGCACCGAGCCTCGATGCCCTTCTGCTTCACGGCGTCTTCTTCGCCAAGGGCGTCGGACCATGTTCCTCCGGCCCAGCATGCAGCCGCCGCAATGACGAGGCGGTGAGCTTCGTCCGCGACTTCGTGAGTGGCGGCGGCCGCCTTCGGCTCGACGACGGACGCCGCCGGAGGCGCCGTCGCGGGCGATGCCGGAGGTGCCGTCGCGGGCGGTGCCGAAGATGCCGTCGCAGGCGACGCCACAGGCTCGGGGTAGACGGCCGCGGAGCCTCCACACCGGACCGTCAAAAGTGCCGCGACGGCGGCGACCGCCGAACCCAACATCGTGCGCGTGCCGACCATGTCCGGACGCTGGATGCGAAGTGCGCGCCATGATCCCCGCCGGCGCGGGTCACCGGGTGCGAGAGCAAATTGACGAAGACACTCGGCTGCAGCCCGCGCAAGGCTTGCACGACCGCGCAGTCCGTGCCGCCTGGACAGGACTCCTGCCGGACGCGGCTGCCACGGCGGCCGGCAAAGCGAAGTCCGGAGGCGCCGTCGGTTCAGCGGCTACGCTTCTTCGCGTACGTACCGATTAACGTGGCTTCAGCCAGAACGTGGCCCTTCATGGCGCTCTCGAGCGCAGCCTTGTCGGGCTGTCCCAAGTCGGGAATGAGAACGTCCAAGGCATAGAGCTTGTGAAAATACCGATGACGACCGATCGGCGGACAGGGGCCGCGGTACCCCGCCGTTTTCCAGTCGTTTCTGCCTTCGCGAGCCCCTTCCGGAAGCCGCTTGGCCGTCGCACCTTCTGGTAGGCCCGTGGCGCTCGGCGGGATGGCGTACACCACCCAATGGACCCACGTCGTCTTCGGGGCTTGTGGATCCGGCGCGTCGGGATCGTCCACAATGAGCGCAAGGCTCTGGGTCCCCTGGGGAACACCGGCCCAAGCCAGCGACGGAGATACGTCCGATCCTTCGCACGTGTGCGCAGTGGGAATCTCCGTCTCGGGCACGAAGCTCGGCGACGTCAATTGCAGCTTCATGATGGCACCGGCTTGTCGTTCGCGACAACCCTGAAGAAGGGGGACAACTAGGGCACAAGCCAAAAGAAGCGGAGCGCGCCCGGGCGACAGCGGCCGTCGACTCGCGCCCGACGCCGCCGGCGTCTTAGCGCCGGCGCCCATTGTCTCGGTACCCTCGGTACCGAGCGCCATAGTGCTCGTGCCAGCGAGCGTACTCCGCGCGGTGGCCGCGCCAGTGGCTCACGAGGCCGATGTAGAACGGGGACGTGGCGGGGACCCACACGACGGCGCCGCCCTCGTAGTAAAAAGGCCTGCCCACGGCGTCGTAATAAACGACGTAACCGTCGTAGAATTGAGGCTCATAACCCTCCGCAACCACTGGAGGCGGAACCGCCTCGACGTAACAAGCCGAGCCCGTCGGTACCAGCCCGGCCCAGAGCGCCATCAGCGCCCATGCGCGAATCTTCGACGTCACCATCTGCGGACCTCTCAGCACGTACCGTACCAGGTGGTCGTATACCATTTCGAGTGCCCCTTCATGGATCTCGAGAACGGGACGAAGGAGACCGAGCCATGGTCGCAGCCGTGCCGGCAAAATCGGGACGCCGCGCGTCAAGGAGCCCGCCAGGCCATGGCGGACCCGCGAGCGCCTCCGATCATCTTTCGGTGGGAGACCCGGCCGCACCGGCGATCGTCGACGCGACCGAAGCAAACGACGCGTGCTCCCCTGCCCGTCCGGCCACGGCTCCTCCCTCGTCGAGGTGATACCCCGACTCGCCGTGCTCGATCTGGTCGAGGCCGTCCTCTTCGGCATCGGCGTCGGGTCGGAGTCCCACCGAGACTCGGATGAGGGTCGCCAAAACGAACGTGGCCACGCTCGCCACGACGATGGTCACGCCCATCGCCTTGATCTGCTCGATCCAGAGGCTATTGCCGACGACGCTGGCGAGGTTCGTGTTGAGATTCGGATTGGCCTCGGGGGTGGCCAAGAATCCGGTTACGAGGGCACCCAGCGTTCCGCCGATTCCGTGTACGCCGAACGTGTCGAGCGCGTCGTCGTAGTTGAAAATACTCTTGAGTTTGGTGCACGCGAGATACGGAATCGTGCCTGCGAGAAGCCCGATGATGACCGCGCCGTTCGCGGTCACGAAACCCGAGGCGGGGGTGACGACGACGAGCCCAGCCACCGCGCCGGAGCAGAAGCCGAGAACCGTCGGTTTTCCGCGCGTCAACCATTCGATGCCGGGCCACACGACGGACGCAACGCCCGTAGCGAGCGTCGTCGCCATGAATGCTTGGGCCGCGACGCCGTCGGCCGCCACCGCGCTTCCCGCGTTGAACCCGTACCACCCCACCCAGAGCATCCCGGTGCCGATCATCGTGAGAACAAGGCTGTGCGGATAGAAGGCGCGCTGACCAAAGCCCGACCGCTTGCCGAGCACGAGGCAGAGAACGAGCGCGGACCAGCCGGAGGACATGTGCACCACGGTTCCGCCCGCGAAGTCGATCGCCTTAATCGATGCATGCGCGTTCCAAACGCCGTTCATGCAGCCGTCCACGCCCCAAACCATGTGCGCGAGCGGAAAGTAGACGATGAGCATCCAGCCGAAGAGAAACAGCATGAGCGCGCTGTATTTCATGCGTTCGGCGATGGCGCCGACGATCAGGGCCGGAGTGATGATGGCAAACATAAGCTGGTACATCGCAAAAACGCTGTGCGATACCCATGCTCCGTAGTCCGCGTTCGGAGTCGGGCCGACTCCCTGGAGCAGCGCAAACCGCAGCCCACCGAGCAGCGGCGAGCCGCTCGAGAAGACGAGACTGTACCCGAAGAGCCACCACAGGATGGTCACGAAGCCTGCGCAACCAAGGCATTGAGCCATCACGGACAACACGTTTTTCCGGCGGACGAGCCCACCGTAAAAGAGCGTCAGCCCAGGAAGGGTCATGAAAAGAACGAGCGCACTCGAGGCCATCATCCATGCGTTGTGGCCGGGTCCCGGGCCCGAAAGCTTCTTGGGTGCGGTGTTGTTGATGTAGGCTTCGAGGTCGGCGACGCGCGCCTCGAGATCGAGCGTGGGCGCGGTGGCGCCGACCGTCGTCGGCGCGGCCACCGAGCCGATCTGCGTGCCCTCCGCCCAGGCAGGGGTCGGCGCGTCCACCAGAACGAACAGCCAGAGCAGGCCGAACACGATCGCCCAAAATCGCGGGACGCGTGGGCTGCAACCGGTCGTAACCGCCTGGACGGCGCCCGCGCGGCGGCCCTGGGCTTCCGCGGCCGATGCGACCCGTTCGAACGCAGAAATCGTGCCGTACGCTTCGCGCATTCGCAGGGACTCCTCGGACGCCAAGGAGTACTACCGGCCGATTCGAGATTCGAGGGATCCCCGCACCGACCCCGGCGTATTTGCGCGGCCTTTACCGCCAAGCGGTCATGGCCCGACCGAAGCGGGCGCGGGCCCCCCCCCGGGGCGCCCGCGCGAAAACACTCTTTTACCTCTCGCCAGAACTCGAGCTGGAACCTAGTGCCAGAGCGCACGGAGTTGACGACGACGGGCGGTGACGCGCACCGAACCGCCACGGCCTGTGCCCCGGCTACCCCGCTCGGTCAGGGCCGCACGAGGTGTTGCACCGCGGCGCCGGCGGAAGCCGACGGGATCGTTTCGACGCCGAATGCGGCCGACGGGTGAGGCGCGGAAATTGTCGCGGTCAAAGCCGGAACTGAACCGTCCGGGGGACTCGCCGGGCCGGACGCCGGGACAGACGCGGAAGGCGTCTCCATGGGGGCACTCGGGTTTGGCGGGACCGTGGCTTCGATCGGAGCGCTCGTGCTCGCAACGGACGGCTCGACGGCCAAGCTCCTCAGTTGCAGGCTGAGACTGCGTTCTGGCGCGCGCACTTCGGATGCCGCGCTCGTCGAGCCGACAGAAAGCGCTCGAACGTGCAGAACCCTCCTCGCCGCCCAGGGCGCCGCGGCCACGATCAAGGCTGCGGCAGCGGCGGCGGTTCCCGCGAGCGCTCTTGCCTTGCCGTGCGTGGGGGCAACGAGCGGATCGCCTTCCGAACGAATTTCGCCGACGACAGGCCGGTCCGTCGTCAGCCGGATCACCGGAAGTTGCAAGGTGCGCGACGTCCGATCGGGGACGACATCGGGTACGGTGGGCCGTTTGGCGGTCGACAAGGGGCGCCCGTACGAGTCGCGGTAGGCGTCACGCACCGCCTCCTGCATCGCGGCGGCGTCCACCCAACGCTTGCTCTTGTCGAATTCGAGCGCGCGGTCAATCAGCGCGGCAAGGCTTGGACGCGATTCCGGCGCCACCGACGCGAACCGGGGCGCGGAAGTCGTCGCAGCGCTCATCATCACCTGATACGCCGTTCCCCCCTCGTGCACGGAGCGGCCCGAGAGCAGTTCGAACATCGTCGCTCCGCACGCCCATAAATCGCTACGCGCGTCGATTTCGTCGGTGAGCCCCCGCACTTGCTCGGGCGGCATGAACCGCGGCGTACCGGACAGGCCCCCGAGGTTCATCGCCTGACCGCCCGACGCCAGCTCGCGAAACCGCGCGATGCCGAAGTCGAACACCTTGACCACTCCTCTGCGCGTGAGAAATAAGTTGCTCGGTTTGAGATCCCGATGCGTGATGCCTTCGGCATGCGCCGCCGCGAGCACATCCAGGACCTGGTCCGCGAAGAACAACACTTCGTCGACCGGCAAGCGCCCGCCCAAGCGCACGCGGCGATCTTCAAGGGTCTCGCCGTCGAGAAGCTCCGTCACGAGAACGAGCGCGCCGTCTTCGGTAACGTCGTCGTCGATCACGCGGACGGCGCCATCGTGACCCACGCGGTTCGCGACTTGGCCCTCCCGTAGAAAGCGATCGCGACTCGAGGGAGGACCCGACCCTTCGGCATGGAGGATCTTGATGGCGGCGCGGCTGCCATTGCCGTGCGTTGCGGAATAGACGGCCGCCGTGGCCCCCACTCCGAGCAGCGCGTCCAGGTGCCACTTTTGGCGCAACGTCGTGCCGACGCGCGACTCTACGCGCGCAAGCACGTGGGCGCTGACAGCTTCTGCCGCTTTTTCGTTGGACGCCATCACGTCGCAGGTCCGAGTTCACCGGCCGTTAAGACGTCGCGACCCTGCCCGTTCGCCGCAGCGTCGTCAAGTGTCGCGACCGCTGTACAGAACCTGCGCCTGGATGCTCGAAGACCGAGGCCCGAAAGCGCAATCCAGAATTGCCGGGCCCGCACTCACGCTCAGCAGCAGTGCGCTTGCCGTCGGCGCGGCGGGCATCGTGGCGCGCTGAACCTCGCACGTGCCGGCCCAACCGGGCGGAGCCGCCGACAGCCGCACACGGGTGAGCCGCTTCTCGCCGATGGTCACCGTACGACGTCGCTGCTGTTTGTCCTCAATGATGCCCGGTGACCGCACCACGCCGATGGGACCCGGACGACGACGCTCCCATTTATTCGCAGGGAAGACGCTGCTGCAAGGGGAGCGACAGGATGGCCCGTATCGTGCGTTTAGCCGGCATCGAGATGATGCATCGCATGCGCCCGCGCCGTGGGCTCGACTTGAAGGTGACGATCACGAGCGCGATCTTTGCGGCCTCTGCGGCCTGTACCGCGCTCATCGACAGGAGCGCGACGCAGTGCGAGGTCGATGCAGACTGTGCGCGTTTCGGAACCCATCCCTATTGCCAAGCCGGGGTCTGCGTGTCGTCCGGACTGTCACCCGCTGACTGCTTCTACGGAACGCCGCAGCAACCGAGCGATTTTCTCAATCAGTGCAGCACAGCGCAGTGCTTGTCATTCGATAACTGCACGGCCCTCGCGATGTGCGGTGACGCAGGGGACACCGCCGCCGCGCTCGTCCCCCCTCCGCCGGCCGAAGCCGGTGCGGCACCCGCGGTCGAGGACGGTGATGGGGGCGACGCAGGCCCCGCCTTGCCCAGTTGCATCGACCCCAACAACGGGCGAGCGTCGGTGGTCGTCCTCACGGGATCCAGCAACTTCCCGCCGCTCTTGGCCAAGCTCGCACCGCTCATCCTCAGCGCGCAATACACTCCCGTCTATCAAGTCACCAACTCGTGCACAGGGGTCGCCTCGGTGCTCGGGTCCGACCCTTCCACTCACGTGATCACCGATCCGGCCCCGAACTCCACGGGCAAATACGCGACCTACTTTCAGGCGGACGGCACCGCGGTGCCGTGCACGCTCGGGCCGGACGGCGCCTCGGTCGATGTGGGTGAATCGGACATCTTCTCGTCCACGTGCAGCGGCTACGGGGCGCCGCCCGCCGGCGTCCAAGAGTATCTCGGACCGATTCAGGCGATGGCGTTCGTCGTTCCCGGCGCGTCGCAGCAGCACGCGATCAGCGCCGACGCCGCACGGGCCGTCTTCGGGATGGGAGCCGCCGGCGCGACCGTGCCGTGGAGCAATCCCGCCCTGTACTTCGTTCGCAACCAGGGAACCGGCACCCAACAAATGATCGGCAAAGCCATCGGGGTTCCTGCGGGTCAATTTTGGGGTATCGATCGAGGCAGCGCCGCAAGCGTCGATTCCGACCTTCGCATCATTTCCGATCCGACGATCGCCAACCAGGCGATCGGGATCATCTCGACCGACTACTACGACAGCGACCGCGCGAACCTGAACGCCCTGGCCTTCATGGCCGACCAGCAGGACTGCGCGTACTTGCCCGACTCCACGCCGTTCCAAAAGGACAAGCAGAACGTGCGCGACGGTCACTATCCGATCTGGGGCCCGCTGCATTTTTTCGCCGCTGTATCGAACGGCATTCCGACCTCGCCCGGTGCCGCCGCGTTCGTGTCGGTCGTTTCCGTGCCGAACCTCGCCCAAGAGCTCATCACCGCGTTCATCGCCTCGAGCCTCGTGCCGTCGTGCGCGATGCAGGTTCAGCGGAGCGCCGAGCTCGGACCGCTGTCGATCTACACTCCGACATTCGAGTGCGGCTGCTACTTCGAGGCGACCGTCAGCGGGGCTCCTTCTGCGGCGTGCTTGTCGTGCACGGGCGCGAGCGATTGCGCGGATCCCGCGCGGCCGGCGTGCAATCTCGGATATTGCGAAGCTCAATGACCGTCGCGCAGCGACGAGGGGGCCTCGACACAATTGGAGGTATTTTTTCATGCAATCAACCAATGGAATGGCCGAACATTTACGAAGCTTGCTCGCGAGTCCCGGAGGAATGGAGATCCCCGGCTGTTACGACGTTCTGAGCGCCATGATTCTCGAGAAGGCGGGGTTCAAAGCCGTCTTCATGAGCGGCTACGGGATCGCCGCGAGCTTTCTCGGGGCTCCAGACATCGGTCTGACCAGCCTTGTCGAGACCGCAGCCGTGACGAGAAGCGTCGCCGGCGCCTTGCACATTCCGTTGGTCGTCGATGCCGACAACGGATACGGCAACGAAGACAATGTCGTGCGCACGGTCAACGAGCTCGAGCGCGCGGGATCGGCTGCCATGATCTTGGAAGACCAGGTGTTTCCGAAGCGCTGCGGGCACGCCGGCGGCAAACAAATCATTCCGCTCGACCAGTACATGCGCAAGCTCGATTGCGCCCTCAAGGCGCGACAGACTCCGATGTGCGTGGTCGCTCGAACCGACGCGATGTCCCTCGACGAAGGGATCCTTCGTGCCAAGCAGTTTCACGCAGCCGGCGCGGACGTCGTTCTGATCGACGGCCTGCCGTCGCTCGATGCCCTAAAGCGAGTCGGCGCCGAGGTCCCTGGCCACAAGGTCATCAATCTGATCTTCGGAGGCAAGACGCCTATCCTCAAGTCGCGCGAGCTGCACGAACTGGGCTTCAAGATCGTTCTTTACTCGACGCCCGCCCTGTATACGGCCGCGAGCACGATGTTTCGCGCCATGACGCTACTCAACGAGACGTCCGATCTCAATTCGATCTCGAGTCAATCCGTCAGTTTTCGCGAGTTCCAGTCCTTCATCGAGGCGGAGTATTTTCGGCGACGCGGCAACGAGGGTCTCGTGCAGGTCGCGGCGAGCCAAGGCGGCAACCCGGCTCGCCCGACGGCGGACACGAAATTCGCTCCTGAAGAGGGGTCGCGTTCTCGGCAACCGAGAGTCGCCGAAGTCGGGCAGGCCTAGAGCTGGCCTAGAGCAGAGCGGTCATCGTCGGACGGGGCCACCCCGTAGTGTGCCGCGCGCGGGCCTCGCGACGCGCCTACCTCGCAAACCGGGGACGGCTGTTCGAGTACCCGCGCGCCCGGAAACCCCGGACCGCGACTCGTCGGCCGACAGAGTCCGCTCGTCGGAAGAGCCGTCGGCCCATCGGGACATCGATAGCCGCCTGCGTGATGCCCAAGTACCCTTCGAGGGAATGCAAAGGACCTGTTTCGCCTCAGGATGGCTCTTGGCCGTAGCCGCCTGCGGATCGCCCGTCGGCCAGAGCGGCGGGCACGCTTCGTTGCCACTCGAGGTGTACAATGGCGGGCCCCTGCTGACGGCGCCCGTCGTCGTAACCGTCACGTTCGAGGGGGATCCGATGGCGGCCGAGCTCGAGTCCTTCGGTCAATCGGTCGCGTCCTCGGCATGGTGGGACGCAGTTCGGTCGGGCTATTGCGCCAACGGTGGAGCGACGTGCGTCGGCGACGGACCGCAGGGCACGATGGTAGAACTGACGACGCTGGCGGCAAACCGGTACACCGATTCGGACCAGGGCGGCGGGACACTTCAGGAGTGGCTCACGAGCGCGATGACCAGCGGCGTATTGCCCATGCCTGATTCGAACACGCTGTATGTACTTTATTTTCCAAGTACGACGACCATTTCCCTCGACGGCGTCGACAGTTGCGTCGAGGACGGCTTTGGAGGCTATCACAACTCGATGATGTTCGGCGCGCAACGAGTGCCCTACGTCGCCGCCATCGAGTGCGAACCGATCGCCTCGCCATTTCCGAATATTGCAACGCTCACAGCTCTTCAGAACACGACGATGACGACGAGCCACGAGATCGCGGAGGCCTCGACGGACCCCGTTCCCCCGACCGGCTACACGATCGACGACACCGATCCGAACAATTGGGGCTGGATCGACGTGACCGGCGGCGGCGAAGCTGCGGACATGTGCGTCGACTTCCTGAGTTTGAACCAAGACGAAACGAGCGACGGAAGTTTCACGGTTCAACGCATCTGGTCGAACGCGCAAGCGACCTCCGGACTGGATCCCTGCAACCCGTTGCCAACCGGCGGCGATGTCTACTTCAATGCCGCGCCGAGGCAGGCCTTCTTCATCGTCGCCGTTGGCGAGAGCGTGACGTTCGAGGTGGACGCGTTCGCGTCGGCACCGATGGGCGACTGGACATTGACCGCACAGGACTGGAGCGATTCGGCGGCTACGTATCTGAGCTTTGCGATTGGCGACGGGGTAGGCACCGACGCAGGCCCGCAGATTCAAGTGCACGACGGCTCGCAGGTCCAGGTGACGGTGACGCTTCTTCAGGATCCCGGATCGCTCGACACGGGCGAGGCCGACGGGTCGCTCATTTCATTCTCCGGCAACGCCGAAGGTCCGCTGGCGGGTCACTTCTGGCCGATCGCGGTGATGTCGCCTGCGGACGCCGCCGACGCAGGCATCGCACCCGGAACCACCGCCCGAACGCCCACGTCTCAGATGCGTCGGGGACGTCCCGTGCATTCGCGCCACGTCAGCCCCGCAAGACCGTGGCTCGGGCGACGTCGGCTGCCATTCTGAGGGCGGTTCGACGACCTTCCGGCGCAGTTCGGCGTCGGTCGCGTCGATCGACGCTCATTTGTACGCCTCCCGGTGACGCTTCAGAGATCACTCCAAGCGTCGAATCGCGCGCAACGGCCGTTGGACACACTCCGCGTCACTGAATCATCTGGGGAGCGGTTCCGGCATCCGCCAGGTCAGCCGTGTAGCGAAGGATGTGCGTGCCGCCGTCCGCGGAGTCCGGAATTTGCACCACGGACAACGAAAGCGCGGGGAACACGAGCGCTTGCTGCGGAAGCGTGTCGACCGCCAGCGTGAGCCCACTCGGTGCCGTCGTCTTGTTGAGAACGAGGATGGAGGTCGACCCGACCGCCGTGTCGTAACTTGCATAGATCGAAAATCCAGCCGGGACGCCGCTCGGCGCAAGGACTTGGCCGCGAAAGTTCGACGATACCAACCACTGCGCATAGTAGGCGGGCACGGGCTGGTCGCTCGTGATGAAGCCCAAAACCGACGTGGTCTCGCTCGTCTCGCCGATGTTCCAAAAAGCCAATGTCCAGAGGTTGTTTTCGAGCGCCGCTCCCAGGACGTCGGCCGTCCAGAGAGCCGCGTAAAATGTACCCGGCGCCGCGTTGAGGGAAGACTGCGTGTACGAGGTGAGAGCGTAATCGTACGAGATGTTCGCCTCGGTGATTCCGAGCGGTGTGCCCGGTCGGGCGTGCCCCTGGACGATCGCAGCCACCGCACTCACGGTCGATTGGAACGACCGGACGTCCGTGAGCGCGCCTTGCACGGAGGTCTCCGGCCCGCTGAACGGATATCGATGGATGGTGACGATGTCCACGTCGTCCTTGCAGCCGTCCAGGAAGGGGGTGAGCCAATCGTCACCGGCGACGTATTTGTAGGACAGCTCAGGTCCGAGAAATTGAAGGGCCACGCCTCCGTCCGGCGCAGCGGCGTTCGCCGCCCTCATCGCCGTGACGTAGGCGGCAAATTGCGTGCAGTAGTCCGCCGCATTCTGGACGGCAAATCCGGCGTCGTAGTTCGTGGGGTAAAGATCCGGCTCGTTGCCGACTTCCCAGTACTTGATGTCATAGCCCATCGTCACATTGACGTAGGTGACCATATCGGCCGCATTTTGCGCGGTCGCCGGGCCGCCGTCGGGGTCGGCCACGAGCGGGACCTGCAGGATCGGCTCGGCGCCTACGGTGCGGCAATACGCAACGAACTTGTCAATTTGGCTCGTGTCGAATGCCGAAGGAGAATTCGTGTCGTTGTTGTTTCCGCCCGCCCGGATGACGTTGAGCTGCAGCGCGGTGACGAGAGTTTCGGTCCCGGTCAATCCGGTGACACCGGAATTGCTCCAATCAACCCAATCCCAGTAGTTCTGGCCGAAGGCGAACGCCGATATCGGAGACCCCTGCCCGCGCACGATGGTCACCGTCGGTTGGCTCGAGACGGCGGCGTCGCCGGTCGTCTGCGCCGCAGGTGGGGCCGTGTCCGAGAAACAACCGCAGACCGAGGCGGCGAGGCCCAGTGCAAGGCACCGGCAAACCGGCGAAGCGTGCTGTCGATTGAGGCCACCCGATGCTCGGTGCATTTTGCTTCTCTCCCGCGGGCCAAAAGGGGGCGCCCCTGCCCGAGTTCACGTCCGACCGGACGTCGCAACGCAAACGGCGGGCCGCGGCATGGCGCAAACTCCCCGAGGGCTTCGGGGTCACGTTGCACGCGCGTTCCTTGGCTTGGAGCTTCTTATCCACGCGCCGAGCCCTTTTTGGGGGCTTGACGCAGTTGGAACGGGGGTAGGTCCGACGCGACGAGCCCTCGTCGAACGACGACGAGCGTTCGTCAGACGTTGAACGGGTCGAGGTCGAGGTCGGGGTCGGGGGTCGGGGTCGGGGTCGGGGTCGAGGGTCGGGGTCGGGGTCGGGGTCGGGGTCGGGGTCGAGGGTCGACGTGCAAGTGGGTCGAGAAGCCCTTCGCCCGGACCCAAGTATCCGATTTTGCCGGGCGACTCGAATTCCAATGGCGCTGGCGGCGGGTCACGACCAGTATCCGCCGTCGGGATGCGCGCCCGAGCCAAGCTCGCCGGGGTGGCCACGTGGATGTCACTGGGACTCGGCTGTACGAGCTACGTCATCAATCGCTACAATCGCGACGCCCCTGCGGACGGCGGCAGGACGAACGCCGATGCGCGAAGCGATTCCGACGCTTCACTTCCCGACGAAGCCGACAGCGGGGGCACAACGTTGGATGGCGCCGTCCCCGATTCGGGACCCAACGACGGATCCGCGGGATCGAGCTAACGGGCACGATCAGCGAAAGGCCACTTCGACGCCCAACGATGCAAGCAAGAGCGGCTCTCCCCACGGGGCCAAGTCCTCGGCCGTCGCGAAGGTCGGGCGAGGAGTCGCGTAAAGTCCGGTCAGGTCCGCTCGCAGCCAGACGTGATGGGTGACCGCCACGCCGTATCCAATCCGCGCGTAGGGCGTAGCCACCCACGTGGTTCCGCCGGTCCCGTAAAAGCCCGGATTCGGGGAGCCTTGGGTGTAAAGCGCTGCCGTGCCGATGCCGGCGCTGAAGTCGAGAACACACCACCGCGCCGCCAGAGCCCGCGCACGGACGCCGCCGGCGACGAGCGCAAAGACCAGAGTGGCCGTTCCCGCACTTTCCGTGCGACGCGCGCTGGTGACCGGCGCGATTCCCATCAGCTCGACGCCCCAACGTGGCGCCCAAAACCAGTCGAGCGAGGCGAACGCCTGCCACGAGCCACCGAAGTGGCCGCCGCCCGACGCAAAAGCGGGTCCCAGCGAGGCGCCGAACGCCGGGTGTGCGATCGCCGGCGCACTCGCACGAGGGCTATCGGGTATGGCGGGGGGCACCCCGGCGCGTGCACCCATCGGCACGGCGGGGGCCTCTGCGATCGGGGTCGGCGCCAACGATGTCGGGTCGTTGAGCGAGGCACGCAGCGCTTCGACCGCACGCAACGCCACGACCTCGGGATCGTCGTCGAGGCGCACGAGCGAGCGCAGAACGATCTGTCCGGTCGATCGAGTGACGGTCCATATCCGCACCTCTCCGGCGTCGGGGTCGATGTCGATCGCGGCAGCGGCATTCTCCAATCGCGATAGGAGCTGGACGTCGAAATCGGTGCGTGTCGCCGGAACGTCTTGGACGGTCGTTACCGCCAGACCCGACGCTCGCAGCTCGGCAGCCACACGCGTCGCCGTCGCATCATCGCCGGCGTCGATCAAAAGAATCGTCGCAGGCGAGGGCGGCGAAGGCTCGGCGCCCGCAGCGGGCACGTGACGGAGGAGAATGCCGGCGAGGGCGGCGATGCGAGCGATGCGGAAAAGGCATCGTGCCCATGATGGCATCAGAAGCCCGTCGCAAGCTGCCGAGCGAGCGGCGCCTGCAACCCGTTCGGGTACAGCCGAAGATACCGTTGCGCGGCCGCGCGCGCCTTGGCCCCCGCGCCGGCGAGCTGCCACGCCTCCATCGCGCGGCCGGTGGCCTCGCGCCGAAGACCCCCCTCCGGCTGCTCGACGAGATAGGTCTCGAACCATTGCGCGGCCCCGGAAAAGTCTCTTTCCTGATCGAACGCGATCAAACCTAGACCGTAGGCGCTCCGGCCACCGCCGGGCAGCTTGTCGCGCGCCGCGACATAGGCCTGGCGAGCGCGGTTGGCATCGCCGGCGAACCGCGCGACGTCTCCAAGGTCGAGCAAATCGGGGCCCAGAGCGAGACGACATTGCTCCTCGAAACCGCGCCGCTCGACGAGATCAAGGGCCTGTCGATAGCGCCCGGTGTCCACCAGTGCCCGCCACGCGTCCGTTCCCAACACGCTCGCAGTGGGCGTCGTGGCGCGCGAGGCGGCCCGCACGCTGGCGTGGCCCGCGGTCGTGTCCGCGGTGCCGGCGTCCGCGCCGCCCTCCACGCCTCTCGTCGCTCCCGGCTCCGGATGGGGCGACATACGTTCGGCGAAGCCGTCCGGGCGGCCGAGCACTTCGCCCGTGCTCTCGCGCTTCGATCGGCACGACACGCGCAGATGGTCGCCTCGCGCCACGGACTTTGGTTCGTGCATGCACGGGCCCGACACGAGCACCGAACCCTCCTCCAGGTCCAGCCGAAACACCTCTTCGTTCGAATCCCAGTTCACGTCGAACCGGGTGCCCGATACCAGAACCTCGAACGGGCCGACGTCGAGGACCCAATGGCTGCGGCCCCGGTGGACAACCGACGCGCTCGCCCCGCCCCGATCGACGACGATGCGGGCACCGTTGGCATCCACGGCACTGACGCGCGCGTGTGCACCTGCGGATAGCGAAACGAGCGAACCATCCGAAAACCTCAACGGCCATGGAGCTCCCGGCGGCGCGTCGATTGCAACGCCCACGCGGCCGATCTGACCGTCCGCCTCGACGAACGTCAGATCCGGGGCGGGCGAGCGCCATCGCACCACCCACAGCGCGGCCGCAGCCATGGCAGGCAGCACGGCGACGGAGGCCCACCAAAAGCGGCGATCGCGGCGGACGCGCGTCGCCGGTTTTCCGATCGCCCGGCGCGCCTTGGCAACGGCCAAATAACGAGCGCGCACGCGGGCCCGATCCTGCTCGCCGCGAATGGCCTCCCAGAGTCGCTCGTTCGGGCTCACGTTGGCTCCCCCTCCCCGGACACTGGCGCGTGCTCTCGCAAGATCGGATCCTGACGCGCCCGATCCCAGAAGATCCGCTGGGCCCGGACGAGCCTCCGTTTCACGGTCGCCAGCGAGACCCTGGTGACCTGAGCGACTTCGTGCAGCTCCATTCCGTCGACGAAACGCAACGCGAACGCGATTCGCTCGTCGGCGGGTAGAGCGTCGAGCACCGCGTACGTGCGCACGAGCGTCTGGCTCACCTCGGGCGACGCGACGGCGGCCGCCGTCTCTGGAACCTGATCGAGCGAAAATGCGCTGACCCAGCGGCGGCGCGTTCGCCGGCTTCGCAGAAATCTCCGAGCCGTGAAGAGCGCGACGCTGCCGATCCATCCTTTGAGCGCTGACGATTGACGCAAACCCCTTACGCCTTCGAGCGCCCGGGCGAATACTTCGTTGATGAGGTCGGGCACTTCGGGATCCAAGCCCATGGCGCGCACCACCAAGCGCTCCACATAAGGCCCGTAGCGCTCGTAGAGCACCTCCGACGCGCCCGGCTCCCCTCGCTTGAGCGCCTCGGCCAGCTCGGCATCGGTCATCGTGGAAGCCAGCAATCGCACGGCGGCATTTCGCGCCGGGTCGCTAGACCTGCGATGGATGGCAACGCTCAAAGCAAATCCAGTCACATTCTGCGCCGGATCGGTATCCGAGGATGCCGCAAACGGCTCATCGTCCTCGTAAAGACACGCCGGGGCGACGCAGGGAGGATGGACCAGTTGGCTCCGATGCGCACGTCGAAAAACCGCCTCGCACCGGTACAATGAGTCATGAGTCGATGAATGTGGGCGCTTCGGTGGACTCGTCGGGCGTCGGGGCCGTCGATTCGGCGGACCCCGAAGGCGCGAGACGCGAACTTCCGGCCGCTGCATGCGCCCTTCCGCGCGGACCGTTTCTTGGTGCGATTCTGGGGGTTTGCCTCGTCGGCTGCGCCGACTTGAACGTTCCGCTTCTCGGCACGATCCTCGATTTTCAGCTGGCCGACTCCGCTGGAGCAGACTCGCTCGGCGATGGGGCCGGCATAGGTGCGGAGAGCTGCGTCGAAACGCCCAGCTGCTCCGCGGGTGCAACCAGCGCGGACAACTGCGGGCCCAGCGGAGCCGAGTGCTGCTGCACAAGCCTCGAAGTATTGGGCGGAACGTTCGACCGCACGTATACGGTGAATCCGGATGGAGGCCCGACGGGCTTGGCGGACCCTGCAACCGTGAGTGCGTTTCGATTGGATAAATACGACGTCACCGTGGGACGCTTTCGCTCTTTCGTGAGCGCGTGGAACGGCGGCTACGCGCCGCCGGCGGCGTCGGGCAAGCACACGCATCTCAATGCGGGCCAAGGCCTCGCCAACGCGGCGAGCCCGGGGACGTTCGAGCCGGGCTGGGTGGCATCCTACGATGCCAACCTTGCGCCTACGACCGTCAACTTGACCTGCACGATGAACCCGACGTGGACCGACTCGGCTGGAGCCAACGAAAGCAAGCCGATCAACTGCATGAACTGGTACGAAGCGTACGCCTTCTGCATTTGGGACGGGGGTTTCCTCCCGAGCGAGGCCGAGTGGGAGTACGCGGCGGCTGCGGGAAGCCAGCAACGGGAGTACCCGTGGGGCACGGCGACTCCCGGGACCGACAACCAGTACGCCATCTACGGATGTTACTACCCCGACCGTACGGGGACGTGCGTCAGCGTCGTGAACATCGCGCCGGTGGGAACGCCGACGCTCGGCGCGGGACTGTGGGGCCAGGTGGATCTGGTGGGCGACGTCTCCGATTGGAACCTCGACTCGTATGCCAATTACGTGAACCCATGCGCGGATTGCGCCAATCTGTCGCTGACCCTCGCCGACCGGGTGCGCCGCGGCGGCGACTTCCACCAACCCGCATCGGACCTGGAGCCATGGGAACGCTACGACGACCTGCCGTCACTCCGAGGCAGCAATGTCGGGTTCCGATGCGCGAGAACGCCCTGAGCGGAATTCGAGATAAGCGCGAAGCTCGCCGAAGATCGCCCGCTTTGGCCATACCCCGCGCCCCGCCTGCGTGCGCGGGGTCGGGCCACCTCAGGTCGATGGGATGCTTTCGTGGGAATTTCGGCTCGCGACAGCTTGTTTCCCGCTGCAACGCGAGACGCGCTGGTTTGACTTTCGCGGCACGACCCGTTTCGTACGCGGCGCATGGCGGAGCGAAGTACGTTACAGTACCCAGACGTACATCCATGCGCGGGCTCGATGTCGGTGGACAGGCGCTCATGTGCTTTACGCTCTATTGCGGCGCGACGTTCGTCGCCGACGTCGTCCACTGCGCCCTGCACGCCATGGCCCGCGCACGATCGCCAACCGTAGCCCGCATCGGAGCGCTCCACCAAGCCCATCACCGATTTCTCGGCCCTGATTTACGCATTCACCGCGAATACCGAATACAAAATTTGATCTACCACCGTGCGCCCGAATATCTCACGCTGGTACTCGCCACGTCCGTTGGCTTTTCGTGCCTGCCGGTCCGGGTCGTATGCGCCGTCATCGCATTCGAAACGATTTTGGCGGCGGTCGCGACCTGGCGAGGAGGTCTCGACTCGAACCACATGGACTTGCCGCGGCTACGCTCGTCGAACGGGGGCTGGCTGGTGGGGCCCATGTACCACGCCATGCATCACGTATTCCCAGACAATTACATGGGATCTACGACGAAGTTGTTCGACATTCTCTTCGCCAAGGGCTGCCAGATTCGTGGCCGTCGCTTTGCGATGACGGGCGCGAGCGGCGCGTTCGGGCGCCCGCTCTCTCAGATGATCGAGGCGGCGGGCGGGCATGTCACCCCCCTCAAGTACGCTCGCGACTACGACTACGACGACTACGAACGGCTCGACCCTCTGCTCCGCGATGCGGACGTGCTCGTCCTCTGCCACGGCAGCAAAGTCGAAAAGGCCATGCAGGCCAATTGCGATTCCTTCGTCGCCATCATCGAGCGCTTTCGCCGCGTCGGTCGCGACCGCCAGCTTCCCGTCGAGGTGTGGGCCGTCGGTTCGGAGATCGAGGCTCATCCGGCCTGGGGCAATCCGGATCTCGAGATTTATCTTCGTTCGAAGCGCGCCTTCGCCAAACACGCACGCCGCTACTTTCACGACGCCGGGATCGTCTATCGACACATCGTGCCGTCTGCGTACACCTCCCCGATGGGCAAAGGCCTCATGTCCGGGGCCACCGCCGCGGCGATCGCGATGTTTTTCATTCGGCGGGGCTTCCGTTACGTTCCCGTAACCTATACGGGCATTGCGCTGTTCAACTGGCTCCGCTTTCTCTGGCCCGCCGACGCGATCGCGTTCGCGGAGCCGCCCCGCGAATGACTCAACCGCGCTCTAGGGGCCCAAAGGATCCCGGCGCGAGAGCGCGGGGATTCGATCGAGCACCGAGCTGCCTGACCACGGCTTCGTTCGGGCGTCGGCTCCGATCTCGCGGATGAGCACGCCACGACTCAAAAGCCCTCGATTCAGGATCGCCGAACGTTGGATCGACGATTGCAGAGAAATTGGCAATGGAGTCGGGGAACCGCGCACGTGTGTCGCCGTTCGTCGTTTTCGGCTTCGGTGTCCTCGCCCCGCTCGCGGTTTTCGGGGCGACGCGGCTTCTGGCCTCCCCGCGACCCAAGGCCGCGCCAGAGACTTCCCCACGCGTGGTCCGAGAATTCATCGTGCTCCCCCCTCTGGCCACGGCGGAGGGCGAAACGCGTGCGAGGGCCGAGGAAGCGCCTCAACCGATCGGGTCGGTCAGCGCCGCCGACTTGCCTCAAGACCGCGCGCCCGTCGTCGCCGAAGCACCGACGAGCGAGGGCGAGCCGGTTGCGCTCGACGACGAGGCGGCCGCAGCCGTTGCGTCGTCCGCTCCGCCGGCCGATCCGATCACTTCCGCCGCCCCTGCCGATCTCGCTGCCCCCTCGGCCTCGGTTGCAGCCCCATCCACACCACCTCCGGCTCCGTCCGCGCCGCCCGTTCCGTGCGGGGTCACGACCTGTGCGCCCGGCGACGTCTGTTGCAGTGCGACGTGCGGGATCTGCGTTTCGCCGGGCGAAGCGTGCACTCGGCAAAATTGCGGAATGGCCTCGTACCCGATCAATGCGTTCTGCGGCGCGAACACGTGCGACGTTGGGGAGGTCTGCTGCAACCCGAGCTGTGGAATCTGCGCTCCCCCCGGCGTTGCGTGCAGTCAGGTCGCGTGCGACGACGGGCCCACGTACCCATCCAGTCAAGCCTGCGGACTGATGAGCACGTGCAACGTCGGTTCAGTGTGCTGCGACCCAAGCTGTGGGCTCTGCGCGCCGGTTGCCGACTGCGCGCATCTGCACTGTTGAAGAGCTTGCCGCGTCGATACTGCGGCGCGACCCGTGCACGGGCCCGCAAGTTCTGCGCGCCGTCGCTCGTCGCGGCCGTCATTCGGTTCCGTCGATCACGCCGTTGCCACCGTCGTTTTCAGCACCGCCGTCTTCCGCGTTCGCGTCTTCCACACTGTCGTCGTTGTCGTCCTGTCCGTCGGAGTCACCGTCCGAGACCTCGGGGCTAAAGGGCAGTTCGCATTGCCAGATCCCCTGGTCGCACACACACGACAGGATCCCGTACCCGCACGTGCCGTCGCCGGTGCAGGCCTGCCCGCTGCCGGGCGCGTAGGTCGGACAGTCCGATGATGCTGAGGAACAGGCGCCCAAGACCGCAAAGACGAACCAAAAGGCGACCGCGCGCACGTCCCGCAGCGTACCTCGCCCTGCGCCGCGAGGTAGACTTGGCGCCGAGTCTACGGGCGGAGTGACGGGGCCGACCTCGACAACCCCGACCCCGACCCCGACCCCGACCCCGACCCCGACCGCGACCCCGACCTAACCTCGACCTCAGCAAATTCGCGGCAACTGCTCCCCGCTCAACATGTCGACGACGCGGCGGCCCCCGAGGCACGTGCGCATCACGACATGAGAACCCCCGCGATCTTCGACTGACCCGACGCGCGCGGCATTCGGACATGCCCCGGATGTGCGGAGGATCTCGACCGCGCGCGCGGCTTGAGCTTCCGGCACGAAGACCGCCATTCGCCCCTCGCACGCCACATAGAGCGGATCCAGTCCGAGAATCTCGCAGGCGGCGGACACTTCACTCGACACGGGCACACAGAGCTCGTCCAGGGTGATCGTCACGTTGGCCGCGCGAGCAAGTTCGTTCAGAGCCGAGGAGAGGCCGCCACGCGTGAGGTCACGCATGCAGTGCACATCCACCCCAGCGTCGAGCAACGCTTTGACCGGCTCAACGAGCGGGGAGCAGTCGCTCAGTATGGTCGTTTCGAATGCGAGGTGCTCGCGCGTGGCGAGAATCGCGACGCCATGACGGCCCAAATCGCCATTGACGAGCACGGCATCGCCTGCCGCGATGCGGGCGGGCGAAACGCGAATGCCTGCCGGCACGAGTCCGATCCCGGAGGTCGTCACGTACACGCCGTCGCCTTTGCCCCGATCGACGACCTTGGTGTCTCCCGTCACGACCCGCACGCCGACTGCGTCGCACGCGCGCTGAACCGACGCCGCGATGCGCCCGACCGTCTCGATGGGCAAGCCTTCTTCGAGAATGAGCCCCAAGGATAGCGCCAACGGGCGCGCGCCGGCCATGGCCAGATCGTTGACCGTGCCGAACACGGCCAAACTTCCGATGTCGCCGCCCGGAAAGAACAGAGGGTTGACGACATACCCGTCGGTCGTGAACGCGACCCGCTGCTCGCCCACCTCGATGACCGCGCTATCGTGGCGCTCGGCGACCGACGGGCTGTGCACCACGCGGAGGAGCAGCTCATCGAGCAACCGATGCATGGCGCGACCGCCTCCTCCATGCGCGAGTTGGATCGCACCCGAAGGGTTCGGCGCAGGACAGGCGAGGCGAAACGCGTCGTCACTCATGCGTGCCGTCGATATCGGAAATGGACCGCGCAGGCGCCCTCGCCGGAGACCATCGTGGCACCGAGCGGCGCGTCGGGCGTGCAGCGCGACGCGAATGCCGGACACTCACTCGGCTTTTTGAGCCCCTGCAGCACGAGTCCCGCGACACAGTCGGGCGATTCGCGTCCTTGCACCTCGGCCACGTCGAATCGTTGCTCGGCGTCGAATGCCGCGTACTTGGGTCGCAGGCGCAACCCGCTACGAGGGATCGTGCCGATGCCGCGCCAAGCCCGGGAGCCCACCTCGAATACTTCGTCGATCGCGGCACGCGCGTGAGCATTGCCCTCGCGGCGAACGGCGCGCCCGTATTGGTTTTCGACCTCCGCACGCCCTGCCTCGAGCTGGGTTATGGCCATGTGAATCCCCTGTAGAATGTCCATGGGTTCGAAGCCCGTCACGACGATGGGCACCCGATGACGCCGGCTGATCGGCTCGTACTCGGCAATACCCATGATGGCGCAGACGTGACCGGCGGCGAGGAAGCCCTGAACGCGACGTTGTGGCGCGCTCAGGATGCGCTCGAGTGCCGCCGGGACCAGGACATGGGACACCAAGACCGAGAAGTTCGTGAGCCCCGATCGGTGCGCCTGGAGTACGGCCATCGCGTGGCCGGGCGCAGTGGTCTCGAAGCCGACCGCGAAAAACACCACGTGTCGATCGGGAATCCGACGGGCGAGTTCGATCGCGTCCAGCGGCGAATACACGACTCGCACATCGCCTCCGGTGGCCTTGACGGCAAGCAGGTCCCGATCGGAGCCGGGGACCCGAAGCATGTCGCCGTACGAACAAAAGACGACGCCCGAGTGGCTGGCGATGCTCACCGCACGATCGATTGCCTCGACGGGCGTGACGCAGACGGGGCAGCCCGGGCCGTGCAAGAGCGACACGGCATCGGGCAAAAGGTCCTCGATGCCGAACCGCGCGATCGTGTGGGTCTGCCCGCCGCACACTTCCATGATCGTCCACGGTCGGGTCACCAGCCGCGCAATGGCCTCTCGGTACGCGATGCCGCCCTCTGCTGTGCGGTACTCGTCGACGTATTTCACGGGGTCGTCTCGATCTCGGCGAGATAACTGTGCACGCTGCGCGCATGCTCCTCGCTGACGCGCGCGATGGCGAAACCGGCGTGGGCGAGCACGTAATCGCCGGGCTGCGCCTCGGGCACGTACTCGAGACAGATGACTTTGACGACGCCGCCGAACGAGACGCGCCCTGTGCGCAAATCGCCGCTGTCGACCGTGAGAACTTCACCGGGTATCGCCAGACACATCGTGCAGCCTTGCCCCTACCACGTGAACCTGTCCGACCGAAAGACCACCGTCGTTGGGCGGAATGCGGGTGGCCGCGTACACGTCGAAGCCGCGAGACTCGAGCCGCACCTTGACGGCCGCGAGCAGCCGCGCGTTTTGAAAACATCCGCCCCCGAGAGCGACCTTGCCCAAGCCCGCGCGCTCGGCCACGCGGAGCGCCGCGTTCGCCAGCGCGGCATGGAAGCATCGGCTGATCTCGGCAACTTCCAGGCCGCGATCGCGATCGCGAAGGACCGCATGCACCAGCGGCTCCCAATCGATCACGTAAGGGGGAGCGTCGCCGCGGATCTCCATCGGGTAGGGCGCAGAGACGAGATCGCCGCGCGCCGCGTGTTCGAACTCCGTGGCGGCCTGGCCCTCGAAATCGCAACGAGCGCGAGCGCCCGCAAGCGCAGCGATGGCGTCGAAGAGGCGACCCACGCTGCTGGTCCGCGGCGCCTGCACGCCCCGCGCAACCATCCGCAAAAGCAGGTCCCGTTCCCGCTCCTCGAACGCGCAAGCGCGGTGGGTCTCGCCGACGGCTTGGAGCAGCCCGAGGGCGGCTCTGTGCGGCTCGAGCATCGCCCGCTCCCCGCCGGCAAGCGCGAACGTTCGCAGATGCGCGACTCGCCGGCAGCGCGCTCCGTCCAACGAGAGCGCCTCGCCACCCCAGAGCGTGCCGTCGTCGCCGTAGCCCGCGCCATCCCACGCGAGCCCGAGCACCGGGCCGCGCAATCGGTGCTCGGCCACGACGGCCCCGATATGCGCAGCGTGATGTTGCACCCGCTCGAGCCGCGCTCCCCAGCGTCGCGCGAGCTCCTCGGCAAGATGAGTCGAAGCATAATCGGGGTGAAGATCGCAAGCCACGACTTCCGGCCGGACAGCCAGAAATTGGGTGAGGTCGTCCACGGTCACGGCGAGCAATCGCCGCGCGCGCTCGTCGTCGAGATCGCCCAAGTGCTGACTGACCACGATGGAGTCTCCAGCCGCGACCGCTACGGTCGACTTGAGGTGACCCCCGAGCGCGACGATCGGAGGGCCGCCAGCCGTTCGGCTGAACGGATGCGGCACGAATCCGCGCGCTCGACGGATCACCGTGGTGCCGAAGGCCGTGACGCGGACGACGGAATCGTCCGCGGGACGCACGATTCGTCGATCGTGCGACACGATGCGATGCACGATCGGACCGAGCCGCTCGATGGCATCGACGTCCTCGGTGCAAAGCGGCTCGTGCGACAAATTGCCGCTCGTGCACACGAGCGGACCGCCGAATATATGCGCGAGCAGATGATGCAGCGGCGACGCCGGAAGCATGGCTCCCGTGAGGATGGATCCGAAGGCAACCGAGGGGGCTAGATCCGCGTCCGACCGCGTCAGCACGAGCACGATGGGCGCAGCCGGCGAGGAGAGCGCGTCGCGCTCGGCCGCGACGAGCCTGCAGCGCCGCTCGACCGCGGCCAGGTCGGCAAAGAGGACCGCGAACGGCTTCGCATCCCGCTGCTTGCGCCGCCGCAATTCGGCGACCGCCGACTCGGCACACGCGTCGACCATCAGCTGATAGCCACCCACCCCCTTGACGGCACAGATCGCTCCCGCGCGAAACGCTTCGGCGGCGGCGTCGAGCGCCGCTGCGCCGCGAGCGACGACGGATCCGGAGCCGTCGCGTGCGAGTAGTGTGGGGCCACACAAGGGGCACGCGATCGACTGAGCGTGATACCGGCGGTCCGCCGGGTCGTCGTACTCCGAAGCACACTCCGCACAGAGCGGGTAACCGTGCATGCTCGTGCGATCGCGGTCGTAGGGGACGCCGACCACGATGGTGAAGCGCGGGCCGCACGACGCGCAGCTCGTGAACGGATACGCATGCCGACGTCCACCCGGCATCGCGATCTCTTCGAGGCAATGCCGGCACGGCGCCATGTCCGAGGGGATGGCCGGCGACGAGGTGCGTGCCCCCGGCGACGTCGTGCTGCCGCGGATCGAGAACGTGGGCGTGCCCTGGGTCGGCTTGCACTCTGTGGCGAGGTCGACGAGCAGGGCCCCGGTCGGCAAGTCGCTGCGCACGGCGTGCACGAAGGCTGCGATCCGGTCTGGGGGACCCTCGACTTCGATCTGAACCGCGTCTCCCGTGTTCTGCACGTGGCCGCGAAGGCCCATGCCTCGTGCGAGCCGGTCGACGAACGGGCGAAACCCTACGCCCTGCAGGATGCCGCGCGCCGTAAGCGCGAGCCGGATCACGGCTCCACATCCATCGTTTCGATGGCTAGCCCGGTGCGCCCGAGCACGTCCCCCTCGCCGCCGCCGCAACGTGGACAGACGAGCACGCCGTGATCGGGCAGGTATTCTTCACGGCAGGCACGGCAGCGCGCCGCCACGTGCTCGACCGAGAGATCGAGCCGAGCTCCTTCTGCCGGCGTGCCCTGCGCCATGGCCGTAAACGACAAGACAAGGCTGTCTCGAGACAGAGCCTCGGTCTCGGCGATCCAGCCCCGCACGGCGAGAACCCGCTCTGCGCCCAGCTCTACGGCGCGCGCGAGGACCTCGCGAAGGATGCCGCGGGCAAGCTGCGCTTCGTGCATGCCTTCAGTCCCTCGCAAGCCGTTGCGCTACGGCGACCGCCTCGTCGACCGCCGCGGCGACGGGAGCGCTCAAGGCAGCGCCCGCAGCCCGCGGCGGCTCGATCGTGATTCCGACGACGCGCACGTCTCGTGCACATGTGTTGCCACCGAGAGCCCGCGCCAGCGCGAGTGCCTGGCCGATCCCCATGCCGTGCGACGAGACTCGCCGGGCGTTAGGGCGAGTGCCGTCCGCCGAGTGCGAATCGCAGGCGCCGATCAGATCCTGCTCGCATAGCTCGACGACCCTTCCGGCACTTCCTCTACCGACCACGGCATCGACCACGACCACGCGATCGGATGCCGTGAGCAAGGTCACGATGGCCGAAACATCCGGAGCGGCCACGGCATCGAACCCCGCCGCGCACAGCCGCTCTGCGACGACGAGGCCCACCGAGTCGTCGCCGGCGTAGGCGTTGCCGATTCCGACGATCAGCGTCATGCGACGATCTCGAAGCGCAAGTCGAGAAAGTGCGTCGCGCACGAAATGCAAGGATCGTAGTTGCGAACGACGCGTTCGGCGCGCGCGCGCGCCTCGGCCAGTGGAAGCGCTGCCAGAGCCTTGCCGATGCGGGCCAGATCGTCCTCGATCGAGCGCTGGTTTTGCGAGGTCGGCGGGACGATCTTGGCGTCGGCGATCGTCGCCTCATCGTCGATCGTGTACCGATGGTACAGAATGCCGCGCGGCGCTTCTGTGCACCCGAACCCTGTCCCCGCACGGCCCGGCGCCTGGATGAACGGCAGGCGCGGAGATGAAACATTTTCGATGATTCGGATCGCCTCGTCCAAAGCGAAGAGCACCTCCACACCGCGGACGAGAATGCTCTTGTAAGGGTTGGTGCAAGGCGGTCGCAGCCCGACGCGTTCGGCTGCGATGCGAGCCACGGCAGGCAGACGTTCGAAGTTGTGGTGAAACCGAGCGAGCGGGCCGCAGAAGATCGACTTGCCGTCGAGAGTCGTTTGGAGCGCGTGGGAATAGGCCACCTGCGATTCGACGAACCGTGAATCGTAATCGCGCACGTCGATATCGAGACCGCTGGTCGAGACGATGCGTCCTTCGCACAAGGGGTACTCTTCGGGGTGACGGAGCGCCACGAAATCGTAGGGGTGATCCACCGCAGGAAATTCGAACCCGCCCATCCAATCGATGGTGTCGGCGGCCGCATCGCGCGCCCAGCGCAGCTCGGGCAGGAGCGCCTCGAGATCGCTCCTGGAGGGCGCCTTGTAGAAACCGCCAATCCGCACATTCACGGGGTGGACTTCGCGACCGCCGAGCGCCGTCACGATCGCGTTGCCAGCCTTCTTCATCCGCAGCCCCGCACGCACGCGCTCGGGGTGGAGCTTGGCCATCGCGATCGCGTCGTCCACGCCGAGAAAGTCGGGCGCGTGCAGCATGATCATGTGCAACAGGTGACTCTCGATCCACTCGCCGCAATACAGCAGCCGCCTCAATGTGCGGATGTCGGCAGGGACTTCCACGCCGAGGGCGCTCTCGACCGCCGCACACGCCGTCATCTGGTACGCCACCGGGCAGATCCCGCAGATGCGCGCCGTGATGTCCGGCGCCTCGAAACACGAGCGACCCCGCAAGAGCGCCTCGAAGAGGCGCGGGGGCTCGAAGATGCGAAGTTCGACGCCCACGACTTCATCGCCTTTGAGCCGCACCGTGAGCGCCGCCTCGCCCTCGACCCGAGCCATGTAGTCGACTCGGATGGTCCTAGTCTTCATGCGCCATCCCTTCGGTGCGAAAGGCATCGGCGACCGGATTGAACGCGAGAAACAGGCGCCTCACGTCGCGGGCCGGAACACCCTGCGCGAGAAACCGTCGCGCAAGCGGTGCCGTCTCCGGAGCGTCGCTCGGACCGTAGCAGCCGTAGCATCCACGCTCGTAGGTCGGGCAGAGTGCGCCGCAACCCGCGTGGGTCACGGGGCCGAGACAAGGCGTACCGCGAGCCACCATCACGCAGACGTTGCCGCGTCGCTTGCACTCGATGCAGACCGAATCGGCGGGTAGGCTCGGCGTACGGCCGTGCATGAAGGCCTTGAGGACCTCGAGCAACTGCTGCTTGTTGACCGGACAACCGCGTAGCTCGAAGTCGACCGCGACGTGATCTGCGATCGGCGTGGATGTCGCGAGCGCGTCGATGAATTCGGGTCTGGCGTACACGACCCGCAGCATCTCGGGGTACTTGCCGAAATTTCGCAGCGCCTGGATCCCTCCGGCCGTGGCGCACGCTCCGATGGTCACGACCTTCTTCGAGATCCGACGGACATGCTGGATTCGCTCCGCATCGCCGGGCGTCGTGATCGATCCCTCGACGAGCGACAGGTCGTAGGGTCCCTTGCGGACGGCGCTCGTCGCCTCACGGAAGAGGGCGATGTCGATGCCGTCGGCCACCGCCAGCAGTTCGTCTTCGCAGTCGAGGAGACTGAGTTGACAGCCGTCGCACGAGGCAAATTTCCAAACGGCGAGCTTGAGCTTGCGCGCCATCAAACTTCCCGCACCGTGAGCAAGCGCGCGATCCGATCGAGACGCATCACGGGACCATCTTTGCACACAAATTCCGAAGCGAACTGACAATGCCCGCAGAGCCCGACGCCGCACTTCATGCTTCGCTCGAGCGACATCCAGATGGCTTTGCCGGACAACCCGCCGTTTTCCAGATCGCGCGCGGCAAAACGCATCATAACCTCGGGCCCGCAGACCATCGCGACGGCATTGCCCGGGTCGAACTTCGCGCCGGCCACAAGCGCCGGAACCACCCCAACGTGCCCGTACCACTCGGTGCCGGCGTGATCGACGGTCACCCCGACGTCGCAATCGAACCGGCCACGCCACGACTCGAGGTCCCGGCGAAAGAGAATGTCGCTCGGCGTGCGAGCGCCATACAGGACCGTGATGTGCCCGAACTCCGCCCGGTGAGTCAACACATGGGTGATCGCAGGTCGAAGAGGTGCGAGTCCGAGACCGCCCGCAACGAAGAGGACGTCTTTGCCGCGAGCTTCCGCGATCGGCCAGGCACTGCCGAACGGGCCCCGCACGCCGACCTTCGCTCCCTTGCGGAGGCTCGACAGTGGACCGGTCACCGTGCCGACCGCTCGGATCGTGTGCACCAGTCTCGTGACGTCCGCGGGATCGCCGCTGATCGAGATGGGGACTTCGCCCACGCCGAAGGCGTAAAGCATGTTGAATTGGCCAGGCGCGAACGAGAACCCGCCCTGTGGCGAGGCGTCGAGTTGGAACGTGACGGTGTCGGCAAGCTCGCGGATGACGCGCGACACGACCATCATCGTAGGAATCATCGGGGCGGGAGCGGCGGCGGCCACGCTCTCACCGGTACACGTCGAGGTTCTGCAATCGCAAGCGCTCGAGCCGGCGATGGGTGAGTTCCAGCAATCGGCGCGCGAGCGCGTGGCCGAGCGCATCGTCGGTGGCGATCTTCCCGCGAAGGCACGATCCGTCGAGCGCGAAGGCGAGGACGCTCACTCGAGCGCGCGCGTCGACGTGCGCGCGCGCGCCCGCGAACATCCAAGTGACGCCGAGGACATCGCCCGGACCGAGGGTTTCGACCGCTGCAGGGCGACGACCCGGCACATGGTTCTCCAACGATATGGAACCCTCGCGGACGAGATAGAACGTCGACTCTTCGTCTCC
>JBEKOY010000037.1:0-47545 GCA_049521295.1 Polyangiaceae bacterium | reverse complement strand
CCTTCTTCGACTGCACCTTCACCAGCGCCGCCGTCAGCGTCGTCTTCCCATGGTCAATGTGACCGATCGTCCCCACGTTCACGTGCGGCTTGCTGCGTACGAACTTCTCCTTGGCCATGGCTCGAGTCTCCTGTGGGACTTGCTGAGAGATGCTGAATGAGAGGCACCGGCGCGCGCTGAGCAAAACTGACGACCGAACGCGAGCCCACCACGGGGCTTGAACCCGTGACCTCTTCCTTACCAAGGAAGTGCTCTACCACTGAGCTAGGTGGGCAAAGACTGAGCGGGAGACCGGGTTCGAACCGGCGACGTTCAGCTTGGAAGGCTGACGCTCTACCAACTGAGCTACTCCCGCGACTCCTCGTATTCTCGACCTGCTTTCCGTTCGCTGAACCGTTCACCGAGCCGGCGACCACCGATCGGATCCGCTCGATGCCGGTGGAGGGTGATGGATTCGAACCATCGAAGGCTATAGCCGGCAGATTTACAGTCTGCTCCCTTTGGCCACTCGGGCAACCCTCCGCACTTATTGGCCTTCTACCTTGAAAGACGCCTTTGCTATTGATGTCGGCAGCGAGCTGGCGAGGGGACTTGAACCCCTAACCACCTGTTTACAAAACAGGTGCTCTGCCGTTGAGCTACGCCAGCCCTCGACGGCATGTCGCCGCCCCGGCAGCGCTTGCGACGCCGACGGGCAAGGGGCGCGCAGATTACTTCCCGGGCGGGCTCCGCGCAAGCAACAAGGAAGCCATTTGACATAGTACCGCGCACGAAGGCCCAGCCGCCCCCGGATCGCCCGAAAAAATTGCGCTTCATCACCGGTTCGGGTGCGGTGTTCAGGTCCTGGGATCCGGTCGTCCCAGCCGCACGCCCGAAATGCGGCCGGTCGGTTAGCCGGACGTCACGCGCATGTCAAGCATCGAGAAGTCAGTGGGGTCAAGGCGCTGGATGGGGGGCAGGCGTGGCGCCCGGCGCGCTTCCTGAGGCGCGTGCCTTCTTCTGAAGTAGGTCGAGCGCCGCCTTCACATCGGCTTCCCTGAACGGCATCTGCTGCAGCCGTGCGCGCTCCTCCGCCAGTGCATTCTGCATTTCCTCCTTGGCTTCGCGCGCGCGCAGGATCCAAGCGGACGAGTCGCTCGTGCGCTCCCCGAGCGCGATCGTCTCGTCGATTTCGCGGAGGCCCTTTTCCAGCAGTACACGGTAGCGCACGTGCATGAAGGCAAAAAATGCCTCGCGCTGGCGCGGTGTCCTCGTCGAGGAGGGCGGAGGAATCTGCATCAGATCATGGTGCAGCAAGCGATACATGGCTCCCAGCCGGTAGCCTGCCATCGCCGCCCAGTGCGGGTCGACCGAGCGCACGGCCTGTGCGTACGCCGCCTGGGCTTGAAGGAGTCCTTCGCAGCGAGCGTCGAGTTGCGCGAGAAAGTCGGCCGGCATGGGGTCGAAGCGAATCCGCTCGGACCGAACACGACGCAGTTCGCCCAAGGCAAAGCGGACCTGGGCGACCGCGACGGGGAGCACGTCCCGATCGCCGTAGTGAAGCTGATCGGCGAGATCGAGGCCGTCGTTGATGTCGCGCGAAGCGGCGACGTCATTGCCGCGCTCCACGCTGGCGAGAGCGCGAGCTCCGAGCGCCACGATGCGCTCGACGTCGTCGAGATCGGTACGCGCGAACAACCGGTCTCCGATGGATTGCAACGCCGGCCAGTCTTCGAGATAGGCGTCGAGCGTTGCGACACGAACGAGCGCGCCGCGCGCGTGCGGACCATCCGGGAAGCGTCGCACGAGCTCGAGAAATGCATCCCGTGCGTGTGTGCGATCTTGTAGACCTTCGAGAGCGAGTCCCAGATCGAACAGGTACCCGGCGGCATTCGGACTTTCCGAGTCGGCCGCGAGTAACGTCCGATACGCATCCGCCGCGTTGCGCCAGCGCTGCTCCATCAGCGCACGTTCGGCTCGTGCGACCAGCTCGCCCTCGGTGGTTATCTCGCTGAGCGTCACGATCCGTGTTTGGGCTATGACGACCGTGGGGGAGGAGGAGACGGGCACCGGGCGAGGGCCGGCACAAGCTTGGACGACCAAGGCCGACGCCGCCGAGATCACGCAGAAATGCATCTGCGTCGAGAATAGCGAACCCCGCACCGATGTTTCCCGGAAGGCCGGACGGAGTCGGAGAGCTCGGCCATTGGGCCTCGCTCGATCGTGCACTGAACGCGCGGCGCGATTGACGCTTTTGCCTTCCGGCGTAGGGTCGATCGTGAGGGCCCGATATCGCCCTTCGGCGCAGGAGAAGTCCCGATGAAGCATGTGGACGCCCACGACTTGGAGCTTGCCCATCGAATGCTAGACGATGAAATCCACAAGTTGGATCGCCGCGGCGCTCACATGACCCCCGAAGACCGCCTGCGCGCTGCCGAGCTGAAGAAACAACGCCTGGCAGCCAGGGATCGGCTCTTCGCGATACGCACCGGGTAAGCGGGCGCGGGCTCACGGGTTCTTGCCGCCTATGCCGAGCTCCGCCGTTCCGCAATGGGGGCCCGTCGGCGTTCGTCAACGGGTCGCCGCTCGCGGCTGGAAATGACACCGCGCAGACAGCTAGCGAACGCATCAGCGCAGGCTGCTACGGCAATCGCCCAATCAACGTCGCACCATCCGACGGCGATGGCGAGCAGTCACGCCAACGAGCGCGGAGGCGCCGAGCGCGACAACCGCGTCGATGCGCCAACCTCCTAGTACAGCACATCCGCAATGGGACGTGGAGCGGGCCGGCGCAGATCGCGCCGGGCCTGCCGCGGAGTGAGCCACCATCGAAACGTCGGGCGAGCACTCCCACGCGCCTCGGCTCTCGAAACCGCAGCTCTCGATGATCGTGCCGTCGACTCGCATCGCAAGCGTGCGGATGCGCTCCTCCGTCACAGCGACGGCGACGAAGTGATACGTCGATTCCGCCTTACGCTCAGTCGGGTCGGTCCCCTCGATGCCGTAAAGGGGAGCCCCACCCCCTCCTGAAACGATGTATTTAAGAGGCCCGGCATTGCCTCGTTGGTAGATGTGATCGTGGCCCGACAGGAGCAGGTCGACCTTGTGCGCGGCGAGCAGCGCGGGCACGCCCGCGGCGATGAGTCGTGCATTCGCGCCATGAGGGCCCAGCGACCAGGGACCGTGATGCACCACCGCGATGCGCCAGACGAGATCTGCTTCCGCGTCCGAGCGCTCCAGCGTCCGCTCGAGCCACTCGCGCTCGTCCCCGGCACTCCAATCGTGCATGCCGTTCAGGAATAAGAACCGGGTGTTGCCGAGCCGCGTCGTTCCGTACGGGCGATTGATGCCGGACTGGTCCCGGAAGCCGAAGTATCGAGCGAAGTTTGCGCCGGCCAGGTCGTCTCTGAGTTCGTGATTGCCGATCGACACGAACAGCGGGCGGTCGCGTAGCAACGGAGCTTCGATCTCGAAAAATGACTGCCAATCTTCCGCACTTGCGCCGTTGTCCACCAGATCCCCGGTGTTGACGAGGAAGTCCGAGGGAACCTGCCGCATCGCTTGGACCACTGCGGCATGCGCGGTCGGGTCCGTGCGATCATCTCCGTAAACGAGGAATGTCAGGGCGGCTGCGGCATTGTCGGCAGGGGCTGTTTTGAAATGCCCCGCGCCGACGATCGCGCCCTCAACTCGAACGCGATAGGCGTAAGCGGTCCCGCGTTCGAGCCCCGTCGTCCGGACGACCCTCATTGCAGAAGCGCTTCGACTGTCGAAGACTCGAACGGCCTCTCCTGCGTCGTCTTCACGCACAATCTCAACGAGAGCGGTCGTGCTCCCGTCGAGTTCGAAACGTACATCTACACCGGTCGGCGACAGGCCGGTGAGGTACGGCCCCTTTACGATGCGTTCCCCGGCGGCTGCGGGAGGGGTAGCGGCGAACAAGCCGGCAGCCACAACCCACCGGCAGGCTCCGGCGATCAGGGTCGCACGCCCGCGGATCATCGTGCGGACTCATCCCGCTGCAGCCCGTCGACGGCACATGGTTCTGGCCGGCGCCGCCAGAGCAGACGGTGCACGGGGAGCCCATCGATACCCGCCCGCCGCTCGCGCGGGCTGCGCGCGTCGTACGGATTCTCCGATGCTCGCGGACTGCCCGCCTCGGTCCCGGCGGGGACGAATCGGGAGTCCAACGCAACGAGCTCTTCGTACGAACGCGCCCGATCTTCCACGTCGGTTTGCACAAAAAGTTCCCCCGATGGTTCGAGCAAACGCGCCACTTCGTCGAGAAATCGGTCGCTGACGAGCAGGCGCTTTGCGTGTCGCTTTTTCCACCACGGATCTGGAAAGTGCACGAACACTCGCCGCAGGCACGCATCGGGAGCGAGCCGCGGCAGCGCGTCGCGAGCGTCTTCGGCGAAGACACGCGCGCGATCGCCCAAGCCGCGAGCCCGTAAGCGCCCATCGACGATGGCCGCCCACTTGCGACGGATCTCCAGGCCCACCAGGGCCGCGCGGGGGACGGCGGCCGCTCGCTCGATCAGGAACCACCCGCGTCCAGGGCCGATTTCGAGCTCGACCCACTCACCGCGGGCGAGGGAGCACACTTCAACGCGATTGGCCGGAAGCCGTGGCGCGTCTTCGTACGGGCGAGCCATCCGTCGCTTGTACCGCAAAAGGATGCCCAGATCGCATCACAGCCGCCTTGACCGCAACCGTCGACGTCGGCACGGTCCGGCCGTGACCCCAGACGGCCGACCGCTGACGCAGGAGTCATCGCGAGGTGCCAACGGTCGCACTCGCCGAGAATGGAAAGCTCGCGCGCTCACTTACGGACCTCTCGCGATCGCCGTCGCCCTGATCGCTCAACGCGCCATCGTAACGGTAACGGCCAAGGTGGGACACGCGGGGGCCGCTCTCGACGACGCCTACATTCATTTTCAGTATGCCCGTGCCATCGCCGAGGGTCACCCCTTTCGGTTCGAATCGGGCGAGCCGGCGACGAGCGGCGCCACGAGCCTGCTCTGGCCGGTGATGCTGGCTCCATTCTGGGCCGTAGGCGCACGAGACGACGCGATCCTGTGGCCGGCATGGGGACTTTCGTTCGTCGCGCTCGGCGCTCTGGCGTGGGAGGCCTCGCGATTGACCGAACCTCTCGCAGGCCGCATAGCAGCCACGGGTGCGGCCGCTATGACGATCGCCTTCGGGGGCTTCGTATGGTGCGCCGCGAGCGGGATGGAGGTGGTCCCGTTCGCGTGGGCCATCGCCCGCGCGACCCGTCGGTCCAGCGATTGGGCGGAAGCACGGTTGGAGGCTCGCAGCCGCCGTGACGCCGCAGAACTCGTCGCCCTTGCGTGGATGGCGGCGCTTTTCAGGCCCGAGGGAGCCTTGACCGCCGGGCTCGTGGCCGCGACCCTCGGCTGCTTTCGTTGTGCCGGCCCCTGGCGCTCGCGTGCGGCCTCGCTCGCCGCACTGGTCGCCGTGGCCGCCGGACCGCTTTTGCTCTGGATGCTGACCGGATCGCCCAGGAGCTCCACGGCCATCGTCAAATTGCTGCCGGGCAACCCGTACTACACGGGACCCGATCTCGCAGCGGCGGTAGCGAAGAACGCGAAGATCCTCGTCGACACCATCCTCGACGGCGAGCTCTGGTCCGCGGAGTTCATCCCTCATCATGGGGCGCCCTTCGCCCTGGCGGGCTTGGCGGCGGTGGCAGTCCTCGGCCTGCGGACGCGCCGGCGCTGGCGCGCAAGCGCGGTGGTTCTGCTCGCGCTCACGATCTTCGCACCATGCTTCTACCTTACGTTCCTCTGGAACCGGCTGCGGTACTTGTGGCCGTTCGCAACGGGGTGGATGATCGGTCTCGCGTGCCTGTCGCGCATCGCCGGCGATGTGGCAAGCCTGTTCAGACCGCGATGGCGGATCACGACAGGGATCGCTTGCGGCCTTTTCGTCGGATTGTTCGCGTCGAAACTCGAGTGGTCCATCGATGACGTCGGCCAGTCCGCGAGCGGGATTGCGCGCCAGCAAGTGGCACTTGGCCGCTGGGCGCGGGACAACCTGCCGCCCGAGGCTCGAATCGGCGTCAACGATACAGGGGCAATCGCGTACTTCAGCGACCGACGAACGTTCGACATTGTGGGCCTGACGACCCGAGGCGAGGCACGTTACTGGGTCGCGGGCGCCGGGTCGCGTCTGGAGCACTACGAGCGGCTCGCCGACAAGGCGCCTTCGAACCTGCCCACGCATTTCATCGTGTACCCCGAATGGATGGCGATGAACATGTGTTTAGGCGAGCCACTGAAGGAGGCGACGGTCACCGATTCGACCATCCTGGGGGGTCAGACGATGCTTGCGTACCTCGCAGACTGGTCGAAGCTGGGAAGCGGCGAACGACCTTGGACGCGAGCTGGGGAGGTGATCGATGCACTCGACGTGGCCGACCTCGAGAGCGAAGCCGAGCACGAATACGACCTGTTCCGAGCGCACGACGGCGAGCAGATCGCGCGACAGGGACTTGCGCCCGATGGAGCGATTGTCGTCGACGGCGGGCGCACTGGCCGCACCCTCGAGCGATTCATCGCTCATTTGCCGGCCGGCATCGACGCATACGGGATCGCCAGGTTCGAAGGGCGAACGGGAACTACCGTACGCGTCATTGCGAACGGAGAGCCGCTAGCTTTTTTAGGTATCGACGCAGACGGCGATTGGATCGAACGCGCGTTCGACGTCCCGGCGCGCGCTACCGGTCCCCGGACGCGCATCGAATTGCAAGTGATGGGAGGCCCCATCACGACGTTTCACTACTGGTTCGTTCGTCGCCAATGACCCTTACTGCGGACCGCCGGTTTTCGGCGTGGCAACGGCCGGAGCCGCCTTAGGCGCAGGCTCCTTGACGGTGGCAGCCGACGCCGCGGTGGACGCCGGCGTCGCCTTGGAACCGAGCTCGTTGCCCGCTGCCTTCCCGATCGGCAGTTTGAACGCGCCTGTCTGCAGTTGAAGCTCAAGCAAATTGGCGTAGCCCCAGCTGTGTTGGATTTTGCCGTCGATTCCCGCTTGCCAGATGTCGATCCAATGCCAATTCGCGACCGGCTTATTCGAAGCCACCAGCGGTCCGAGCGGCCCCTTTTGCGTACCGGTCACCGTGTGTTCGATGATCGCGAAGCCATCGATGCCCCACGCGTTGGACGAAGACCACTTTTGATCGGGAAACGCTTTGAACCAGCCGGCGAGACCCTTGGTGATCCCATTGACTCCCTTGACGGCCGGAGCCCCCGTAAAGTTGATCCAGCTGTCCGCGTCGGTCGCCACTTGCCCTACGATCGCCTTCGGGTCGTCCTTGCTGAAGAGATCGTTGATGCCCTTGGCCCAGTCAGCCAACTTGTCCTCGTCGGGAGTGCCTTTTGCGAGGTGAACGTCCGGTGGATTCGTTGGAATCGCGGGCACCGGCGGCGCGCCTTTCCTTCCGGTCATTTGGGCGATGAGCCCCACCTGATCGCCGTAGTCGTGTTCTTCCTTGACCCGACCGTCGTCATTGAACCAGCTGACGTGGACGCGGATCTGGCCGACCGGCTTTTTGCTCGCCTTCAGAATCATCATATCGCCCGTCATCGTCGCCTGCCAGACGAACTCGGAGATCGCGACATTGCCTTTGATCCAGACACGCAGTGGGGCGGTCTTGGCGTCACCGAAGCCGTCAAAGAGCATTTGCAAGCCCTTCGCCACGTCGTCGGGACCGTGGGCCTCTGGCGTGCCGTAATCGTCGACCGTGCAATCGTCTGTGTAAAAGCTTGCGAGCTTCTTTGCGTCGTGCGCGTTGAATGCTTCTCCAATTCCCTTCAGCGTCTGCGGGATGAGCTCGGCAAGAGTGGGCTTCGGCGGCGGCGGCGGCGCCACGACCGCTGGAGCGGGAGAAGCGGACGCGCTCGCCGAGACAGCCGGCGGCGGCGGCGGCGGTTGTGGCGCAGGCTCTTCCCCACCGCACGCGACGGTAAGGGTGGAACTTATCGTTAGCAGCGCAGCAGAACGAGAGCTTCCCATTGGCTGTCTTCTCCGGAATCGGGTACCGGACGCCCTTTAGCCCGCCTGAGCTCGATCGGGAAGAGCCGTCTTGTGGTAGTGACCTGAATCGTGCGCGTTCGAACGCTCGGCAGGACAGGACTGCGCGTCAGCGAAATGGCCCTCGGCACATGGGGGCTATCGGGAGACGGCTACGGCCCGGTCGATGAGGCCGAACAAGAGCGCGTCATCCGGCGCGCACTCGAGATGGGCTTCACCTTGATCGAAACCGCCGACGCATACGGAAACGGCCGCATGGAGGAGCTCATGGGGCGCGCGTTGCGAGACCCAGAGCTGGATGACGTAGTCGTCGTCACAAAGGGTGGGGTCGACCGGGCGACCTCGCCGCCTCGCAAGCGATTCGAGACAGACTACCTGAGAAATTGCGTGCATGGCTCCCTAAAGCGCCTGCAACGCGAGCGGATCGACGTGTTCCTCCTTCATAACCCGAGTCCAGCCGTTCTCTCGGGCGCGCCTCCCGCCGCCGTGACGGCGCTCGTGCAATTGAAGAAGGAGGGCAAAATCGCGCATTGGGGGGTCAGCGTGGGCGACGTCGCGATTGGTCGCGCGGCGATGAAGCACGGCGCGGAGGTCATCGAGATCGCTTACAACCTCCTCAATGCGAGTGATCTTCATCGGCTCGCCGGCGAAGTCATGGTGTCGGGCGCGGGAGTACTCGCGCGGTCGACGCTCGCGTACGGCCTGCTTGCCGGGTCCTGGGAGAAAGACCGTAAGTTCTCTCCCGGGGACCACCGCGCCGACCGATGGACGAGAGTGGAATTCGGCCAGCGCATCGACCAGGCCTCCGCCGTGGAATTCTTGTTGAATCGGAACATCAGAACCATGGCGTCCGCCGCGGTTCGGTACGTGCTCGCGAACTCGATTGTATCGAGTGCGGTGCTCGGCCCGCGTTCCGTCAATCAACTCGAGGACATCGTCCGCGAAGTCGGAATGGGCCCGGTGTACATCCGCGATGCGGATCTCGCCCGTCTCCCTCGCTTGCTCGAAGCGGTGGGCGTCGAACTATGATTGACACCATGCGCGCGGCAGAAGTGGCGCTTTCTGCCGCACTCGAAGCTAGCGATCTCGTGATGCGCGTTTACACGGCGGGATTCTCCGTCGAATACAAAGGTCAGGACGATCCGGTGACGAGAGCCGACCGCGAAGCGAACGCCCTCCTCTGCGATCGGCTAGACGCCGCGCTTCCGGGCATTCCCTTAGTCGCCGAAGAGAGCGACCCCCGGACGTATGAAGGGTTCGAGCGATCGGACGCGGCGTGGTTCATCGACCCGCTCGACGGGACGCGTGAGTTCGTGGCGCGAAACGGCGAATTCGCGGTGATGATTGGGCTCGCGCAGGCCGGACGGGCGACGGCAGGCGTGATCGTCGCACCAGCGTGGGGGCGCGCGTTCGTCGGCGTCGTGGGGCACGGCGCGTGGGAGGTGGCGACGAACGGCGCGAGGCTGCCTATCAAAGTCTCGTCCCGTTCTTCGCTGCGCGGCGCATCCGTTCTCGTTTCCCGATCTCGACCTTCCGACCGAGTCGCTCCACTCGTCCGGGCAACAGGCTCGGCCGCAGTGATCCACGGGAGCTCCGGCCTCAAAGCCGTCCTCGTTGCAACGGGAGACCACGACGTCTACGTGCAGCCCGGGCCCGCGGGAATGAGGTGGGACGCGTGTGCGGGCGACGCCCTGGTCCAAGCGGCCGGCGGGACGTTCACTGAAATCGGAGGCGCGCGGATCGATTATGCAGCCGACGAGATCGTCAACGCGCGCGGATTGCTAGCCACGAACGCGCAGCTGCACGCCAACGTCGTGACGGCACTGATGGTCGCCGACTGATGGTCGCCGGCTTGTTCGCTGTTGGGGCTCCGGTTACCGTCGCCAGCGTGGACGCAGCACAACACATCGTTTTCGACGTCGGAGGAACGCAGCTGCGTGCCGCAAGATGGGACGCCGAGAGCGCGTGGCTTTCGCCACCGCATGTCGTCCCGGCGCCCAGCTACATCCGCTACCCGGACCTGTCGTGGCTGGATCTCAGGGGGCGACTCGTCGCGGAGATGTCGGCCCTTCGCGCGGCACTTGATCCGGCGGGCCAAGCGGGATCCGTCATGGTGGCGTTCCCGGGACCAGTCGACCAACAAGAACGGGTCCTGGCAGCACCCACGCTGTGGGGCAACGGGGGGCCATATCCTTACGCATTGGCCGACGACCTTCGCAACGCATGGCCAGGCACATCGGTGCACGTTCTCAACGATGTCGCGGCCGCGGGATATCGTTACATGCGCGACGAAGCCGACGCATTTTGCATCGTGACGGTTAGCACTGGAATCGGCAACAAGGTGTTCGTCGGTGGCCGTCCATTCGTCGGGCCTCGGGCGCGCGGCGGCGAGATCGGTCACGTCGTCGTCGACCCGTCGCCGGATGCTCCGGCCTGCGATTGCGGCGGCCAGGGGCACCTCGGCGCCTTTGCTTCGGGACGCGGCCTCCTGCAAAGAGCGCGCGAGGAGGCGGAGCGCTCGCCGGAGGCGTTTTGCCGATCCATTCTCGTCAGGGACGTCGGCCTCGAACCCAGCGGACTCACCGCTGAAGCGCTCGCTCGCGCGTACAGAGTGGAAGACGATTGGGCGACGCAACGGGTCAACCAGGGTGCAAACGCCCTCGCTGGAGTGCTCGCCACAATCCACCTCGCGATAGGCGTCGAGCGGTTCGTCCTAATCGGTGGGTTCGCGCTCGGGCTTGGCCGTCGATTTGCCGACACGGTATGTGCGATGATCGACGCCCGCTGTTGGCGAGGTAGCACACGAACCGTCTCGGTTGCCCTCGGCGAGGACGATGGGCGATGTGTCCTCATCGGCGCGGGCCGTGCAGCCAGTTTGGGGATGCCGCCTCGAGAGGCAGCCGGCTTCGACGCACGGCCGAGCGCAGGGGAAGGTGAGGCGACGCCGCGCGTTTGACACTCGCTCCCGCGCCCCTGTACCGTCGCGCGGCCAGGTCGAATCGTGGCAATGACGGGTCATGACGGGCACACGGGAGAGTTACATGAAGACGGTGCGGACACTCTGCTGCGCGCTGCGTCTGCTGTCGCGTGGGGCGACCCTAGCGGCGCCCTTTGTCTTGGTCACAGCGCTAGTCGCTTGCGACGACGAGAATGATCCGAAGACGTGGGTCAAGCGCCTGGACGATCCGGCACAGCGCGCAAACGCCATCAAGCGGCTCACGCAATTCTACGAAGACGACATGACGCGTGCGAGCAATGACGCCGCGGCGCCCGAGATCAGACAGCTGCTCGACACGATCGTCGACCCACTGGCAAAGCAGTACACCGGCGGGGCCCTCGACGACAAGACACGCACCGATCTCATGAAGTTTCTGGCAGAAACTCATGATCCGCGAACCCAGCCGGCCCTCGCGAAGGCGCTCAAGGACTTCGAAATGGGCAGGACGGACGACGAGGTCCGCGTCGCCTGCGAGTCGATCAACGCAATGGCAAAGGCAGGAGTCAAGATCGAACCAACCTTGAGCGACGAGCTCTGGGCCGTCTTCGCAAAATTCCGCCTGTCTCAGACGACAAGTCAGCGCCTGTATCAAGCCCTGCACGAGGCAATCGTCAACGTTCACGACCCGAGCTACGGCGACAAGGCGATCGAGAAGCTCAAGGCGCCCGTGATTCCGGGTAACGTCGATTCGCAGAAGGACCAGATCAATTGGTGGCAGCTCACGTCGGTCCAAGTCATCAGCGAGCAACGCTACACGAAGGCGATCAAGCAGCTTGTGCTCGTGCTTTTGACTCCGACGAAAATCGACTTGAACGCGACGGTCCGCATCGCACTCCTCAAGATGGCGCCCGCCGCTGAGCTCGAGCTGATCAAGGCGCTCAACGGCACTGATGCCGACTACGCGAAAGCGGGCGAGGCGTTCAAAGACAAGGCGAACCTCGCGATTGTCGCCGATACACTCGGTCTCCTGTCGCGGCCGGGGGGGCGTGATTCGATCCTCAACGCGCTGCCGACCGCCGACACGGACACAACGCGGACTGCATTCGCACAAGCGCTCGTCCAATTTCCGCAGGACGCACGCGTGGAGCCGGCTTTCATGGCCGCTTACAACAAACTAAAATGGGACGCGTCCGTCGAGCTGCTCGGTCCTCTCAGACCGCGAGCTGCACTCGCCCAAGCATCCGCCGGCTTCTACGATCCCAGCCTAACCGATTGGCTCATGAAGGAGACGGCCACCGCTCCCGATGCGGCCAGTAAGCTCCTGCCGATCGAGGCGGCACTAAAGGTCATGCCGCAGAACAAGAAGGACGCCGTCGGGGCCGCGCTGCAGAAGGCCAAGGCCGAACTCCCCGGCGACGTGTTCCAAGCGAGCAAGCAGATGTTCGACTTCGCGAGTCAAACCCTCGACAAGTGCGGGACAAACGGTAGCTGCTACCTGGGAGTGCTCGATCAGCCAATCCCTTCATCACCCACGACCGCGAACTGGCGCGCAATCAAAGCTTCCTGGATGACGGTCATTTACGGCCAAGGGAATCCCGATGCGACCCGCGTCGAGTTGCTCAAGCGGGTCGAGAAGATCAAGGATCCGAGCGCCCGCCTCGCGGTCGTCGAGGCCATCGACGAACTCGCCCCCAAGGGCGACATCCGGGCGGCCAATGCGCTGGACACGATGGTGGCCGCGGACAAGAGGTCCGGCGAGCAAGGCGTTCTGATGGCCGACGATTCCGTCGTCAAGATTGCTCTGAGACTTCGGGCCCGGGCGCCTTGAGTAACGGGCCGTGTGGATCGCCCTAAGACCAGCGGGGCCTTTCCGTCACCTTGGGCGTCGCTCTGCTGCGTTCTCGGGCTGACTGGAGCCACAGACCCGCCCTGCGAGATGCCGACGCCGAGAGCGAATTGTCCGCCGAGCTCCGTGGCGACGCGGGGTGAGTTATTCTCGCCCGACGAATGATCCGCCTCCAGGTGACAGAGGGGCTGGCGAAGGGTTCGCGGCACGAGTCGTCGGCCAGCGTCGTGCGTCTCGGGCGGGCCGCAGGCAACGACGTCGTCCTGCCCGACGAGCACGTGTCTGGAGAGCACGCGCGCATCGTGTTCGCCGGCGAGCGGTATGTCTTGCGAGACCTGCGGTCGACCAACGGCACGACCGTCGTCCGGGGAGAAGATCGCATCCCGCTCGAGGAGCGCGACGGACGCGAGGTCAAGCTCGAGCCGGGCGACCTCATCGAACTCGGGGGCGGAGACCGGGTGGTCCGCATCGAAGTCGCTGTGGACGACGACGATGCAGCGGCGCGAGTGATCGCGGTTCGGAATATCGACGAGCTCGGACGGCTCGAATCGACGATCGAACGCGACGACGGGCGGTTGCGCGCGCTTTACGACGCCCAGAAGCGAATTGGAGCCGCGACCGAGCTGAACGACGTATTGATCGCCATTGCCGACGCAACATTCGTGCTCGTCTCCGGCGCAACCCACGTCACGGTCATCCTTCGGGAGGACGATGACGATGCCGGACGAGGGGCCGCCGCCAGCTATGTGCCCATCGTGACTCGAATGCGCGATCAGCGTGGGCCCGCAACCCAGCCGATTCCCGTGACCAGAAGCATCTTTCGCAAGGTCGTGGTCGAACGAGCCGCTGTGATCGCGGCCGACGCGCCCAGGGAAATGGCGCATAGCGAATCGCTCCTCGGCGCCCAGATCCGCAGTGTTCTCGCGGTACCGCTCTGGAAGGGCGACGAAATCCTGGGCGTCCTCCAAATGGATAATCGGCAGAGTACAGGGGTGTTTTCGGCGGGGGATCTCGACGTGTGCGCGGTCTTAGCCCACGGCGCATCGCTGGCGGTCGCGAACGCGCGCCTGGTTCAGCGCCTCCGTGCCGCAGAGGAGCGCCTCAAGAAAGAGAATGCATTTCTGAAGACTCGGGAAGAATCGCGACGCGTCGGGAAGGGGTCGGAGGAAATCATTGGCACAAGTGCCGCGATGCGAGCGCTGCTCGATCAGCTCGCGAAAGTCGTCGATACGCGCGTGACCGTACTCGTCGAGGGAGAGACCGGAGTCGGCAAGGAGCTCATCGCGGCCGGGCTGCACTACGGTTCGCGTCGACGGGGGCAGCTTTTCGTTAGTCAGAATTGTGCGGCCATGCCCGAGAGCTTGCTGGAAAGCGAGCTTTTCGGACACAGGAAAGGAAGCTTCACCGGAGCCCACGAAGACAAGAAAGGCCTGTTCGAAATCGCCGACGGGGGAACCCTCTTTCTCGACGAGATCACTGAGACGCCGCTGTCGCTCCAGTCCAAGCTCCTCCGAGTTCTTCAAGAGGGCGAGATCCGACCCGTGGGAGCCACGCAGGAAAAGCGGGTCAACGTACGAATAGTCGCCGCAACCAATCGCAACCTCGAGAAGGAAGTCGCTGAGGGACGCTTTCGAGAGGACTTGTATTACCGACTGAAGGTGTTTCCGATACGCGTCCCACCTCTTCGCGAGCGGAGAGAAGACATTGCTTTGCTCGCCGAGCATTTCTTGAAGCGGTATGCGGCCGAGCTTGGCAAGCCGGCCGCCGGCTTCTCCCAGCAAGCGATGGAGCTGCTCCAAGCCTACGACTGGCCGGGAAACGTGCGCGAGCTACAGAATGAAGTGCAGAGGCTCGTTATTCAGATCGAGCCGGGCGACTTCATTACGTCTGAGCTACTTTCGCCCCGGCTGCGGCGAGTCGAGGGGCTCATCGATCGCGTAAAGCCGAGCAAAGGGACGCTCAAGGAAACGATGGACGAGCTCGAGCGGTGGATCCTCATCGAAGCGCTTCGGCAGCACGAGAACAATAAAACCGCGGCCGCCAGGACACTCGGCATCACGCGCGAAGGATTGCACAAGAAACTGCGGGCCTTCGGGTTGTGACGGATGCTTCGTGCAGTCGTCGGCGTCGGAGCCAATCTCGGCGATCGGCTGAGCACCATGCGCGCTGCCGCCGACGCCCTCGCACACGTTGCGCTTGTGGATGGGCGTTCGCATGTTTACGCAACCGCGCCTGTTGGACCTGCTCAGGGAGAATTTCTGAACGCGGCCATACTCATTCGATTCCACGGATGCCCGGCAGATTTGCTCGATGCGCTGCTAGCCATCGAGGTGAAGCTCGGACGAGTCCGCGGCGAGCGTTGGGGGCCCCGCACGATCGATCTCGATATTCTGTGGATTGAAGGCCGCCTCGTCGACACTCTCGAGCTCGTAGTGCCGCATCCACATTTGCTTGAACGCGCATTTGCGCTTATGCCGATGCTCGAACTCGTCCCGGAGGCGCGCGATCCGCGATCCGGCGCGCCTTACCGCATCCCCAGCGGTGACGTACGACGACTTCCCGACCTCCTCTGATTTTCGTATGATCCTCGGCCGGCAGTTCGAGCCGATCTTTGCCAACGTCGGCCCCGGGCGGTCGAACCGACAGGTGCCTCAACGGCGTCCACCGCCGCGACCGCGACCACCCCCACCTCCTCCGCCCTCGCCGCGAGACGAGCCGCCGCCGCTCTGAGGGGCCTCCCCTCCCCCACTATGAAGGCTGCCGTCGCCGCGAGCGGCCGTCGAAGCGACGCTGCTCGACTCACCGGCGGCGCCGCCCGGTCCGCGAGACGGCCGTGCGGTGGAGGCATCCGGCGCGCGATAGGCCGGAGCCGACGAACCCGCTGCGCCGAGATACGGACCAGGGCGCGAGCGGTTGGATGGGCCCCGTATCGGCGTCTCCGCAGCCGGATTGCCCGTAAACCCTGCGCCGAGTCGCCCTCCGAAGTGTGATTGTCCCGGGTCCGCGTCGGCCGACGGAGCCGATCTTCCGAGCGTCGTCGTCGAGGCATGCCGCGATTTGGCGGCCCACAACCCGCGGACCGAGTCGCCTTCAGGCGCACGCCCCCCCAGGGCGACCGCGGTGCTCGGCCGTGCGAAAGCGCGTGCCTGCAGGACCCCTCGGTCCTCGTCGCGGATGTGAACGACCGACGACGACGTGATGCCTAGAGCGGCTGGAGGAGGCCCGCCGCGCCCGATCGGCCCGGCGCGGGCGGCGGCGATCCTTCGGGATTGCGGCACCCAAGGGCGCGACTGAGCCGCGACACTTGCACCACGTGGTCCCACGATGACCTGCGACCTGAGAGAATCGGCGAATAGATTGCGCGCCGCGACGAACGCATACGGCGAGCGCGGAACGGAACCGAGGCTTTCGGCCACACCGCCACGCCAAACCTTTGTCGGTGGGAGCGGCGCCCACCCCACGTACGGCGAGTCACCTGCACCGCTCATCCCGTAACGCCATGACACCCAGGCCCCAGCGTAACTCCGTCCCGGGATCCACTCCCACCCACGTCCTTGACCGTAAGCCCATCGGCCGTAGTGAAAGGGGACCCAGCCCCAGTCGTAATCGCTGACCCAAACGTAGTCGTCATCGTAGGCCCAGTGCCCCGCGCTACTGTAAGGAGTGAAATCGTCGCCGACCACATCGGGCGACGGCACCCACACGGTGCCGTACGTCGGGTCTTCCGACCACGAACCATACGGATCCAGCGGAGCGCGAAAGTCTGTGAGCGCCGCAGGATCTTCGTCGGCGTAGGCGTCTTGCTCTGGCGTCCGGACCTGACCGCTGCCGTCGTCATCGTCCGCGTCATCGCCAACGACAACCTCGTCCGAAAACGCCGGTTGACTGGCGATCGGCGGCTGCGGGGATCTTGGCGCGGCTGTGATGCCGTTGGATGCGCCGGGAAGCGTATAGCCGATTGGTTCGGGAAACGCCACCCCGCGTGGATCCATCTCGTCAGCAACGCATCCGGAAGCCAGCGGCAGAGTGACTGCGGACAGGAACGAGCGGAATCGCAGCTTCATCGACCATTCCCCGAACTGCGCATCCCCGAACGGCGCACGCAAAGGCATCGCGCTGCATTCGCTGCGTGAGACCGGGAGATGCGCGCAAGTGTCGGGCCCATGTTTCAGCTTGGGTCGGCGGAGGCAACCCATACCACGCCGACGGCTTCGTTCCGCGGATGAGACTAGTTAGCACGTCTTCCGATGAGCCGCGCACACCCTACCTCGTCCAGTTCGTCGGCAACGAGACGTTGCTGACCCCCCGCAGGCACGCGAACTTTCGCCGGCGCGTTCCGATGGTATGGTGAATGAAATTTCTCGTCGCGCGGCTCCACGCCCTGATCGAAGAGGCAAATCCGATGGCCGAAACACGCCTGTCCAACATGACCGACCGCATCGCCGCGATGCAAGATTTCCAGCTGTATCGCGAACTGCACTGGGACGGCGGCTTCGAAGAATATCTCGGAATCGTAAGGGAAAGGCCGCAGGTGACGCGAAACGCGTACCAGCGTCTCTACGACATGATCATCAGCTACGGAACCGAGGAATACATCGACAACAAGAAGAAGCTCGTCCGCTACAACTTTTTCAAAGACGAGCACAACGGAGGCGCGAACGCGATCTTCGGTCTCGACATTCCTCTCATGCGCCTCGTGCACGTGCTCAAGGCCGCGGCAGAGGGGTACGGGCCAGAGCGTCGCGTCATATTGCTTCACGGACCCGTCGGTTCGTCGAAGAGCACGATTGCGCGACTGTTGAAGCTCGGCGTCGAGCAGTATTCCCGCTCAGCAGATGGCGCGCTGTACACGTTCGATTGGGCGGGACTCGCGGGACTCGGCATCGCAGGCGTTGCCAGCACGGACATCGACAGGTTTCCGAGCGCGATGAACGAAGAGCCGCTTCGCGTGATCCCTCCCGAGTGGCGCGCAAAGGCAATCGACCAGCTGGGCTTGTCGAACGACAAGTTCAAAGTTCGAGTCGACGGCGATCTCGATCCGGCGAGTCGTTTCATCTTCAATTCCTTGTTGCAGCGATACGAGGGCGACTGGGCGAAGGTCGTCCGCAATCATGTTCGCGTGCGACGTCTCGTTTTGAGCGAAAAGGATCGCGTGGGCATCGGCACCTTTCAGCCAAAGGACGAAAAGAACCAGGACTCGACCGAACTCACGGGCGATATCAATTATCGAAAAATCGCGGAGTACGGATCGGACTCCGACCCACGAGCCTTCAATTTCGACGGAGAATTCAACATCGCCAATCGGGGCATGTTGGAATTCATCGAGATCCTCAAACTCGACGTAGCGTTCCTTTATGACCTTCTCGGAGCGACCCAGGAACACAAAATCAAGCCAAAAAAATTCTCCCAGACCGACATTGACGAGGTCATCATTGGTCACACGAATGAAGCCGAATACAAGAAGCTCCTGAACAACGAGTTCATGGAGGCCCTGCGCGACCGAACGATCAAGATCGACATCCCCTACATCACTAAGCTCACCGAGGAAGTTCGCATCTATGAGAAGGACTTCAACTCCCGCAAAATCAAAGGCAAACATATCGCGCCTCACACGCTAGAAGTCGCGGCGATGTGGGCTGTACTGACGCGCCTGGAGGACCCGAAGAAGCACAACCTGTCACTCCTCCAGAAGCTCAAGCTCTACGACGGCAAGGTCCTGCCAGGCTACACTCAGGATACCGTCAAGGAATTGCGCAAGGAATCCAAACGCGAGGGAATGGAGGGCGTTTCACCACGCTACGTCCAAGACAAGATCTCGAATGCGCTCGTCAACGAAGCCGGCGAAGGAACAATCAACCCATTCATGGTGTTGAACGAACTCGAGAAGGGCCTACGTCATCATTCGCTGATCACCAGCGACGACATGCGCAAGCGCTTCGGGGAGGTCATCGGTATGGTCAAGCGCGAATATGAGGAGATCGTGAAAAATGAGGTACAGCGAGCCATTAGTGCCGATGAAGATGCGATCAGCAAACTTGCCGCAAACTATATCGACAACATAAAGGCATTCACGCTCAAGGAGCGAGTGAAAAACCGGTACACGGGGCAAGATGAGGATCCCGACGAACGATTGATGCGCTCAATCGAAGAGAAGATCGACATCCCTGAGAACAGGAAAGACGACTTCCGCCGCGAGATCATGAACTTCATCGGCGCGCTCGCCGTAGACGGAAAGCGGTTCGAATGGAACACGAACGATCGTCTGCGTCGCGCGCTCGAGCTCAAACTGTTCGAAGACCAAAAGGACAGCATCAAGCTGAAGACGCTGGTCAGTGCGGTCGTCGACAAGGACACGCAGGAGAAAATCGACATCATCAAGTCGCGCCTCATAAAGAACTTCGGGTACAACGAGGTCAGCGCGACCGACGTACTCAACTACGTCGCATCGATCTTCGCTCGGGGCGATGCCAAGGACTGACCGCGTTGCGCAAGAGGCTGGAGCGGCCTAAAGACGCGGACCGATGAGCTCCCTCAAACGAACCGTCGTAAGGCACGGCCTACGGCTCATGAGCGATCCACGCGTCGCCAAATTGCTTCAGGACGAGCGGATCATGCGAGCCGTCATGGCGGCCATGAGCCTGCCCGGCAGAGCACAGAGCTTCGCGCAGGACCAGCTCGAGAATGTCGCGAAAGCGATGGCTTTAGCGACAAGGGCCGACGTGAACGACATGCGTCGAACGCTGCGAAAATTGGAGGACGAACTCGCGCAGATAAGGGGTGAACAGCGGCTTTCAGCGCGCAAGCGCGACGCTGCGGAGTGAACGCGCGTTCCGATCGACCACCTGTTCGACGTACCGCTTGCACAGGATCAGTAGAGTCTCCGCGCACTTGGGAGGACGCGCCCACCGGTCTCTAGTGTAGCATCGCACGCGTCTCGCTCGCTCGCGTGCTTTCGACCGGAGGTCTCTGTCATGGTCAGCCTAGCCCACCGTTCCGCACGTCGATGCCTTCGGGCTGTACACCAACGCGGTCGAATCAGTCGTTGGATGGCGGCCGGGGGAACGCTCGGCTTGGCCCTCGCAGCATGTGGCATCGCACCGCTACCCGCTTTCGCACAAGCCGAAAAGCCCGACCAAAGCCAGACCGCAGCGCCGAAGCACAAGAGGAAAGCGACCCCGCCCCTTTCGGACGCTGAATCGCCGTCGCAGGGCGAATCGGCGGCCGCCACGGCCCCCCTCGAAGCCTCGTCGACCTCGGCTCCAAATCCAGCTCCGATCGCGCCCGCGGGGGCCCCACCCGCCTCGCTCGGCCCGCCCGTCGCCAGATCGCTGCCCGCCGTCGCGCCTCCCGAGAGCGACGCGATCACCAATACAACGGAATACCCGAACAAGCGCTATTTGTTCATCGGCGTCCGCTATCGCGGCACGATCATTCCAAAATTTCTCGAAAGCCTTTTTGTCAACGACGGAGCGACGATCTACTCCAATACCATTGGCGCTGAATTCGAGATCCGAAGCGCCGGCCAGTCGATGATTCCTTGGATTCAATATACAGACTACAATACCGGAAACATCCTTTTCTTTCAAAAGGGGGCATCGGACGTCCCGAACAATTACAGCGTCATCAACAGCAGTCTGAAGTCGATCTATCTCGGCATCGATGAGCTGTGGAGCACGCCCATCGCGAGACATTTGGACTTCGAGTACGGCTTCGGCGTCGGGATTGGCTTCGTCTTCGGTAGTCTCGGCAACAACTGGGTGAGCCAAACCTCGAACGGACCGCTCGTCGGCAGCAACGGCAACCGTTACACCGAGTGCCAAACGACCGCCGCGCCGGCTGACGCCGTTGGACCTACGAACGGCTGCGATCCGAGCCAGCACACCGACCCCAACCCCCACAAGGTCGGGGGCTACAATGAGGCAAACTGGTTCAACGGAGGACCCGTGCCGGTGATATTTCCGCATATCGCCATTCCGCAATTAAGCCTTAGGTACAAGCCTATCAAGCAACTGGAGACACGTCTGAGCGTCGGCTTCTCGCTGACCGGCTTCTGGTTTGGGCTCAGCGCGGACTACGGCCTGGAGCGCAAGGACGACGCAGCGACTGCGGAGCGCGCGACGAGCCACCAAACGCAGCTACGCACTCCGTTCCGCGATACACTCTGAGTCGGATGCTCGGTCTACCGCCGCGCTACGAGCCTATCCAGCGCCTCGGGGCGGGCGGCGCCGGCGAAGTCTGGTCCGTACGCGACCGCGTGAGTGGGTTGGTGCTCGCCCTCAAAGTGCTTTCGATTGGGGCAGGGGAGGGGGAAATCGGCGCGCTCGTTCGAGAGGCCATTGCCCTGAGCGGACTCGAGGGACTCGGCGTGCCGCGAGTCGTCGGCTTCGGAGCGCTCCGCGATGGGCGCCGTTACATGATACGCGAGCTCGTCGAGGGACGAAGCCTTGACGAGGTCCTGCAGCGCGCGGACGGCTCTGCCTGGCTTAGTGCCATTGCGAGCTCATGCGATCAGCTCACGGTGGTGCACCGCGCCGGGCTGCTGCACGGGGACCTGAAGCCAGCGAACATCATCGTCAGTGAAGACGGACACGGAACGATCGTTGATTTGGGCCTGGCCGCACCTTGGCGCGAAGGGGGCACACCGACGCTCGGACTCACTCCAAAATACGCAGCGCCCGAGCTTCTACGAGGCGAAGCGCTCACCGTTCGCGCAGAGGTGTATGCGCTCGGCATGACGCTGAGCGAAGCGATCCAGCTGCGAGCGAGCGAGCTGTCAATCGAGACGCGCGCGGCACTCGAAAGCGTGGCAGCGCGTGCAAACGAGGCGTCTCCCGGGGCACGATGGCCCAGCGTCGACGAGTTTGCGAGCGCGCTGAGGCGCGCTGCTGGGCTGCCTGCCTCGCACGCGCCGAGCAAAGAGGCGTGGCCGGTTCTCGACCTCGACGCCACCGCGCAGCTCCTGCTCAAGCGCGTGCGCTCGCTCGCCCCCAGCAGCGTCCTGGCCCTCGAGGGTCCTTGCGGATCGGGCAGGACGACGCTAGCCCGGCGCCTAGCATGGACGCTCGGCGTGGAGGGCCGCGCTGTTGCGTTCATCGAGGCGCCCACGAGCGGCATCGCCATGCGCGAAGTGGTCGATCTCGAACTGCAGCCCCACGAGAGCGCGCGGACCGAGGTAATCGTCATCGTCGACGATGCGGATCAGATTGGCGGCGAAGCTCGAGCGAGGCTCCAACGTGCGTCTGAAGCCGGAGCACGGCTGGTCGTCATCGCGCCACTCAACGAATGGGCATCGCTCGCGGACGGCGTTCACGAGTCGTTCATTTTGCCACCACTCGATTCGAGCGCCGCCGCAGAGCTTGTACGAAGATCGGTACCCTCGCTGCCGGATGCCCTTCGCGCCCGGCTGGTCGAGCGAACCGGGCGGCGCCCCGGGGCGTTGCGCTCCGCCGTCCGTCGACTGGCCGGGCGCCCCATCGTCTGCGACGAGGACGTCGAGCGCGCGCTCGATGCCGATCAGCCATCGTCCACTCCATCGGCGGCGGGCAGGCGCCAGGGCTTCGACGAGGCTGAGCGTGCGCTCGACCGCGGCCGGTTCGACGACGCCGCCGCCGCGCTGACCGCGCTGGGGGGACCGCTAACCATAGCCGAGGCGGTGCGAATGGGCCTCGCAGGAGCACGAATGGCCATTGGTCGAGGAGACGCGGCAGGGGCGCTGAGCGATCTCACCGCGATTGAGGACGCTTGCGCTGCGGCGGGCCAGGCCCGCGCCTGGAAAACGCTACGTGCGCGCGCATGCCTCCGGGCTGGGCACTACGCGCAAGCGGCAGGCTTTGCGGAAGCGGTCATCGGCGAGGGAGCGACGGATGTGCAGGCTGCCGAAGCGCTGAGCGTTCGGGGGGTTGCGCTCGCACTGACGGGCGAGGACGCTGGCGCACGCAGGACGCTCGACCGTGCGATCGAGGTGGCTCGCCACCTGAACGACCCCCGCGTCGAGGCCGTCGCCCTCGGCTCTGCGGGGATTGCGCACCAGCGGGCCGGACGCTCGTTCGAGGCTCGTGGCGCTTATGAAGCTGCGCTCGCCGCCGCCGAGAAGGCGCAAGACGCCGCGACGGTCGCAACGATCCGGCTCAACCTCGCGGGTCTCGCGCAAGCCGAAGGCGACCTCGCACAATCGCTCGTGCACCTAGAGGCGGCGGTCGACATGGGACGCCGCGCGGGTAGTGGAGCGGCGGTCACCCAGGCGCTGCTCAATCTGGCCAACCTCGATCTGTACCTTGGACGCTGGGCGCGGGCCCGAGCGTCCATCGACCTCTTGGCTGCGCGGCGCGGCGAGCTGTCCGCGGCGGCATGTGCCCAGCTTCTCGGTCTTGAGGCCGAGCACGCTGCGCGCACGGGCGACGCCGAGGCCGCGGTTCGCCTTTACGAGGAGACGGCCCGCGCTTGGCAAACACAAGGTCGCACGCACGACGCGGCGGAGTCGAGGCTCGAGGGGTTGCTCGCACGCGCGCGCGCCGGCGCGAGCGCACCCCACGATCTCACGCGCGAGTTGGACGCTATACGCGGGGCGGCGGGCGAGGGCGGCCTCGGAGAGCACGAAGCGCTCGCGCAACTCGTGGCCGGCGCAATCGCGCAGGCGGAAGGCAGCGAGGACGTGGCGCGGCGCGCGCTGAATGCCTCGATCGAGGCGGCGCAGCAGGCTGGTAGGCGCGAGTGGGCCTGGCAAGCCTTCGACGCTCGAGCGCGCCTAGGCGCTTTGCAAGGCGCGATGGCGACTGCGCGACGTGACACCGAGGCCGCGCTCGCGATGTTGGAGGAGACTGCCGCAAAGCTGCCGCGCGACCTGCGCGAAGTCTTCTGGGACGACCCACGACGCCGCGCCTTGCGGCAGGCCCACATGGCGACGGTCGCGTCGCCGGCGCTAAGCGTCGCGGTCGCCGCAGGCGTCTTGCGCACGGCGAGCGGCACGACCTCGATCTTCACGGGCCGGCTTGCCGAGGATCGGCTGAGCCGAATTCTTGCGATCACCCGCGAGTTGGCGAGCGAGCACGACATGGATCGGCTGCTGCCGCGAGTCACCGATCACGCAGTGGCGCTGCTCGGCGCGGAGCGAGGCTTCGTCCTGCTCATAGGAGACAACGGTGAACTTGAAACGCATACCGCGCGAACCCGCGGGGGCGCGGACGAGCCGCACGCAAGGTTTTCGCGATCCGTCGCCGAACGCGTCGTCGAAAGCGGCGAGCCGGTTGTGACGCTGAGCGCGCGCGACGACCAGCGCTTGGCCGAAGCTGTCAGTGTGCATCAGTTGATGATTCAATCGATCGCTTGCGTGCCGATCCGAGGCGCACCGCCCGTCGGACGGACCATCGGAGCCCTCTACGTCGAGACGCGTATGAGACCAGGGGTCCGGTTCGAACACGAGGTTCCGACGCTCACCGCCTTTGCGGACCAAGCTGCAATCGCCATCGAAAACGCCCGGCTCCTTGCAGAGAACCGCGACCGAGCCAACGAGCTGGCACGGGCGAACGGAGAGCTCGCTGCAGCGCGCGACGAGCTTGCTCGCATGCTCGGCAAAAGAACCGAGCAGCTTGCCGAGGCGCGCCGAGACTTGAAACAAGTGCGCGCCGAGCTACGAAGCCACTTCGGCTACGCGGGACTGGTCGGTACGAGCGCCGCTATGCGGCGTCTTTATGCACTCATCGAGCGCGTGAAGGATACGGACGTCCCTCTGCTCGTTACGGGCGAGAGCGGCACGGGCAAGGAGATCGTCGCCCGCGCAGTTCATCAGGCCGGGCCGCGTGCCAAGAAGCCGTTCGTCGGCGTAAATTGCGGCGCGATCCCCGCGAACCTCCTGGAATCGGAGCTCTTCGGTGCCGTCAAAGGGGCCTTCACCGGTGCTGATCGGGACCGGCGGGGCGTGCTGCAAGAGGCCGACCAAGGCACCCTACTGCTCGACGAAATCGGCGAGATGCCACAAAAAATGCAATTGGGCTTGCTCCGCGTTCTGCAAGAGAAGTGCGTGCGTCCCGTCGGGGCTACGCGCGAAGAGCCGGTCGACGCGCGAATCATCGCTGCCACCCACCGCGACCTCACTCGAATGGTTTCAGACGGCACGTTTCGGGCGGACCTATTCTACCGACTTCACGTCGTCGAACTGCACGTTCCCGCGTTGCGCGAACGCGTGGAGGACATCCCGCTACTCATCGATTTTTTCCTGTCGCGCTTCGCGACGCGGTACCGCCGTGAACGCAAGACCGTATCGAGAGCGGCTCTAAGAAGGCTATGCACCTACCCGTGGCCGGGTAACGTTCGACAGCTTGAGCATGTCCTTCTGAGCGCGTGGCTCATGACCGAGGGCACAGAAATTCGGCCGGACGACTTGGAGATCCCGTCGGACAAGCTGCACCCGGGCATGGCGAACGATCTGCGGGCAGATGATTCGTCAGCCCGAGGCTCGCCACCCTCCGGTGCGAAGAGCAAGGAGGAGTTCAAGGCTGCGGAGCGCGAGCGAATCCTCGGCGCCCTAACCGCCAGCAACTGGAACCGCGTGCAAGCGGCGAAGCTCATCAACCTGCCGCGCCGAACGTTCTATCGACGCTTGAAGGAGTTCGGGATTCTGTAGTATTGGCCGTGCGCTTGTCCGCTGCGTTGCTGCACTATCCGATGCGCAGATCGTGCAGGTCATGAGTTCGCTGAAGGTTCACGTCGATGGGGTCCCGCTCGGCGAAGAAGAGGGGCGTGCATTTTGGCGTCGTTTCAGCGCGTGGATGGATCAGAACGCTGGGGACCTCGCCGGTTTCGCACGCACCGAGGGTCTCGCGAGCGTTCACCCGGAGATGCACGCCGAGGGGCCGGTACTCGTCGGAAGCCGCACCACGCCGCAGAGGCCTTACGCCAAGGCAAGTGCGGCAGGGCAGTCCCGCATTTTGCGGCGGCGCTAAGGAGCTGGATCCAACCACGAGCCGCAATGGACACTCGAGCCGCGCAGTGCTACTGGGCGCGCTCGACTTTTCCCTCCTGACTGAACGGACGGAGACGCATGGTTTCGGCCTCCATCGACGGCATCGTGCTTGCAGCTGCCCCGCAAGCCATCAACGTCGATTTTGACGCGACGTTCCTCATCCAGCTCCTCCTTTTTGTCGGGCTGACGCTCGTCCTCAAGCCGCTTCTCTTCGATCCAATGCTTCGGCTGTTCGAACAGCGGGAGCGTCTGATCGAGGGAGTGAAGGCTCAGGCCCGGCACATCGACGAGAGGTCGGTCAGCGCACTCAGCGAGTATGAAGCCGCCATGGCCGCAGCTCGGGTCGAAGGGAGCGCTCAGCGCGAAAAAGCGCGCGCCGACGGGCTGCGGCGGGAGGCAGAGATCTTGTCGGCTCTCCGAGAGTCGATTGCACGCGTTTCCGAGGAGGGCAAGCGGACGGCACACGCTGAGGCTCAGCGGGCGCGCGCAGCGCTAAAGGCCGAGACCACGGCCATCGCCCAGGACCTGGCTGGCCGCATCCTCGGACGTCAGGTGAGGTCGTGAGGGGCGCACGAACTGCGAGGCGGCTCGCCCTCGTCGCGATGGCGCTCGTCACGGCCTGGTCGCTTTTGGCCTGGTCGCAATCGGATCAGGCACGGAACGCAAGGCCGGCGGGAGTCCGCTCCGCGGCCACAACGGGCGAGACCGAGCGTCGCGAGCGTGCGAAGGACACCCGCGAGCAAGCCGAGGACACGGGCCCGGCACCCATGAACTGGACGCAGTTCGGGGCGGACACGCCACCGTTCATCGCGATGCTCGTCAACTTCGGCATCCTGGTCGGAGGGTACTACTTGCTCGGCAAGCGGCCGATTGCCGCGGCCCTTCGCAGTCGCCGCGACAGCATCGCCAAGGACATCGACGAAGCGCAGCGTATGAAGGAAGAAGCCGAGGCACGCGCAAAGACGTACCAGGCCAAGCTCGAGAGGGTCGCCGAAGAGGCCCGGGCAGCCCGCGACGCACTGTTGCGCACCGGTGAGGCCGAGCGCGATCGGATCGTCAAGGATGCGGAGGCAAAGGCTGACCGGATGCGGCGCGACGCCGAGTTTCTGGTCCAGCAGGAGTTGAAGCAAATCCGTCTAGATTTGTTGCGCGATACGGTCGAAATGGCCGTCCTGGCAGCTGGAGAGCTCTTGGCGCAGCGCATAACGCAGGAGGACCAAGAGCGATTGGCGGAGGCGTATCTATCGGAACTCGGCAGGGCGAAGGACACTGCCGTCGCGCAACCTGAGGACCCGTCCGGAACGAGAGAGAGCGCTCCATGAGCATGGCGATCGTCGCTCGTCGTTACGCCAAGGCGCTGCTGGAGCTCGGCACCGAAAGCGGCCAACTCGACAAGATCGTCGATGATTTTGCGACCGTCGCTGACGCTTGGGCAACTAGCGCCGAGTTGCGAAACGCCCTCGAGAACCCACGCGTCCCTCATGCCAATAAGAGCGCGGTGATGGGCGAGCTGGCCGACCAGATCGGCGCTACCCCGACGACTCGAAATGCGCTTCTTCTCTTGGTCGACCGTCGCCGCGTTCGCGCGCTGCCGTACCTGGCGCGCAGTTTGAGCGAACTGGCGGACGCGCGAAAGGGCTTGGTGCGAGCCGAGGTAACGACTGCGACGCCTCTATCCGAGGCTTATTACGGGCGGCTTCAGGCTGAGCTCGAGCGCCTGACGGGGCGGCGAGTCCTCGTCGACCGAAAGACCGACTCGGCACTCGTCGGCGGCGTAATCACGCGGATCGGTGACCGCGTCTTCGATGGAAGCCTCCGCGCGCGTCTGGAGTCTCTCCGTGACACGCTCGTGCCTGCACTTTGACGACAATTCCTCTCGATCGCTCGGACCGCGGAAGACGGCCCCAGAATCGAGACCTACGGCTGCCGCCACGCCCAACGACGAGGAACCCACGATGCAACTTCGCGCCGAAGAGATCTCCGCGATCATTAAAAAGCAGATTCAGAACTACGAGAATGCCTCCGTCACCACCGAGACGGGAACGGTGTTGAGCGTGGGCGACGGCATCGCTCGAATCTACGGCCTCGATCAGGCTATGTCCGGCGAGTTGCTCGAGTTCCCCGGCGGCCTGATGGGGTTGGTGCTCAACCTCGAGGCCGACAACGTAGGCGCCGTCTGCTTTGGAGACGTGTCGAACGTGAAGGAGGGGTCGATCGTCAAGCGCACCGGACGCATCCTCGATGTCCCCGTTGGCGAGGCGCTCGTGGGCCGCGTGGTCAACGCGCTAGGACAACCCATCGACGGCAAGGGTCCGATCGAGACCCGCGATCGCCGCCGCGTCGAGGTGAAGGCGCCCGGTATTCTCGCACGACAACCGGTCAAGGAGCCCCTCCAGACGGGAATCAAGGCAATCGATGCGATGGTCCCGATCGGCCGTGGGCAGCGCGAGCTCATCATCGGAGACCGCCAGACCGGCAAAACGGCGGTTGCCCTCGATACGATCCTCAATCAAAAGGGCCAAGGCGTCTATTGCTTCTACGTCGCGATTGGCCAAAAGCAATCCACGGTCGCCAGCGTCGTCGACAAGCTGAACCAGCAGGGTGCCCTGGAATACACGACAGTGGTCGTCGCCGGCGCAAGCGAGATGGCGCCGCTCCAGTTCATCGCACCCTACTCCGGCGTGACGATGGCGGAGTATTTCCGCGACAGCGGTCGACACGCCTTGTGCATTTATGACGACTTGTCGAAGCAGGCGGTTGCCTACCGACAACTGTCGCTTCTGCTGCGGCGCCCGCCCGGCCGCGAGGCGTACCCTGGGGACGTGTTTTACATTCACTCTCGCTTGCTCGAACGCGCCGCAAAAATGGCGGACGAGTTCGCGGTGGTTCCGACAGACGTGACAGACTGGGATAAGCGCGGAAAGGCGACCGTTTACAAGGGCGAGCTCGGAAGACACCGCGCCGAGACCGAGCTCAAGGAAAAAGGCAACGCGAACCACGTCTTGCGCAATCCGCGTTCCGGGGGATCCCTGACTGCCCTGCCCATCATTGAGACCCAAGCCGGCGATGTCAGCGCGTACATCCCAACGAACGTGATCTCGATCACCGATGGGCAGATCTTCCTCGAAACGGATCTATTTTACTCGGGCGTCCGCCCGGCCATCAACGTCGGCATAAGCGTCAGTCGCGTCGGGGGGAGTGCCCAGATCAAAGCGATGAAGGCGGTCGCAGGGCGGCTAAAGCTCGAGCTCGCGCAGTATCGAGAAATGGCTTCGTTCGCGCAGTTCGCCAGCGATCTCGACAAGGTGACACGCGATCAGTTGGAGCGTGGCGCTCGACTCGTCGAGGTACTTAAACAGGGCCAGTACGTCCCGGTTCCTGTGGAGAAGCAGATTGTCGTCATTTACGCCGCAACGCGTGGCTACGTCGACAAGCTGGAAATTGGACAGCTCGCTGCCTACGAGCGGGGCCTCTACGATTTCGTCGAAAAGAAATACCCACGCATCTACGAGACGTTGCGCGCGAAGAAGACGCTCGACGACCAAACGGAGGGAGAGTTGAAGAAGGCGCTCGAGGAGTTCGGGGCTGCCTTCGGACCTTCGATCGTCACTGTTGACGACGGGAAGAAGTAGCCATGCCGTCGCTCAAGGTGATTCGAAAGCGCATCGCGAGCACCAAGGCGACGCAGAAGATCACGCGCGCTATGAAAATGGTGGCCGGCGCACGCCTCACACGTGCGCAGCAGCGCATCGTGTCGATGCGGCCCTATGCTGTGAAGACGGCGGACGTCCTCGAGTCGGTCGCGCGCGCCACGGCGGTCTCGATCGAGTCGCAAAACGAGCCGGTGCACCCTCTCCTCGCCAGACGTCCGGAAAAGAGAGCGCTGATCGTGGTCTTCTCGGGCGACCGCGGCCTGTGCGGAGCGCTCAACACGAACGTGAACAAGGCGACGGAGCGAACCTGGCGAGAAAAAGCGGACGGTGGCGTCGACGTGATCTTTGCTACGTGCGGCCGCAAAGGCCGAGAGTATCTCGGGCGCCGCCAAGCAAAGGTGGCGAGGGACTTTCAGCGGATCTACGAAGGTCTCGACTTAGGTAAGGCACGGGAGGTCGCAGGCTGGCTCATCCAACGCTTCCAGCGCGGCGAGTTCGACGCCGTATATTTGGTCTTCAACGAGTTCAAAAGCGCCATTGCCCAAAAGGTGACAATCGAGCGGCTTCTCCCGCTCGGTGACCCATCAGGAGGAGCACGGATCAGTCCAATGGACGGCCGATCAAACGGCGGATCGGCTAGGACACCCGAGGGACGCGCGTCGAGCGATTACATCTTCGAGCCCGACGAACGATCCGTTCTCGAACGGCTCGTCCCCATGTACGTCGAGATTACCCTGTACCGCGCACTGCTCGAGAGCCAGGCGAGCTTCTTCGGCGCGCAGATGACGGCGATGGATGCAGCGACTCGAAACGCCAAGGACATGATCGAGCGCTTGACGCTCGCGTACAATCGCGCCCGTCAGGCGGCCATTACGAAGGAACTGATGGAGATCATCGGAGGTGCCGAGGCGCTCAAGGATTGAAGCAACGTCACTCGCACGTTGGGAGCTTGACGCGATATGCGAGCAAGCCGGCGCTCGATTCGACCGCGAAGTACCCGCCTTGCGCCCGGACGGCAGTCTCCGCGAAATGTGTCGCAAGAGCGCGTTCGGACGAATCGATGTCGCTGTCGATAGGGGTCTCGACCCGTATGGTGATGGTCCCAGCACGCTGGTCTACGACGACGCAGCGTCCGCCCGCATGCCGGATCGCGCGCTCGAGGAGCCGCCCGAGTGCACGCTCTATGAGGCCTGCGTCGGCTCGGACGACATCGCTACCCGACGCCCAGAGGATGCGCACGCCGTACGAGTTGGCGTCGGTCCCCATGGCCGCAACGACACGCTCGACGACGTGCGAGATCGCGACGTCGGCCAATGACGGCTTCAGATCGCCGGTCGCCAAGCGGAGTCCGTCGACCATGTCTTGGACGAGACGGACGGCGCGAGCGTTCGCTTCCTTGCAGTCCGAGAGCGCCTCATGAACCGAGTCGGACGTCCCGACGGGTAGATCAGAAAGAACGTAATCGAGATTCATCGAAATAGCCGCAAAGGGCGTCTTCAGATCATGCGCCAACAGTGCGGACCATTCTTCGGGATCGGGCCCGCGCGGCGACTTCGGTCGCGGGGCCAATCCGGCCCAATACCTCTCGGACCTTACATTTGCCACGTGAGCCTCCCCACGAACCAGTGCCCCTCGAACGATACGGTGATCACCATGGCCGCCCTGTCGACCTGCGAACGGCGAGGACGGCTGCCTCCTGCGGCCCTTCACCAGAGGCGAGATCGCCAAACGCAATGTCGACGTCATCGCCCACTTGCGGCGCCACCGACCCGTCGACCGCAGGGGTGATGGCGCCCATCGTGCCGCCCCAAACGCGCACCCGCCTGGGGCAGACTTCGGCGCGACTGCGTTCGATCGGAACCAGATCGACTGTCGTCAGGAAGACGCCCCCTGCATTCTCGGTCGTCGCACCCACGACATGCGCAGTCGCGTAGACGCGAGACGCACCCGGTGGCTGCGCAGAGTGCGCGTGCGCCGGGAGAGGACGCGCCCCGAGCGCGAACAGGGCGGCGCCGCACGGCACGAGCAGGCGCGCGCGTCGGCCCGACACGACCCAAGCGCCAACGAGGACGACGAGCGCGAGCGCGATCTCGGCATCTCCGGATCGAACGGGCGACCCAGCGACGTTCGCCTTCCCGCACCCTGCGGAGGACGAGGACGGGACCCCGCCGCCGTAGAGTTCAGAAATGCCTTCCATATCGTCTTCGGCAGGCGCTCGCACCGAGGCGTCATTCGGCTTCGTATTGGGGTACATCAGTGCGGAGTCGTAGTCGGTCGAGTCCGGAAGTCCGAGAGCATGTCCGACCTCGTGCGCCACAACGTGCTGAAAGTCGAACGCCATGCGGTCTTGGCCCGTCGAGCCGTCGCCCGAGCCTCCCTCGGTCGAAACGGCCATGGCTCCAGCCGGCGGCGTCGCACCGGCCGGGAGCACACCGAATGCGTGCGTCCCGTTGATGACGATGTCGGTGTCCACGATCTCGCCGGTCGTTGCATCGAAACTGACAAGCGTAACGGCCAAGGCTTGTCCCGCTGGCAAGAACCCGTTCTTGGCGAAAATCACGGAGTTCTGCCCGTCGATGGCAGGAACGCTCGGGGTGTTACCGATCGTAAGCGTCAGTGTAGGCGCGCCGGGAACGCGCCAAGCGTCGACTGCCGTGTTGACGGCTTGGAGGCCACCGCTGACGGATGTATCGACGGCCTGATCCACGACGAACCCGACCTCAGCCGCCGACCAACGCACGGGCAGACCGAGCGAGGTGCGCTTGAGCGCGAACGCCTGCGCGGTGCCGGCGCCCGCGATGAGGCCGGGCAGCGTGGCACAAACGGATACTGCTGCAAGGTGCGAACGCCTGCCGTCCCTCAACATGGATTCGCTTCACTCCACAGGAGCCGCCACCGCGCCCGGCGCGCCCGTCCTGCAAGAGGAATAACGGAATACTCAGATAAACATTGAGCGAGTCCCCCTGGGCTCACCCGGAGTCGGTCGTCGGCTCACCGGTGGTTGGCCCGCTGGCCTTGAGTCTCATTTGGGTCACTGGGTTCTCGCGTCCGAGCCTTCGAGGTCCGCGAGTGCACTGCTGTCACGGGCGCTGACAGCCATCGGCGCCAAGATGGGCGACGGCCATAGGCCGAGGACCGCGGCAATCGCGGCAAGGGGCGCGAGGGCGATGAGATCGGCCGACGTTGCATCCGGAAGCACCCCGCCAAATGGCTTGAGGTAAGTGCTGTCGCGCCACGACCGGTGAACCTCGCCCATCAGCAGCAGTCGGCCAATCCGGATGTGGGCGGCGGCAGAAGCCACGACCGCGGCCGCCAGAACGACGGTCAGAGCCGGATAGCGCGCGAAGCCCCCTAAAAAAGCGAGCAAGATCCCCCACCAGCCGACGAGGCCCGGAGCACCGAGTGAAACCCCTAATCCGACCGCCGCGAACAACCGAAGCGCCGGTGCGTCGACGACCAGCGCACCGAGTCTCTGCGCGTCGCTGGTATGAACGCGTTGTTCGATAGCACTGGCGACGCCCAGCAGGAGGGCGGCCGAGAGGCCATGCGCGAAGAGCGCCATCATCGCCGCCGTGATTCCTTCTGCGGTGAGAGAACCGATGCCGTACAGCGACAACCCTGACGCGGCGATCGTCGTGTAGGCGACGAAGCGCCGCAGATCGCGCTGCGCCATCGCACACAAGGCACCCCAACCGGCGCCGAACGAACCCAGGACGGCAACGGCTGCCGCACCCCATCGCGCCCCTTCTGGCAGGGCGCTCAGCCCTACCCGCAGGAGTAGATACGGCCCAAGGGTGACCACCACTCCACCTAGAAGTATGCCCGCCGAAGCGGGCCCGTGCTCAAGCGCATCCGGCAGCCATCGGTGAAACGGCACCACCGGAGAGAGAATCGCAATGCCGGCAAAGAGCAGCACCGAGGTCACTCCGACGAACGGCAAGCCGCAAATGGGCGAGCTTGCCGAAAAGGCCGTTCGCGACAACTCGGGGACCGCAAGCGTATGCGCGATCGCTGCACCATCGACCAGGAAGGTCGGTCCCGACGCTCGGGAGAGAGCAACGAATGCGAGCAGCAGTGCAATCGATCCGACGACGCCCGCAACAGCGATCCTGCTAGCGGCCAGTGCACTGCGCCGCCCACCCCAGCCGCCCACCAGGAGCACCAGTGCCAGCCAGACGACCTGCCAGGCAGCAAACAGCAGCACGAGATCCAACGCGACGAGAACCCCCATGACGCCGGTCGAGAGCAACGCGAGTGTCGCGTAGTACGCACCACCTCGCCGCTCGACGCTCGCGATGAGGAGCGCAACGAACGCGACGACGGCGGCAAGCAGCACGAACGCAATGCTCGCGCCATCGACACCGACGTACCATTCCGAACCAATGGATCGCACCCACACCGCGCGTTCAACGAGTTGAAAGCCGTCGTTTCCGTCTGCGCGGGCGACGTCGCTCGCGAAACGCCGGTAACACCACAAGGCCAACAGCAGCTCAAGCGCCCCGACCGCAACGCACAAGAGGCCGATGCGCGGATCGTCACGCAGCCCCGCCATTCGGGCCGCCGCGACAAGGACAATGACCAGCAGCGGTCCCAGCACGAGCAACGCGAGTGCGTGCTCACCGATCCGTCCGAGGCCCGTCGGCAGCTGAGCCCGAAAGCCCATCGCGACTTCACCCGACCGCTCGTCGGTGGACGTTGCGACGACGTGACCGAATGCTTGTCGGACCCGAGGATCGCGGTCGGGCATCCATGAGACGATTGCGTCTTTAGACGCACCCGGGGCGATCGTCGCGTTGGTGGCCGCCCCGTCGACGAAACGCACAGACAGGCGCGACGGCGAGCGAATGTCGTCTTCGTCTCCGCGGATTGCGATGCGCGAAACGGTCAGTGGCTCGGAGCCCACGTTGCCAATTCTGAACTGGCCGACCATTCCCCCCTCCCCGGGCCGAAGCACGAGCGGGCCCTGTCCGCCTGCCGGGAGCGTCAGCGCGATGCGCCCACCGGACGGATCCGCCCAGGCGGTCGCGGCGGCGAGCACGACCAGGATCGCCCCGACCACGCCGAGCCAGCGGATGAACCACGCGCTCACCGCTGCCTCACCGGCCCGCCAAGAGGCCATATGCCACCGCAGCCGTGGCCAAAGCGGCCATGACGACCCAGGCAACGCGACCGAGGGGCATGCCAACGATCGGCTCTGCTCCACGTCCGAGCCCGGCGACGCGCGTGCCGATCGCGACGCCAGAGGCTCGAAATAGTCTCGCATCAAGCCGCGACGCCCCCCAAGCGGCGATCCGAGCGAACGTTCCCACCAGTCCGCCGATCGCATCCACGACCCAATGCTCGAACCGAATCAGCAAGGCTCCCGCGCGAGCCGGTGATCGGTCGAGCAGCCACGCGGTGGCCCCTGCCACTGCATTGCCGGGCCGCGATGCAGCCGACCAAAGGCTACGCGTAGCGGCGACGAGGATCGCCGCGACCGCGGCAGCCAGAACAAGGCCTTTTCGCGGGGCGAGCGCGAGCAGAACGCTGGCACGCCCGAGCAGGAACGGCCCCAGGATCGCGGTGGTTGCACCATGCGAGAGCGCGACGAGCGGGGCGGGCACATTGGCCGGAGGAGCCCCCGCACTCACGACCCAAGCGGCCGCTATCCACAGCCAGAGTGCGGTCGCCGCGCCGCCGTCATCGCCGGCTGGTTCGGACGGCTCTCCAGAGCCAGCGGCGATCGCAGCGCCGACCTCGCGAAAGGAAAGTGAAAGGCCGGACGGTACCAGCGTGATCAACGTACCTTCAGCCGAAGCCTCTTCGGTAATTACCGCGTCGTCCGACGCGCTGCCGGAATGTACGCGAATGGAATGCGGACCGCTTGGAATGGGCACTCCGACGAACGGGGCCCTGGCGAGCGGGGTTCGCGCACCATCTAAGTACACGAGCGCCCCCGGAACACTCGCCAGCGTCAGCGCAGAGCCGTGAACCCGGGGGTCGCTCGAGCGCAGCGCGACGAAACCGGACGACCCCTGGGCCGCGGAATCCTGTTTCGCTCCCTCGAGCCGCCAGAAAAGTACAGCTCCACCTAAGAGCAGGAGTGCGATTGCTGCGGCCGCGCGCGTCGCCGCTAGCGCTGCTGCCCGAAGGTCCGTCCACACGGCGAGCCCCGCGGCAGCGGTGGCCGCCAGCGTCCACCCGATCGCCATCGTGACCACTCCGTCGGCCAGAAACGATACCATCCCCCCCGCGAGCGCCAGCTCAATGCATGCCCATTTGCCCGAGCTACGCACGACCGCGGGATGCATGGCCAGCCACGTCGCGGCACCGAAGGCGACCATGCACAGGAGGAGGCAGGCTACAGCCGAAAGCGAGTCGAAATCGAAGGCAATCCCGGCATCGACCCTGCCAACTCGAGCGCCACTCGTGACGTATTCGACGAACGCCGCAGATTTGGGCGCTTGGACCAACGCGATCGCGTGTGCGAGCGTCGCTCCAGTCACGCATCCAACGGTTGCCATGCCCAGTAGACTCGCCCAATCCCGGCTCCGATTGGCCGCAACGTTCGCTCCTCGTCGGCGCGGCCAACAAGCCGCGATGAGGTGCCACGCGAGCTGGAGAAGAGATGGAGCGATGAGCAGCCAAAGCGTCGGGGCGAGGACGATGGGCTGCTGCAGCGGGGCACCGGCGGAGGAGTCGGCCATCGACGGCTTCAAGCTATCGTCTTCGGCCGGCTGGCTGTAAAGCTTGACGCTTCCATGCACGCGTCGAGTTTCAAAGAAAAGGGCTGAGGCGCGCATCGGCGACCGGTGACGTGAGCCCATAGACCACCCGGTGGCCGAGCGCGACGGCGACGAGAAGCGCGACCAGAGTGAGACCGCCGCTCGCAAGCCACTGCGCGGCTGGCGGAGGTCCCCAGCTGGCCCAAGCGGCGCACGCGGCGAGACTTCCGACCGCTATCGGTAGGGAGCACACCGCGGTCCAACGCGTCCGCTGCCAAAGCGTCAAGGCCGGAAGCGCCCAGCTTGCAGACGTTGATAGGAACACGAGGGCAGTCCCCTTTGCGAGAAACACGATCGCGCCCACGACTTCGAGCGCCGGCCGAGAGTCTTGCTGCGCGGGCGAAAGACCGGGCAGTGACCAGCCGCCGAGAAAGAGCGCGCTCACGAGACCCGCGACGACGAACTGATGTGCACGCAGCGCGGTCTCGAACGCCGGACCCCCTTGCAGCCCCTGCGGGGCAGTCAAGTCGTCGACCCGCGTGGCGAGCCCGGTGGATCGATATGAACAGCTGCGTTCGATCCATACACTCTCGAATAGGACCCATGCGGCGACGAGTGAAGCGGGGCTTCGGAAAGCTAGCCAGTCCCAGGGCGGGCCACCTTGGGCACGCTCGACTTCTTGAACACGGAGCGATCCGGTCGAGAGCACGACACCGGCCACCGCTAGGGCACCCGGGACATGCTGCCAGAGTACATGCAAGGCATTCCGCGCCCCTCGCCAGGGTGAGTCTGCCGCTATGAACGCGGCCACGGCCAACGCGGTCGCAGCCGCGACGAAGAGCACCCCGACGTCAAGCCTCGCGGCCACGAGATACTGGCCGAACGGCATGACGGCAAACGTTGCGCAGGCAACCAAACCGGCCACAGCAGACGGGACGCCGACGTGGAATGGCGGACGAACGCCCCTCCGGAAGACGCAGAAATGCTGTCCCCATGCCCTGCTTTTTGCGTCCGAAGTGGTGTGCGCGCGCAGACGGCACACGAATCGCTGAAGAACCACAGCCACCGGACCGGGAGTCGCTGCGCCCCAAAGGAGGACGGCCGTCAATGCCGCCGCCACGATGAGTGTGGCCGCCACAAAGCGCTCCGGCGGCGAGCGACGGAAGCCGGCAACCGAAACGGCTCGGCCAATCTCGGTGGCGGATGCCGATGGCCGAACGCCCAGCCAGGCCTCCGCGTCTCCGGCCGCGGGCACAGCGTCGCTGGGGGACATGACACGTACGCCATCGAAGCTCGCCAGGACATCGCCCGAGACGACGCCGGCCTTCTCCGCCGCCGATCGAGGGGCAACCGCCTCAACGAGGAGACCCGTCGGCCCACCGGACGCCACCCGCAACCCGATCCAGCTGAGCAAACGCTGTCCTTCTGCGTCGCGGTCTCGGTCCGCGGCCCCGGCAGGCGCTCGGACGTCGATCGTGACGCCTTGGAGTGCACCGCCGATCGGCGGAGCCCCAAATTCGGACGCCGCAAACGCGACCTCGACGTCGCCTTCAAATGTCGTATGGGCCGCCCGATCGCCGGATCGGCAGAAAAAGGCATCGAGCGCCTCGTCAAACGAAACTTCCACGCGCTCTGGACCGACCACGACACCCGCGGTCTCGATTACCGCGTCGCGCTGTTCACGCTCGCCGGCTCGGTGCAGAGTCCCTCGAAATGTGACGCGCGCGGCCTTGCCAGGCGCGAAGCCCTCGCCCAAGATCGCCACGCGGTCGCCGAGCTCCACGTCGCGCGGCGCGATTTCCAGCACTCGAAGGAGTTGCAATGGGGGCGCGCGACCACAAGAGCCGGCGATGCTGATACCAACAAGCATGACGACTGCGGCTGCAGCCGGGGCGAGCGCGCGAAGCCAATGCATCGGGTGGCTTCAATTTAGAACGACACCCCTCCGTGGGGCGAAATTCAGGCGAATCGATCAAGCCCTCGGCGCACGCATCCCGCGGCTGGCCGTATACCTGAAGAATTCCACTCCTCGGGCTTTCGGAACAAACGGACATGGATCGGTCGTAAGCAAGGATGAGGCCACCCATTGCTTCTTTGAACATCACTAACTTACGTCGTCAGAGACATCAGCCTGCCGGACCCAACACCATGCCGGGCGGTGCGAATCCGCGACACCGTGCGGCAATCCTTCCCCACCTCGACTAGAGGAGGGCTATGAGCACGCTGACGCAGTCTGCTGCCTGGCAAGCCCTCGTTCGTCATCGAGATGCATTGGGCACCGTCCATGTTCGCTCGCTGTTCGCCTCCGATCCGAACCGGTTTGAGCGCTACTCGCTCACTGTCGAAGACATGCTCGTCGATTACTCGAAGAACGCAGTCACCGATGAGACGATGACCCGGCTCTTCGATCTCGCACGCCAAGCGCACGTCTTCGAGTGGCGCGACCGAATGATGCGCGGTGAAAAGATCAACCGGACTGAGGACCGGGCCGTCCTGCACGTCGCGCTCCGGAACCGCTCCAATCGTCCCATCGAAGTCGACGGCAAAGACGTGGTGGCGGAGGTCAACGCCGTCCTCGCGAAAATGAGAGCATTTACGGACGCGGTCCGGACCGGAGCGTGGCGAGGGTATACCGGCGAGCGAATCGCTGATGTCGTCAACATCGGCATCGGTGGAAGCGACTTGGGGCCGTCGATGGCTAGCCTAGCGCTCCGACCGTACTGGCAGATTGGAATGCGTGCGCACTTCGTCTCGAACGTCGATGCGACGCACCTGGCCGACACGATTAGGAACCTGTCGGCGGAGCGGACTCTCTTCGTCATCGAGAGCAAGACCTTTACGACCCAGGAGACGTTGATGAATGCGCAAAGCGCGCGAGCGTGGCTGGTCGAAAAGCTCGGGAGCGATGCGGCCGTGCCAAAGCACTTCGTCGCGGTGTCAACTGCGACCGAAGAGGTCAAGAAGTTCGGAATCGATCCCGACAACATGTTCGCGATTTGGGATTGGGTCGGCGGACGCTATTCGCTATGGAGCGCCATCGGGCTACCGATCGCGCTTCTCGTCGGCATGGACCGGTTCGAAGCGATGCTCGCGGGCGGGAACGCCATGGACGAACACTTTCGGTCGGCCCGCCTTGAAGACAACGTTCCCGTGATTCTTGCTCTTCTCGGAATCTGGTATTCGAACTTCCTCGGCGCGGCGACACACGCGATTCTTCCCTACGACCAATCGATGAGCCGTTTCGCCGCATACTTTCAGCAGGGGGACATGGAGAGCAATGGAAAGCGCGTCGATCGCGCCGGTCAATTCATCGACGACTACACGACGGGACCGATTGTTTGGGGCGAGCCTGGCACGAACGGGCAGCACGCATTCTACCAGCTTTTGCATCAGGGCACGCGCCTCGTGCCGTGTGATTTTCTGGCACCACTCGAAACGCACAACCCGATGGGCAATCACCACGAAGTACTGCTTGCGAACTTCTTTGCTCAAACCGAGGCGTTGATGCGCGGGAAGACGTCGGAAGAAGCGCGTTCAGAGCTCGAGGCACAGAAACTCCCGCCCGCGCGCATCGCCGAGCTCACCCCGCATAAGACGTTCCCTGGCGACCGACCGACGACGTCCATCCTGTTCACGAAGCTGACTCCCCGAACGCTCGGGACGCTCATCGCGATGTATGAGCACAAGATCTTCGTTCAAGGGATCATCTGGGAGATCTTCAGCTTCGACCAGTGGGGCGTGGAACTCGGCAAGCAGCTGGCGAAGAAGATCGAGCCCGAGCTCCTCGCCTTGGGCCCAGTCGCGACACACGACCCATCCACAAACGGCCTCATCAATCATTACAAGCGCCACTACGGCCGGGCATGAGGAGAACGCCGCCGAGGGTTAGCCCCCGAGTGGACCCGAGACACGGTGGACCCGCCCGCGACCCGCATCGCAACAGCCACCATCCAGGCCAGCAGCAGCGTCAGGGCCGCCTTCTGGAAGGCAGGGAGTAGCGGCGTGCCCAAGCCACCCGCGATCAGATGCATGGCGAACCCGATGAAATCGACTGCGGCAACCGCTAGCGTCGCCGCGCCGAGCCATGCCGCGATCCTCGGCCGCCGATCGCAACGGAAAAGCGCTCGAACGGCAAGTGCCACGGCGACGAGCCCGGGGCCCCCGGCCAAGATGACAGCGACACCGTGCGGACGGCCAAATCGATCGCTTGGAAGCAAAATCACGGCCACGACTCCGAGCAGCGAGACAAGTCCAAGCGTTCGCACCACGGGGCCGGCCTTTCCTCGGCCCATCAGGCTCGGCGTGGCGATCCAGAACGGCATCAGACCGAGGACCAACGTGAACATGGCTGCCTCCGCCAGTCGCGATCCGATCGGATTGGCTGCTCCGTCGATGGCTTCTCGATGTTCGAAGTCACATAAATAATTTTGCGAAATGCTCGACCCGTGCGAGCTCGGATCCCACCACGTGCCGCCGGGGTAGAGCAACATCGCCGCCGCTTCGAGGCCTATGAACAGCACGACCGAGAGTACGATCGCGACGGAGGCGAAGCGCCGATTCACTGGGCTGACCTCCATCGGCGCGCTATCCGCTCGTATCGACACCGCACACTGCGGGTGTCACGCGCGCGGTAGTCAGAACGAGGCCATCATGGCGGCGCCATCTTACGCCGATGGTGAAAGGCCCTTCTTTCTCCCGCAGGTGGGATCGCACGACGGCATCGCCCGCCGGGAGCAGGGAGATGCTGACTTCCTTGAAGCCGACATAGCGACGAACGAACGGATCAAGCGCCTTGTACACCGCCTCTTTGGCCGAAAAGCGGACGAGGACTTCCCTCGGCCGAGCGGTCGAATCGAGTGCTTCCACTTCACTGAGTTCATCGTCTGCGAGCACGCGGGATGCGATCGCAAACGACGGCTCTATGTCGGTCTCCACGTCGACGCCGACGCGGGCCTCGGTCTCGCGGGCGACGAGAGCGACCGCTATCCAGTCCTTATGCGAGATCGACGCCGCAACTCCCGACGGGAGCATCGGTGCACCTCGATCGTCGGAGAGAATGGCAGGCGCGTCGATGTCGAGTAGAGTCAGCGTTCGGCGAAGGGCGACCCGACCTCCCACCCATGCGCGACGTCGCGCCGCAAACCGGGTCGAATGCGCGTTACGTTCCAGCGCCGGCAGCATCGATTCTGCAAGCGCTTCGACAGCACCCGGGAGAGCCGGAATGCGGACGCCGACACAACGGCCGTGCGCGAGCTCGAGATCGAAAACGATGTCTGCTTCCACCGCCCGCCATCGTGCCATGCTGGCCCGAGGCGTGATACGAGCGATTCGATGAGTAACGTTCATGCCGTCATCCTCGCCGGCGGTGCCGGAACTCGTTTCTGGCCCGCGTCGCGCCGTCAGCTGCCCAAGCAACTGCTGCCGCTGGCGGGGCGAGCAGACGAAACGCTCATCGGGGCGACGGTTCGACGCATCGAACCGCTGGTGCCGGCCGAACGAACCTGGATCTCGACTGCGGCGCGACTGGTTGAGGCGACAGCGGCGGCTCTACCGCAGCTCTCGCGATCCAACTTTCTTGCAGAACCGGTCGCGCGCAACACCGCTCCCTGCATTGGCCTCGCCGGCGCGACGATCGGTCGGTTTGATCCCGATGCCGTCGTGGCGGTGCTGCCCTCGGACCACTTCATCGCCGATGAACCGGGATTCCGTCACGTGCTCGCACGAGCCGTCCAGATCGCCGAGGAAGGCTGGCTCGTGACGATCGGCGTCGTGCCCACGCGTCCGGAGACCGGCTATGGGTACATCGAGCTCGGCGATGCCATCGCCCATCAGGCGCATGCGGTCAGGCGTTTCGTCGAAAAGCCGGCACGGCAGCTTGCCGAGACGTTCGTCGCTGGAGGCCGCCACTTGTGGAATGCTGGAATGTTTTTTTTCCGCGTGAGCGTCATGCGTGCGGCGATCGCCAAGCACATGCCCGACCTGGCTCGAGGTCTTGCGGCGATCGACGCCGCGGCCCTTCGGGGGGAGGAGGCGCGGGTGCTGGCCGAGGTGTTTCCAACGCTCCCGTCGATCTCGATCGACCGCGGCGTGATGGAAAAAGCGGATCGCATCGCCGTCGTGCCGGGGAGCTTCGGCTGGACCGACGTCGGCAGTTGGCAGGTTACCTGGGAGATGTCCGAGCACGACGCGGACGGCAACGCGTTGCCCGCAGAATCTGTCGCCATCGATGCTCGGAACAACTTGGTCCGGGACCTGACCCGGGGACAAGCGCGCAAGCGATGGGCACTGGTCGGGGTGAATGACCTGGTGATCGTGGAAACGGAGGACGCGGTGCTCGTCATTCCGCGGGAGCGCGCTCAGGACGTCCGGCTGGTCGTCGACGCGCTCGCGGCTCGCGGCGACATCGACCGACTCTAGCGACGGACCCGTAATCTAATGCGAACGTGGGGTCGAACCCCTAAAAATGTCATTTCAGCGGGCCTTGTATCGCCGTCCCCTCGAGCTCGGCGCCGAGGCCGCCTTCGCTGCCCCGCGCGGGCGCGGCCCTGATTTGGGCTTGGCGCCCGACGCGTACGGATCGAGGGTCGCCTCTACGCCCTCTGACCCAGAGCCGCCGGCAACCGCTTGAAATCTCTTCAACTCGTCGCGAATGCGAGCAGCCTTCTCAAAGTCGAGGTTTTCGGCAGCCGAGAACATTTCGAGACGCAGGGCAGCGAGCCGCTCTTGAACTTCGCCTGCAGGATCGTCGCCCGTGGCCGTGGGTCTGACGCCCCTGTCGATCTTCGGTACATTGAAATAGTCAATTGTCCCAGACGCGGGATTGATGTTCATCACGGCGCGCACAACCGTCTGTGGCACGATGCCGTGCGCCTCGTTGTAGGCGCCTTGAACAGCGCGGCGGCGAGTGGTCTCCTCCATCGCGTTTTTCATCGAAGGAGTGACGTTCGCGGCGTACATGATGACCCGCCCGTTGACGTTCCGCGCCGCCCGGCCCATCGTCTGAATCAATGATCGAGAACTCCTCAAGAAGCCCTCCTTGTCGGCATCGAAGATCGCCACCAGAGAGACCTCCGGTAAGTCGAGCCCCTCGCGAAGTAGATTGATCCCAACGAGCACGTCGAACTCCCCGAGCCGCAAGTCTCGCAGGATATCAATCCGTTCGAGCGTATCGATGTCCGAGTGGAGATAGCGAATGCGAACGCCAATCTCGCGGTAGTATTCCGTTAGGTCTTCAGCCATACGCTTGGTGAGCGTGGTTACGAGAACACGCTCGCCTTTGCTTGCGCGATCCTTGATCTCGCCCAATAAGTCGTCAACCTGGCCCGACACGGGACGCACCTCCACTTGAGGATCCATGAGCCCGGTCGGGCGAATCAGCTGCTCGACGAAGACGCCCTGCACCTTCTCAACCTCGTACTCGCCCGGTGTGGCGGAGACGTAGATGATCCGATGAATGTGTTTGTCGAACTCCTCGAACTTGAGGGGCCGGTTGTCCAGGGCACTGGGAAGGCGGAATCCGTACTCGACGAGCGTCTCCTTGCGCGCGCGATCGCCGCGATACATCCCTTGCAGCTGGGGAAGGGTCTGGTGCGACTCGTCGATGACGAGCAAGAAATCGGGAGGAAAGTAATCGAGCAAGGTCGGTGGTGGTTCCCCAGCCTTGCGCCCGGACAGGTGTCGCGAATAGTTCTCGATTCCCGAGCAGAACCCCATCTGCTCCATCATTTCGAGGTCATAAAGCGTCCGCTGCTCGATTCGCTGCTTTTCTAGAAAGCGCGCTTCTTTATCGAAGAACTCGAGCCGATCGCGAAGCTCCTCGCGGATGCTTCCGATCGCGCGGCGCATCTGCGTCTGCGGCGTGACGTAATGAGAGCCTGGATAGATCGCGTAGCGATCGAGAACGCCCTTCACCCGGCCGCGAAGAGGGTCCACTTCCTTGATGGATTCGATATCGTCACCGAAGAACTCGACGCGAATCGCGGTGTCGTGCTCGTACGTAGGAAATATCTCGACCACATCCCCGCGGACGCGAAACGTACCGCGGTGAAAATCGACATCGTTTCTCTCGTATTGAATGTCGACGAGCTGGCGGAGGAGTGTGTCGCGGCGGAGCTCCTCGCCAACCGCAAGCGTCATGACGAGGCCGTGGTAGCTCTCGGCACTTCCGATTCCATAAATGCAGCTCACGCTTGCTACGATGATGACGTCACGTCTCGACAGGAGCGCAACCGTCGCCGAATGGCGCATGCGGTCGATCTGATCGTTGATGATCGAGTCCTTGTCGATGAACGTATCGGTTGAAGGTATGTAAGCCTCTGGCTGATAATAATCGTAATAGCTTACGAAATATTCGACGGCATTCTCTGGAAAAAGCTCACGCATCTCGCCGTAGAGCTGAGCGGCAAGGGTCTTGTTGGGTGCAAGGATGAGCGTGGGTCTTCCGAAGCGACGGATGACGTTGGCGATCGTAAACGTCTTGCCGGAGCCGGTAATCCCCAGCAGGACTTGATCGCGCTCGTTGCGTTCGAGCCCGCGCAGAAGGTGCTCGATGGCCTGCGGCTGATCGCCTTTCGGCTCGAATGTCGTGGTCAACCGGAACGGAGAATGCATGGTCAAAAGGGAACTATCGCGGTGATTACCGGCGCGCGCAAGTCGGGGTTGCCGACGACTGGGGCCGGCCCGGCTCAGGGTGACCGCATTCGCGCGGCGCGGCGAGTGGTATATTGCCCGGCCGGCCAATGCCGGTACCAGATTGCGTGCACGACCGGCGCCCCGTCGACGGGAGACACGTCTTGCGCGATCCCGCCAACCACTCGCACGAGCGACCGTTGTCCCACCGCCAGCGGACCGATGTCGTCGTCGGCACGCAAGGCCACAAGCGCCCAAAGAACACCGAAGTCTTGGTCGCTCACCGTCACGCGACAGGAATCGTCGTCGGCGCTGCGCTCGCAGACATTTCGCGGCTCGAGCGAGCGTGCCGCTAACCTTAGGAGCGCCTGCCCGCCGGGGCCGACGGCACGCCGATCGACGACGCCGAAGAGCACGACATTGCCCCGTCGCCAATCGTCAGGCCGGCGAGCCAGTCCGACGGGGTCGTATTCGCGCGCCCCCGCCACGATGTCGCGCTCCGAGCCGAGTGGGCGGTACTGCGGCGAATGTCCGTAGATGCCCGCCCCACCGCAACCGGCTAGCAGCAGGGCCGCAGCGACGATTCGGGGCGCTGTCATGGATGTCGCATTGGCGGGTCCCCGCAAGCGCACGAGCCTACGTCGGCTCCGCCTGACGACGCGAGACGATTCGAAGAGCGAGCTCGAGCGCCACGAGCGCGAGCAAAGCGATGGCGACGGGACCGCTCGCGTCGACCGACCCTCGTCGATCGCGGACGGTCGGCGCGGTCGCCTCGGGCTGAGTAGAGCGCGGGCGCATGTCGAGCTCACGCAGGATTGGAGCGGCAATCCGGGTCTCAGACTTTCCATCAACCGTAATGCGGTAGGCGCCAATCCGGGGGGGGACGATGCGAATCATCCCACCGTCACGCGTCATCGCAACCGGTCCGCCAGGACCCTGAACGAGAACTTGACCAGCCCCAGGGAAGCCCCATGAAGTGCCAACGTCGCTCCGCAGGGGGGCGGAGCGCTCGCGCGCGCTCCGGACCCAGGCGTCGAGCAGCGCCAGGAACGCGGGACGGAGAGCCAGATCGCTCGCATCAATCGAAAGGGGCAGAGTGACGATCCATGCTTCGCCGCGGCCCATCGCGCGGCGCCCGACCAACAAGGCACCGTCTTCCCAGGATACGACGGGCTCGAAAGCCCCGACGTCCTCGGGGCTAAGCGCCGCTCGACGCGGGGCGCTGAGGTCGACCAAGGTGGCCTCGCTACCGGCCAACACCCCCGCATTTTTCGGCGAAGCTCCGCGTGCCCTGGTCTCTTTCCATGAGACAGGGTGCATCGCGATCGGCTCAAGCGTAGCACCCAAGGGAGCCGCAGCCGCGTGTGGTCCGAGCGCCAATAGAACGACACCTCCGCCATCAATGAACGCGGCGACCGCGTGCCGCTGCTCTGGAGTAAGCCCGGGAGGATCATCGATGATCAATCCGAGATCCGCCGAAAGATCCTCGACGCGATCGGGGGTCGCGGGGACCGGAGCGACATCGACGTCGACCTTGAGCGCTCCGAGGGCTCGCTCGACGAGCGGCGGACCTCCCGTAGCGACGGCCTCGTTGCCGACGTCGGCGACCACCGCGATCACTTGGCGTCCGACCTCCGCAACCACCGGGGCCGTGTCGTCGGACGCGATTGCGTCGATGCCCGAAAGGCGCGCGCGCTCGGCTCGTGCTTCCGAAGACGGAAGGACGACCGTCACGTCGGCGTTCGGCGCCGAGCTCACGGTTCCGCGCCCGAGCTCGTTGCCCTTAGCGTCCTCTACGATAACGTCGCGACCGACCGCGCTGTGCGTCGGACCGCAAGCGACAGCGACTCGGACCCGGGCCCCTTTCTTGTCGGCGCGCAGCACGCCGCAATCGGCTCTGTCGACTGACAATTCCGGAAGCGCCACCCAAAGTGGCACCGACATGGGGGGCGCAAGCGGCGTTCCTTCGGAATGTCCGTCGGCGAGGTCACTCAATACCACTACCCGCCGATCGACCTGTGGGAGTGGGGTCAAGAGATCCGCCGCCAGAACGAGCGACCCATCGAGATCCGTGGCGCGGTCGCTTGGGGTGAACGAATCGATGGCCAGACGAGCCGCCTCCATGTCGGTCGTCGCTCCAAGCGCAACGCGAGCCGGATTACCAGCGAGTACAAGCGCCACGGCGTCACCCTCTCGCGCAGAGGCCAGCAGTTCGTGCGCGCCGCGCCGGGCCCGCTCGAAGCGCGATCGCCCGGCAGCGTCAGCCTGCATGCTCATCGAGTCGTCCAGGACGATGGCCATTGCGACCGACGCGCCTCCCGATCGTTGGAGCGAGAGCCGCGAGCATCGTACGAACGGCGACGCGCCAAGCACGGCAAGGGCTACCACCGCAGAAGCGCGCGTGACAAAAAGAGCACGATCCTCCAAGCGAGAGCGGCGACGCGCCTTCGGCGGCGCCGCGTCGACGAGGCGAGCGGGCGGAAATGGCTGCTCTTCGGCGCGACGTCTGCGTAGCTGGTGCGCGAGGAATGGAACTGCAACAAGGGCAGCCACGACAAGCGCGACCGTGGTGAGAACGCCCACGCGCGACGGGTAGCATATGCGCCTGAATGCGCCCGAACGGTCGCACGCCTGTTGCTTGCATTGCGCCCCCTTCCTCAGGGCACGCCGCATTGCGGGGCCCTGGCAACCGGCGGCGCGCGGTCCGTCGTGGCGCTGTCGGCCCGATGCTGGCGCGACAGCATGAACGCGGGATCCCGGCTATCGGACTGACTCGACGATCTC
>JBEKOY010000036.1:0-47703 GCA_049521295.1 Polyangiaceae bacterium | reverse complement strand
CCCGCAGGCGCCGAGCTGCTTTGCGATGCGGCTCCGACGCGACCGAGTCCATGACACGCGACAACGACGCCAGAACGTCGACAGCCGGGTATCGGCCTCGGGCCGCGATCGCCCTATCGAGCACGACATGACCGTCGAGAATGGCGCGGACCTCATCGGCGATCGGCTCGTCCATGTCCCCGCCTTCGACGAGCACCGTGTAGATGGCCGTGATGCTGCCGCGCGGTCCCTGTCCGGACCGCTCAAGCAGCCGCGGGAGCCCAGCGAACACGCTCGCCGGATATCCGCGGCGCGCCGGAGGCTCGCCCGCGGCGAGGCCGACCTCGCGTTGCGCGCGAGCGACCCGCGTCACCGAGTCGACGAGCAAAAGTACGCGCGAGCCGCGATCCCGGAAATACTCGGCGTACGAAGTGGCCACCTGCGCCGCGCGGAGCCGCTCGAGCGCCGCGACGTCGCTCGTCGCGACGACGACGACGGCCTTCTTGCGCCCCTCGGCGCCCAGAAAGCGATCGACGAATTCGGCCACCTCGCGCCCGCGCTCGCCGACGAGGGCGACGACCACGACGTCTGCGTCGCAGCCGCGGGCGATCGTGCCGAGCAACGTGCTCTTGCCCACTCCCGATCCGGCAAAGAGGCCGACCCGTTGCCCCTCGCCCAACGTGATCAATCCATCGACGACGCGCACGCCCGTCGCGATGGGGCGCGCGATGGCGCGACGATCGAGGGCACTCGGAGGACTGCGGTCGACGGGCACGAGCTCTCCCGCGATGACTGGACCCCCGTCGAGCGGACGACCCAGCCCATCGAGCATTCGTCCGAGGACTCCCTCGCTCGCGCGAACGGTGAGCGGGCCGCCCGTCGACTCCACCTCGTCATCGGCCCCCACCCCAACGAGTGCGCCGAACGGCATCGCAATCGCGCCGTTCGCATCGAACCCGACGACCTCGCAGACAAGCGGATCGCCGCGCCGGCACACGCGGATCACGTCTCCGACGCGAACCCCCGGCAGCGCAAGTCGCAAGCTCAGACCCGCCACCGACAGGACCCGACCGTTCGGCCGCAGAGTCGACACGTGCGCAAGCGCCGCCTTGAGCGACTCCACATCGACCATCATGGCCTACTTGCCGACCGCGGCTCGCTTTCCTTCCGGCTTTCCTTCGCGCCCGCCCGACGCCTGATTGCGCAACTCGATCACGAGCTCTTCCAGAAGCTCCCGTCCGCGCGACGTCAGGGAGGCGGGGACTTCCACCTGCACGACGACGACGAGCGACCCTCGGCCTCGTCCGTCGAGCCGCGGGATACCTTGGCCCTTGAGGGTGAACAGCGTACCCGGTTGGGTTCCGGCTGGAATCGCGAGCGCGACGGTTGCGGAGTCCTCGTCCGGCTCCAAAGCAGGGACGCGAATTTCGGCCCCCAGGGCCGCATCGGTGAACGGGATGCTCACGCGCGTGATGAGGTCGGCGCCGTCGCGCTCGAAGCGAGGATCCTCTTCGACGTCAATCTCCACGTACAAGTCGCCGGCCGCGGCCCCTGCCGGCCCCGGCATTCCCTGGCCGCTCACGCGCAAGCGCTGACCGGCATCGATGCCCGCAGGAAACGTCACGGTTACTTTCCGCGTGCGTTCGACGGCCCCGTGTCCTGCGCATGCCGGACACGCTTCCTTTATCGTCCGGCCCGCGCCGCGACAACGCGGGCAGGTCGAGGTGAACATCACAAACCCACGCGCGTTCGACACCTGCCCGCTGCCGCGGCACTGTGAGCAGGTTTCGAGCTTGGTGCCGGCCTTGGCGCCATTACCCCCGCAGTCGCTGCAGGGTGCCGGCGCGCGCACGCTCACCTCGCGCTTGCATCCGAACGCGGCATCCCTCAGCGGCAAGCGCGTCTGCACTCGCAAATCGCTACCTCGACGAGCGCGCCCCCCTCCGCCACTCGAGAACATCTCGGCGAAGAGGTCCTGCATGTGGGCGAAAACGTCGCTGACGCCGCCCTCAAATCCGGAAGCGCCGGCCATCGATCCGTCGAGCCCCGCGTGACCAAACTGGTCATAGATGCGCCGCTTCGTCTCGTCGGACAGTACCTGATAGGCCTCGTTCACCTCTTTGAACTTCGACTCGGCCGAGGAATCGCTCGGGTTGCGGTCGGGGTGATGCTTCAGAGCCTCGCGCCGATACGCCTTGCGTAGTTCATCCGGGGGCGCTTCGCGCGAGACGGACAGGATTTCGTAATAATCGCGCTTAGAGGACATCGGCGCCCGGGTTGTCTTCGCTGCAAACCCTGCAACGGGTGTGCGCTCACACGCAAGAACGCAAGCGGTAAGCTCGCGAGCCGCAAGTTAAGCCGCTGTCCGGCTGTGTCAACGCGAATCGCGGTTGGAGGGCCGTGGCCAAGCGCGAGCGGGGACTTGAACCGGGTTCGAAAACATGCTTCGGCTGCGGTCCTCGGTTCGTGGCCGGCTCGACGGTCCTCATGTAGGACTGGGGGGACGAGCCTCTTCAGAAGCCTCGGGTTCGCGCGTCGATTGTTCCAAGAGCACGGTCAAACGCTCAATGTCCGAGCGTGCACGCGCGAGAGCGTCGCCGGATTCGGCCCGGAGCCGGGACTCATGCTCCTGCGAGAGCGCCCGTCTGAGAACGTCGATCTCGTCGAGAGCGGCGAAGAGTGCGGCGTTCGACTCCGCGCGGCTCGCGTCGGACAGGACGGTCGATGCCCCTTCCGACTCGCGACGCACGCCCGCATTGTCGCTCGTGAGCTCCGCCAAGCGTCGCTCGAGCTCTGCCACGCTCCAACTGCTCGCACGAGCTTCGCCTTCTCGGCGTGCCAAGTCCAGGGCGAGCGCATCGAGGCGTTCGCGCAGACGCGCGTTTTCGGCGAGCAGGGCATGACCCTCGACCGGATCATCCCCCGTCGGGGGTTCGGGGTAAGACCCGCTCTCGTCGAGCGCACTCACGAGATCGCGAACGATTTGGTCGCGCCGAGCCATCTCCGCCTCGAGTAGGCGAATCGCCTGGGCCCTCTCCCGAAGGGCCTCCTCGAAGTGCGCCAGTTCCGCGGCGCATGCCTCACCGGCTGCACTAAGATCGCGCTCCAGCCGCGCGCTTCGACGATCCGTCTGGTGCGCATGTTGGGTGATCGCGTCGATTTCCGCCTGCGCGCTCCCACGGACGGCTGCGGCCGCGGCGCGTGCCTCGTCGACGTGGGCCAACAAGACCGACACGTGATGCGTCTCAGCCGCCAGCGCCACCTCCAGCTCGGCCGAGCGCGCCGCACGATGCATGAGCTCGCTTTCCAGACCTTCCGTTCGCAGCCGCGCATTCGAGAGTTCGGTGCGAAGGGCATCTGTGGCGTCCGCCTCCTGGTCCCGGCCGCGGGGCGGCAGTTCGACGATCGAATAGGCCTCCACGTGAGCGTCCCCTTGGCCGGCGACTGCCACGAACGCCGAAACGACTCGATCGCCGTCGGCGAGCTGCGTGTCCACGGTCACGGCGGGAGGCTCGTCGTCTTCACTGAGCGCCACGAGCGCCACGCCCTCGAACGCGAGCTCTGCGACCATTCGAACGTTGGAAAACGCAGCGGCGACCAGATCGAAGAGCTCGTAGTAGTCGAACGCCCGCCCCGACTCGTGCCCCGCAGTCTCGCGGTTGGCTGCGCGGATGAGCGCCACGCCGGCGTCACCGACCATCGCGCGAGCCCGTGCGATGACATCGGCCGGGTCGTCGAACGAGCCGAGATCCGGCACGATGACCAGGTCGAGATTGCGGGCCACGAGGTCGTGCGGGGAATACGGGAGCACCCGCACGCCCGCCGTTGCCCGTTCGGCTTGGGCAAGTGCGCGGTTTCGGTCCGGGTCCCACACGTGGACCGTGCGAGCCCCCAGGTGGACCATGCGTGCGGCCATCCCGAACGAGGCGTCGCCCAACACCGCAACATCCGCGCCCGCGGCGAGCGATTCCACATACACCGCCAGGGCCTGGTGCGGGTGAACGCGAACGGCGGACGGATCCATGGCGGCGAGAGTGGGGTTTAGCAGAGACTGGGTCCGGGCGAGGCAAGGCGTGCTGTCCGGCGCTCTCGGCCCGAACGCGAAACGAATGGCGCCGCGCGCCGATCGGTGAGCACACCGGCAAGCTCCCCGGCGAGCACCACGCTCGCACCGCACGTCGGCCATCGGGGCAAAAGGCGAACGACACGCTCGTCCGGACGACGGCCCGGCAGGCTACGCTCTCGGGGCAGCGCCTCGGTCAGACGGCTCGATGCGTCGCTCGAATCGAGAAAGCGGACGAGAACCTCGGGCGAGCCGACGCAACCCACCGGAGTCGCGCTCCACGCCAAACCCATTTCGATTCCCACGAGACCCGGGACCGCCGATTGCGGAAGAACCAGCAGTCGAAGCTCGTCGATCGATCCATCGTGCGCCACGCGAGCCCAGGGCGCCACCCGAAGCCGATCGACCCGAGACAACCGGCGGTAGCTCCGGGCCAGCCAACGCGCGGCGCCGCGACCGCCGTGGAAGTGCCCCGAACGGGAGCCTGGGCTCATCCAAAGCGGTACGAACACGACAGCGTCCATTCCGACCAGCCAGGGAGCATCGGCCGAGACGTTGCGGAGCGCGAGGATCAGGACGACCACGACGGTGCCCACCAGAAGCGCGGTGATTCGACCGGACGGACTGCCGAGGTCGAGCCAGTCGCTCGGGCGGCCCCACGCCGCGAAGGCATCGCAAGGCCGCAACACAAGCCAGCGTCCAGGGCCCCTGGCTTTTGCCTTTGGGGCTTTCGGGCGGAGCGCCGCAGCGACGATCGCGATCGCGACGCACGCGCTGCCGCCGCTCACCTCGTCGGAAACTTGGAGTGCGATGCCAAGCGCCAAACTTGCTCCGCTCAGTGTGGATCGGACCGCGAGCGGCAGTGGCAGCACGGGCCGCTCCAGGTCGGCTTCAACGCCGCCCCGATCGGCCCCGTTGGCGCCCGACTTGCGACGAACCAACCAAGCGTACGCGAGACCGACGATGCCGATCGACACCGCAAACGATGCGCCGCGAATCCGGTCCGGTTCCGAAGAGATGCGCGGATCGACAGGAGGCGGCGGGTGCAACGCCGCGACGCCCGATAACGCCCGATCGTCGACGCGCACGACCCACTTCACGCACTCGCCGCGCGCAACGTGAGGCCGCAAAAGCTCCAGCACGTCGCGATCGACTCCACGGCGAAGCGTCGCGAGCGCACCGTCATCGACGGCGCCGGTCTCCGGATCGATAGGCTGCGGAGGGTCCGGCGAGGCGGGCAGGTCGATGATGGTCTGCGCCCCATTCAAGCCTTCGACGGCGAGAGGGTCGGAAATGCTCAGCCGCCAGGTGGCTCCGTCGCGAACGAGAGCGCCGGCGGCGACCAGGTCGATTCGCCAGCGGACGTCGAAGGCGAACGTTCCGTGTTGCGTCGCGCGAGGGTCATCGACGACGACACGAAACTTCCTTGCGTCTTGGCTCCAGACGTGTGCCGTCAAGCTCCGTCCGTCGTCCGAGGCGACGTTCACCAAGGGCTCGACGACGGCCGATCCGTCGACGTTGGTGAGGTCAAAGGACTTCAGAGGACCGCGCACCACGTGCCATCGGATCTTGTGCCGAACCGTCGCCTCGCCGCTCGGCTCGACCCGCAGCTCCAGGTCGTCGCCGATCGCATGCGCCTCCTGCCAAGCGGAAGCCCGGCCCGAAACGAGCCATGCACAAAGCGCGCATGCGAACGCCGCGAGAACCCGTGGGTGCATGCAAGAGGATGTTCATCCAGCTCCGACCGCGCGGACAACTTTCAGGGCGAAGCGACGGAAACGGCGGTATGGGTTTGCACGAGGATGAAGGCTCAGAAGCCGCCGTGGTGCAACGCCCAGACGATCCCGTCCTCGACGGCCGCGCGCGGCACATCGAAGGACGTGACGACGGCGGCCGGGGCCTTCGCAGAGCTCGACGTGGACGTGAGGGTGAGCGCGCTGGCTCCGGCAGCCGGCAAACGCTGCAGCTCCGCCAAAGTGTCGGCCGCACTCTGCGGCGGCAGGCCCATGAGCGCGGCGATGCCCATCGCTTCCGCGGCGACCCCCCTCATCGTAACGAAGCCCGCTGCGCCCACTTGCGAATCCTTGAGGGGCATCAGCTCCGGCATCGAGCGAAGGGAGTCGCCGGAGCCCGCTATCGCGGAGGCAAGCTTGGCGGTGATCAACGACTCGTCGCCCCCAACACCCACCCAGGTTCGGCCCCCATCGGGTACCACGAAGACATGAAACTGCACCGATCGGGCCACCGGCTGAGCCTTCGGCCCCGCTTTCTGGTGCGCGGCAGGCGGTGGCTGAAGCTCCACCACGTAGTGCTCCGCCGTGACGGGCCATGCGCTGCCTTTCGGCATCGGTGCGAGAGCCAACCGGATCGCGGGCAACCCCCGGAATCCGGCGCGGTACACGGAGGCGACGGCTGGCCGGCTCCATGCTGCGGTCAGTGCCTTCAGCGCTTGGGACAAATCCGAGGCCGGCTCGTCTATCTCGATCACGTGCCAGCCGACCAGATCCTTGGCTAGAGACCCCATCGCACTTTGCTCGCCCTCGTCCCCCGCAGAGGAGGAAACGGCGACAGTGACCGATTTACGCGCTGCCTCGACGTCGATCCCACGCGCGTAAACCGTTGCGGCCGACAGCGGAAACCGGCGCAGCGCCTCGACGAGCGCTTGGCCGTCGGGTGGCTTTACGCCGTCCTCTGCGAGTGTCTCGCTGACGACTTTGAGCACGCTGTCTCTGACAGGCGCCAAGAGGGCCGGATCGGTTCCCCTTCCGAAGACCACGAGGTCCGCATCCGACGGCATTTGCCAGAATTGGGCTGGCGGCGGCCCAACGCGATCGGCGTTCGCGGTCGTCAGTTGCGCGAACAGCGACGTCGTGCCCGAGAAATTCTCCGTGAGAACGACGCGCGCGGCGGAATCCGACAAATGGATGTCCAGCGAAAGAGTATCGAGATCCAGTACCGAGTTCACGACGTCTTGGGCTGCAGCCATCGCGAGTTCGCGGACGCTCTGAATTCCGAGCGAGCTGCCCGTGAACGCGCCGAGAAGAACCGACATCGTCTTCCACTTGTCGGAAACGAGTGACTTGATCGGCTGCACCCGAACGTCGACGCGCACGTCGGAAGTCGAGCGCATACGCGTTATGCCGCGGGTGAGCCACGGGCCAAGCTGGGTCAAGGCCTTCGGATCTCCCAGCGCGCAGACGATCCGCGTCGCCGAGGACCCATAGGCAGGGGCAAGCTCACAGGTGCGACGAGCTTGGGAGTCGCGATCTTCTTCGTCGGCGCCGGGGTCCGCGGCTGCACCAAGTCCTTGAATCACCAGAGCGCCGTTGTCGGCGGGCACCAGCTTGTATCGCCCCGTTAGAGAGGCCTTGGCGACGTCGAGGCTCCGAATGCCCGCCGACACCGAAAAAAGCGCGGCAGCGGATGGAAGGCCGGCCCCTGTTCGGTTCACAGCGAGGGCAAAGTCGACAGGCTGATCGACGTCGATGAGCGGCCCCACGGGTTCTCCGACGACCAGCTCGCTCAACTGCTCGGATTGCGGCGTCGGTAGTTTCGACCACGCGTGTGCGATCGAAAGGGATGCGCTCGGCTTGGTGATGCGTCCGAACACGATGAGGTTGACTGGAAGAGCCACCGGGCCCAGATCCGCAGTTGTCGCGGGCCCGGGCGTCCCCAAGGAGATCGCGGCGGCGGACGGGGCATGGAGCACGGGCGACGGACCGCTGCACGCGGCTTGCGCCCAGAGGACCCAGGCTGCGACGAAATCAAGGGTCGCCTGCGCTGCGCGGCACCGGATCATCAATTCGGTCGAGCATACGCGAGCCGTCTTATCAATCTAGTCCCGTGAGGTCGCCGCGGGTAAAGACCACTGGCCGATGGCCTTCGCACCCACAGCCCCGTCACCGCCGTTGAATGACGCGCAACGCGAAGCGGTCGAGCACGGCGACGGACCGCTGCTCGTGCTCGCGGGTGCAGGGTCGGGCAAGACGCGCGTCATCACGCATCGGATCGCACGACTGGTCGCACGGGGTATTCCGCCGGGGGCTCTCGTCGCGCTCACGTTCACCAACAAGGCCGCCGCCGAAATGCGCGAGCGCGTCGGCAAGATCCTCGGCAAGGGCGCTACCGGCGGCAGCCGACGCTCCGCCACCGCCGTGGGCGGACTTACCGTATCGACGTTCCACTCGTTCGGTCTCGAGGTGCTCGGACGCGAGCGGGACGTGCTCGGTGGCCACTTCACCATTTTCGATCACGGCGACCAAAGCGCGCTCGTGAAGCAGTTGCTGCGGGCGGCCGGGGCGGACCGGACGTTCGACGCTCAAGCCGTTCTGTCGCGCATTTCGATGGCGAAAAACGCCGGCCTTACGCCGGACGAGCTGCCCTGTCGCGAGGGAGACGACTACGACGAGATCACGAAAGCCATTTTTCCGCGTTATCAGAACGCGCTCCGCCGATACCGCGCGTTCGATTTCGACGATCTCATCTGTGAGGTCGCGCGACTTTGGCGCGATCACTCCGACGTCCGAGCCCGATGGCAAGAGAGGTTCATCCACGTGCTCGTCGACGAATATCAAGATACCAACCGCGCGCAGCTCGAGATGCTTCGCCTCTTGTGCGCGCGACGTGGAAACGTGTGCGCCGTAGGCGACGACGATCAGGCCATCTACGGCTGGCGCGGCGCGGAGGTGAAAAACATCCTCGATTTCGATCGCCACTTCCCAGGCGCGCGCGTCATCAAGCTCGAACAGAACTACCGCTCCACGACGCCCATCCTTGCCGTCGCGAACGCCGTCATCGCGAAGCGAACGGACGCCAAGTGGCGCAAGGTTCTCTTCAGCCGCCGGGCCGGCGGCCACCCGGTGCGCCACGCCATTGCCGCTACACCCGAAGCCGAGGCGGCCTGGGTGGCGCGCGAGATCCGCCGTTACGTGAGCGAGGAAGGGCGGCGTCCCGGCGAAATCGCGGTTCTCTATCGGTCGAACAACCAGTCACGATTCATCGAAGAGGCGCTTCGTGAGCAGGGAATTTCGCACCGCGTGGTAGGGGGAATGCAATTTTTCGAACGCAAGGAGGTCAAGGATACCCTCGCCTACCTCAAGCTGGCGCTCAACCCCGCCGACGAAATCAGCCTGCGCCGTATCGTCAATTACCCGCCGCGGGCCATCGGGGAAGCGACTTTCGAGAAGCTTTTGACGGCTGCGCTCGTGCGCGGCTGGTCGCTCTGGCAGGCCGTCGAGCGCGTCGACGCGCTCGACGACGTCGGCGCTGCAGCACGCGACGGATGCCGTGCTCTCGCAAGCGCGGTGACCGAGGCGCGGCGCGATCTCGTGTCGTCGACGCGACCGCCGAGCCAAGTCGCGCGCACGATCGTCGAGCGCGTCGGCTTCAAGGCGGAGATCGACACCAGCGGACCCACTGCCGACGCGGCGGCCAAACGCTGGGCAAACGTCGAGGGCGTGCTGGCCACGCTCGCGAGGCGCGAGGCGCGCCATGGCGCTGCGACCGAAGGCCTCGCCGGCTTCTTGCAATTGCTGACGATGGATGTCGAGGCCGACCTCGACGACGCGCAAGACGTCGTGACTCTCTCGACGCTGCACGGCAGCAAGGGACTCGAGTTCGACGTCGTCTTCTTGATCGGATGCGAGGAGGGGTATCTGCCGCATGGCCGCACGATCGATGCCAAGGCGACCGACGGCCTCGGCGAGGATGGCTGCGCCCCCATCGAAGAGGAGCGGCGTCTGTTCTACGTGGGGATCACGCGCGCGAGAGATCATCTGGTCCTGAGCCGGGCGAAAGCACGCGTGCTGCGCGGCAAAGCGGTGCCGCGAACGCCCAGCCGGTTTCTTCTCGATATCCCCGCCGAACTGCTCGACGAACAGGAGGTGAAGAACGACGCTCCGACGACCGCCCGCGAGGCCGCGGCCAACGCGAACGCCATTTTGGCCATGCTCGAAGGCCTCGGACCTCGCAGCTGACGAGTCTTGCGCGAACGGCCCCCACTCGATCCCGACGCCGACCTCTAAATCTAAAGAGCGGCTTGGAGATCCGCGATGACGTCGCCTGCGTCTTCGATTCCGACGGAGAGTCGGATGAGGCCGTCGGAAATCCCGATGGCCTGGCGCTGCTCGCTCGTCATTTCGTAATAGCTCATGACGGCTGGCTGCTCGATCAGCGTCTCGACTCCACCGAAGCTGACCGCGATTCGCGCTAGTCTCGTGGCGTCAACGAGGCTGCTCGCCGCGGCGAGGCCCCCGCGGACCACGAAGCTGACGACTCCACCGAAGCCGCTCATTTGCGCCCGCGCAATGCCATGCGTCGCATGAGAAGCGAGACCGGGATAGAAGACCCGCTCGATCTTCGGATGCTTCTCGAGCCACTGCGCGACCGCGAGGGCGGTTGAATTCTGCCTTTCGAGGCGAAGGGCCAGCGTCTTGAGCCCTCGTCCGACCAGGAACGCGGCGTGCGGATCGCACACGCCGCCAAGCACACCACGCAGGTCGCGGATGATCGACACCAAGCCGGCCGGGCCGCAAACGACCCCGGCCATGACGTCATTGTGGCCCGCCAAGTACTTCGTCGCGCTGTGCACGACCAGATCTACGCCGAAGTTCGTCGGACGGCAGTTGAACGGTGTCGCCAAGGTCGCGTCGATCATCGATTTTACGGTGCGACGGCTTCTGCATGCGGCCGCCACTCGTTCGAGATCGATGCACGACAGATAGGGGTTCGTCGGTGACTCGCTCAGGACGAGACGCGTCTCGGGGCGGAGCGCATCCGGCAACGATGCCACGTCACCCGCAGGCAGCAGCGTGTGCGCGACGCCGAAGCGCGTCAGTACGTCTTTGACGAACTCGAGCGTCCGCCGATAACAGTCTTGGAAGAGGACGATATGCTGGCCGCTCTTGACGAGAGCGAAGAGGCCCGTCGTCACCGCGGCCATGCCGCTCGCGAAGAGGGCCGCATCCTCGGTTCCTTCCAGCGCGGCGAGGCGCAGCTCAACGGACCGCACCGTGGGGTTGCCGTAACGGGCGTACTCGCCTCGTTCGGGATCGGAGTGTTCCCCACGCGTATAGCGCGCGATCTCGGCGCTATCCGCAAACGTGTAGGTGGCCGTCTGCACGATCGGCATCGGCACGGATTCGTACGCTTTGAACTTGTCGTCGCCTGCGTGGACCGCTTCGGTGGAGGTGATTGTCTTTCGCTCGCTCATGGAACTGAGACCTCAGGGGCTACGACGGGCAATGCCCGCTCTGCCAGGGCGCGCCGCGATTTCAAGAAATGGTGGTCGAACCCTTCGAAAACTTGCAGGTCGGCGCCGAGCCCTTCGGCCAGTCTTCGGGCGTCGTCGACGCTGCAGAACTCATCTCGATCGCCGACGAAGACCGTCTTGCGAATCGTGCTCGCCCGAGTGGAGACCGACAAGCCTTCGAAATCGAACATGCGGGCGCTCGGCGCCACGAGCAGAACCCGATCGACCGCTTCTTCGCACAGGGCGGCGCGCAAGCCGACCCACGATCCGAACGAGTGACCGCATACTGCCACGTGCGCCAAAGGCACGAGGCGGCGCACGTGCTCGATCACCGCACGGGCGTCGTCCACTTCTCCCCGTCCCTCATCGTAGACCCCCGTGCTCGTGCCGACGCCACGGAAGTTGAATCGTGCCCATGCGACCCGGCCCCGGCCGGCATCGGACAGCCATTTCGCAATCACCAACGGAACCGGGCTGTGCATGCTTCCGCCGTACAGCGGATGGGGATGGCAAAGCACCACCGCGCGCAACGCGTCGGTCGGAGCATGGATGCGCGCCTCGATCGCCGACCCCGGGGCGCCGCCCAGCACGCGAGTTTCGACCTCGCCTGCGACCGTGACCGGGGGCGAACGAGTCGGAGCCGCGGGGTTCATCCCCGAAGCCCGACACGGACCCGATCCGCAATCATCGCAGCCGCCTCGGGGAGGGGCAGAAGCTCGACCCTTTTCGGATCGGAATCGGTGCGAGACTTCAGCTCGACGTGTCCGGCGGAGAGACCTTTGGCGCCGACGATCACCCGAAGCGGGATGCCGATGAGATCCGCGTCCTTGAACTTCACCCCGGGACGTTCGTCCCGATCGTCCCAGAGCACTTCGGCTCCGGCGACCTCCAGCGAGTCGCACAGAGCTCGCGCGGTCGCGAGAACGTCGCCCTCCTTGCCGAGGGTGACGACGTGCACGTGATAGGGCGCGACCGCGATGGGCCACCGAATGCCGTTGTCGTCGTGATGTTGCTCGACCGTCGTCGCCACGAGACGCGAAATGCCGATTCCGTAACAGCCCATGACGAGCGGGCGCTGCTGCTGCTTCTCATCGATGAACGTCGCTCCCATCGGCACCGAGTACTTCGTGCCGAGGACGAAGATGTGGCCCGCTTCGATGCCCCGGTAAGCGATCAGCGTACCGCCGTCGCAACGAGGGCACGGGTCTCCCCCCGCGGCGAGGCGCAGGTCCACGATCTCGCCGCGATAGTCGCGTCCGAATTGCACGTTCGTCATGTGCCAATCCGTTTGGTTCGCCCCCGTCACGCCGCCCGAGACCCGCTGCGCGGCCGGGTCTACGACGATTCGGCCGGCGAAGCCTACCGGTCCTGCGAAACCGATCGCAGCGCCGGTCACGCGCTCGACATCGGCCTGGCCGGCGAGGAACACTTCGTCCACGCCCACGGCGCGCGCAAGCCGTACTTCGTTGACCTCGTGATCGCCCCGAATGACGACCATGACGAGTTCTTTCCCGGCCGTGTACAGGAGACACTTGAGCATCGAGCTCTTGGGGATGCCAAGCAGCTTCGCGACGTCGTCAATCGCGCCATGCCCCGGCGTATGGATCCGTGCGGCGGGAGCTCTGTCCACCGCGTCGGCCGGGCGATCGGGGACCGGGCTCAGGCCGGGCACGGCGACCTCCAGGTTCGCGGCGTAATCGCACCTATCGCAGGCGACGATCGCGTCTTCGCCAGAGTCGACGAGCACCTGGAACTCGGCGCTCGTCGACCCGCCGATGGCGCCGGCGTCGGCTTGCACCATGCGATACGTGAGACCCATTCGATTCAGGATGCGGACGTACGCCTGACGCATCCGCTCGTAGCTGGCGAGCGCCAGGTCCTCGTTCGCATCGAACGAGTACGCGTCTTTCATCGTGAACTCTCGGCACCTGAGAAGGCCGCCACGGGGGCGGGGCTCATCGCGAAACTTGACTTGGATCTGATAGAGCGTCTTCGGCAGATCGCGCCAGCTCTTGAGTTCACGACGGGCGATGTCCGTGACGATCTCCTCGTGCGTGGGGCCCAGATGATAGTCCCCACCCTTTCGGTCTCGAATTCGAAAGAGCACGTCACCGTAGAGATCCCAGCGGCCGGTTTCCTTGAAATAGTCGGCCGGCAGAAGCGCGGGCATCAGCAGCTCGAGCGCACCGGCCCGGTCCATTTCCTCGCGAACGACGCGCTCGATTTTGCGCAATACGCGCAGACCGAGCGGTAGAAAATCATAGATGCCGGCTCCGACACGGCGGATGTAGCCAGCCCGCGCAAGCAGCACGTGACTGGCATTGGCCGCGTCGGCTGGGGCGTCTTTCATCGTCGGGATGAGGGCGCGCGTAAAGAGCATCGGGAAACCGCGTCGCTCTAGCATACCGACCGAGTGGCGTCGCCTACCGGCACGGTTTGAAAGTCGTATACGGTGCCGATCCGCAGGAGATGCGTGAGCTCGTCGAGCGCGCGCATGCTTTCTCGGGCCAGCGCGGGGTCGGCAAGGTCGGAGGGGACAAGTCGATCGCGGTAGTGGCGATCGACCCACGAGTGGAGCGCGGCATCGAGCGCCGCGTCGAAGAGCACGTTCGCCGACAGTGCCCGCGCCTCCTCGGGCGACAGCGGCACACGCAAGCGCAGGCACGCGGGGCCCCCGCCGTTGTGCATCGACTCACGCACGTCCATGTAATGCAACGCGCGAACCGGCCCTTCGCTTTCGAGGACTCGCTGGAGAAAGGCCGCCGATGGGCCGTCTTCTCGCGCGTCCTCGGGCGCGACGACGGCCATGGACCCGTCGGCGAGCGTGAGCACCTGCGAGTTAAAAGGATACGCCGCCACGGCGCGGCTCACCGGCAGCTCCGTGTTCGTCGCGATGACGACGACCAGATCGCCACCCAATAACCGGCGAAGCTCGTCGGTCAGCCAGCGCGCCTCGGAGAACGCGAGCTCGTGAAACATGAGGAAGCGACCGTTGCCGACCGCCAAAACATCCGTGTGGAACGCCCCCGCATCGATCCCGTCGGGATGCTGCTGCGGCAACAGACAACGGTCGGCGGCAAGCCCGTGCAGCCGCACGATCGCTCCACAGGCTTCGCGCGTCTGCCGGGCAGGATGGCGTCGGGGACCGACCCCATGTCCCCACGCGGCGCGGCCCCAGGCGAGGACGTGCACCGCACCGCATCCGGTGTCGAGACGCATGTGGTTGGCCCCTCCCTCGTCGGCGAACTGGCTGCAGCCGGGGAGCGGATCGTGGACGACGAAGTGAGTCGCGTCCGCGAAGATTGCGCGCAGCACACGGGTCGACGTGGGTGCCTCGATCGCGCGATGAAACATCTGAGCCAGGTTCGCCGGCGTGAGGTGGACGCGCGCGTCCGCCGCGTCGGAGGATGGGGCGACGGTTGCCGCATTCGCCGCCCACATGGCCGAGGCACTGGAGCAGAGGCGCAAGTATAGGCCGTCTCCAGCCGAGGCCGCCGCGATCATCTCCTCGTCGCTGCCGCGGAAGCCGAGCCGTCGAAGCGTCGCAAGGCTCGGACGATCGTGGGGCGGAAGGACCGCCTGCGCGACGCCCAGGTCTCTCACGAACCGCATTTTTGCGAGCCCCTGTTTCGCTGCGGCTTTCGGGTTGGACGGCTGCCCCTCATAGGTGGTGCTGGCCACGTTGCCTGGACTGAGGCCGGCGTAGTTGTGCGTCGGACCCACGAGCCCGTCGAACTGGAACTCGCGCATGGATCGCGGGTCCGTCAGCTGCGGGCGATCGCGATCACACCGGCCAGAATGAGCAGGCACCCGAACCATTTGTCCCACGAGACAGGCTCACCGAAGCCGAATCGGCCAATGAACATCGACAGGACGTAGGTGGTGGCCGTCACGGGCACGAACAAGGACATCCTGCCGCCCATCAGAAAGACCCGGTTCGTGATGATGAAGGTCGGGAAGAAGCACACGGTGGCCAAAACGAGCCACACGCTCACGAATGCGTTTCCGTGGCGTACGCCGTTGAGCTTCTGGAAGAACGTACCCGCCGCGGTGAGGGTGGCCACACCCAGCCCAAGGAGGGTGACCTTCATGTCGAGTGGCAGGCCCGGAGGGACCGAATCGATCGGAGGCTCCATGGCGTTAACCTCTAGCCCGTTTTGCGGCTCCGCCGCTCGACTGCTTCGACCGGTGCGCTCAAACGGGGAGTCCGACGCGCTTTTGGGGCGTACCTCGAGCCCGTTTTGTAGCTCCGCCGCTCGACGGCTTCGACCGGTGCGTCCCCAATGGAGGGCGACGCCCTTCTAGGGCGTATGCACGGGGTCCGGCCCCCCGTACGTGGGGAGCGCTGCCGGCTCCGGGGTCGAAAGAGAATCGCTCGGGCGCATCCCGGCGAGGTCCCCGATGACAACATCCTCGTCGTCGGCGAAGACGGTTTCGCGCCCATAAAACGTGTAAACCCGTACGTTGCGGCCGATCGACGCTTCGAACCGATCGTCATTTCGCTCGAGTGTAGCGAGCTCAAGCGTCTCGACCGCCTCGCGGAAGTCGAGCACGAGCTCTCGCTGCGTCGCGCCGATGGCCAACTTTGCGCGCTGCAACCACGGAGTCAGCATGCCCCGACCCGGGGCGACGACCGCACCCACGTGCATCCCGGCCGGAACCGCGACCCGCCCACCGGGAAGAAGCTTCTCGAACCGACTCTGCCCATGGTCGTCGCGCCGCGTGATGAACACGCCGCCTTCGCGCAGCTCGTAGCGCCGGATGTCTGCGTTTCCGTCCGGGCGCCGTGACCCCGCGATGGTCATCCGCTTCCATGCCCAGATGGGACGCAGCTGCCGGTCGTAGCGAACTTCGACGTCACTGATGGCGAGCGGCCACTCTTGCCGCGTCCGGAACGTGGCGCCACAGGGGGTGCGCCGAAACTCGAACCGCTCGCTCACGCTCTTGTCGTTGGAAATGGGCCCCGATCGAATGTGACCCTGCCCGACAAGGACTCCGGCGCTCTCGAGGCCACCCTCGAGGCAAGCCGGATATCCGAGATCGGGCACGACATCGACCGGAACGTGCTTGCGCCGGCACGCGCTGAGGGCCAAAGCCAACGCCAGCCATCGAGCCGCCGACGCGCCGCGTCGCCTCGCGCCGCAAAGTGGTGGCCATCGACGCCAGGACCCCGTCCATCTCGCGGCAGGCGAAAGCCAATCATCGCCCGTCGCCCCCGCCGTCACTCCTTCTTCTCTGCGCCGCCACCCTTGCCGCCGGCGCTCCGAGGCGCTGCCTCACCGGAGGCTTCGTTGGCGGTCGCACTGGTGGCGGGAAGTCCTCCGGGCGCCGCGAGGCCCGTGTCCAGTTGGATGGTCCCGCCGTAGTCGTTGTCGATCTGTCCTCTCCGCCCGAGGTCGTCGTAAGTGAGCAGGATGAACAGCGAGAGAAAGAGAAACGCGGACAGGAACGCGATCGTGTTGAAAAGATTGTCGTGGCGCAGGTGCATGAAAAAAGCGGCGACGAGCGACGCCTTGATCGTCGCAATCAGCAGAGCCACGACGATGTTGAGCGAGCCGAAATCGTAGTACGACACCTTCACGGTGATGATCGTCAGGACGACGAGGAGGCCGAAGATAGCCCAGTAAAATTGGGCCTTCGAGATGTGCGCGTGGACGGCACCGTCGTCGACGGGGGCGTGCGCGTGGCTGCGATCGCTGGCCATCGAGGTCACTCCGGCTTTCCGACGAGGTAAAGGAGTGGGAAAAGGTAAATCCACACCAGGTCGACGAGATGCCAGTACAGGGCTCCTAGATCGACCGGGGTGAAATACTTCGTCGAGAACTTCCCCTGGATGTTCTTCACGAGCACCCAACCGAGCACCGTCATTCCGATGAGGACGTGCAGTCCGTGCAACCCGGTCATGACGAAGTAGAGCGCGAAGAACATGTTCGCACGCGGCGACAGCAACTGGACGTGCCCGTCCTCGTCAACGGCCCGCACCCATTCGGGACTGCCACCGGGCTGGTCGGCGTGGATGCGCAGACATGTCCCGGTCTCCTCGCCGCTTTGAATCGCCCCGCTGAAGCCGGGGTGCCCGAAGCAGTGTCCCGGCAACAGCCCCAAGTGAATCTTGTGGCTGTATTCGAAGTATTTGACGACGAGGAACACGCACGCGCACGCGATGGTGACCACGAGATAGATCGACGTCTGGGTGCGCTTGCCAAGCTGCGCCGAGCGAACCGCGAGTGCCGCCGTCAAGCTGCTGAAGAGCAAGACCACGGTGTTTGTGGCACCCAGGATCTTGTTCAGGAAGTGGTGCGCCTGGTCGAAGACGTCCGGTTCAAGCGCACGCCAAATGGCATACGCGCAGAACAAGCCACCGAACATGAGGATCTCGGTGGCGATGAACACCCACATTCCGAGCTTGGCCGCAGCAAACTGCTGCGCCGGCGTGTCGAAATGGTGCTGCAGGAAATCCGGGTGGGGGTGCGCGTGATCGCCATTGCTGCCCGGCGCGCCCGCAACCACTTCGCTCACATTCGCCATGGGCTCCTACCCCTTCTTCGACTCGGCTTCGAGCTCGTCCCAACCCGTGTTCAACTCCTCGGGCGTGGCGAGGTGATAGTCGTACGGCCCGCGCGTGATGATGGGCGTCTCGTGAAAGTTCGCGACGCAGGGAGGCGTGTCCGTCATCCACTCGTATCCCGCCGAGCCCCACGGATTTCTCGGAGCTCTTTTCCCACGCCAGAGCGCCTCGAGCAGCGTGTATGCGGTCGTGAAAAGACCGACTGCAAGAATCCATGAGCCGATCGTGGACGCGCGGTGGAACGGCTCGAACTGCGGTAGATAATCGTAGTAGCGCCGGGGCATGCCTCGCGAGCCCATGATGAACTGCGACATGAACGTGAGATTGAATCCGATGAACACGAATACGAAGCCGACCTTCGCCTTGAACTCATCGTGCATCTTTCCCGTCATTTTGGGCCACCAGTAGAGCAAGCCTCCGAGGAAGGCGATGACGGTGCCCCCCATCATGACGTAGTGAAAGTGGGCCACGACGAAATAGGTGTCGGTCAGGTGAACGTCCACGCTGAGCGTTCCGAGAAACAGACCCGTCAGTCCGCCGATGGTGAAAAGGAAGATGAACGCCATCGCGTAAAGCATCGGAGACGCCCAGACGATGGACCCCTTGTACATCGTCGCGGTCCAATTGAAGACCTTCACCCCGCTCGGGATGGCGACCAGAAACGTGAGCGCCGAAAAAAGCATGGTGGCGAACTCGCTCATGCCTGCCACGAACATGTGGTGCCCCCACACGAGAAAGCCCAAGATCGCGAGCGCGATGGAGCTCATCGCGATGGCAAAGCTACCGAAGATGGCGCGCCGCGAGAAGGTCGCGATCAGTTCGCTCTCGATCGCCATTCCCGGCACGATCATGATGTAGACGGCCGGATGGGAGTAAAACCAGAAAAAGTGCTGAAAGAGCACCGGATCCCCCCCGAGCTTGGGGTCGAAGATCCCGATTCCGAAAAAGCGCTCTGCACAGAGCAACAGCAGCGTGATCGCCAAGACTGGAGTCGCCAGAACCTGAATGAGCGCGGTCGCGTACATGCCCCACACGAAGAGCGGCATGCGGGTCCAGGTCACGCCGGGCGCCCGCAGCGTATGCACGGTGACGAGGAAGTTGAGACCGGTGAGAATCGACGAGAACCCGAGAACGAAGACGCCGAGGGTCATGGAAATGACCGAATTCGCCGTCTGCACGCTGTAGGGCGTGTAAAAGGTCCATCCCGTATCGACCGTACCGAGCACGATGCTCGACAGCACAATCGACGCGCCGATCAACCACAAGTAGAAGCTCAGTAGGTTGAGCCTGGGAAAGGCGACGTCCTTTGCGCCGAGCATGATCGGAAGAAAGAAGTTCCCGAGCGCGGCGGGCACGCTCGGAATGATGAACAAGAAGACCATGATCGCGCCATGCAGCGTGAAGAAACGATTGTAGGTCTCTGCGTCCACGATCGTGCGTCCGCGCGAGAAGAGCTCGAGCCGGACGAGCAATGCGAAAATGCCGCCTGCCAAGAACGCCGTGCTCACCGCGGTCAGATACATCAAGCCGATGCGCTTGTGGTCGACCGTGAGCGCCCACGAGGCCAGCCCGTGCCGGGCCTCCAAGTAGTTGGCGTGCGGATCGCCAGCTCCCGCCGGGTGTCCGCCTACTACGGGAATGTCGATTGCTGCCATGCCGGTCGCTCCTGCTCGGGCCTTGGATTCCGCGAAGATGTTATTTCAGTGACTTGATGTACGCGATGAGCTCGTCGATTTCGGGGTCCGAGATTTGACCGCTGAACGTCGGCATCACGGCTTGGAAGCCCGTCACGATCTTCGCCTGCGGCGCCAGGATCGACTCGCGGATGTAGTTTTCGTCAACGAGAACGTCTCCCTTGTCGGTCGACTCCTCTTTGCCCCAGATGTCCTTCCATGAAGGACCGACGAGCCGCATCCCCGTCGTCGTATGGCACGCGACGCACCCCTTCGACACCGAGAGCTTCTGCCCTTCGGCGGCCGCGACCTCGCCCGGACAGATTTTGCCTTCGGATCGGTACGCATCGCACTTGTCGCCGATGCTCTTGACGAATTTGTCAAAATCCTCTTGCAACTCCACGTATACCCTCGAATGCATCGCCCAGTGCCCCGTCATCTGACCGCTGACATAGGGATTGTCCGGGTCATTGGTGGGCTCGTAGGGAAGCTCGCCGCCGGGACCTTCACTTCGACCCCCGCAGTATTCGGCGCAGGCGATGTCGTCCTTACCCGTCTGCGTCGCCTCGAACCACACGGTCGTGTACATCCCGGGCACGACGTCGCGCTTGATCCGGAGCGCCGGCACGAAGAACGAATGGAGGACGTCGGCCGAGGCCATCACGAGCTTGACGGGCTTGTGGACGGGGACGTGCAGCTTGTCGCTGCTGCCGCCGTTCGGGTAGACGAACTCCCAACTCCATTGTTTCGCATTAACGCGAATCTCAATCGCGTTCGGCGGAGCAATGGTCATATCCAGGTACCCTTGGAACCCTTTGTGGAACAGAAACACGAGGATGAAGATCGGCGCGATCGTCCACGCCAACTCGAGCGGCAGGTTGTGGCCGGTAGGCTCGGCCTTGTGCCCGGGGCGTTCGCGGTACTTGATCGCCCAGTAAATCATCGCGCCGACAATGGCGACGAAGAGGACGACGCTCAGCCAATAGATGAAGTAGTAGAGCCAGTCGACCTCTGCGGCGACCGTGGACATCTGTGGGGGGAGTTGATACGTGGCGGGGGCGTTCTGCTCGTTCATGGTCCTTGCCTCGGCCAGGTGGACGGGGGGGGGCCGTCGAGTCCCCCGGTTTGTCGAAGTGGGGCGGCACGAGCCGCTTCGGTACCCAGGGCGGAGCGGAGAACGCGCAGGTCAGGGCCTGCGGCCGCCTTGCGTGGATCGCCCGCGGCCGGCGCCGTTGCAGGTCGAGCGCGGCGACTGCGCTCGCGCGCCCACATCCCGACCAAGAACGACCCTATGGCGATCAATGTCACAACCCCACCCAGGCGCATGACGTTCATCGCGACCAGCGAGTAACGCTTGCCCTGCGGGTCATAGTGATAGCAGTAGAGAAGAATCCGTTCGGTCGTCGAGATGGAACGACCCTCGCTCGCATCCAGGAGGCCGAGACGGACGTCGCTCGTCGGATACTCGATCCCGTAGAGGTAGCGCGCGATCCGCCCTTCGGGTGAAAGCAGATAAATCGCCGCGGGATGCGCGTACTGTTTTTGCCGCGCGTCGTAGTTGTACTGGAAGCCGACGGCGTTCGTGACCTTGCGGATATTTTCCTCGTCGCCCACGAGAAAGTGCCATCCCGCGACCGACCCGTTGGCCCTCGCATACGAGCCAACCACTTGCGCGCGCTTGCGCGTTGCCGTCTCCGGGGTGTCCTTCGGGTCGATGCTCACGGAGACGACGTCGAATTCGCGCCCCACCGTCCACGCCATGCCATTCAGGGAACGGACCGCCGCGTCGAGGACGAGGCTGCAGAGCATAGGGCACGTGTGGTAGGCAAACACCAGCAACGTCGGCCTTTTGAAATCGAAGTAGGCGCCGAGCGTCGTCGGCTTGCCGTCCGCGTCGCGAAATATCGCATCGCGCGGAAGCGCACCGCCCAGGTGCTCGACGATGTCGACGCCGGTCAGCTCCGCAGGAGTCGTGTTGGGCGCCACCTGGTTCGATTCGATCCAGCTCTGCGCGCGCGCCTGGCCCGGCGCGACGACGAGGACGGCCAGGACGGCGGCGACAAATGGACAGGCCCAGCGTGGAGTCACGGCTTCTTCTTTGCAGGTCCAGCGTCCCCGAACCTAGGGGCGCCCACTCCGGCGGTCGAGGGGGCGAGCGAACCACCGTCCATAGAGGCGAGGGACGAGGCCGGCGCCGGATGGGCGGTCATCATGGGCGGGGCCTCGAGCGGCATCTGGACCCAGCCTTGCAAGGGGGCGACGTCTTTTGACGCGGCCGGCATGAAGTCGGCGGGGCGGCCCTTGGTCGCGAGCTCGTGCATCGCCTGCGCGATCGGCAGAGGGCCACGGCCGAGGCGAATCTCCTCGTCGGCGCGCTGGCCGATGAGCAACTCCGGCTTCGCACCGACGACTTTGCGGGTCTCCTCGGCCTGAACGAGTCGATCGAAGTAGGAGACCAGCACGACTCGCAGCACCAAGAGCGTGAGGATCGTCCCGATTGCGACTTTGAAAATCAGCCCGAATTTTGGCTCCGACTTGTCCGTGGACATCTGCCTTGGTCCTCCGTGCAACCCCCCCTCTTGCCGAAGGACGGTCGCGACCCCATCCGCCGCTACGCGTTCTCGAACTCCAGAGCCCGCACGAGGCGCGGGTCGCCGACCGGCACCAGCGCGTAATCTTCCATTCCGCGGAGCACCGCCGCAAGATAGACGCCCACAACGCCGAGCAAGCAGCCCAAGTCGAGCAGGCTGGGGTCGAGCGGTCCCAAGTTGGGCATGATGATCCAGTACACCTCCACCACGTGCATGAGAAGCATGCAGGTCGCGCCGGCCGCCAGAAGCGGTAGACGACGCTTGGTGTTGCGGGACAGGAGAAACCAGAATGGGACGAAGAAGTGAAGCACGACGATGACAACGCTGACCCACATCCACGTGCCGCCGTTGTCGTCCCACCGCTTGTGGAACCAACTGATCTCGTCCGGAATGTTCGCATACCACGTCAGAAAGAACTGAGCGAAGGACACGTACGACCAGAAGACCACCCACCCGAACAGCAGCTTGCCCATGTCGTGGTAGTGCTCGACGTTGACGGTGTCCCCGAGCAACCCGCTCCGTCGAAGCAGCAGCGTCATCACGATGAGCGCCGCCATTTGGACGAGTGCGCACTGGGCGAACACCTGAACGCCGAAGATCGTGGAGTACCAGGTGGCGTCGAGCGACAGCAGCCAGTCGAAGGCGAAGAACGTGAGCGTAAAGGCGAAGAGGATGAGCCCCAGCGGGGTGAATCGTTGCGCCGCAGCGGTGTTCGCGAGTGCCTTGGTCGTGTCCTGATCGGTCGACCAGTTGAAGTATTTGTATGCGAGCCACGTCCAGATCACCAGATACGCCACCAGCCGGCCGAGGAAAAAACGGCGGTCCAGATACGCACGCTTGTGGTCGACGATGTGGGCCTCGGCCTGTTGCTCGGCCCGCACCAGCCGACCGGCATTCGGGAGCGGCAGGTCACGCAGGCCGTAGGGCTCGCGTTCGGCGATTCCGCGCGCCTCGGCGAGAGGATCGGAGCGCTCGGCACTCGAAACGGATTCGACCTGCTTCGCCCCCGCCCACGGAAAGAGGTGACCGAGGGTGAGGATGAGCGGAATGATGAGGACCGCGAAGATCGCCATGGGACGCATGAAGAGCTCCGCGACACGACGAACGGAGATGCCCCACGAAGCCTTGGTCACGTAAAGAACCAGGACGAAAAACAGGCTGCCGAGAGCAATGCTCAGCGCGACGAAGAAGCCGAACAGATACGCAAACGGGAACCGGTCCGGGTCCGCACGGTATCCGTAGGCCGCGATCCCGAAGCCTGTGGCGCCCACAGCGGCAGCGATCCTCCACGCCCCCGTCCACCGCGACTTCGTGGGAATGCGGTAATCGCGGGCGCGAGCCGCGCTGGATTCCTGGGTCGTGCTCACTTCTTGGGCTCCATTTGGGGGGGGGCAGGGGTGCCCATCTGGCTCATCTGGAGAGCGCGCACGTACGAAACGATGGCCCATCGATCGGTGGTCGGAATCTGCGCTCCATACGCCGGCATCGTGCGCACACCGTGCGTGATCGTCGCGAACAGTTGACCGTCAGGCATTTGGCGGAGTCGTGCGTCCTCGTACGACGGCAGGGGTGGAAAGCCTCGCGACTGACAAGCGTCCGTCACGCTCTGTCGCTTGCACACAACCATGCCTTTGCCGTCGCCGGTTTGACCATGACAGGGAGCGCAGTAGATGGTGAACCGGTCCTGGCCCCGCGCGACGAGTTTTTCCATGCCGCCGCTGCGCTGAACCACCGCCGGCGGCACGGTCATCACGTACGCATCTTGGTTTTCAACCAGCCCGCTGCTGATGGCTGAATCGTCCTCGTACCGGTCGCGCGCGATCGTTCCCGCAACGGGAGGACGCATCGTTCGGTGATCGAGAAAAAACTGGGAGTACGACTCCGGATTGTACCGCTCCGTGTCGTACATGTTCCGCTCCAGCAGGACGGGCGGATCGGAGCCGACCTGCTCGCGGCAACCGGCCAAAGACGCCACGAAGAGCCATGCAAGGGCGAGAGGCATCGGCGAAAGCCATCGCCGCTGTAGCGGGACTGCCGTGCCCGCGAGCCTCACGACGCATCCTCCTCGATCAATTCGACGCGACTCGCGTGAGCGGCCTCGAGAAACGCGCGCGTCGCATCGACGTCGAACTTCGGGTCGTCGGCGTCGATCGAGATGAAAAAGCGATCGTCGGTCGCGCGCCGGAACCTTTCGGAAGCGAAGATGGGGTGGTGATGACGAGGCAGTTTGTTGAGAAACAGCATCCCGAAGACGGCGCCGAACGCCGAAAGGAGAATGGTCAGCTCGAACAGAATGGGAACCATCGACGGTACCGTGCCGGGAGCGCCCGGTGGCTTGTCGCCGACGACGGTCGGATAATCGATTCCATTCATCCAGTGCATCATGACGAAGGCGCCAGACAGCCCGGTGAGAGCGCACGCCAGGACGATCCACCCCAGTCGCGAGTCCTTCAGACCCATGGCTCGGTCCATGCCGTGGACGGGAAATGGAGTGTGCGCATCCCAGCGGACGTAACCCGATTGATGAACCTTTTCGGCCGCGTGCAGCACGCCGCTCGCGGTCTCGAACTCGGCGAGTACGAGTGACGGGGTGCGACGCGGGGCCGCCGCCGCTTTGGGTTCCATCACTCCGCCCCCTCGGCGACGAGCTCGCCGTGCGCGGGTGCCGGCACGCCGTCCACTTTGCGGTGAGACGCCAAGTGCGGATCGGCTTGCGGCATCGTGCCCTTGACCTCCGCCATGCCGACCATCGGGAGCCAGCGCATGAACAGGAGAAAGAAGGTGAAAAATACGCCAATCGTGCCGGCGAACGTGCCGACGTCGATGATCGTGGGCCGGTAATAGCCCCACGCGCTCGGCAAAAAGTCGCGATTGAGCGACGACACGATAATCACGAAACGTTCGAACCACATTCCGATGTTGATGAGGATGGAAACGACGAACATCACCGGGATGCTCGTGCGCAATTTCTTGGACCAGTACAGCTGCGGTACGAAGACATTGCAGCCAATCATCCACACCCAGGCCCACCAGTAGGGACCGGTCGGCCGGTTCACGAAGAAATGAGCGATCTCGTTTGGATTGCCCGAGTACCAAGCGATGAAGAACTCCATCGAATACGCGTACCCGACGAGGAGCGAGGTCAAGAGCAAGAACTTGTTCATCAGCTCGAGGTGCCGCATCAAGACGACTCGGTGCAGCTTGAACACCGAGCGAGCGATGAGGAGCACGGTCTCGACCATCGCGAAGCCGCTGAATATGGCGCCTGCGACGAAGTACGGCGGAAATATCGTGGTGTGCCATCCCGGGATGACGCTCGTCGCGAAGTCCATCGAGACGACGCTGTGGACGCTCAGCACGAGCGGCGTCGAGATGCCGGCGAGGATGAGGTAGCAGCGCTCGTAGTGCTGCCAATGGCGATTGCTGCCCCTCCAGCCGAGGGCGAAGAAGCCGTAAATCTGCTGGCGCCACTTATCAAGGGAACGGTCGCGTAGCGTCGCCAGATCGGGAATCAGACCGGTGTACCAAAAGAGAAGCGACACGGTGAAGTAGGTCCCGACGGCAAAGACGTCCCAGAGCAGCGGGGACTTGAAGTTCGGCCATACCGACATCTGATTCGGCAGCGGAAAGACGTAGTACAGAAGCCACGGGCGGCCGACGTGAATGCCCGGGAAAATGAGAGCGCAAATGACCGCGAAGATGGTCATGGCCTCGGCGAAGCGGTTGATTGCAGTTCGCCACCGCTGCCGGAAGATGAACAGGATCGCGCTAATCAGCGTCCCGGCGTGGCCGATTCCGACCCACCAGACGAAGTTCGTGATGTCCCATGCCCAATAGACCGGCGCGGTGTTTCCCCACACGCCGACCCCGCGCCAAAAGAGGTAACTGACGCAGAATAGGAAGATACCGGAGAACGAAAGAGCCAGCAGAAAGCAGATCCACCACCCCCGCGGCGCCCGCGTCTCGCTGACGCGCGCGATGTCGTTGGTGATGTCCTGCAGCGTGCTGCCCGGCTGGACAAAGGCCGCCTCACCGAGCTCGGTTACCGGCTCCCAGTACGCCATCAGGTCATCTCCGGATTGGGGTTGCGGACCTTACCGAGATACGTAGTGCGGGGGCGCGTTCCGAGCTCGGCCAGCAGACCGAAGCGCCGATCGGTCCGCGACCAGGTCGTCACCTGGCTCTTCGGATCGTTGAGATCCCCGAAGACGATCGCCTCGGCCGGACACGTCTGCTGGCAGGCGGTCTTGATGTCTCCGTCACGCACTTCGTGGGACTCGCGCTTCGCCCGGATCTTGGCGGATTGGATGCGTTGCACGCAGTAAGTGCATTTTTCCATGACACCACGGAAGCGCACCGTGACGTTCGGATTCTGCTGCATCTGCAGCGTCTCCGGCAACCCGCCCGTCTCCTTCCAGACCGAGTCGTTGTGCCAGTTCAAATAGTTGAAACGGCGGACTTTGTAAGGGCAGTTGTTCGCGCAGTAGCGCGTTCCGATGCACCGGTTGTACGCCATCTCGTTCAGCCCCTCCGGGCCGTGGGTCGTGGCGTTGACGGGGCATACGTTCTCGCACGGCGCTTCTTCGCAGTGCACGCACATTACCGGCTCGTGGATGACGAGCGGATCGTCGGCCGTCGCTCCGTGCTTCGGATCCTCCACCCAGTAGCGGTCGATTCGCAGCCAATGCATCTCGCGGCCACGCCAGACTTCGGTCTTGCCGACCACTGGAACGTTGTTTTCCGACATGCAGGCCACGATGCACGCGCTGCAGCCCGTGCACGCGTTCAAGTCAATCGACATTCCCCATTGGTGACCCTTGCTGTAGTCCTCTTGCGACCACAGCGGCAGAGCTCGCGGAGGCGGTGAATCGAGCTCGGCAAAATTGCCCTTGAGCCGGTACTCGGCGAGGGTGGCTTCGTGGGCAATGGGGCGGTTTTCGGCAGAGTCGTGCTCCTGGGTCTGCGCAAATCGATAGGGCGCGTCCCCGGTCTTCGATACTTTCGCGCCGACGATGAACCCGAGCGCGTCGGTCGTCCGGAGCGGAAAGGCGTCGAACCCTCGGCCGTTGCCAATCCGACCGGCTCTCGCCCGTCCCCAGCCGAGCGTCAACGCAAGCGATTGATCGGCCTGTCCGGGGACCACCCACACGGCAGCCGCAATCGAGCGCTCCCCCGACGCGATGTGAACGATGTCGTTATTGGCGACGCCCAGCGCGTTGGCTGTCGCCTGCGAGACGATTGCGGCGTTGTCCCACACGATCTTCGTGATTGGATCCGGCGCCTCTTGGAGCCAAGTGTTGTTGGCGTAGCGCCCATCGACCATCTTCGGGCAGGGAGCAAACGTCACTTCGAGCGCGTCTGGACCCGAGAGCGGCGGGGACCCGTGCGCGTCGAGCGCGGCGGCCACATCGCCGCGTCGCAGCACGCCCGCGCGCGGCGGCGGCTTGGGTCGGCTGAGCACGCCGTTCGCCAGCGCACGGTTCCATTCCCGGTCGACTGCCCACGATCCCAGCGTGAGCGATTTCCCCGAAGCGTCGTGGCAATCCGCCTTGTAGTCCACGAACGGGCCGCAGGTGACCGAGCGGGCCGCGAGAATTTCGGCGGAGGCGGTGGTGCGCACAGCATCATGGCCGGTCCGATCCGGCGATGCGGCCATGAGCGCGAGGAGTTCGATGTCGCTTCGACCGGCGTAGAGCGGGGCGATGAGCGGCTGCTGGATGCTCACCGTGCCGTCGAGGGAGCGCGCATCGCCCCACGACTCGAACTCGTGCGCCCGAGGAACGTGCCACGTGGTCTTCTCGCTCGTCTCGTCGACGTGGAGCGACGCATGGACGGTCAACGGCACTTTCGCGAGTCTCGATCCGAACGCGAGATCCGCAGGCGCATCGTAGACCGGGTTGCCTCCGAGGATCACAAGGGCATCGACGCGACCCTCATCGATCGCGCCCACGAGCGCTTTGAGATCCGTCGCGGCGTCCAGTTCGTCCGGATCGGTCACTGGCACGAAATGGACCACCGAGTCGATGGCGCCGAGCGCCGAGTTCAGCACATGCGCGAGCGCGTGGAGCCTGGCCGGCTGCCGCGAGCCGACTACGAACAGCGCCGTCCGCAGGTTCGAGGCGAGGTCCTTAGCCAAGACCGAAAGCCACTTGGGAGGAATCCCATTTCCGTTGGCCTGTCGGGCCACGACCGGTTCGAGCTCCGGACCGAGGGCGACACCTCGCTTGACGAGCTCGGCCGCGAGCGCAATGGCATATCGCTCCACGTCGCTTGCCCGTAGGCGCAAGCGGTGATCCGCGTTTGCGCCCGTCGTGGTCGGCGACGGCTCGACGACGTACAGCCGGGTCATCGGGTCTCGGGTCGCGTCTTTGTCCTTCGCCGAACGAAGACGACGTCCGGCGGCAAATTGCCTGGTGGACCGGACATTGCCCGATTCCGTCTGAAGAAAGTCGCTGTCGAGCGAAACGATGACCTTCGCCTTGTCGAACGCGTAGAGCGGCGTCATCGGCTGACCGAACGCGATCCGCGCTCCCTCGCGAACGTTGCTGTCGCTGACGGCGGACCAGTTGTGCACGCGGGTCTTCGGGAATCGCTCCGCAAGCGCCGCTCGTACCCGAAGCACGGTCGGCGACACGGTCGGCGGCATCAGCACCCGAAGGCGCGCGCCCTGGTCCCTGTCGAAGTCCTTGAGTCGCCCCAAAAAGTCCTGCTCGAAGTCCGCCCAGGTCGTTGCAATGCCCGACCTCCGCGGCGTCGTAGAACGCTCGGGATCGTATAGTTCGAGGATCGCGGCCTGAGCGATCATGTCGGCCGCCCCCAGGCTGGCGGGATGCAGGTCGTTGCCTTCGACCTTCGTGGGCCGACCCTCGTGGGATTCAACCACGAGACCCAACGCCTCTCCACGGCGAGCGATCACCGTCGAGTAGTGCGACGGCACGCCGGGAACCACGTCTTCCGGCATCTTCGCGTAAGGCACGATCTTTTCGATCGGCCTCCGGCAGCCCTCGGCGCCGACCGCCGCAAACGTCGCCGCCATCGCCCCGAGCAGACCGCGCCGGCTAACGGACAATGCTTCATCGCTCGGTGGCGTATCGACATGGCCCTTGGCAAACTCGACGGCACGAAGGGCAGGGTCCGCCACGCGACCTCGCTCTTCGAGGCTTCGCCAATAGGCAGGCGACCCGGGCCACGGATCGCGCGAGGGGTACGGCGCTCGCTTGCTCATCGATGGCACCCCATGCAATTCTCCGGCGGATTGAGCTGGCGCGGCGGGTCCACGTGGCCGTCGTGCTTCCATTGCATGTTCGTCATCTGCGCGACCGGCCGAATGCGCTCGCTGTCGCCCTGATTCTTCCGCACGTCGCGGTGGCATTCGATGCACCACCCCATGCTCAAAGGCTGGACCATGCGCACCCGCTCCATCTGATCGATCCGGCCGTGACACTCTTTGCACCCGACTCCGGCGGTGACGTGCACGCTGTGATCGAAATAGACGTAGTCGGGCAGCTTGTGGATTCGCACCCACTCGAGAGCCTTGCCTGTTTCCCAAGAGTTTCGGATGGGATCCAGTTCGTGAGAGTCGGTCTTCACGACCTGGTGGCAGTTCATGCAGGTTTCGGTCGGCGGCACCATCGCGAGAGGCCCCCGCTCGACGTTGACGTGGCAGTACCGGCAGTCCATCCCGAGTTGTCCGACGTGCAACCGGTGGGAGTACGGCACCGGTTGCCGAGGCGAATAGCCGACCTGGGTGAACCAGGGCGAAAAGTAGTACCAAATGAGGAAAGTCACCGCGACGAGGCCCAACGTTGCGGCCGCGCCCACGACCTGCGGCAGCTTGTTCAGGGAGCGAGGAAAGATTTGCATGATGGGTCGGGGGCGCCAGGTACCGTTGTGCCCGGCGAAACTTGCGGTGCGCGAGGACCTCTGCGCATGCGAGCGCGAACGAGGTGCCTGCCAGGCGGGAGCGACAACGGCAGCGGAGCGGCAGTGGAAGCCGCAGCGCGCGCTTATACGAAATTGGGCCGGCTACGACAACCGGATGTTTCGCGAAACTTCTGCGCGACAAACACGATCGAGCGGGCCGACCGGCCCAAGCCTGCACGCCGGATCGGCCTGCGCGGCGCGCAAGCCCGTGTCCATCCCGATCTTATATGATCTATACTCGCGAAGCCGCATGGCCGAGCGCCGCAGACCGCGTCTCCTCATCGTGGACGACCACCCCGACGTTGCGCGCGCCCTCGCTCGCGTCTTCGAGTTCGACGCGGACGTCGCCACAGATGTCCGCGGAGCGGATGCGCTGCGGCGGATCGCGAGCGGCGAGCGCTTCGATCTCGTGCTCTGCGACGTGATGATGCCCGGCATGACGGGGATTGAGCTCTTCGAGCGCGCGCGGGCCATCGACCCCGGAGTCGCTGCCGCCTTCGTCTTCACCACAGGGGGCATCGCGGCCGAGTACGCGAAGCCACTCGCGGCGACCGGAGCTCGCTGTCTGGACAAACCTTGCGATGTCGCGGAGCTGAAGAGACTGCTCGGGGCGACGGGGCAAGAACGGAAGTAAGCGATCTTTGCCGCGTGACTCAGCGGCGGGTCAGCAACGATACGACGTCGGTTCCGAGCCCGTGCGCGATGCTGACCAGCGTGGCCAGGGAGGGGTTCGTGCGGCCCGCTTCGATGCGGCGGACGTGCGCCGGCTCGATGCCAAAGCGCTCGGCGGCCTCTTCGACCGTCCACTCGAGCTTTTGTCGCAGCTCGCGCACCTGATGACCCAACTGCACCGCCAGGCGACGGAAGGCGGCAGACTCGCGATGATGCGCGGTCTTCGGAATCCCTTCACGGGCTGCAGCCACGGTGTCAGACTCGTCTTCCTGAACCCCGACGACGAGATCTTTTATGATCTTCGCGGCTTGTGTGGCTCTCTTGTCCAAGCGGATTTGCCGGGGGTTGGGGGGCTTACCCGCGTCCGCCGCCGTGCGCTACTTCTGCGGTACCCACCGGCTCATTTTCCCAACCATCACCGGAAATCGCTCGGGAGTCAGGCGTTTCAACCGCCAAAGCCAGCGGCCGTCGGCCATCGGCAGGCAGTAGAGCTCTCTGCGATCAACCGAAGCGAGCGCCGCACGCACGACGAAATCGGGATCCTTGCCGCGGTCGACCAGGCGCTCGCCGCAAGCGCGATCCTCCGCGTGCGTAAAGCGCCCGCTTTTCGCGATGTTCGTTCGGAAGAATGTCGGACAGAGCACCGTCACGCCAATGCGCGTACCGACCAGCTCCGCAGCGAGCGTTTCGGACAGCGCGACGACGCCGGCCTTCGCGACGCTGTACGCCGCCATCCGTGGAGGAGCAACGATCGCAGCGGCCGACGCGACGTTGAGGATATGTCCGCGGCCCTCTCTGCGCAGGCGAGGCACGAAAACGTGGCAGCCATGGATGACGCCCAGCAGATTCGTCTCAAGCGTCCAACGCCAATCGTCGATGGAGAGCTCCCCGACGAGACCCGAGCTGCTCACACCGGCGTTGTTGACGACGAGGTCCGTGGCGTGGTCCCAAGCGCCGGCGAACGCCTCGACATCCTCGTATCGTGTCACGTCGCATTTCACCGCGCGCGCCGTCGACGCGCCGGCGGCGAGGGCCGCTCGCGCGGTCTCTTGGGCGTCTTCCTCGCTCCGGTCGGACAGGAGGAGGTGGGCCCCCCGGCGAGCCAAGCCAAGCGCAAGCGCGCGGCCGAAGCCGTTGCCCGCGCCCGTGATCGCGCATCGTGGTGATTTCGGCAGCGCCATGGCGATCCGTTAGCTTTTCACCAGATTCACTTCTCCGGCCGCCCAGCGCTGGACCACGCCATCGTCGGCTCGTACGAGCAAGCGGCCTTCGTCGTCGACGCCTGCCGCGACCCCCTGCTCGCCCGAATCGCTTCGAACCCGACGGCCGCGCAAGACGTCGGCAGCGGCGATGCGCTCGCGAAGTACGCCGAGGCCCCGGGCGACGACGATGTGCAGATCGTGGTCGATCGACTGGAGCACGTCTGCGAGCAACACACCCCGATCGGGCGGCGCCTCACCGGAGGCGACGAGCCCGACGGAGGTCGCGCTATCCGCCAAGTCGTCGGGAAATGAGCGAGTATGCACGTTGATCCCGATCCCGACGACCACCGCCTCGACCCGTGAGCCGACCGTCACGGCCTCGACGAGCACGCCGGCCAGTTTGCGACCGGCGGCCAGCACGTCGTTCGGCCACTTGATCGAGATGGGAACACTCGGAGCTGCACGGGCAACCGCGTCGCGCACCGCCAGCCCGCAGAGCAATCCGATCGGGGGCAATTTTGCCGGTGCGCAAGTAAGACGCAATAGAACCGAGAAGAGAAGGCTCTCGCCCGACACGGAGACCCAGGTGCGACCGCGCCGTCCCCTGCCGGCCGTCTGCCGTTCGGCGACCCAGGTCGCTCCGTGGGTCGCTCCCTCTCTGGCGGCCCGCAGGGCCAAGTCATTGGTCGACGTTGCGCTCGGCAACAAGACCAGTGGACGACCGAGCGTCGTTCCGCGCTCGGCGACGAGAGCGGCAGCGCGTTCCAGATCCAGGGCCACGGCCTTCACGATTCGAAGTCCAGCCCGATGTCCGCCGCCGACACCGAATGCGTCAACGCGCCGACGGAGATCGCATCGACCCCCGCGTTGGCGACCTCGGGGATCCTGGAGAGGGTCATGCCCCCAGAAGCCTCGAGCAGAGCTCGGTCGCCGACGCGCCGGACGGCTTCTTGTATGGCTCGAGTCGACATGTTGTCGAGCAGAACGATGTCGGCCCCCGCGGCGACCGCTTCGTCAAGCTGATCGAGGGAGTCGACCTCGCATTCGATTTTGGTGGTGTGCGGTGCGGCCGCCCTTGCCCGCTGGATGGCCTGCCGTGTGCCCCCGCAGGCCGCGCGATGGTTGTCTTTGATGAGAACGGCTGCGCCCAAGTCATCGCGATGGTTGTGGCCGCCGCCGACGCGGACCGCGTACCGTTCCAGAGCGCGAAGGCCCGGAGTGGTCTTGCGCGTATCGGTCACGCGCGCCTTGGCCCCAACGGGGATCGCCTGGACGTAGGCATGGGTCATCGTCGCCACGCCGCACATGCGCTGCACCAGGTTGAGCGCCACGCGTTCGGCCATGAGGATCGACCGCGCGCGGCCGCGTACGGTCCAAATTCGCGCGGCCGCCCCGATTTCGGCCCCGTCGTCCGCGTGCACCGCGACGACGAGCGACGGATCGACCCGCGTGAAGCTTCGCGCAAACACCGAACCGCCGCATACGACGAGTGGACCGCGCGCGACGGCGTGGGCCACCGCCATCGCGTCGGGATCGACGCACGCTTCGGTCGTCAGGTCGCCCGACCCCAGGTCCTCCTCGAGCGCGACGGCCACGACCCGATCGACGACGAATTGCGGCAGCTCGAAACGTGCGCTCATCCGCGCGTTTCCATAGCACGCAGGGCAATCGGCCCTCGTAGGGCCCGAGAGGCACGTACATGAGCGAGCCCTTCTCAACCCAACGGCGAGAGAGCACCGAGCATCTTGGGCTTCGGTCGGACAACCCTGCTCGGCGCGTCTAGTAGACGCCGAAGCCGCGGCCGAGGACTTGCGAGTACAGGTTGCAGAAGGCGTGAAACACGATGCTCGCGCCGACGCCACCGGTCCGCGCTCGAAGCCAGCCAAACAGCAGCGCCGGAAAGAAGACGGCGAGCCTCGCCGGCAACTGCACGGTAACGATGTGCCCGAGCGCAAAGATCGTTGCGCATGCGAGCAGGCCCGGTCCCACCACCGCCCCGAGGACGTGCCAGCGAGGCGGCCAGGCTTCGTCCAGGCGCGATTGCAGGTAACCCCGGTAGAAGACCTCTTCGGGGAGGGCAATCATGAGGAGCTGACCCAGGCTCTCGTCGAGAGCCTGAGCGGGGCGCACGTTCAATGCAAACGCAAGCCGGGAGCCCCACCATAGCCGCCAGGCGACGAAGAACGGGACGGCGACGATGACCGACATGCCGATGCCCCAACCAAGCGCGTGGCAGACGTTCCGGAGGAGCGCGCGCGCATCGATCGGCCCGGGGATCAGCAGTCCCCCGAGCGCAAGCCCGGCTCGCCGCACGCACGCGTCGTCGTGGCGCCACACGAGATTCCAGGTCGCCGCCAGGAAGGCAAACGCCACGAGGGTCGTATGCCAAGGCGACGGGGTCGTGAATACGATGGCCGCAACCCCCATCGTAACGTCCGCCGAAACCCAAAGTGGCTCCGAGAGCGGCGCGTCCGGTGGCGAGATCGACGTGCGGGTCGCTCCTCCGGTCAATTGCGACATGCAAGGCGCGCCAAGAACGGCTCCGTATGCCCACCCTCGATGTCGAGCCACGAGACCCACCACTCGCCCGGGGTATGGCCGGCGGTGATCCAGCCCCGCGGCTGGTCTCCGGAGGTCCGGGCGAACGTGCTGATCGGGCCAACGCCATCGCGCGAAATGGACGCAATGCGTACGCGGCCCCCCTCATAGAAGACCACTTCGGCCTCGCCATCGGGTGCGACGGCGACGGCGGGGTGCGCGCCGCGCGGCGCGAAGCGCTTTCGCCACAGCAGCGTTCCGCGTGCGGGATCGATGAGCGCGGCCTGGGCTCCGCCCTTGTCGATCTCGTGCCACACGAGGAAGCACGCGTCCTTGGTGCACGAGATCGACGAGTAGTCGCCGCTCGTCTTGTCTTCGTTGACGGCCATCGTCTCGCCGAGTTCGTGCTGGGTTTTCGCGGCCGACTTCTCCGAAACTCCGCCGCTCAGCAACTCCGGCGCAGCGAGTGGGATACGCATGCGCTCGATCAAGAACTGCCGATCCCGCTCGAGCGTGTAGGCCAGAAACAGGTTCGAGCTCGATACGGCAATGCTCGGGAGGTCCACCTTGACCGCCTTGCCTTTGTACGGCTCGTAGTCGGAGGCGCGCACCTCGCTTCCCTGAGGTTGTAGATCTGCGTCCAACCGCCGCAAGAAGAGGTCGGGGCCCTCCCTGTCGGCGTTCGCCTGCCAAGTCACCCAGAAGCCGCTGCCGTCCGGCGCTCGGTCCATCGCCGGCCAATAGAGCCCGGACTTGGAAGCACCCACCGCGATGCTCATTCCGCCGATGCGCCCGTCGGCGTCGAGCCAACGCACCTTGACACCAGGCTGGCGACCGCCCCGGTCCCAGAAGAGGAGCACAACGCGTTCGCCGACCGACAGGAGCTCCGGACGAGTCGCGTACTCCGCCTCCGGCGTCAAATCACGCACGCTCGAGGTCGGACGTCCAGCGGAGTCGACCAAGACCGAGTACACGTGCTCGTGCCCGGCCTGCTCGTGGTCGTCGGTCCACGCCACCACGGCGCCCTTCGACGTGGCGGCGACCGCCGGTCGACCCACATTTCCTCCGTAGCCCAAGCGCGGATGCGATAACGCCGCCAGGCGGCACGGCCCGGGAACGCCCGCCCCGAGCTTCAACTGGTCGCCGAACGACTTCGCCGTCAGGCCCCCACCCAGGTCCGACGCATCCTTGAACTTGCGCAAGGCGCCATCGGTATCGCCCGTGGCGAGGAACTGCTGTCCCTCTTCGATGGCCGTCATCCAAACCGGTTCGGACGAAGGCGCAGGAGCCCGCTCTGCGCTGGCTGAGGCGCTCACGGCCGCGACCACCGGCGCGTTCGGCACGGGTTTCAGGCGCAGGAACCGCGCATGCAGTTTCGGGTACGCGAACCACCCGGCGGCACAAAGCCCGGCGGTGACGAACAACGCGGCGAAAAAGCGACCGACGCCCGACCGAGTGCGCGACGGCTGGGATGCCGGGGACCGCTCTGACGCCGCGGTCGGCGGCAGGTCGGTCGCGCTGAACGTCGAATTGCGCAGGCTGAGAAGGTCGAGCGGCTGACTGGTGCGACCGGAGCCGAGGGGCGGAGGCGGCACCACGGACCGCGAGCGGATAGCTGGACCGGCCGGCAAAACGCCCAACGCCGCGTCGCTGTCGGTTGCCATCGGGCGGACGGACGCCGCAAGCATCGAATGGACCCCCGGATCGCCCGAGGACGGCGGAGCGTCCCGGATCGCGGCCCCAACGTCGAGCTCGGCCAGGCTCGATGGCCCCCCCACGCCAACGAGCGAAATGGGCGCCGTGTCCAGCGCCCTCGCGAGCTCGTCGGCGAGCTCCTTGGCGGTCTGAAAGCGGTGATCGGGATCGCGCTCGAGCGCTTTGTTGAACCAGACCTCGAATGCAAGGGGCAGATCCGGACGAAGCCGGCTCGGCGGCGGCAGCGGTGCTGTGGCGATCGCCGCAAAGGTCATCGCCACACCTTGGTCGGTGTTCCACACGGGACGGCCCGTCAAGCACTCGAAGGCCATGCAACCAAGTGCCCAAAGATCGGCCCGATGGTCGACGCTTCCCTGCCCCTTCACCTGCTCGGGGGACATGTACGCCGGCGTTCCGAACACGGCGCCCTCGCGCGTCAAGCGCGCAGTCTTCTCGTCGACGTCCACGGGCGAGTAAAACTTCGCCAGCCCGAAATCGAGAATCTTCGCAATCTCCTCGCCGTCGTCGGTCTTGCACAGGTGGATGTTCTCGGGCTTGAGATCGCGGTGCACGATGCCAATCGCGTGCGCCTTGGTGAGCCCCTTGGCAACCTGTCCGATGATGCGAACCGTCGTCGTCGCGTCGATGAGCCGGACGCGCGCCATGCGGTCGTAGAGCGACTCGCCCTCAAGAAGCTCCATGGCGATGAATGGCCGCCCGTCCTCCAGTCGGCCCGAGTCGTACACCTCGACGATGTGCGGACTCTTGACGCTCGCCGCGGCTCGCGCCTCGCGCACGAACCGCTCGATGACGATCACCGAGCTCGAAAGCTCTGCGGCAAGGATCTTGAGCGCAATTCTCTTGCCAATGTCGATGTGCTCCGCCTCATAGACAGCCGCCATCCCCCCGCGGCCCAGCTCGCGGGTCACCCGGTACTTGCCGACAAGCAATGCACCGATGACGATCGTGTTCTCCGTTTGGACGGCTGCCATGTAGGAGCCCGTGGGCGACCTCGAAGTGAAACGTACGCCGTTTCGAACCACGGCCAAAGCCCAACCGCGCCACTCGCAGTGCGAGAACCTGCGGGTCCTGTCTTCTATCACCCCCCGCGCCGCTTTGCTCGGGATCCGAGCAGCGCACGCGATGGCCGTGCCGTCTGCTCGCCGGTACGCTGGTCCGGGTGGATCCTTCGATGAAGGACGAGCTAACGGATCGGCTCGCGGCCTTGGGAGAAATCGCCGCTGAAACGGCGCACGAGCTGCGTAACGTGCTGCTGGTGATCTCGGCGACCGCCTTCGTCGCGCGGATGGAGATTGATCGCGGCAACGGCGCGGCAGCGTCACCGCATCTCGCGAAAATCGAGAACAATGCAAGGAAGGCGCACGCGATCGTCGATGACGTGATGGCGCTCGCACGCGGCGAACGGCTGGGCAAGGAGAGCGTGCCGCTCGAGCACGTGCTTGCCGCGGCCCGGGCCGACCTACCGCCGGACGCCGTGCGGTGGGACGACCGAATCGATCCCGCGCGCCTCGAGATCTACGTCCATCCCGGGCTCGCCGCTCGACTGTTCCACGTCATTTACGACAACGCCGCACAAGCGAGCGCTCCGCGACAGCCCACCGTCACGACGCGGGCACGAGCCGGCAACGGATGCTTCATCATCGAGGTCGCGGACGACGGCCCCGGCGTGCCGGAGTCGATCGCGTCGCAGGTCTTCGATCCACTCGTCGGCGCGCGTTCGGGGGGGACCGGGCTCGGTCTAGCGCTCGCGCGCAGAATCGTTCTGGCCCACGGGGGCTCGATCGCGCTCCTGCGCGGCGAGCCCGGCGCAGTCTTTCGTGTCGAGCTGCCCGTCGAAGGGTGAGCCGGGCCGATCGAGCTCGAGCTCGTTTTGTCGACACGTTGGGGTGCCGACGCACGCGAGCCGCTGCGAGGAGCGTCAATCGGAGGCATAGTCCGCAACCCATGACGTCTCCGGATTTACCCGCCGAGTTTCGACCGTCTTCCGAAGAGCGTCCCCGCACCTCGGGCATGCGGACGATGGTCTTACGCGGGGCGCGCACGCACAACCTCAAAGCCGTCGATCTCCGTCTTTCGCCCGGCCAGCTCATCGGCATCACCGGACCGAGCGGGGCCGGAAAGTCGTCGCTCGCGCTCGACACCCTCTACGCCGAGGGCCAGCGGCGCTTCGTCGAAAGCTTCAGCCCGTACGCACGGCAGTTTCTCGATCGCCTCGAGCGGCCTCCCATCGACGAGCTCGAGCCGATCGCGGCTACCGTGGCCGTCGACCGGCGCGCGCCCGTCAAGTCGAGCCGATCGACGCTTGCGACGATGGCCGACCTCGAGCCCTATCTCGCCGCTCTCTTCGCACGAGAAGCCATCCCGAGGTGTGGCGACTGCGGAGTCGACGCCGTCGAGACCTCCGCCCGTGCCGCGGCTCTGCGGGTCTCCGAATCGCTTCCAGGCGCTCGCGCGCTCGTCACGTACGACGTCCGGGTCGACGATGCCGAGCAATTCCTCGAACTGCGCGAAACACTCGCGCGCGACGGCTACCGCCGCCTCCTCGTCGGCGGCGTCATTTGCGAAATCGACCGCGTGCGACCCAGCGAAGCGACCGCCCCGGGCGTCCGCGTCGAGGTCGTGGTCGACCGCATCGGAGTGAGGCGCAAGGAAACGGGCCGCCTGCAAGAGGCGATCGAAGCGGCGTGGGCGCGCGGACACGGGCGCGCGGAGATCCACGTGGAAGGCGAGCGCGCCTCCGGGCATGCCGAGACGACGTCGGTCGCCCGCGGGCTCGTTTGCCCGAATTGCGCCCATGCTTTCGATCCCCCGCGTCCGGGGCTTTTTTCTTACAACTCGCCGCTCGGAGCCTGCGAAGCGTGCCGGGGGTTCGGGCGGAACATCGCCATCGATTGGGACAAGGTCATCGCCGACCCGAAAAAGTCGATTCGGCAGGGCGTCATCAAGCCCTGGAACGGCAAAAGCACGACGTGGGAGCGCGGCGTGCTCGAGAAGTTCTGCAAAAAGTCGCGAATCCCCCTGGAACGACCCTGGGAGACGCTGACCGAAGCCCAGCGCGCTCTCGTCGTCGATGGCGAGGGGACCTGGCGTGGCGGCAAGTACCCGGGACTGCGAGCGTGGTTCGAATGGCTGGAGACGCGAACCTACAAGATGCATGTGCGTGTTCTTCTGTCGCGGTATCGCGAGTACGCACTGTGCAACCGCTGCCATGGCGCGCGCTTGAATTCCACTGCGCTCGCGTACCGGGTGGCCGGGCTCAACCTGGGGGAATGGCACGCGCTGACCGTCGGTGACGCACTGGAGCGTATCCGGGCTTACGTCGCACGCGATCCGCAAGGAAAGCGGGTCCAAGATCAGCTCGCGTCGCGCATCGGCTATCTCGACGCGGTCGGCCTCGGGTACCTCACGATGGACCGACAGGCCCGCACCCTCTCGGGAGGTGAGGCGCAGCGCGCGGGCCTGACGACCGCCCTTGGGGCCGCACTGACCGGCACACTTTTCGTCCTCGACGAGCCGACCGTCGGGCTCCACCCGACCGACGTCCCAGCGCTGGCTCGGGTGATGCGGGATCTGGCGAACGGCGGAAACACGGTCCTGGTCATCGAGCACGATCCGGGGATTGTGCGCGAGTGCGACCGGGTCATCGAGATGGGCCCTGGAGCCGGGGCCCACGGCGGCCGTATCTTGTTCGACGGATCGCCTGAAGGGCTAGCCCGCCGCGAAGACTTGCCGACCGGTCGCGCCTGGGCGGGCGCCGGAAGATCACCCCACACTCCGCGCTCGGCAACGACGTGGCTCCAATTGCGTGGAGCGCGAGAGCACAATTTAGCGAACGTCGACGTGGAGTTTCCCTTGGGGGTGCTCTGCGGCGTGACCGGTCCGAGTGGTTCGGGCAAGTCGACGCTCGTACACGACGTGCTCTATCGGGCGATGGCACGGACGTTGGGCGATCTGTCCGTCGCGAAGCCCGGCCAGCACGACTCGCTGGCTGGCGTCGGTCGAATTTCCTGCGTCGTCCTCGTCGATCAGTCGCCGCTCGGTCGCACGGCACGCGGCAATGCGGCGACGTACGTCAAGGCGTGGGATCGCGTCCGCGCGCGCTTCGCCGGCGAGGCCGAGGCGTTGCGGCGCGGGTTCTCGCCGGCACACTTTTCATTCAACGTCGCCGCCGGTCGGTGCGAGGAGTGCGCAGGAGAAGGCTACGAGACGGTCGAGATGCAGTTTCTCGCAGATGTGCAGCTGCTATGCGCCGTCTGCCGCGGAAAGCGGTTCAAGCCCGAGGTGCTCGCCATCCAGCATTGCGGCCGCTCGATCGCGGACGTTCTCGCGATGAGCGTTGAAGAAGCCTGCGCCGTGTTCGACCCGCCGGACGCCCGGGACCACGTTTTGCGCCGCACGCTGGACCCGATCGTCCGCGTAGGCCTTGGCTATTTGCCCTTGGGCCAACCGCTTTCGACGCTGTCCGGCGGCGAAGCGCAGCGCCTGAAATTGGCCCGCGGTCTGTCGGAGACGGCGAAGGGCACGCTGTTCATCGTCGATGAACCGAGCGCCGGTCTGCACGCGCAGGACGCCGCATACGTGGTGGACACGCTGCAGTCGCTCGTGCACGAAGGGGCGAGCGTCATCGTCGTCGAACACGATCTCGACGTGATTCGCGCATGCGACTGGGTCATCGATCTGGGCCCGGGCGGGGGCCCGAGGGGCGGAAAGATCGTGGCCGTCGGCACGCCGGAGCAGGTGGCGAAAGCGGACACGCGGACAGGCGCCGCCTTACGCGGCTCCACCGCGATCGAGACCGAGGTCGCGCCGACGACGCCGACCCCCGCCCCGCACGCCATCACCGTCGCGCACGCTCGCGAGCACAACCTCAAGGACGTCTCGTGCTCGATCCCACACGGTCGGTTGTGCGTCGTGACGGGACCGAGCGGGTCGGGCAAGTCGTCGCTGGCGTTCGACGTCGTTTTCGCGGAAGGACAGCGCCGGTTCATGGAGACGCTGACGCCGTACGCACGTCAGTTCTTGCCGACGCTCCCGCGGCCGGACGTCGACTCGGTCACCGGAGTCCCTCCATCCATCGCGCTCGAGCAACGGACTACGCGCGGCGGCTCGAATTCGACCGTCGCGACGGTCACGGAGATTGCGCACTACCTACGGCTCATTTACGCGAAAGTCGGCGAGCTGCATTGCCCCAAGTGCGACGCCGTGGTCCTGCCCCTCAGCCCCGACGCGCTATTCGATCGGCTCGTTCGGTCGCGCGACGGCACGAACAAGACCGTGTACTCGCCCGCGGTGCGCGGCCGGAAGGGGACTTACCTCGATCTCTTCACGGCGGCGGCGCGCGCCGGTATTCACTCCGCCCGCGCGGACGGGGCCATCGTGGCCGTGGATCCCCCGCCGAAGCTCGCCAAAGCCCGCGAGCACACCGTCGATCTCATCATGCATTACGGCAAGCTCTCGAAACTCGAACGGCCGACCTTCGACAGGGCGATCGCCTGGGGCCACGGTGCCCTTCGAGTGGCCGATGGGCTTCCGAGCGCCAAGCCCAACGGCAGCGAGCGCATGTTCTCGACGGCGCGAACCTGCCCGAACTGTGCGACGGGCGTGCCAGAGATCGACCCGCGCTGGTTTTCGTTCAACACGCCGCAAGGCCGCTGCCCGACCTGCGAGGGGGCGGGCGTCCGCGGGGGCCCCGAGGCGCTCGAAGAGGAAGGGCCGCACGCGAAGTGCGACGATTGCGGCGGGGCTCGCCTGAGCGCGGTGCCACGCGGCGTGCGGTTGTTCGGATCGCGTTACGCCGCGCTCACGAACCAATCGGTCGCAAAGGCGCTCGCGGAAGCGCGCGCGTGGCAGTTCGATGGGCCGGACGCCGAAATCGCCAACGCTCCGCACGCGGAGCTCCTCCGTCGCCTTGCGTTCGTCGAGCAGGTGGGGCTCGGATATCTGTCTCTCGATCGCGCGGCCGCAACGCTGTCAGGAGGCGAGATGCAGCGGCTGCGGTTGAGTGCGCAGCTCGGAAGCGGGCTGACGGGCGCGCTCTACGTCCTCGACGAGCCGACGATCGGGTTGCACCCTCGGGACACGGGCCGTCTGCTCGCAAACCTAAGGCAGCTCGCCGACATGGGCTCGACGGTGCTCGTCGTCGAACACGACGCCGAGACGATCCGCGCGGCCGATCATGTGATTGACCTCGGGCCGGCCGGCGGCCGTCTCGGCGGGCACGTGGTGTCCGAAGGCCCCGCGGCCCAGGTGCTTTCCGATCCGCGATCGCCGACGGCCCGAGCCCTCCAGGAGAGCGCACGCATCCAACGACCGAAGCGACCGATGGCCGATGCGTGGATCGAGCTCGCGGGCGCACGGGCGAACAACCTAAAAGACGTCGACTTCCGCGTGCCCGTCGGACGGATGTGCGTGGTGGCCGGGGTGAGCGGTTCCGGCAAGTCGACGCTCGTGCGGAGCGTCTTCTATCCGGCGTTACGCCGTGCGCTGAAGCTCGTCGCGCCCATCCCGGGTCCGCATCGCGCACTCAGCGGTCACGGCGTCGTGAAGCGCGTGCTGTCGGTCGACCAGTCGCCGATCGGCCGCACGCCCCGGTCCGTGCCCGCGACGTTCCTCGGAATCTGGAGCGCCATTCGAATGCTCTTCGCGTCCTTGCCGGACGCGAAGACGCGTGGGTATGCGGCGACGCGGTTCTCGTTCAATACCGGCGTCGGGCGGTGCCCCGCGTGCGAGGGGCAAGGGCTCATCGTGGCGGAAATGCCATTTCTACCCGACGTGATCACACCGTGCGAGGCCTGCGCAGGTTCGCGGTTCGAACCGGCGACGCTCGAAGTTCGCTACTCGGGGCTGTCGATCGCCGAGGTTCTCCACCTGTCGGCGGCCGATGCCGCACAGTTTTTCACGCGCCACTCGAAGATCGCGAGGCCCCTGGCGACGCTCGACGATCTGGGAGTGGGCTACATTCAAATCGGGCAAGGATCGAATACGCTGTCGGGGGGCGAGGCGCAGCGCCTCAAGCTGGCTGCCGAACTCACGGCGGGCACAGGGCACGAACCGACCGTGTACGTTCTGGACGAGCCGACGACCGGCCTGCACTTGTCCGATGTGCGCCGGCTGCTGACCGTGTTCGAACGGCTCGTCGCCCGCGGCGACACGCTCGTCGTCATCGAGCATCATCCCGACGTCATCGCCTGTGCCGACTGGGTCGTCGAACTCGGCCCAGAAGCCGGTGACGACGGCGGGCGCGTCGTGTTCGAAGGGGAGCCGAAAAAACTCGCGCGCGCCCCAACGGCGACCGGACGCGCCCTCAGGTCGGGTCCCTTGTGAGCGCGCCGTCGATGCAGAGGCCAGGGTGCAGTCCCGGGTCGCGGATCGAGGTCGGGAATCGCGGTTCGCGCGCTATGCTCGTTTGCCCATGAGCCGCGATCGCGCCGGGACCCTCGTCGTCGACAACCCTTTCACGGGTGAAACCGCGTGCACGGTTGCGCTGGCAGGCGAGGGTCTCGTCGACGCGACACTCGAACGCGCGCGCGACGCGGCGCGCGCATGGCGATCGAGTGAGCTTGGCGACCGAGTGGCCTTGTGCGAGCGCGCTGTCTCGCACTTGGAATCGAACGCCGACGCCGTCGCGGGCGACATCACCCGCATGATGGGCAAGCCGATTGCTCAGTCGCTCGGAGAAATCAAGACCGCGGCGGTCCGGGCCCGATCCATGATGTCGATCGCGGACACGACGCTCGCCGACACGCAGCTTGCTCCGATCGCCCGCTTCGAGCGGCGTATCGTGCGTGAACCGCTCGGCGTCGTGCTCGACTTGCCCGCCTGGAATTATCCCCTGCTCACGGCGATCAACTGCGTCGTCCCGGCCATCGTCGCGGGCAACGCGATCGTCCTGAAGCACAGCCCTCGGTCGCCGCTCTGCGCCGAGCATTTCGCCCGGGCCTTCGCCGAGGCGGGGGCCCCCCAACACTTGGTCCAAGCCATTCACTGTGACCACGCGATGAGTGAGCGAATGGCAGGCGACGATCGTGTGGATCACGTCGTCTTCACCGGCAGCGTGTTCGGGGGACACCGCATCGTCTTGGCGTCGTCGATGCGTTTCCTGCAACCGTGCCTGGAACTCGGAGGCAATGACCCGGCGTACGTTGCGGCCGACTGTGACTTTGCCCGGACCGTCGAGAACGTGGTCGATGGCGCCATGTACAACGCCGGCCAGAGCTGCTGTGCCGTCGAGCGTGTGTACGTGCACCGCTCGCTCTACGGCCGTTTTCTCGAGGCGGCCGAGGGTCTCATCCGAGCGTATGCGATGGGCGATCCCACATACGACAGCACGACGCTCGGTCCCATGGCGCAGCCCCACCACATCGCCGAGCTCGAAGAGTTGGTGCAAGACGCAAGAGCGCGCGGTGCGCGCATCGTCGCGGGCGGCCATCGCACGAGCGTCGGCGGGCGCGGCCGCTTCTTCGAAGCGACGCTGGTCGGCGAAGCCGATCACTCGATGCAGTTGTTCCAGCGAGAGTCCTTCGGGCCGATTCTGCCGCTCATGGCGGTCGATTCGGACGAGGAGGCCCTCGCGAGGATGAACGACTCGCGCTTGGGCCTCACGGCGAGCGTATGGACAAGCGATCGCGACCGTGCAGCGCGTTTCGCGCGGGCTCTCGAGTGCGGAACCGTGTTCATGAACCGCTGCGACTACCTCGATCCCGCACTTCCTTGGAGCGGCTGGAAGGACTCGGGGCGCGGCGTGAGCCTCGGCACGATCGGCTACCACGCGTTGACCCGGCCGAAGTCGATTCACTTTCGACTCGATTGGTAAGGCGACCCGGGCCGCGCCGCGGCCCCGACCCCGATGCAGATCCACCCTCGGAGCAACACTTCGCGTGAGACGAGAGCCGATCAGGGTTCGCCGGCGTCGGCCCCTACGACGGTGATCGTCTCGGCAACGACGGTACCGGAGTAGACACAACCGTCTGCAGTCGCCGGACACGTCGCGAACGTGTAAACGACGTTGACGAGTGCTGAACCCGATTGCGCCAACGTCCCCGCCGGAACGATCTCCTGCGTTGTGTTGGCATCATCGGGTGTCGGGGACGCGTAGACCGGATTCGGATCCCAGTCGGGGCCAGCGTCGCCGACTTGGGCGTCGGTCGGCTGGAAGATGTCCACTTGCACGAAGTCTGCAGCCGTTGCCGGCTGCCACGCGACCTCGATGGGCCCGCCGTCGACGATCGCGTCCGCGGCGGGTGACGTGATGGCGCCGTTCAACGCCGTCAGATCGGCAACGAGCTCGAGCGTAGTCGGCGTCGGACCGAGCGCGGGATGCGAAAGAGTCATGGAGTACGTCGGCTGAGCGTCGAGCGACGGCGAAGGCGTGACGTCGTACGCCATCGCATTCGCGTCCCAGGGCATCGGGATGGACGTTGCCCCCACCCCGATTGCGACAACCGCGGTGCCGTCGGTGATCTCTCTGCCAGTCGCCGGATCGAAAACGTGGGCCGACGCCGATCGAAACTGCATCGAACCGCCCTCTGCCGCAGATTCGAGCACTTCGACGTGCGCGGGCTGCAACCGCACGGTAGCGGGGCCGCCCATTGAGGAGACCGACAGGGGTCCGATCACGCGGGTCACGGTCCCGGCAAGACCGAACTGCGCCGAGATCTCCACGTAGTAATGCGACCACTCGGGCCCCGGCGCGAGTGTCGAGGTATCGAAGGACCAGGTTCCGTCCGCGCTCAAAAGCTCCTGGGCGATTGGCTCCTGCCCCAGCGGCGCGGCGGCGAAAAGCCCGACGGACACGGCCGTCGCAGGCGCCGAGAAGGCCGCCATGACGAGCGACCCCGTCAGGCACGAGGCGCCATCGGACGCATCCAGAGAGCAAAATGCCGACATTCCCTGGGACGCCGCACCATCGCCCATCGGCACGTCCGGCGTCGGGCTCCCGCCGGGTGAGCAAGCGGCGCACTGAAGCGCCGCGGCGATGAAGCCGATCCGCGCGAGGCGCGCCCCTCGACGACACACCGCGCCGGGGGTCGGCGATCGATCGATCAATGGCCGAGTCCACGGTCCATCTGCGCTTCGCGACAGCGGTCGACGCAGTCCGGGTTGTCGGCGCACTGCTGGGAGCAGTCGGAATATGCGCCGCGCGACCGAATGCACGTGGGATCCCGCTCGCAATGCATCGGATCGCGCTGCGCCGCGCTTTGCGCCGCGGCGCACCCGACCGCCAAGCCCAATGCCAGGCCGCATCCTGCCGCCCGAAGAGCTGCCCGCATCCCTTCAATGTGCGCCGCGGGTGCTCAACCGTCCAGGGGAGACCCGAGGCTCACCGGAGCCCACCCCCGGTCCCCGGCGGTGCCGTGACGGCCGGACGGTTCTTCAGGCACCGCTCGAACTCAGGCAGGAGCGCCAGTGCCGACGGGGGCAATCTCGGTCGACCCATGACCGGCGCGCCCTCGCGCGACCAGTCGATGCCGTTGTCGCTGTAGCTCAACCACACGAACAGGGCGCGTCCCTTGATGTTGTCGAAAGGAACCCCACCGCCCTGGCCGCCGAACCACATGCGCGAGTCGTGGCTGTTGTTCCGGTTGTCGCCCATGACCCATACTTCGCCCTTCTTAGCGAAGTACGGGCCCTGGTATTCGGGGAACATGCCCGACGAATGATCGTAAAACGTCAAAAACGACTCGCCGCCCAAATACTCAACGAACAGCTCCCCCTCATGACGCGCAATGGGCGCGTCGTAATCGCTGTATGCCCATGAGCCCACGCGACAGCTCGGAACTTCCCACCCGTTGATGATCGGGTGACCGCTCCGCGCCTCGAGCTTGTCGCCTTCGATGGCGATCACCCGCTTGATAAAATCCTGCTCCGGGTGCTCCGGGAACTCGAAGACCATGACGTCTCCGCGGCTCGGCGGCATGCTCGTCCACAGTCGTGCGTGCGTGAATGGGACGGCCGGCCCATAGATGAACTTGTTGACGAAAATGTGGTCTCCGATCATCAACGTTGGAATCATCGATCCGCTCGGTATCTTGAACGCTTCGATGACGAAGGCGCGCAACGCGAACGCAACGGCGACCGCCATGAAAATTGCCTCGAGGTATTCGCGCACCTCGCTCTTGCGCCAGCGGCCGAGGCGAATATCGATTTCACCGTCGGCGCGTGCGAGTGCGTCGATGAATTCGTGCTCTTCGAAAGGCACGCGCGCCATCGTCTCGCGTAGCGTGTCGAGCTCGGACTGGAGCCGCTCGCGCTCCTTCGCCGTGAGCTCGCGAGCGAGGGCACCCCCGTGCTTTGCCAAAATCATGTCGGCTTCGTCGAGCAGACTCCGGGCCCGCTCGAAGGTCACCCGGAGGCGAGACGGCAAGTCGGAACGCTGCGGCGGATGCGCATGTCGAGCGAACGGAAGCTCGTGACGGGCGGCCCACAGGGCGATCTCGAACAAAGTGAAGAGGACGATCCCGACGGGTACCGGCTGCGATCGGACGGTCGACTGAATCCACGCCAGCGCTCCGTTCGGCTCGCCACCGCCGG
>JBEKOY010000035.1:0-84258 GCA_049521295.1 Polyangiaceae bacterium | reverse complement strand
TCGTGTTGGCGGCGGCGGCAGCGACGGTTCGCCCAGCGGGGGCGGCGGCCGCTGACGCGTTCGGTCGATCGCCGATCAGGGGCTGAGAAGCCGCAGCCGCTCGCGGGGCAGCAGCGGGCGGGGCGGGTCCATCACCGAGATTCGGCTGCGACGGAGCGGCGACTCGAACGGCCGCAGTCGCTGCGGCCCTGGCGGCAGGTCGATCGCTGAGATTCGGCTGCGACGCAGCGGCGGCCCGCGCAGCAGGGGTCGCGGTGGTGAGATTGGGCTGCGACGGAGCGGCGGCTCGCGTAGCCGGGGTCGCGGTGGCGGCCGATCGATCGCTGAGATTGGGCTGCGACGGAGCGGCGGCTCGCGTAGCCGGGGTCGCCGGAGCGGCCGATCGATCGCCGAGATTGGGCTGCGACGGAGCGGCGGCTCGCGTAGCCGGGGTCGCCGGAGCGGCCGATCGATCGCCGAGATTGGGCTGCGACGGAGCGGCGGCTCGCGCGGTGGAGGTCGTTGCGCCGGCTGGGGGCGCAGGTCGATCGCCGAGATTCGGCTGCGAGGATGGATCGGGCGCTCTCGGCGCGCCAGCAGGGGTCGCTCCCGCAACGCCAGGCCGCTGGGTGGATGCGCCGGTCGCCCGCGAGGAGGCCGTAGGTGTCGCGTTGGGCGACGGCCGGTCGACGATCTGCGGGGCCGACGGCGCTCGCGGCCTCGGCCCGACCGGTGCCGACGCGGCCGGTGAGGTCGCGCCCTTCGTCGGGCTCGTCGTCGCAGAAATAGCCGCTGGTGGCGGTGCTCCGCCCGCCGCCGTGGAACGAGCTGCGGCCGGCTTTGCTGGAGTGTCTGGGGCGCTCGTCGCGTCCTCGGGGAGCGGCTGCTCAGCCGCGCCGGCCTTGGGGGCAACCGGAGGCGCTTTGGGCGACTCAGCAGCGGTCGGGCTCGTGGGGTGCGTCTTGGCGGGGTTTCCAGGTCCCCGGGCGCCCGCTTGGCTCATAACTCTGACGGTGCCTGATCTGCGCGAAAAGCGCCAGCGCTAGGGCAAACGGGTGTGTGCGTGTCGCACGCCGTCTTCGGAGGATTCGCATGACGCCATAATGACGTCTCTTGCGCCCTTTACAGCGCCTCCGGCTTGGGTCACAGCTACGGGCAATGAGGCTACAGTACCGTCTCGTAGCGTCTAGCAGGCACGCGTTCTCCGTCGCCGTCGGGCTTCTGGTCGCAGTCGCTGGGGGGTGTGCGGGAGGTGCGACGCCGCTCGGGGCGGGTTCGAACGGGAATTCGACGTTTCACAGTTCGTCGAGCTCGTCGAATGGGGCCGTCGACGCCAGTCTCTCGAGTAGCTTGGCGGCGTTCAACGACGCGGGACCGTGTCTGGTGTGCGGCATCACCCTCACTGCCGATTCCGGGTCGGCCACCAGCGGCGAGCCCAATACCAAAGTGGCCGGGATGATGTATACGGATTTTCCGTCGACTCCGGTTCTCGACGGAGCGGACACGGATGCCGGGGTTCTCGACGGAGCGGATGCCGACGCGTCCGAGGCTGCCGACGGAGCGGACTCGGACGCGTCCGTGGTCACAGCACCCCCGAGCAACGTAGCGGCACTCTTCGGCGCCTCGTCGCAAGGAGCCCAGACAGGCGGTCCGTGCCTGATCGAGCCTGAGCTTGGCGCACTCTACCCCGACAACTGGCTGCGACCCCGTTTCCGTTGGGTCGTTCCGCAGGACGAAAACATCTTTGAGCTTCACCTTCAGATTGCCAATCAAACGAATCCTCTCGTCGTCTATACGACGTCGAACGAGTGGACGATGCCGAACGCGATGTGGGACGCGCTCCGCGCGGACTCCTACGATGAGCCCATCAACGTCACGGTTCGCGGCGGAGTTCTCGCGGCGGACGCGTTGACCGGCGAGGCGCTCGGGTCTGCAGGCGCGATCGGCATCGCGCCCGTCATCGCCCCGGGCACGATCGTTTACTGGACTCCCACGAGCGGGACTGCGCTCAAGGGGTTCGCCGTGGGAGACGAAACCGTAACGCCGGTTCTGCAGCCGGGGCAGATCACCGAATACGCGACGACCTGCATCGGATGCCACAACGCGACGCCCGACGGTGACTATGCGTCGTTTTCGTCGAGCTACGACCAATGGGCCAACGGATTCGCGGATATTCAGCCGAACCTGACCGGCGGTCTTCCGCCCTGGCTCGGCGCCGCCGGGCGTGCGGTGATCGAGACGGGAACGCTCGGCATACACACGTTTTCGCCTGCTCATTGGACCGCGGGCGACCGAATCGAAATTACGGCCTATAACCCCATGGATAACGCGGATTCCGAGCTCGCTTGGATCGACGTCGAGGCGACCACTGCCCCCGCCATGGGCATTCTGCAGCGGACCGGCGATCCGCTCCACGCGGGTGCGCCGAGCTGGAGCCACGACGGCACGCAGATCGCGTACGTCTCCACGAACGCCAACATGGATGGTCGTTTGTCGGTCGGTCCGGCGGACGTTTACGTGATCCCGTACGCGGACAAGGCGGGCGGTACCGCGGCGCCTCTCGCGGGCGCGAGTGACCCGGCAGTGAGCGAGTACTACCCAACGTGGTCGCCCGACGATCGGCTGATCGCGTTGGACAAGGTGGCGAGCGGCACGACGATGTACAGTAACCCGTTGGCGGAGCTCTACGTCGTCGGTGCGCCCAACAATTCGGATGCCGCGACCGTCGCTTCCGTGGGTCGCCTCGCTGTGAACGATCCGCCGGCGTGCACGGGGATGGTAAGCCCTGGCGTGACGAACAGTTGGCCGAAATGGGCCCCTGCCGTCGGCACGGTCGCCGACGGGCGCAAGTTCTACTGGTTGGTCTTCAGCTCGACGCGCGATCCCTACAGCGCTGGCGGTCCGCAGCTTTACCTGACGGCGCTTGTGATCGACGGGGCCGGCAATTGGCAGCAATTTGGCGCCCTCTACTTCTGGAATCAACCGGAGACGGAGCACAACCACACCCCGGCATGGGATTACTTTCAGATCCCGCCGCCGCCTCCGGCGATCCCGCATTGAAGTCCCCACTCGGCGATCGAGGGTTCCGCGGATCGACGTGACGGGTTGTGCGAGAGGGTGCTGCCCTCATCGCGAAACGGCTGAAACAGAGCCGTGCACACTGTGACTTTGCCGCGCTACGGTCCGAGCAGTCGCTTGAGAGGTACGCCAAAAGCTCGCGCGACGCTGACGAGGACGGCGAGCGAGGGGTTCGCCGACCCGGTCTCGAGCCGTCGCACCACCGCGGCCCCGATTCCGATGTGGACGGCCGCGGAGCGCTGGCTCCAGCCGCGTTCGACGCGCAGCTCGCGCACCCGCTTCCCGAGCGTTCGGGACAGCTGATGGAAGGGCCGAGCCCGCCGTCGCGTTGGGCTCGGGCCAGGCGCGCGCTTCGGCATCTCCCCCCATGAGCGACGGGACGTTCGACACACGGGTTAAGGGCAGTGCACGGCGCACGAAGCGCCGCCGCCCCCCGCCGTGAGTCACGCGGGAGGGATTCGGCTCGATGTGCGCGCCGCGGCGGGTTCGGGAGGGTCCGAGGCCGCGTGCATGCACGAGAGTCCAGGGCTGCGACGCGCGCGCGGCACGTGTCCCCATGCGAGGCAAACTCGGCGTTTACAATCGGCGCCCGCTCGTTTACGAACCCGACCATGAACGGGAGCAATCGCGTGCGCCATCCCGGGGCATGGGTGCCGACCTCGTACCTAGCCGAAGGGATCCCTTTCGCGATGGTGACCTGGGTCGTGGGCACGATGTTCAAAGATTTGGGCTACACGGATGGTCAAATTACCCTCAGCACGGCTTCCATCGGTATCGCATGGTCACTCAAGCCGTTTTGGGCCGGCTTCCTCGACATGTCCCGGACGAAAAAGTTCTGGGTCTTATCGATGGAATTCGTTCTGTGCGCGCTCCTTGCCGCGGTCGGGGTGTCTCTCCACTTGCCGAACTATTTCACGCTAGTCATCGGGACTCTGTGGATTCTCGCGTTTGCGTCGGCCACTCAGGACATCTGCGTAGACGGCATCTACATCAGCGCCCTGACGAAAGAACAGCAAGCGGCGTGGATCGGCGTCCAAGGGGTCTGCTGGAACGTCGGCCGCATCTTTGCCACTGCGGCGATCGTCGCCACCGCCGGCGCTTTGGAGCGCTCGGGTCACGACGCCAAGACCGCCTGGACCGAGGCCGTCGGACTCGCGTCGGCATCGATGGGGGCGCTCGGCATCTATCATTATTTCATGCTTCCGACTGGTTCTATCTCCCATAGGCCCCAGGGCGCCGCGGAAATTTTTGAGACGTTCTGGGACGAGGTCAAAGCGTTCTTCCGGAAAAAATCGATTTGGGGAATGCTTCTGTTCGTCTTCTTGTATCGAAGCGGCGAAGGCTTCCTGCTGCAAGAGGCGCCCCTCTTCATCCAGGCTCCGCTGACCAGCGGTGGGCTCGGTCTCACGCTGACCCAGAAAGCCTGGGTCGACGGAACGGTGAGCACGGTCATGGGTTCGGTTGCCGGGCTGCTCGCCGGCGTATTCATTGCGAAGTACACGCTGAAGCGCACACTTTTCGTTCTCGCCCTCTGCATGAATGTCCCGCATCTTTGCTACATTTTCTTGAGCCACGCCGCCACACCCGACCGGCAGTTGCCCTTCGCTCTCATCTTGCTTCTCGTGAGTATCGAGAAATTCGGTTATAGTTTCGGATTTACCGGAAACATGCTGTATATGATGCAGCAGATTGCTCCCGGCAAATACAAGATGACGCATTACGCGTTCGCCACGTCGCTGATGAACCTGGTTCTCATCCCCACACAGGGCGCCAGTGGGTGGCTGGCCGATCGCATGGGGTATCGTCAATTTTTCATCTTCGTTCTCGTCGCGTCCATTCCGAGCGTGATCGCCGCTTGGAAGGCTCCGTTTCCGAATCCGAAGGACGGCGACGAGGACGACGATGGCCGGAATGCGAAAGCCGTGATGGCGACATCGGGTGGCGTGCCCTGAAGTGTCGTGCCACCGCGGGGGGAGGAAAGTGGCCATGCCTCACGAACGCGCGTTCTCGCGTCGGGTCTCCTCCGGCTGGGTGGTCGCGACGATCGCGACGGTGGCGACTGCGGTAGCCGGCGGCTGTTCGTCCTCGTCGGGGGCGACCACTGCCCCGGAGTGCGCGAAGCCGAACGGAACGTATTCGCTGACGCTGTCGCCGACCGGGCAGAGCGAGAATCTCAGCGGCGACTGCTCGTCGGCCACTCCGCAGTCGATCCAGATTTCTCTTTCGGGGGCGTCCGTGTCGTTGAACGGGCAAACCTGTGTGTGGTGTCCGACGGGCAGCTGTCAAATCGACGTCATCTGCGGCCAAACGGTCTCGTGCGGCGGCACGTCGACGGCCATCATCAATCCGCCGAGCAACTACGTCCAGACGGTCTCGTTCATCCTTCCCACGAGCGTCGACGCCTCCACGACGAACGCTACGGCCGTCCTCGGGCCCGCGGACTGCGGGTACGAGGGAATTGCCGCCCTGGCGACTTCAACGACCTCCCCTTAGGTTAACTGTGCGACAACCGTCGGGTCGGAGGTATGGATCGAGCAAGAGGAGATCTCGATGAACCCCGCCGATTTCGATCCCGACTACGTTTTCACCCATCACCACCCCACGCCCGAAAAGCTTCATCACTACGAAGCGATCCACGACGCCGCGAAGAACTTCGCGGCGGTCATCCTCGCCAACACGCCCCCGTCGGCGGATCAAGCCGCGGCGCTGCGCCTGCTTCGAGAAGCGACGATGACGGCCAACGCCGCGGTCGCGCTCGATGGCCGGCTGCGGTGAAAGGGCCGTCCGAGCGCGCGCCCCGAACGTGTTTCGCCTCCGTCGGCGGGGCGATGCTCTGACGTTTCGGGAAAGCACGTGCTCAATGCGCTCTTGGCCAGCCTCGGTCTGCTGCTGGTCCCGGCTGCCGCTCGGCGCGCGCGGTCTCGCGCACGCCTATCCATTCGGAAGTCGGGCCGGCCCTCAGCGGCAAGCCGTTCCAGATGGGGTGGATCGGACCCCGCGAACGACGAGGCACAGGCTTGGCTCCTGTGGGATCCGGAGAATAGCTATTGGGCGCTTTGGCAGGCGCTCGCGACGGGTCGCAGGTCCCTCAGCGGAAGGCATGACGCCATTCGGTGAACGACTTCGCTTGGACGGAACTGCATGGCAGCGGCACTCCGGCCCACAGCGGGTAGCGAAGGGCGAAGAACACGACTGCCGCGCCGATATACGTTGGACGTAAAGCCCGCCCGATCCGGGACGCGATCGCCCTCAGTCGCGCCATGGTGTCGTTGTGCCCCGGGGCCCCGTTCGAACGGGCCGCTCTCATCTCTTCGATCCACGCGCGACAATAGGTGTCGAGATCGAAGATGGCCATCGAGATGGCGAGAGCGCTGAACGGCACCGTGGCCGCGAAGTAGCGAGTGTAGACGAACCGATGCACCATCGCGTAAGGGAGCCAGGTGGCGCAGCCTCCGACGATGACGAACGCACGCTCGAACTTGGGCTCGCTCGTGAACTGCTCGGCCGCGTAACACATGGCGGGGACGAATGGCCACCACGCGAGCCAGTTGCCCGAGGCGTACGTGTACTGGCAGGAGCCGTTCTCGGCCCGGGTGAGAAACCAGGTGGACCCGCGGTCGAGCGGCCATTGATACCAGCGCGAAGATCCCGGCGACGATGCAGGTGCGCCCATGTTGTAGTCGATGATCGCTTTGTGAAGCTTGACCCACTCGTCGAGGGAATGGCCAGCCGCAAAGAATGGCCAGAACGACGCAAAGTAAATGAGTGGGGGCAGGACTGCGAACGACGCGAGTGCGGCGGCCGCCTCTCGGACCGTTTGGGCACGAGTCGCGGGTGAGTTTCGCCAATCGAGCGCGATGCGCGCGACAGCGAGCCCGACCAGACCCGTGATGGGGGCGAGCGCACTCCACTTCATGGCGAGTGCAGCGCCGCACGCGGCGGCGACGATGGCGATCCAGCGAATGCGTCGTGTCGGGGTTGTCCAATAAATGTAGAAAGCGGCGTACGCCGCGACGGTCATGGAGATGTAATAGATGTCGGTCATTCCGACGCGCGACAGACAGAAAAGCCATCCATCGGCCGCAGTCAGCGTCGCCGCGAAGAGGCCGAAACCGGGCCCGCGCATCCGGTTGCCGACGACCCACACCATCCCGACGATGAGCAGGCCGAGCAGCACGCTCGGGATGCGATAAAGGGCCGGATTCATCCCGGCGACGCGAATGATCGCGGCCATGATGACCCGGGGCGTTGGCGGATGCACCCACTCGTAGCGACTGTCGTCGTTACCCAGATCGGCTGTGCTGAAGATCGATGTAAATCGCCGGTCCGCCCCGTCGTCCGGATGCCGCCACGCGTCCCAGACGTTCTTGTCGCCGACGGCGATGCGACGCGCGGTCAGGACTGTGTAGTTCTCGTCGTACGCATAGAGCCATTTGCCGTCTTCCAGGCGGCCCGTTTCGGGTCGATTCAACCGACACCCGTAGATCAGGCCGACGATCAAGAGGAGCCATATCCAGGAGCGGCGCAGCGTGAACAAACTTCGGAAACCTAGATCGGCGCGAAGGCGCATGATGGGCACGCAGTCTACTGCCCCGCGAACTCCGGCGGGCGGCAACACGCTCGGGCCCGGGCGATGTGCCGAGTCGTTCGCCACTTCTTCGGTTTGAGGCTGGCTCATTCATCGCCGTTGCAGCATGGGTCGTGCCCGCTCATGTGCGCGTTTTCCGCAGCGATCGCGGGGATAGTGTGCCATGTTGTGCCACATCGCGACTCGCTTGGGCTACACTACCAAGGTCAAGCGTGCTCGGTGGAGTAAGCTCGTCGCGTTATGGCCAGGGCGCGCGAACTCGTCCACGACCAGGGTTGGAAGGGCCGAACCGCTTGGTGTGATGAGGGGTATTTCCGCCTCGAAACCGGTGACACCGGCGATGTCGATGTTCGCCTCTTCGTGACGCCAAACCTGCTGACGCAGGCGGATCCGACGCTTTACCGCCAGATCATCAATGCCACACGGTTCCCCGGCACTCGTTTGGTCGCGATCACCCCCGATGTGCACTCCGGATACGGCGTCCCTGTTGGATGCGTAATTCTAACGGACCGCGGTCACGGGACAGGCGGTGCAGTCGCGATGGGCCCCGTGGGCTTCGACATCGGGTGCGGGATGATGAGTGCGCGGAGCCAAGTGGGGGCGGAACGCGCGACGCCCGATCGCAAGCTCGAGTTCAACCGCGAGGTCACCGAGCGGGTGAGCCTGGGTCCCGGCGGGAGAAGCGTGAAGTTCGGCAGGCTTTCGGAACGGGTGATGCAGGAGCTGGTTCGGGGCGGCGCCGAGGTCTACGTCGCCAAGTACGGCGCCGAATTCGACCGCAGCCGTACGGAGCGTCATCGCATCCCGGTCACAGACAAATGGGATATCCCTTGGGGGGGTCCGGGCTCGCCCGAGCGCGGACTCGAACAGCTTGGGTCGCTCGGCGGTGGCAACCACTTCATCGAGCTGCAGAAATGCGAAGAGACGGGCATGCTGTTCGTGCAGGTTCACACCGGCAGCCGCGGCTTCGGCCACGGGCTCGCGACCAACTACCTGCAGATGGCGAAGGATGAGCGGGCCCAGCGCGGAGAGGAGGATCTCATCGACATCGATCTCGGCTACTTCACGCCGGGCTCGCGACACTTCAGCGACTACCTTGACGCAGTCGCAGCAGCAGGCAACTTTGCGATCCTGAACCGCCTCGTGATCTTCGAGCAGGTTGCCGACGTGTTCCGCAAAGTCTTCCGCGAGGACCTCGAACTGGTCTACGAGATCAGCCACAACCTCGTCCAGGCCGAGAGCCACCCGTCCTATGGCGACGTCTGGGTGCACCGCAAGGGCGCAACGCGTGCATTTCCCGGCGGCCATCCCGCCTTGGCGGGCACGATGTGGCAGGAGACGGGGCACCCGGTCCTCGTTCCGGGATCGAACCGCGACCGCAGCTACGTGCTCATGCCCGAAGCGGGGGCAGTCCGTAGCGGTTACTCGATAAACCACGGCGCCGGACGTCGCATGTCGCGTGGAGAGGCGAAGCGTCGGCTCGACCCGCGCAAGATCGACGACCAGTACAGGCGCGACGGCATCCTCGTGAACCTCGACGGGCGCGTGCCTCTCGATGAGGCGGCGCAGTGCTACAAGAGCTGCGACGAGGTCGTCTCCGCGGTGGTCGCTGCGGGCCTGGCGCGGGTGGAGAACACGCTCTGGCCGCTCGCCTCCATCAAGGGCGACGAGGAGGCTGCGGCGCGAGTGCAGCGGCGTGGGAGCAGGGCGAGAGACCGATCGCGCAAGGAGCTGCGGGCCGCGGAGCGCGACGCTGCGCGCAAGACCAAAGGGCAGGGCTGACCCGGCGCGCGCCTCCAGTGCGCGTGGTCGAGGCGCGGGGAAACGCTCGTCCCATCGTTCTTGCAGGCACTTCGAGCCTATGCCCGCGTCCAACGGCGTTATGCTTTCGAGGTGCAGCTGGCATTTCCGGCACCGCTCGCGCCGGGCGACATGGCTGCCGTGGTCGCTCCGTCGGGTCCGTGTTCTCGAGAGGATCTCTGGCGAGGTCTGGGGTGGCTTCGGGCCCGCTATCGACTTCGGATGTCCGCGGGGGCACTTTCCCGTGACGGGTATCTGGCGGGCGACGACGCCAGGCGACGAAGTGAGCTGGCGCGGGCAATGCTCGACCCCGAGGTCAGCGCGATTGTTGCGATCCGTGGAGGCTATGGCGCAATGCGCATCATGGACGACCTCCCGTGGGGCAAGTTCGCGCTGCGGCCGAAGTGGCTCGTGGGCTTCAGCGATATCACGGTACTGCATGCCGCCGCATGGCGAGCGGGGGTGGCATCCATTCACGGTCCGAACGTGGTTGGTCTAGGAAGCCGGGCGACGCCACGTCTGCGAGCGGCGTGGATCGGGGCCCTCGAGAGGCCGACGGCTCGACGGCAGTGGCGGGGGCTACGGGTGTTGCACGGGGGGGTTGCGGAAGGTCCCCTGCTCGGTGGCAACCTCGCCGTCCTTCATGCCCTAGCCGTGGGTGGCCGCCTGTCGGTGCCCCGCGGAAGCGTTCTCGCGCTCGAGGATGTTGCCGAGGTGCCGTACAGAATCGATCGCATGTTGACCTCTCTCGTGCTGGGCGGTCATCTCGCGAATGTGGCCGCCCTCGTCTTCGGAGCGTTCGAGCGCTGCCGGCTCGACGGTGAAGATGGGCCCACCATCGGGGAGGTGCTCGAAGAGCGCACGCGATCGCTCGGTATCCCCGTGCTGTTCGGGGCGCCCTTTGGGCACGGCGACATCAACGACGCGTTCGTCTTGGGTCAGCCTGCTGCAGTGGGGGATGGCGACATCCGGTTGGGAGTGCCTGCCGAAAGCGCGTTTCCAATGAATTGAACGCCCTATGTACGCGGCAGCGGGGGCGGAACGCTTCGCTTGGCGGGCCTGGATGGCTCCTTCTTCGCGGCGGCCTCGGCCTCCACTGCGACGACTTCGTCTTCATCGTCGATGATCTCGGCAAAGTCGTCGGCGATAACCACGTCTTCTTCGGCGTCCGCGGTCACGGCCTCTTCGGCGTTTGCGGCCACGGCCTGTTCGGCGTCTGCGGCCACGGCCTGTTCGGCGTCTGCGGCCACGGCCTCTTCGGCGTCGATGGCTAGTGCCCCTGCATGCGCGGCTTCGATCGGATGGATGAGCGCCGCGGACGGGTCATGCGCAGAGTTCGCTGAATCGGGCGATGCCTGGGTGTCCACAAGAGGCGCAACGTCCGGGGCCAGCGCTTGCTCCACCGCGATCGGGATGGCGTTGGCCGGGTCGTGACTGTCGTCGTCCAAGGAAGCAGGGCTCGTGGACGACACACCGCTCGGTTCGGTCTCCATGTCGCGGTCGCCTGCGCGCTGGGGCCTCTTCCGTTCGTCCGCGGAATCGGCGATGCCTATCGTCGCAGCGCGATCCTCGAACGTGGAGCGTGCGCCCTCGGCGTCCGGCCCTTGGGGCAGGACGCCCGCGGAATCGGCGGGCTCGACCGCATCTCGAGTCTGCGCGGGTTCGGATCCACTGCGTGCGTCTCGCGTCACGCCAGATCCGCCCGGGCTCTCCTCGGACCCCGCGGGTTCGGATCCGCCTGCCGCGGCTTCCGGTGTCACGGCAGACACGCCCGGAGAAGTCTCCGCCCGCGCGGTCGGTTCGACGTCGTCGCTGGAAACCGACGGTGCAGGTCGGCGGAGCATGTTCGCTTTGGCGCGCTCGAGCCCCGCAACGGCCTCGGCGTCTCCTGGCTTCATGCGGAGGACCCGTCGCCAAGCGTCCGCTGCCTCGCGAGGATCGGCTAGCTCGCTTTCCCACATGCCGGCCACGCGGCGGGCCAGATCGGCCCGATCGTGCACTTCTTTTCCGCGCAGAATCTGATCCTCGTAAAGCTGCACCCTGGATCGGTGGTCTCCGATCTCCGTGAGCAGCGTTGCGAGTTCGTCGACGACCGACGGCTCACCGGGACCCAATTCGTACAACTTCTTGAGATCACTGGCGGCGCCAGCTTTGTCTTTCAAATCGTCTCGCCGAAGTCTGGCCCGCCGGGCGAGAAGTTGGCGGACGAGCGGTCCGTCGAAGACGTCCAGGAGCGCTCGCGACAACGTGGCCTCCGCCCGCTCGGGAGCCCGAAGCTCCCTGGCGAGCCCGTCCAGCATGTCGAGAGTCGGTGCCTCGACATGGGCGACTAGGGCGTCTCCCAGCCATGCGAAGGCCTGATCGTCATCGCCCAGCTCGCCGTGCGCGATTGAAGCGGCACGACGCAGCAGCGTGCCACGCGTTCGTCCACCGTCGCGGGCTCCTTGGCCGCCGCTCGACATCGACACGCTCAGCTCGTGGCGCATGCGGTTGCCGTCAATGTGTGCATCCGCCTCTCGTGCCGCCTCCTCGAGCGTCTTCACGGCGTCATCGGTCGGCGTTCCGCTGAGCGCGAGATCGAACAGCGCCCGCGCTCGATCCATGTGCTCGAACGCTCCGGCTACCTGAGCGGCGCGCGCCAGTGCCGCCACGCGGTCAGACGGCGTCTTGCAACGTCCGATCTGCCGCTCATAGAGGTCAATCACGTCCGTGGCCACTTCGGCGATCGCGGCGAGACGTTGAAGCAGCTCTTCGGCCTTCGCAGGGGGGATGCTGGTCAGGCCCAGTTCCCCGTGGTGCAACGCCTCGAGTCGCGGCGCTCCGGCCTTGAGCCTCACTTCCGCTTGCCGCACGAGCTCCTCGGCCCTTGCGCCGCCGGTTAGATCGCGCACCAGCAGATCGTGTGCGGTCGAGATCGCGTCCAGATCCCGCATCTTCACGGCGAGCGCTTCGAGGTGCCGGCCCAGGTCGAGATCCCCGCCTCGACTTCGTACGATTTCGCAGCCGACGCGCACGGCCTCCTCGTCGCGCCCGACCTCGGCAAATCGCTCGAACGCTCCGCGCAGGAACGGCGTGCGCTCAGGACTCGGCTTGGCACCGAACCACCATTCGACCAGCTTGCCGGCGACGATACCGCGCCATCCGAGTCGATCGCCCAATTCGACGTACGTCTTGCGAATGCCGTCGTCGCCGCCATCGGCGAGTTCGGTCAAAACGGCGAGCGCTTCGTCCCCACGATCGAGCTCGTCTGCGAGGAGCCGAGCGAGCTTGGTGGTCAACTGGCTGATCTCGCCATCATCGGCTTCGACGTCGATGCGCTGAGCCAAGAGCTCTGCGAGCTTGGCCCATTCCTTCGTTTTCTCGCAGAGTTCGCACAAGCGTCCCAATGCGTCGAAGTCGTCCGGATCCGAGGTTCGAACGACCTCGAGCACACGAATGGCATTGGGCAAGTCATCGAGTTGCTCGTAGAGGCGTGCGAGTCGGCTCGCAATGGGTCCGCGCTCGGCCCCCCCCTCCACGAGCGTGAGTTCGCGCTCGAGCGCATTGGCGGCCGCCGCAGGCATGTCGCGCGCCTCCTGGAGGTCGGCGATCGCCTGGAGCGCTGGCCGGGAACTCGAGTCCAACTCGGCGAGGATTCGCTCGTAGCGTGCTACCGCCGTGTCGACGTCGCCCAGACCGTCGGCGACGAGCTCGGCTTCACGCAACGCGATGCGAGCTCGCTCGGGACCCTCGGCGGCGATTTTTTCCAGCCGACGCAGCATCTGCGTCGCTTCTTCGTAGTCTTCGCGCTCGACCGCGTCGTCGACGAGCCGCTCAAGGGCCTCCTTGTCGTCGCCGTCCTCGAGCACTTTGCGCCAGGTATCGCTGGCGGCTTGTTTGTCAGCCAGTCGGCTCGTCAGAAGACGCGCGGCTTCGCGTCGCGCGGCCACGCGCTTTTCGACGTCCGGGATCCGATCGCCGCGCATCGAAAAAAGGGCGACGAGCTCGGGCCAACGGGCGGCGACGGTGTAACGTTCTGCAAGACGCGTCGCGAACTCGTCGCTGGACGGGTCGAGTTCGGTGGCCTTCGCGAGGTTTTCGATGACCGCGTTCTCGTCTCCAGCACGCGCAAAGTGATCGGCCGCGCGCGCGAGATGACGTCCCTTGGCATTGGGTGTCGGCTCGAGCTCCGAGCGGTGATTCGTTGCCAGGCCCGCGCGCTCCCATTCGCCCGCCGTGACCAAGCAGCGCTCGGCTGCGTCCCAGAGCCTTGCGCTCGGCTGAGCCGCTGCGGCGTCCGAGTACGCTTCGCCGGCGCCGGCGGCGTCCTGGAGCCGCTCGCGGAGCTGGCCCAAGCGTTCGAGCAGCGTGGCGCGGGCCACGAGGTCGTCGACCCCAGAAGCGCTGGCCGCAATGACTTGTGCGGCCCGTTCGAACGTGCCCGCTCTCTCATAGAGCAGAGAGGCCGTCACGATGGCATCGTCATCCTCGGGCGTGAGATGGGCGATGTGCTCCCACGCCTCTGCCGCTTTGGCGAAATCGTGCCTCTTGTGCTCATGCAGTGCAGCGAGCCGCTTTTCGAGCGCAATTTTTTTCTCGAGATCGCTTTCTTGAGCCGCCTGGTGCTCGAGAAGCTCAGCGAGGTCGTCCCAGCGTTGGGACTTTTCGAGCGCACGCGTGAGCGATTGGCGGGCCACCTCGTCGCCGCGATCCAATAGAAGAAGCTGCTTCCAAGCCTCTATCGCGCCACCCGGGTCGCGCAGGTTGCCTTCGCTCAGCGCAGCCACCTCACGCAATTTCTGCTGCCGCCAGTCGACGGGGCTGCCCGTCGCGCGTGCCGCGGCCAGCAGAACATCCCGCAATGCTCGGTACTCCCGAGTCGTCCGCAAGTAATCCTCGACCCAGGACAGGGCTTCGGCCTGTGCCGGATCGCGCTCGAGCACGCCAAGGTATGCCGCGTACGCCTCGTCGCGCTTTCCGGCCGTGGCCAGCGATTGCGCCTTCTCGATGGCGCTCAACGGTCTCGGGGGGGGCGGTGGGTGCGCCGCGGCCGTCACGCTCGGCGCGGGCGGCACCGGCCCAGGTGGGGTGACCATCGCGGGCGGAGCACTGTGGCCCGTGAGCGCATAGAGCTCCCGCAGGTGCGCGGTCGCTTGCGGGTCGCCTGCAACGCCCATCGGCTCGAGAACGCCGATGGCCTCGTTCGTTTGCCCGGCCGCCTCGTAGCTGGCGGCGAGCGACCATCGCGCTTCGGCGGCAAGAGCGCCGTTCGGATTGGTTTGAATGTAGGCGAGATAGCGCGATGAAACGTCGCCCTCGCGCTGCAAGGCACGCGCGTAGTACGCGTAAAGCTGCATCGCGCGATCGTGGCCGGGGTCGATGTCGAGAGCGCCGCTCGAATACGCGAGCCCGTGCTCGCCGTCGTAGGCCTCCGCGAGGCCGACGAGGAGCTCGGCGCCAACGGTCCGTTCCTGAGCAGATACGGCCTCACCGCCCGCGATGCGCTCGATGATCGTCGAAGCATATTCTTGCTGCAGCGCAGCATCCAGAGGGTCGCTTTCACGGGCGTTCGCGATGGCTAGCGAGGCGCCCCGCAGATCGCCTGCAGCGCGTCGCGCGGCCGCTTCGTCGCGCAACAACGCGACTCTCCGGGCTGGATCCCGCTCGAACGCAAGCTCGGCCTCGTACAATTCGAAAGCCTCGCGCCATTGCCCGAGCGACTTGTGGATCTCCCTCGCGCCGTAAACGGCATAAACATTTCTCGAATCGCACTCGACCGCGCGACGGAAATGGTCGAGCGCCTTTTTCGGCTGCTGCAGACTCTCGCCCCACAGCCGACCGAGCTCTTCGTGAATGGATCCGAGCTCCGCGCGAACTTCGTCGCTCTGCGGGGCCAGCGGCGTCAAAGCCTTGGCGCGCACCTCGAGCAAAGCGACAAGCGCTTTGACGTCTCCCTTTTGACGGTAGAGTTCGGCAAGTCGCTCTGCGGCCGTCCGTTGGGTCGGATCGCGATCGATCGCCTGCATCAGCGCACGCGCCGCACGGTGCGCATCGCCGAGTGTCGTCGACCAGACGTTTGCGGCCTCACTCAGCCAGTGGGAAGCGTAAGCCGGATCCTGGGATTGCGTTCCCACGCGCTCCAGGAACATGGCGTACGATTTTGGATCCGCCGTCCCGGCCTGATGTGCTGCTGCGAGCGCTTGCTCGTCGTGCGGGTTGGCAACGAGCCGGTGCACGAGCGCGTCGATCTGACTCCCATCCATCGCGCCGCGGAGGCTACCACCTTCCTGATTTTGTCAGCAATTGCACGGTGGACATCCAAGGTGAGGACCGGCGGCAACGGAAAAAGCCGAGAGATGGTATTGTTGACCTGGATTATTTCAGCGGGAGCACGTTGCGGGGATCGCAAACGATCGTGTTCGCATTGTCGACGAGCGCGGCTGCGGCGAGCTTGTTCGCGTCGACGCCGCCGCGGACGCGTCGGACTTCGAGGTGCAAGTGAACGAGTCCGGGCGAACCGCTGTCGCCGACGAAGCCCAGCAGCCGCCCGTCGCTTAGGGGATCGTCGGAGTGTGCCGGCAAGGTCGGCGCCGCGGCATCGAGGTGTCCAAAGAATACGAGGTATTCGCGCAGCTCGCCCCCCTCGCGGACGTGATGAAGAGTCACGACGGTCGTACCAAAAAGTGGGCCCGCGAGGATGAGGACGGCAGGTCCTTGCTGGTGTTCAAGAGCGACGAGCGTGACGGCGGCACCTCTGGGCGCCACCAGATCAATCGCTCCGTGGCCGACGTGTGTCGCATGCCGCAAACGGCGTTGCTGCTCGTCAGGACGATCGAGATCGTAACCGCTCACGACACAGCCTTCGCACGCGATGGGATACCGGTAGGCGGCGTAATCGGCTGGCCGATCCGGGCGCCGAGGAATTTGATCGTAAAGGACCCAGTTGCCCGCGGGATCGTGATGGGCATCGGCGACGCTCTCGGCAACGGGGCCGCTCTCGTCGCTGGACACGCGCACGCAAATGCTTCCGTCCGGAAGCGTGCCGGGCGGGCAAGGCAAGCTTGCGAGAGGCGCCATGCCCGTGGGCGGATGCGGGCCCCGCGCGCCGGGAAACCTTCGCGGAGCGCCTGCGCCGGTCGACAGGACCCACAGCAAGCCGACGCTTGCGGCGGCAGAAACGCGGATCGGAATCGGCACGGTCGGGTGGGGATGATGCCGTGATCAGCGCGTTTGTTCCCGAACAAAATCGACCCCGTCCAACGGGTCAGGCCCAATGGCTGGCTCCCCACCGAAGCCGTGCGCCGCGGGAGCGCGAAAATCGCAGGTTTGGTTGCGTCGCCGTCGATTCGGACGCGCATCCGATTGCGGTGTCGGTTGCAAGCTCTCTCGCGGACGGGTATCGGTCCCGACATGCCCCGTGCCGATCTCGACGCGACGCTCAGTGCGCTGTTCGACGCAGAGCGCGCGGCGCGGCGTGCTCACGACGAACTCGTCGATGCCGATTGGGCACAGGTCGTTTCTGCGCTTGAGCGAGCCGCCCGCGAGGCTCGCGAACTCGAGCCGTCCGACGACGACGAAGCCTCGCTGCGGTTGGTGCGAATTGCCGGCGTCCTAGGGGAGCTGCATGGGGCGCGGGTCGTCGACGTGCTCATCGACATACTCGATTCCGATGACGCGGAGGTTCGCCGTGCCGCGGGCGAAGCCTTGTCGGAACTGGCGTTCGATCGATTCAAGGAGGTCGCGCTAGGTGTGGAACGCGCACTCGATCGCCTTCCGGAGGGCAGCCCGGCGCTCGCTGAGCTGCCGTATCTTCTCGCCGAGGTGCCCGAGCCCGGCGTGGCCCAGCTGCTCGCCCGGTTCCTGGCTCTATCGGACGTCGATGCAGTCGCCTCCGCGATCGAGGCGGTCGTCGAGCGAGGCGATCTCGCTACGCTCGCCTTGCTGGAGCCACTACAGGGCGACATGCGGCGGGTGCAGCTCGAGGATGATGGTGGAACGGAAGCCGAGGCGACTCTCGGCGAGCTCGTGGCGGAGGCGCGCACATTGATCTCGAAGAGGGCGCCCGCGTAATGAGTGGGGCATCCGGCGCGGAGCGGGAGCGCCCGTCGGGACCGCTTGCGCGGCTGCGCCTCGGATCGACCGAAGCCGCCATCTTCGAGACGTTCGTCGTCCCGCGATATTTATCGCTGTTTGCCGAACTCGCCCTCGAGATGATCGCCGAATGCGAGGATGCACAGGTCGTTCACCTGAATTGTCGAACGGGATATCCCGATTACGAGGTCGCCGCGCGGTTGCGAGGTGCCTATGTCGTCGGAGTGGACGATTCGGACGCTGCACTGGCGCTTGCCCGCGCGAAAGCGGCGACGATGCCAGAAGTGGTCCTCGAGTATCACTTGGCCGATGCGTTTCCTACGCCGCTGCCTGAGTCCGCCTTCTCTCACGCGCTCGAACTGCACGGCTTGGGCGATGTTGCCGAACGCGCGGCCGTGATTGGAGAATGCGGTCGCCTGCTGGCGGTGCACGGGCAGGCGGTTCTCGCCATGCCCATGCGCGGGAGTTTCCAAGAACTGGCGGATCTGCTGCGCGAGTATTCTCTCAAATACGACGAAGCGGCGGTGGGTCGCGCGGTCGAACGTGCGGCGACGGCAAGGCCTACGGTCGAGGTATTGGCGGCGGAGCTTGAAAGTGCCGGGTTCGACTTCGTCGACGTCTCTTTGCGACCGACGGTGCTGGCGTTCCGCAACGGCCGCGACTTTTTCGAGGATCCGATCGCGAGATTGCTCATTTTGCCCGAGGTTCGGTCCGAGCTTGGAATCGAGCACGCCGACGCGCCGCTGTCGTACGTGCACGAGGCCATCGACAAGTACTGGAGCGACGGGAGCTTCGAACTAACCGTCAACGTTGGCTGTGTTACGGGACGGCTGCAACCATGAGAGCGCGCTCGCGAAAGGGGATCTCCGGACCGTTGGCGTTGCGCATCGACGGCAGCTGCGAGTCGACGGAATAATGTGCGCCAACGGCGCAAATCATTTGCAATATCCGTCGATGCAGAGCTCGCCAGGGGGGCAGTACAGTCCGGCAGCGGAGTCGCACTGACTCCCGAGTTCGGAAGGCGGACCACAGACGGCAAACGTGCCCTGGGGTGTGGTGACCTCCTTGCAAACCTGCCCCGCCGTGCAGGCACCACCATCCAGGCTGCACTCGATGTAGCAATCGTCGTGCAGACAAATGGCCCCGAGTTCGCAGCTGTTGGCGACCGGACCCGTATACCCGTCGTTCGTGCATGCGAACGATGCAGCCTGGTTCGGAATGCAACCGCCGTTGGCGCACACTTCGCTTGCGGGGCAGATGGCTCCCGCATCGGGAGACGAGCAGGGAGCCACGCAATGGGCTTCCACGCACACTGTGCCGCCAAGGCAGTCGGCGGTGCTGGCGCACACGGTCGAATTGAGGCTACACACGCCCCGATTGAGATCGCATTGGAAGCCAATCGCGCACGGCACGGCGGCCGAGCAGTGCGGTGTGCATTCGCCGTCGACGCATGATTCCCCAGCGGAGCACTGCGTTCCGTCGGAGCAAAGTCCGCTCTGCGGCGTGCAATTGCCGTTTACACACCGACTTCCGCCGCCACCGCACTGTCCGTCAAAATTGCACGGTGTCAGCGCGGCAGCCAAAAGACCCTGAGCGTCGCCTAGGGCATCGACCCATGCGGCATCCGCGGCGTCCAACGACCCTTCTGCGGAAACGGCCGAGGCCGCATCGGTCAAAGCATCGGATGAACCATCCGACGACGCTTCGGTCGCTGCGTCGCCGGTGGCCGCCGTCGCTGCGTCCCGAGCCGCCTCGGCGGAACCGTCAGAGCTTGACGATCCGCCCGCCGCGTCGATCGTGTCGACATCCTCGATGCACGAAGCTTCGCCATAGGCGCCCCTGAAGCAGCCGAACCCCGGGGGACAGCCCCAGTAGGCGCAGTCGCCGCCGTGGCAGGTTTCATCCTGGCCGCATACCGATCCGATCGGGCACTGCGAGGGGGTCCGACAAGGTTCCAGCCAGGCGTTGGCTGCATCGGGCGTGGCGGATGTCTCGGGGGCACACGCGTTGCCGTTGCAAACGTACCCAGCCCCACAATCAGCGGACGTGCCACATTGCCACTCGATGCACGCGTTCGACAAAGTGCGGTCGGGGCAGTCGTAGCAAGCTGTCGACGTGCAAACGCGGTAGTTGCTCGAGTCCGAATAGATCGGACAGCCTGCGAGCACGGCGATCGCACCAAGGATCGTGATGCCAAGCCAAAGACGCTTCATGACTTCACCGTGGTTGGGGTTCGCACCCTCGACGCCGGAGAGCAGGGTCGATCGTTCGCCGCGCATGCGCGAAGCCGTCCGCTTCCCCGTACGGGACGCATGCTAGCAACGCATATGCCTCTTGACGAATCGGCTCGCGCAGGGGTCCGCATCGGCACATTTCGTTCGGCGCAGCCGCAGGTGTATACGGGCGTTCACGGGTCGACTGTCAGTTCCGAGCCGGAATGAGAGTTCGGTCGATGCAAAAATCGGATGAGCGCGAACTCGAGCGACGTTGCGGCGTTGAATCGACAGGCTTGAACGCCCCGTGTACGTTGGCGCCACCCGAAGCGCGCGATCGATCGCACCTCCACCTCCAAGCGGACGAGCTAGCGGACGCCCCACGACGCGAGCGGCTCGGTAGGTGTGCGCGCCGCGCGCAGCAGGCGTGGAAATAGACGATGGATGTTCAGTGCGAGCGTTGCAGAACCGAATACGAATTCGACGACGCTCTCGTAAGTGGGCGCGGGACGACCGTTCGGTGTACTCACTGCGGGCACCAATTCAAGGTGCGTCCTGCCGAGGGCAGCGGGCTGGCCGAGCATCCGTGGATCGTTCGCGTGGACGGCGGCCCGGAAATCGAATTTGTGACGCTTCGGCAGCTGCAACAAGCGATCCTGTCGAAACAGGTCCGCCGCTCGGATCTGCTCATTCGGGGCGGCGGTCCGCCGAGATCTCTAGGCTCCATCACCGAGCTTGAGCCGTTCTTCGAGGGACGCGCGTCCAGTCGTCCAAAAGCCAGCGGGGCGCCCCCCGACCGGTCGCCGCACAGCGTGCTTCCGGAGCCGTCGAGCGGACGGCAGGGGGCCACCGCGGCGCTCGCGGTGGATTCGACTCCCTCGATGGTCGCACCCGAAAGACCCAAGGAGTTTTATCGCTCGCCCTCGGTCCCCTCGGTTTCTCCTTCTTCTCCTTCAACGCTGCCGCGTGCGACGGCGCTGCGCGGCAAGGTCGACACGCTTCGTCCGCCGCTGACTGCGGCCCCGGCACCTCCGCCCGCATCCGTTGCGGAGGCTCATCCCGCCGCGTTGGTCTCTCCGGAGGAATCGGTGCCGGTGGTCTACGACGAGACCGGGTGGCCGTCGGCGACTGCGACCCAACCGCTTGTTTCCACCGCGGACTCTCAGCTGCCTCCCCCAACCCGCCCCGTCCGACGATCGGCGCCGTACGGCGAGGACGATTTCGCGAACCAGCGACTCGGGCCTCCTTCGCCAGGCGACGACTCTTACCCGGTTCCCCGCCGACGGGGCGTTGGAGGTTGGGTGGTCACCTTGGTCCTGCTGCTCGCGATGGGAGTGGTCGGCTGGGCCGTCGCCAAGCCGTACCTCGTCGCGCACGAGGCGGGTACGGCCGCCGCGCAGGTCGATCCCCGCACGCGATCGTTCCTGGCCGAGGGCGAGAAGGCGATGGCGGATGGGAGCCTCGACGTCGCCCAGGAAGACTTCGACAAGGCAAGCGCGCTATCGGAGAGAGACTCGCGCGTGCTCTTGGACGAGGCCCGGATTGCAGCAGCAAAGGCCGATATTCCGTGGCTGCGGCTTCGGCTGCTGCCACCCGACGCTTCGGATGACGTTCGGACCACAAAGGCTCAATTCGACGAGCTGGTGGTCCGCGTTCGCCATTCGGCCGACGACGCGCTCGTGGCAACGCCCGACGAGGTGGCCGCCGTGCGCTCTAAAATCGACGCGCTTCGCTTGGAAAGCGACTTGGACGCGGCACGCGCCTACGTGTCGAGAGTGAGCGGCCAGGCTTCTCAGCCGGAGACGGCCTACGTTCTGGCGGCGCTCGATCTGGCCGAGCCCGCGCCCCTTTGGACGACCGTGATAGAGCGATTGCGGTTTGCGGCGGCCGCTGAGGGCAATGCCGGGCGTGCGCAGGCCGCGCTCATTTACGCGCTCGCGAAATCCGGAAACGTTTCGGCGGCGAGATCCGAGCTGGCCAAGATTGACGCCCGTGCTCGTCCGTATCCGCTCTTGCCAAGCTTGCACGCGTTCGTCGACCGATCGGCCGCCCCGTCGGCGGACACGTCGTCGAGTGGCACTCGTTCCGAGACGGCAAAGGGGCCTGTCCTCCGCGCGACGCCCGGCGTCACGGGTCCGGCGCCTGTGCCCGCGGGCGCCGATGCCTTGAGCGCGGATCCGCGGGTGGCGATGCAGGCCGCGGCGCTAGCTATCAAGAGAGCCGATTTCGTGCGCGCGCGGCAGATTTACCAAGCGATCGTGGACCGCAATCCTGCGGATTCGGAAGCCATCGCAGGTCTCGGCGACGTCGCGCGTTTGCAGGGTGATCCTGTTTCCGCCATCGTGGCATACAAGCGTGCCATTGCTGTCAATCCATCGTATCTCCCAGCGCTTCTCGGGCTGGCAGATACGGAATGGGCAAACGGAAATCGGCCGCTCGCGGTCCGCACGTACACGGACGTGATCGATCGCTTCCCTGAGGGGACGTACCCCGCATACGTATCCCAGCGGAACGCGGCCGCGGCCGCGCCCGCCCCCGTCCCCGTCCCCACTGGGGCGCCCGAATCGGCCGGTACGCGTGCAGTGCCGCCGTCCGCTTCCGACGGACGCCTCGAATGAGAGCAGAGATTTGTCGCGCCGCTCGCCTCGGGGCGCTGTTGGCTGTGGCCGCCTGCGACGGACGGCCCCGGTCGATCGGCCGGTCCGTGACAGGCGGCGACGAGCCGTCGTTCGGTCCTGCCATCGCCGTTTTCGATCTGGCCGACGGCGTTCCCGAGCAGGTGCCGAGCGGGTGGCTGGGCCTGTCGTCGCGAGGCACCTCGTTGGAAGACTTCGTGCGGCAAGTGGAGCTTGTCGAGGGTCAAAAGGACGTCCGCGGCGTTCTGGTTCGCTTGGGTACAGCGCACGTAGGTCTCGGTCGCGCAGCCGAAGTCGGCGCCGCTCTTGCCGCCGTTGGCACGAAGCACCCCGTGTGGTGCTACGCCGACGACTACGGCAACAGCTCCCTTCTCCTGGCCGCACGCGGATGCACGCGCATTTGGGCTCCCCCGGCGAGCAGCGTCGACGCGGTCGGCCTTGCCGCGCAGACCGTGTACTTTCACAAGCTGCTTACCGACGAGCTGGGGCTCGAAGTCGACTTTCTGCAGGTGGGGAAATTCAAGGGGGCAGAGGAGCCATTCACGCGAGACGGGCCGAGCGACGAGGCACGAGAATCGCTCGTCTCGACGCTCGCGGACTTGCGGGCGGCGTGGCTCGAAGGGATTCAGAGCGCGCGCCCAGCGCTGGTGGAGTCGGTCGCCGAATCGGGCCCGTACACCGCTCAGGAAGCGAAGGACCGGGGTCTCATCGACGACGTCGGCTACTTCGACGACGCTCGCACGGCACTCGAGAAGTCAACTGGCGCGGTGCGTGCCGAAGTGCGCTTGGGCGACGGCGCCACGTCGGGTGGCGCGGACGAGTGGATCGAGACGCTTCGTGCCTTCGCGGGAGAATCGGTGACTTCTGCGCCGGTCGTTGTGGTGCGAGCGACGGGTGCCATTTCGATGGACGGCGGCGGAATTCTCGGTGGAGGCGATGGGATCGTAGGGCGGCGGCTGCTCGGAACCTTGGCCCGACTCGAGCGCGACGAAGACGTCAGAGCGATTGTCTTTCGCATCGATTCTCCGGGCGGTAGCGCTCTCGCGAGTGACTTGCTGTGGCACGCTCTGATGCGCCTCCGGGCCAGAAAGACGCTCGTCGTGAGCATTGGGGATATGGCGGCGAGCGGTGGTTACTACCTTGCGTCGACGGGTGCGGTCGTCTTCGCAGACGAAACGAGCATCGTCGGATCCATTGGAGTCGTCGGTGGTAAAATCGCTGCAGATCGTGCCTTCGAAAAAATCGGCATGCATGCCGAGACGTTCGCGGCCAAGCGTGACGATCCCCATGCCGCGTCTCGCGCCGCGTCCGACTCGCTTTTCGTGCCCTGGGATCCGGAAACGCGCGCTCGCATGCTGGATACGATGACTGGGATCTATCAATTATTTCTTACTCGGGTATCCGAGGGAAGGGCAATTCCGGTGGAGCGGGTTGCCGCTTCGGCGGAAGGACGAATCTTCAGCGGCCGTGAAGGCAAGAGGAGGGGACTGGTCGATGAAATCGGAGGCCTTCGCGACGCGGTCGCACGCGCCCGATCCGCCGCCGGCCTTGGTCGGGATGCCCGAGTGGGCGTGGCGGGGGAATCAAGCGGGATTCTGCGCCTTCTCGGCGACAACGAATCGCGCGCACCGGCGGCACGCGGTCCGACGGGGCTGTCCAGGTTCGCCGGGCCGCTTGCCGACGCGGCGCCATTCATCGAGAGCCTGGGCTTGCTCACCGAACGCGAGAGCCTGGCATGTGCCCTACCGTATTTCCTGGCAGTTCGATAGGAATTCAACCGGGCCCGGCAAATGGGCGCCTACGGGTCGGGCGATGGGAAGCCATGCCGACGCTCGCGTGCCCGTCCGCCCTTGGGTCGGCCGCGACCTTATTGCGGTTCGCCGGATCCGACCGCGAGACCCCGTCCGAAGGCGTCCCAGACGAAGTACCCGACAAGGGGCGAAACGGCAGCAATGGCATAGGCGGCGCCGTATGCGCCCCGATCGAAGAGTCGACCAAAGACGGGCATCGCGAGCGCCATCAGGCCCGACCACGCTCCGGCGCCGAGGCCCGCGATGGTGGCGCCATGCATGCCGGCATGTCGGCGTGTCGTCTCCGACAGCGAGGCGATCACGAATCCGGCCGAGATGAACATGGCGAAAAAAAGCAGCGCGAGGACCGCCGCGCGAGCATGAAAGAGGGGTGCGGCAGCGAGCGGCAGCGCGAGCACCGCAAGCAGCCCGAAGGGCCGGGCGAAGGCGTGGCCAGCGAGCGTACGGCGCCGGGCAGCGCGGTCGACGACCCAACCCCAGAAGAGGTACCCGATCTCCCAGCCCAGCGGAGGAATCCACAACACCCGCCCTAGCGTCGCTTGATCGCAGCCTAGCGCTCGACCCAGATGAATCGGAGCGCCGTACGTCACGAAGCCGATGGGCAGACCGCCGAACGCGTAGGCGGCCATGAAGCCCCATACGGCCGGCCCGAGTCTCAATCGTGGCCCGTTCAACGAGATGGCTTGCGTCACGGCGGGCCCGCGCAGCCGCGGATCGCGTGCAACGAATGTCCAGAGTACGAGCCAAGCGACGCCGAGCACGCCGGTGCAGAGGAACGCCCCGCGCCATCCCCAGCGAAGCGCGATGGGCGTTACCAGGATGGGTGTGACAATGGCTCCGAGAGAGGCGCCGCTGTACGCGAGCGCGATGCCCCGACCGCGCGCGTGCAGGGCGAGAGTCTTCGTGGCCGTGAGCAGTCCACCTGGGAAGGTGGCCCCTTCGCCGAATCCCAAGATAGCGCGCGCCATCGCGAACGCGAGCAGGGTCGTGGCGAACGCGTGCGACGCCGACGCGAGAGTCCAGATGGAGACCGCGGCAACGAGCCCCGCCCGTACGCCGAATCGATCGAGCACGCGCCCCCAGAAGGGATTTCCGATGAGGTAGCCCGCCGAGAACGCGCTGATGATCCACCCGTATTGCTCAGCGTTCAGTCCCGTTTCGTCGCGGATGGTGTTCGCGAGAAGTGCGAGCGCGTTCCGGTCGACGTAGCTGAGCAGCGACAGCAACGTCATCGTGGCGGTCGGCAGCCAATCGGCCGCGTACCGCCGTCGTGCCGGTGGGACGACCTTGGTAGGGCGAGCGGTTTCGGCGTTCATGCTCGCTCACGCGCGATGGATCATCATGGCATGGGTGCCGCCCGCCCGATCGCGATGGTTGGCGCCAATCCACGAGGCCAGGGCCTCGAAATCGGCGCTCGGCGCGATGCGTAGTACCCTGAGCGGTGACCGAGGTCGAGCCAGGATGTTCCCCTCCGAGCGAGCCATTCGGAGCGGCTTTGTGTGGGCGCTGCTCGCGGCCGCGAGTTTCGGTGCGACCACTCCCCTTGTGCAGCGCTTCGGCCGGGGCGTGGGTCCGTTCGGGACCGCTGCGCTCCTGTATGTCGGTGCGGCCCTGGTCGCTCTCGTGACGCGCAGGCGCGCCAGCGAAGAGGCGCCGCTCCTCGGGTCGCACGTGCCCCGGCTCATGGCCATGGCGCTCGCCGGAGCCGTGGTGGCTCCCGCTGCGCTGGCATGGGGGCTTCAGCGAACAAATGGCTTGAGCGCGAGTCTCGCGCTCAACCTCGAAGCGGTGTTTACCACCGCGCTCGGCTGGCTCCTCTACCGCGAGCACGTGGGGCGCCGCATCGCGCTGGCGCTCGCGCTGATGACGACAGGCGGCATCCTGCTCGTGCTCGGGCGCGCTCAGGAAGGCACGGCGCAACTCGCTGGACTCATCGCCGTCACCGCGGCCACGCTCGCGTGGGGCCTCGACAACGCCTTGTCGAACGCGGTCGCCTCATTGGACCCGGCGAAAGTCGTCCTCGCCAAGGCGTCGCTTGGTGCGCTGGCGTCCGTCATCCTCGCATTCGCGTTCGACGAACGGCTGCCGCCGAGGGCATCAAGCATCGGGCTTCTCATGTGCGGTGCCACCGGCTACGGTCTGAGCCTGCGCCTGTATTTGCTCGCGCAGCGCCGCGTCGGGGCAGCGCGTACGGCGTCGATCTTCGCGATCGCGCCGTTCATCGCCGCCGGTGTCGCCATCGGCTTCGGTGAGCCATGGGGTGGATGGTCGACCGGGGTAGCCCTCGTGCCGATGCTGGTCGGTCTCGGCCTCCACCTGACCGAACGGCACGCGCATCCGCATCGCCACCGTCCGCTAACGCACGAGCACGCCCATCGTCACGACGACCTGCACCACGATCACATCCATGATCCGCGCGTAGAGGGCGTGCACTCGCACGAGCACACGCACGAACCAATCGAGCACGATCACGCCCACATGCCCGACCCGCACCACGACCACTGAGTCGGACTTCCGACGCCGGCCGATTGCGACGCGATGCACAAAAAAACCACCGAGAGCGAGCAACGTCTGCGGTGATTAGGCTTTCCGACCAATGAAACCTCGCGTCGCTGTCGAACGCGTCGCCATGGGAGTCATCGCGGGAGCGGTCGCGTATGGCCTGATGAGCTGGACGCAACCTCGAGCGACGACGTCGATTCGGACGCCCCGCGTATTCGCCACCCGCAGCGCGACCTTTGCCCTTCACTTGCACGCTCCGCTCCTGACCTTCGCGAGCATGGATGGGGCCCTGAGCCAAGACGTAGACGTGACCGTGGTGGTGGACGAAGCGGTGCAGCCGATTCTTCTTGAGCCGGCCTCGTTGCATCCGGAGTTCGGCGGCGTCCGTGCGCGTATTCCGGTCGCGCTGGGAAGTTCAACGGCAGACGCCGATCTGGAAATTGTGACCGATGCCGCCAACGATGCCGTGAGGATCCTGCTCTCTCCACCCCAAGGGCCCGAAGCACGGACGCACCGGTTCGCGCTCCGGGCAGAAATGGCGAGTGACGCCGCGGGCATCTTTGTCTCGGGCGTTGGCCGAATCTCCGAGCGCGCGAGTGTTTCAGGAAACGCGTTGCTGGTCGAGCTTGAGCCCCATCCGCTCGCGATTGCCTCGTCCGTAGGCCCTGTGGGGGTCGAGACCATTTCCGAGGAAAGCTTGGCTCCAGGCGAGCCGATGCGGGTGGCGGTCCGCAGTCCGGCGGCTACGGCTACGGGTCATCCCTCGGCCGAATTGCACTTGGTCGTCGGCGCGTCGAGCACGGGGATATGGCGCAGTCTGGCGGCGTTGGGCGGTCAGCCTACCGTGTCCGTGCGCGGGCGAGTGATAGGCACCGACGATCGACCGCACGTCGTGGGGCGTGACGCCCAAGGCATCCCCCAAGTCCGCGCACTGACGACGATCGGAGGCCTGTTCGATCTCGAGGTGCCCGCCTCTGTCGTTCAGTGGTACGCGGAGATGGGCCCCGGTAGGGCGAGCGCGCTGACCGTATTTCCCTCGGAAGGCGGGGGCGATCTCGTTCTCGACGTAGCTCGCGCAGGCGACATCCATATTGCCGTGGTGGATGCCGACACGGGCGCTCCTCTCACCGCGCGTCTGCTCTTTCATGGCCTGGACGGCAGCGTCGACCCCAATTTCGGCCCGGACTATCGCGCGTCGGGAGCCGGGCCGCTGATCGACTCGCTTCGCGGCGATGTCACGACTTCGTTGCCGGCTGGCAGGTATCGCATTGCGGCGACAAAGGGAATCGAGTGGAGCATCGACGCCAAGGTTGTCGATGTGGTCCCGGGTCGCCTCGCCGAGGTGACTCTGGTGCCCCGTCATGTCGTTCCGACCCCAGGCACGCTGGGCTGCGACCTGCATGTGCACGCTCGTCCTAGCTTCGACGCTCCCGTGACCCCGGAGGACCGCGTACTGTCGTTGGCCGCCGCCGGGATCGATTTCGCAGTTCCCACCGAGCACAACCGTGTCGGCGATTACTCATCGGCCATTGATACGCTCGATCTCGGCCATGAATTCATGTCTGTGCCCGGTGTTGAAGTGACGACGTACAATGCTGGTTTTGGTCACTTCGGGGTATTTCCGTTCTCTCCGGCCGCGCCCGTTCCGCCATTCAAGCACACTACGATGTCCGCAATTTTTCGCGTGGTGCGAAGCGATGGCCGTCGCTACTTTCAGCTCAACCATCCAAGGCTTCCTGGTGGCATTGGCTACTTCGACAACATCGGGTTCGACCCTCGCGGACCGCGGTCGCTCATCCGAAGTCGGGTCGACTTTGACGGAATCGAAGTGTACAATGGATTTGACAGCGCGGAGCCAGATCGAGTGGACCAGGTATTGCGCGATTATTGGGCCCTGCTCGACTTCGGTTGGCGTTATACGGCAACGGGCAGCAGCGACTCGCACCGAATCCAATATCAGTGGGCAGGATACCCAAGAACGATGGTCGCGGTCGACTCGCTGCCAGCGTCCGATGCGCTACCCGGCGATCCGCTCGAAGTGGTGACGAGCTTGAAAAAGGGTCATGCGACCGTCACCAGTGGACCCCTCATCGAGTTTGGCCTCCAAAGCGCAAGCCCCGGCGACGAGATCGCGACCGCGGAAGATCCGATCCACGGTCATCTGCGTGTGCGCGCAGCGCCGTGGGTCGATGTGACGAGCTTGCAGGTCGTGGTGGGACAGATCGGCGGGGGATGGGCCATCGCGCAAACCTTCGATGTCCCGTCTCGGCCGACCGTCATCGGACCCGAGGCCGGGACCCTTGACGAGGCACGAGCACGCACGATCCGGTTCGACCGCGACCTGGACGTGGCCGTGGGACCGGGCAACGGATGGGCGATGGTGATCGCACGCGGTCTGCGCCCGATGACGGACGTGTTGCCGTTCGTCCCCATTGCCCCCCTCGCATTCACGAACCCGATTTACGTCGTTCGTCAAGCCGTGCCACCACCGCCCTTTCCGGGCGGCTCCGGAGCGCGGCGACCGCCGATCCGGCAATGAATGGGCGAAGCGAGCTCCGACCGCCCGCTGACATCGGCGCCCGAGCGGCCGCCTATGGGTTCGGCCTTCGCCGTACGATGACCTCGACGTCGCGCGCGCTCGACCGCTTCGTCGCCGCGGCCTGCCTCTCCGGGGTGGTTTTGGGCTGCGATACGGGCTTCGGGGCGCGCGCAGTCGCCTGATGCCTCGCCGTCATCGACGGGGGCCCTCCCTTCCGCGCCGCCTTGGCTTGCTTCGCGGCAATGAGGGCGCCGTGCGCGAGTTGGCGATCGGCTCTGCGCTGCGCGGCCGCGGCCACCTGCGCGGCCTCGCGCTGGGCGTGTTGCGCGCGCTCCTCCGCGAGGCCCGGCAGCATCGGGACGATCGCGGCCTTCGCGTCCTCGATCGAGTAGAGCCGCGGCGACGTACGGACGAACCGCACTCGTTCGGCGAGCTCGTGGCGCAACAGGGTGTTCAAGGTATTTCTCGAAATGCCGAGGAGTTTGGCGATCTCGGCTTCGGTCGCGAGCTCGGCGCCGGCGGCCATGAGTCCGTGAGGGTCGCGATCAGGCGGGGGGGCGTTCGTCGTCGTCATGGCTTCGGCTCCGATAGTGGCACGAGAGATTCGATCGTGGGTACGCGGAGCGCGAGTTCGACGCACCAGGTTGCGCTACGAATCTCTTTTGTCAAAGGACGACACACGCTCGCGGTGTATGGCCGGTACCCTCAAACTTAGTGGCGACGGACCGCCGCGGCGACCTCGATCCTCGCCATGGGTCGCCGGCATGCGGATTCTCTGCGTGGGGGGCGTATTTTTCTTCGAAAGGGCGGCTCGAACTCCGGGTACCCGGCGTGGACGATGGATCTCGACGCCCGCTCCGAATCGACCGCTGGGGGGGCCTCGCTCGGCCCCGCCGTCCAGCGACGCCCGCTGCTCGAGGACGTCGCAGACGGAATGCATTCGAAACGCGTTTAGCGAATATTTAGTTCGCGGCGGTTACAATTCTTGCCGAGAGCGAGGCCACCATGTCGTCGTTGCATCGATTGCCCTATGATGCATCCAGGGTCGAAAGGCCGCAGGCCGCTGGACGGGCTGCGGCATCTTGGACGCACCGCGGAAACGCCACGAAGCGCGTCGAGGTGATCATGCCTCCCGAGAAGCTCGATGAGCTTAGGGAAGCCCTCGCTGAAGCCGGCATCCTGGGCATGACCGTACGCGAGGCCAAGGTCTTTGATCGCGGCACTGGCCGGCGCGAAGTGTACCGGGGATCATCGTACGTCGTGGAGTTCACGTCCAAGGTCGAGGTCGTGATGGTGGTCCAGGACGACGTTGTCCCCAGGATCCTCGAGGTATTGGAGACGATCCCCGGAATGGGCGACGGCCACGACCCTAGCGTGTTCATATCCGAAGTCGTCGAAGCGGTTCGAAACCGAACGGGTGAGCAGAACGGCCCCCGCCCCATCTTGCACGGTCGGCATGGGCCCTAACCGATAGCCCTAAGCAGGCCAGGGGCATTCTGCCCTCGCAGCGCGCTGGGCTTGACGTTGTACTTCGAAATAACTAGAAGTATAGCGTGTTCTCGAAGTTGGATCACCACGCAGAGCAGCTGGGCGCGCTCGGGCATCCGGTGCGCCTGGCGATCCTGCGCTTTGCGGTGCAGGCCGGTGCTGAGGGTGCGACGGCCGGAGCGATCCAGGCGCATGTCGATCTTCCGGCGTCGACGCTGAGCCACCACCTCAAGCGGCTCGTCGACGCGGGCGTGATGCGGACCCGCGGCGAAGGGACCTTCCACTACTACTCGGCGGATTACGAGGCGCTGCGCAAGCTGAGCGCGTACCTCTGGGAGGACTGCTGCAAGAATGGCAGCAAGGGCACCTGCTGTTGATCGGGTTTTTTGGGGGTCGAATAATTCGACTTTATTGGAAGAATAAGGAGAGAGCCACCATGCACGTTCTCAAGCCTCATGTCTCGTTGAATGTCTCCAACATCGACGCGTCCGTCGCCTGCTGTGCGCCCTCTGCGCTGCCGGCCCAGGACAAGCCTGTGCAGCTCGGCAAGAAGACCGGATGCTGCTGAAAAAGCTCGTCGCCGAGGGCCTCGGATCGGCTCTGCTGCTGGCAACGGTCGTCGGCTCGGGGATCATGGGCGAGAACCTAGCCGGTGGCAACGTCGCCATCGCGTTGCTGGCCAATACCCTCGCGACCGGCTCCGGCTTGGTCGCCTTGATCCTGACCTTCGGTCCCATCTCGGGAGCCCACTTCAATCCGGCGGTGACCCTCGCGGATGCAAGCCAGGGGGGCCTGCCGTGGCGCGAGGTGCCGGGCTACCTGCTCGCGCAGATCGTGGGCGCGTTCGCCGGTGTTGCCGTCGCGCACGTCATGTTCAAAGAGCCGGCTCTGTTCTTCGCCTCGCTACACGAGCGCTCGGGTGCCTCGCAACTCGTCAGTGAGTTCGTGGCAACGTTCGGCCTGCTGTCGGTTGTCTGGGGTTGCGTTCGTCGGCGGACGGCCGCCGTGCCGTTCGCCGTCGGCGCGTACATCATGGCCGCTTACTGGTTTACATCCTCGACGTCTTTCGCCAATCCGGCGGTCACGCTTGCTCGTGCCGCGAGCGATACCTTTGCGGGCATCCGTCCGGCCGACGTGCCGGGATTCGTCATCGCCCAGTTGCTCGGCGCCGCGGCGTCGACGGCGCTGTTCCGCTGGCTCGTCCCCACCCTGCCGGCCGTCGCCGATCGCGTCATCGCGCGAGTTCCAACCGAGGAAGTCCCATGAACACCGTGATCTTCGCATGCGTCCACAATGCGGGTCGCTCACAGATGGCAGCCGCCTGGTTCAACGCGCTGGCCGACGCGACGAAGGCGCGCGCGGTCTCCGCCGGCACCGAGCCCGGCGCGCGCGTTCATCCAGAGGTGTTCGAGGCGATGCGTGAAGTCGGGATCGATCTGGGCGACCGCAAGCCGCAGAAGCTCACCGATGACCTAGCGCGTGGTGCGCAGATGCTCGTGACGATGGGATGCGGCGGGCAGTGTCCGGTTGTCCCGGGCCTGCGACGCGACGACTGGCTGCTCGAGGACCCCAAGGGCAAGCCAATCGAGCGCGTACGCCAGATCCGCGACGAGGTCCGCGCTCGCGTCTTCGGGTTGATCGCTCGCGAGAGCTGGGAGCGGCGGCAATGATCCGGTCAGCCAAGGGACGCGATCGCTCCAGCGTCGAGGACGCGAGTGACTAGTGTGCGCCGAAGCCATGACGCGGACGACCGCTCTCCTCGCCGTAGCAAACTTCTTCGCCGCGGTCTTCGCGTCGATCACGGGTCGGGATGCGGGGAACCCAAATCACCTCATCGAGCTGTCAGCCGGCGCCGTGCTCGTCGGACACGGTGCAGCTTTGCCAAAGCTCCGCCGAATGCGTTCGGCGTTCAACCGCACTCGGGCCATCGTCTTACGGGTTCGGCTTTCGGCGTACGATGACCTCGACGTCACGCGCGCTCGACCGGGGCTTCGTCGTCGAGGCCTGCTTTCCCGGAGCGGACGTGGCCGGCGGCGCGGGCTTCGGGCCGGACCGCGTGGCATGCTGTGCGCCCGTCGTCGGTCGGCGCCGCGCCCCCTTGGCTTGCTTGGCGGCAATGTGCGCGACGTGTGCGAGTTGCCGCTCGGCCCTGCGCTGTGCGGCCGCGGCCACCTGCGCGGCCTCTCGCTCGGCGCGTTGCGCGCGCTCCTGCTCGAGAGCCGGCAGCATCGGCACGATCGCGGCCTTCGCGTCATCCATCGAGTAGAGCCGCGGCGACGCACGAACGAACCGCACTCGTTCGGCGAGCTCGTGGCGCAACAGGGTGCTCAACGCGTTTCTCGAGATGCCGAGAATCTTGGCGATCTCGGCTTCGGTCGCGAGCTCGGCGCCGGCGGCCATGAGTCCGTGAGGATCGCGATCGGGCGGGGTGGCGTTTGTCGTCGTCATGCCGTTGGCTTGGATAGCGGCGTCCGAGATTCGATCCACGGTGGGGTGCCACGATCGATGCGAGCGATGCGGCATCCGCGTCGTGATGCGTGCTTCGGCAAAAGTCCCCCAAAGCAGTGGGCCCTGGTGCCCCCGGCGGCTCACAGCGCCCTCGACTCCCGCCGGGGTATGGTGCGTTCGGACCGGAGGCGAACCCGTAGCGCCCCCTCCGCGGCCGGCTAGGTCGCGGCACTGCCGTACGCTCCGATCTGCTGGCCGCGCTGGTCGATCTGACCTCGACGTTAGCCCCACCGTTCTTTTTCCATGGGGCGGCGACCCCGCGGCGACCCTGGAAGGCCTGCGCTCCGGGCTGACCGCGATACCCCAGCGCCTCGAAAGCCTGCAGGTCGGCGTCACCGAGCATCGGGCGATCCGTCGCCGTGAGTCGGGGTGTCACACCGGTTTGGTTTTCATGCACCCGCGCGTACGATGCGGCGCTCGGCGAGTCACGACGGGGTTGGCCGGACGCCTATCTCCAACCATGGATGCCGAGTTCCATGACTACGCCGCTGCACCCCCACAACCTGCGCTGGCTCGCCGAGGATCTCCTCCGCCGGCGCCGTGCCGACGATCGCGACCGCTATGCCGCCTCTCAGCGGCAGGCGCGCATCGACCCCAATCCCCACCAGATCGACGCGGTGATCTTCGCGTTGCGGCGTCTCGACGAGGGCGGCTGCATTCTGGCGGACGAGGTTGGCCTGGGCAAGACGATCGAGGCCGGGCTGGTCATCGCCCAGGGCCGAGCCGAGGGGCGGGATCGGGTCCTGCTCGTGGTGCCGAAGCCGCTCCTCGGGCAGTGGCAGAGCGAGCTATTCAAGCTCTTCGCGATCGACGCGCGCGAGCTGGTCAGCGCCGACGCCGGCCCGGGCGTGTGGATCATCGGCCGCGAAGCCGCGGGTACGGAACGGGGAGCGAATTGGGTGCGCGCCGCTCCGTTCGACCTCGTGGTCATCGACGAAGCACACGAGATGTTCGCCGGGATCTACAAGCGCTTTCGGCCCGACGGCCAACCGGATTCCGCTTCCGCGTACGCTTTGACCGCCCATCGCGTTCGAGAGGCGATCGGCAGCACCCCGGTCCTGTTGCTGACGGCGACCCCGATCCAGAACTCGCTCGCCGAGCTCTGGGGTCTCGCCCAGTACGTCGAGCCGACGCACACTCTCTTCGGGGATCTCTCGACGTTCCGGCAAGTGTTCTGCGCGGATGGCGACGACCGGGTGCTGGTCGAAGGCCAGGAACACGAACTGCAACGCCGCGTCGCGACGATCTGCAAGCGAACGCTGCGTCGCCAGGCTCAGGAGTTTCTCGATCGCCCGTTCGTCGACCGAACCTGCCGCCTGTTCGAATACACGATGAGCGACGATGAGCGCGCGCTCTACGACGACGTGACCGACTACCTGATGCAGCCGGTCTTGCACGCCTACCCGGGACGGACGCGCAAGCTGCCGCTGATCGGCTTTCACAGGCGGATGGCCTCTTCGAACGCGGCTCTTGCCGTGAGCCTCGACAACGTGGCGAAGCGGCTCCGGGCGCTGCGCGACGGCTTGTCGGTGGATGCCGTGGATTTGGAGCTGATCGACGACTTCGACGAGGAGGACAAGGACGCGCATCCCGAGATTTCCGAGGAGGTCTTGCCCGCGGCGGATCGGGCCGCCGTGCAGGCGGAGCTCGACCGCGTCGAGGCGTTCGCTCGGCGCGCTCGTGCGTTGCCGTCGGACGCGAAGGCGCGCGCCTTCCAGAGGGCCATCCAGCTGGTCCTCGATCGCGGTCGGGCATGCACCGGCAGTGGCAAAGCCGTCGTGTTCACCGAGTCGATTACCACGCAGCACTACGTCAAAGACGTGCTGATGGCCATGGGGCTCACCTCCGACGACGTCACCTTGTACCGCGGCACGAACGACGATGCGCGCGCACGGCAGGCCCTTGATCGCTGGCTCGTCGAGGAGGGATCCACGCTGAATTTGCCGAGCCGCGACATTCAGATCCGTCTCGCGCTCGTTCACGAGTTCCGCACCCGGTCGAAGGTCATCGTCTGCACCGAAGCCGGCGCGAAGGGCCTGAATCTTCAGTTCTGCGAGACGGTCGTCAATTACGACTTGCCGTGGAACCCGCAGCGCATCGAGCAGCGGATCGGCCGCTGTCACCGCTACGGCCAGACGCGATCGGTTTTGGTCATGAACTTTCTGGCCAAGGACAACGACGCGCACCGGCTGACGTTCGAGATTTTGAGCCAGAAGCTCGACCTCTTCGGCAAGGTGCTCGACGCTTCCGACACGGTGCTGCACGAGCCGCGGACGGATTCACCCGAGCCCATCGCCGGGGCGTTGTCGGCGGACTTCGAACGCGAGCTCGGGCGGATCTACGACCGCGCGCGGACCCGCGAGGACGTCAAGCGGGACCTGGTCGCCTTGCGAGACACGATGGGCGAGCGACGCAACGCCTACGAGGATCAGCAGCGCCGCACCGCCGCGCTGATCGAATCGAGATTCGACGAGGATGTCAGGAACGTGTTTCGCAACCTTCGCAGCGAGCTCTCGGCGGGCCTCGCCCGCCTCGACCGCGACCTCGCGGCGATCGTCGCCGGATACGTCGAAGCGACCGGGGACGCGATGGGCCTCGCGGGCGGCGAGCCCCTCACCATGGTTCATCCAATCGTCGTCAAGGCGCTCGCGAGCGCGCGGCGATGGACGGGCGGCGCGGTGGAGTTCGATGCGCCCCGGGCCGATCTCGCTGGCCGTACGGGGACTCTGGCCGTCGCGAAGGTCGCCTACAGCGGCTTTGAGCCCGTCGACCGGCTGGTCGCCGCGGCCGTCGTCGAGGGTGTCCCCGTGGACCCCCAGATCGCGACCCGCATCGCCCGGTTGCCGGCTCGGAACGCCCCGGACCTCCGGGTGCCCCTGCACGAGGCGGCGCTGGAGAATGCGCTGGACGAGGCCGTCTTCGTGGACCAGCGCGATATCGAGGTCGCCGAGCAAGCCCACTTTGATCGTGCGATCGGCCAGCTGGAGCGGTTCGTCGACGATCGCGCGCTCGTATGCCGTCAGGAACGAGCGTCGCTCACGAAGCGACTCGAAAGCGCACGCAAGCGCGAGGACTATCAGCGATGGCGTCGAATTCACCACGCAAAGCGGTACCAGGCGCCAGTCATCACGCGCCTGTTCACGGTCACGTTCCGGCTCGGGACGACGGTGACGTCGTGCTGAAGCTGCTCCACACCGCCGACTGGCACCTCGGAAAGAAGTTCCCGTCATTCACGAAGGAGGCGGCCGATACCCTGATGCGATCGCGGCTCGACGTCGTCGATCGGATCCTCGATCTCGCCGTTCGCGAGCGGGTCCACGCGGTGTTGTGCGCGGGGGATCTATTCGATGTCCCCGATCCGCTGCCCGTGTGGTGGAAGGAGCTCGCCCACCGCCTCCATCGCCGCGCCAACGACACGATGCCGCCGGTGATCTTGGTCCCCGGCAATCACGATCCCCTGACGGCCGACTCGGTTTGGTGGCCGACCCACGCGTTCCGTGCGCGCCTGCCCGAGTGGGTGCACATCGTCGACCGAGACGACTTTTCGTTCGCTCTTTGCGACGGCGCAGTGATCTTTGCCGCGCCTTGCCGCACGACCGCCGGCCAGAACGACCTCGCCATGGCGTTGCCCGCGCGGGCTCCGGGAGATGCCGGGCTCCGCATCGGGTGCGTCCACGGAAGCACATTCGACCTGAAGGACTGGCTCATGAACTTTCCCATCCAGCGCGATGCGGGGGAGCGACGCGGCCTCGACTACCTCGCGATCGGCGACACGCACGCATTTCGCGACATCAACGCCGACCTTCCGTGGCCGTCCATCCCGACGGTCTATCCGGGCGCACCCGAGCCGACGGCGTTCGATGAAAAGGGTGCTGGCAACGTCGCGATCGTCGCGATGTACGCCCATGGCCGCCGCCCGATCGTGGTTCCGCAGCGCGTCGCGTATTGGACGTGGCGTGAGGAGACATGCAGGAGTCTGACGGAACTCAAAGGCATCCTCGCGCTGCCGGACCTCGAGCGTCATGTCTTACGGTTGAAGCTCGACTTCACGGTGTCGATCGTCGAAGAGAGCGAGGTCGACCGGATCCTCACCTTGCTGCGCGGCACCGAGGCGGCCCATCCGCGCGTGGGCGTGCTCGAGCGCGTCGACACCACGAACCTGCGCCTGGTCGCGACCGATCCCGACGCTTTCGACGCGAACCTGCCGCCGGTGGTGCTCGACACGGTGGCTCGGCTCCGCAAGGTCGCCGAGGACGCCGAGGACGAAGCCGACAGAGCCCGGGCCACCCGTGCCATCTCGCATCTGTACAAGCTGCTCCAGCGCGTGGACACCGGGGCTGCGCCATGAGGCTGGTGAGCGTCGAGGTTGAAAACTTCGGGGCCATCCGCGATGCGTCGGTCGCCTTCGGGCCTGGGTTGAACATCCTTTACGGCCCGAATGACCTCGGCAAGTCGACGCTCGCGGAGGCGATACGCCTTGCGTTGCTATTGCCCTCGACGTCGACCGTGCACGAGCCCTGGGTGCCGTGGTCCGGCTCCCACAGGCCGACGGTCGACCTGGTGTTCTGGGCGAACGGACTGCATTGGAAGGTTCGAAAGGAGTTTGGGCCGGGCAACCACGCTTGGTTGCAGAAGTCGGCCGATGGGGTCGCGTGGGACGAGGTCGCCAAAGCGCGTGGCGTGGATGCGAAGATTCGCGAGATCCTGAGTTGGGGCATTCCCGATCCCGGCGGATCGAACGCGCCGCGCGGATTGCCGATGAGCTTCCTGGCGACGGCTTTGCTGTCAACCCAGGCCGACGCCGCTTCCGTGCTCGCGGCCAGCCTCGAAGCGGACGGGACGGACACGGGCAGGCAGCGCGTGACGTCGGCCCTTTCGGCTCTCGCGCAAGATCCCTTGTTCAAGATGCTGATCGACGCCGCCAACGAGCGCTACGACCAGGCGTTTACGGCGCCGGGAAAGAAGAAGATGGCCGCCGACGGAGTGCTGAGGATTGCAGCCGACCGCGTGCGCGACGCGCGGGGCGCGCGCGATGAAGCCCAACAGATCGTCAGCAGTTCGGCCAGCGTGATGGTGACGCTGTCGGGTGCGATCGCACGTCGCGATGAGGCGACGCGCAAGGCGAAGGATGCCGCGGACGCGCTCAAGGTTCTCCTGGAATTGCGGCAATGGGGTGTCGCGAAACGGGAAGTCGACCGCATCGCGACGATCGCGGCAGACATCGCCCAGCTCGCCTCCAAGCGCACGGTTCTCGAGCGGGTCCGCGATCAAGGCAAACTCGACGTCGATAGGGCGGAGGTTGCGATCGCTCGATCTCGCGAGCAACTCAAGAAAGCCGAAGTCGACGCGGTCCCGGGGGCCGGCGATACGGCTGCGGCCGAGATCGTCGAACGGCAGCGTCTGGAGCTGGCGCTCGCCGATGCCGATCGCCGGCGTTCGGACGCGGCCGGTCGGATGGACGCGATCGCGGTTGTCCGCCAGCGCGTGGCCGACGTCGAGGTCGCCCGATCCGCGGTCGAATCCGCCCGAGAACGCGTGGCGGAGGCGGAGCAGGCCTTGGTGATGGCACGATCGGCTGAGGACGGCTTGCGGATCGCCGTCGGAAGGCTCGATCTCGTGGAACGCCACCTGGACCTACGGGACGCCGAAGCGGTGATCGCTCAGGCGGTCGCGCTGCGGCAAGCGTTCGCGGAGACGGCGGCCGAGGCCGCCAGGCTGCGTGCCAAGCGAGCGGATCTCGTCGTGCCGGACCGGAAGACGCTGTCCAAGATCCGAACGCTTGCCAGCGATCTCGCGGTGGCGCGCGGAAAGCTCGAGGTCGGCCTCGCGGTCACGGTCGATCCGGTCGCGGCGCGTGACGTCATCGTGGCCCTCGACGGCGGTCCTGCGCGCGCCGAGCACGTCACCGATCCATGGACCGTCGAGGCGCGGGGTCGTGTCGAGATCGTCCTGCAAGGCGTGGCAGCGGTGCGCGTGGTTGCCGGCAATGCCGAGGTCCGCGAGAAGGCGGCGAGGATCGCGACCCGATGGACCGACGAAGCCGAAGCCATCCTCGCGGCGGCGGGCGTCGCCACCGCCGAGGGCCTGGCCGCCAAGATCGACGATGCGGATGCGATCGATCGCGACCTGCGATCCGCGCAAGCCACCCTCGACGATCTTCGCGCGAAAATCGAGGCTCTGGCCGACGACGATGCGCGTCGTCACGCGGCGGAGGCCCGGATTGCGATCGGCGACGCGACCGGCTTCGACGCCGATCGGGCGACCCTCGGCAGGGACCCGCGCGCGAGCGTTCGGGCTAAGCGGGCGGCCCTCGCCCGAGAGATCGGCCAGTCGAAGGTGGCCTCGCTTGAAACCGATTGGGCGCTGCGCAAGCAAGAGGCCACCACCGCGGCGCAAAGGTATGCCGACGCGACACGGATCCGCGACGTGGCCCTGGCCGCGCAGGGAGTCGATCTCGATGACGCCGCGATCAGGAGCGCCTTGGCCACGGCCACGAGCGACCTCGCCGTCACTCGGACGACCCTCGACGGCCTCGATAAGGCGCTCGCTACACGACGCACCGCACGGGACGCGCTGCTCGCCGGGGCGCGGAAATCCGTCACGGATGCGGGCCAAGCGCTTGAGGGCGCGCGTGCGACCTACCAGAATGCGGTCGAGGCGGTCGCGGGCCTGGCGGGCCGGATCGACGCCCTCCGCGGTCAAATGGCGGCCACAAACGCGGTCGACGCCCAGACGAGACTCGATGTCGCTCGGGCCGCGCTGGCTGGCCCCGGCCGGGAGGTCACCGATCGCGAGATCGACGCGGCGAAGCTCGAACGCGACCGGACAGCCCGCGCGCTCGACGCGATCGTTGCGGAGGTGCATAGGTTGCAAGGGGCTCTCGAGCAGACCGGAGGGGCCGTCGCAGCGGACCGCCTGCGGGACGCCGAAGACGCCCTGCAGCTCGCCGAACAGCACGAGCACGATATCGGGGCCGACTACGAGGCATGGCGACTGTTACGCGACACGCTGGCCGCCGCGGAGGCAGCCCAGGCGAGCCACCTTGGCCAGGCGCTTGGGCCGGTGATCGCGGAGAGGTTCGCCGCTCTGACGACGGCCCGGTACGGTCGGCTCGCGATGACCGCCCAGCTCGCGACCGAGGGCGTCGTGGTCGGCGGGCAGGTTCGTAACGTGGACCGACTGTCGGTCGGAACGCGCGAGCAACTCTCGACGCTGTACAGGATCTGTCTCGCCGAGCGACTGCAGAGCGCGGTCGTGCTCGATGACCAGCTCGTCCAGAGCGACGTCGTGCGCCTGGACTGGTTTCGCGCGTTGCTGCGCGAGAAGGCGCGCGCGTTCCAGATCGTGATCCTGACCTGCCGACCCCATGATTACGTTCCGGCCGATGCGCTCGCGCCCTTGGACCGGTCGTACCGCGACGTGGACGAGGGCTGGATCCGGACCGTTGACCTCGGGCGCGCGGTGCGGCACCCTTCGGGCGCATAGATCCGCGAAATCGTGCCCATATGGCCCTCCCTGGTCGCTTGCGCGAGCGCCCCTTGGTCCCTTTGCACTCGACGCGAAAACGAGGCAAGACCGAGTTCCCGGGCGAGCTGAAATACGGCGTCGTGCAGGGCCCACGTCCGGACGTCGAACGTCGTCACGGTCGCTCCCTCGAATCGCCCCAGCTCGTGCTTGGCGCCATCCTGCGCCTTTGTCCTGGTCGACGACGGCCCGCCCTTGATCCACTGCGAGGCTCGTGAGGCTGCCAAGGCCGGCATCTACACCTTGAAGCCGTGAACGCCGAGATCGCGACTTGGGACTTCGGCACCGATCGATGGGACCTGGTCACGTTCATCTACGCTGCGGGCTGTCCACGCGCTCGCGAGCGACGATGCGACGAGCAAACAATCGAGAAGGTGCGTCGGGGTCTGAGGCGCGGCGGGGTGGTCGTTGTCGAGGGATTCCATCGAGACGAGGTCCCGGGTCTCGGCTTCGGCTCCGGCGAGCTGGCCACACCATCTCGTTCACATCAAAAGCGACAGCGCCAAGGCCTCACATGGCCGACGCCGGCGCGTCGAGCCCGTCGACGCGAACGTGAAAAACACCGTAAGCGCCACGTCGGACTGCACGTCCGCACCGGCTGTTCGTGATGCACCGGGCCGTGATGCAGCCATCCCGTCCGGAAGCGCATCGCATTCCCCACGTGTACACAGCGCAGGCGCTCGCCACGCTTCAAGCGGCCGTCGCGACCATTGGTTTGGCGGACCGTTTGGTCGATCCGATCGCCCTACCAGCGGGAGCTCCTCGAGCTGTGGAGCCGGGCGCCACCTCCTCCCACCGAAGCCGAGGTCGCCTCGGCCTTCGAGCGTCCGGCCAAAGGAGCTCAGCGATCGGCACGCGGCAGCCGCCCGATGACGCGCCGGAGATGAACCGACAGGGCATTCGATACGGGCGTTGTTTGACGGCTCCTCGATCGGGAGGTACAGCTCTCGCGGGGGGCCGCTCGATGAGGGTGGGGACATCGCTGACTTGCGCGCTACTCGGGGTCGCGGGGTGCGGCCGGGGTACCCAGGATGCGAGTGGCACGCTCGACACAGCCCGTCCGGGGCTCGACGCCTCGAACGATCAACCCCCGGACGCGGACGGCCTCGCGGAAGGCGCCGCGTCGGTGCAACCGGCGGTCGACGACGCGGACACTCCGTCGACCGACGCGGGCGCCGGCGGTCCGTGGATCGCCTTCACCTCGAACCGGACCGGCGACTTCGATCTCTACCTCGTTCACGACGACGGCACCGACCTTCACCCGATCGTGCAGCAGCCCGGCTCCGATCTCTTCCCGGCCTGGTCGCCGGACGGCGTGACGCTCGCGTTCGCCTCGAACGGCGGGAGCGACGCGGGCTTGTATCGGCTCTTCGTCGTCGACGTCGCGAGCGCAGCGATCGCCTCGATCGAGACCGGCCTCCCGGACGTGGTCTCTCCCGCCTGGTCACCGGACGGCGCGTGGTTGGCCGTGGGAGGACCTGGGGGCCTCTACACGATTCCGGCTGAGGGCGGAACGGCCGCCGCGCTCACTGCGGGCGGCTTCCGCGACAACTCCCCAGCCTGGGCGCCCGATGGCGGCGTCGTCTACTTCTCGAGCAATCGCGCTGACGGGGGAGGATTCGAGGTGTGGTCGGTACAACCTAACGGAGGCGGCCTTACGCAGGTGACGACGGGGGCCGGCATCCTCGGTCGCCCGGCCGTCTCGCCCGACGGCACGACGATCGCCTTCACCGAAACGGCCGCGGGCGCGGGGGTCGGAACGTCCACCCAGGTCGTGTTCTTCACGACGGGCACGAACGCGATCACGCCGTTCTCCGTGCAGGGAGACTCCGAGCCAGCGTTCTCGCCGGATGGCAGCCGGCTCGTCGTCACGAGCACGCGCTACGCGGCCGACAACCCCGAGCTCACGCTCCTGGGCATTCCCGGCGCCCGGCTGCCGTTTCGACTCACGAACAGTCCCGGCGTGGACGGCCAGGCGAGCTTTCAGCCACGCCGCTGACCCTCTTGCGCCCTCGCGGCCGAGTGCACCCGGCCCGGTTCGACCACCCGGCCGCCGCTCAGGACGACGACGCGATCGGCCACCTCGAGGAGCTCCGGCGTGTGTGCGGCAAACGCGACCATGGCGCGCCCCCCGAGCTCGCGAATGAGCCCAGCCACGAGGGCGATGCCCGCGCGATCGAGGTTGGCGTCGGGCTCGTCGAGGAGGAAGAGCGACGCATCCGCGCAGAGCAGGCGGGCCAAGGCGACCCGCTGGCGCTCGCCGACGGAGAGAGAATCGACGCGCACCTCGAGGGGTTCCTTCTCCTGGCGGAGGAGGAGTGCGAGCAGACCGACGCGGTCGAGCGACCGCAGGATCCGGTCGTCGCTCGCGCCCGACAGGGGCCAGGCCACGGCCGCGCGCAGGCTCCCGCGCGGCGGCAAGTAGGGCCGCTGTGGCAAGAAGGCGACGCACGAGCGCCAGACGTCGGAGTCGAGGGACGCGAGTGCGACGCCGCCGACGTGCACGCTGCCGCCGAGCGGCCTGGCCAGCGCCACGAGCATGCGGAGGCACGTGCTCTTGCCCGATCCGTTCGCGCCTGCCAGCGCGAGCACGTCGCAGCCATTCCAGTCGAACGAGACCTCGGACAGGCCCCGCGCTTCCGGCCCACGGCCAGCGTCACGGCCCGCGCCGGGAACCTCGTAGCGAAACGACACCCGGTCGAAGACCACGGGGGCCGGAAGGGGCGGTGGCGCCAGCTCCCCGGGACGCCCTCGGGGCGCCCCCGCGCCCACGATCCGCGCGAGCAGGCGGAGCCACCGCTGGTCGCCCACGAGGCCGCTGACGCCCTGGGCCACTCCGACGAACGCTGGCGTGACGCTCGCGCAGAGCGCGGCGTCGGTGAGCGAGACCGCCAGCGAGCCGTGGAGCTGGCCGCTCGCGAGGAGCGCCGCACCGACGAGCCCAACGACGGCGATAAGCGCCAGACGTCCGGAGAGGACCGTCGATCGCGCGACTCGCGCTCCGCCCGCGGCCCACGCGCGAGCGCGACCGCCCAGCTCGGCCATGAAGCCGTCGCGTCGGCCGGACGCCACGATCTCGAGCCGCCCCTGCACGGTGTCTGTGAAGGCCTCGTAGACGCGCTCTTGCAGCTTCCACGTGGTCTGGACGTCGCGCGCGACGGCGCGACGCGACGCGAACAGGACCCCGACGGCGAGCGACGCGACCAGGGCGCCGAACGCTACCACCCGCGCCGGCTCGAGGGTTGCGATGACCCCGACGAGCAGAACGCAGGCGGTCAGGTCGCCGCTGGCGTTCGGGAGCGTCTGCGAGAGGGCTTGCGCCGAGCGGAAGACGCCGTGCGCGGCCTCGAGATGGACGTCTTGATCCGGCAGCACGTCCGCGCGCAGGACGTCCCCCGAGAGGATGCTCGACGCGGTGCGCTCCACGAGCTCGGACTGGGTCCTCGCCGTCGCGACCCGCTGGAGCAGCGTGCGGAACGTGAAGAGACCGCCGAAGAGGACCGTCGCCGCGAGCTTCTCGCGTACGGAGCGCTCGACGAGCGTCCACGCGAGGGCCGGCGCCAACACGCGCTGGAGCGCCGCCGCCGACGCGAGGAGCACGCCACGCCGCGCGATGGCGCGCGACGCGAGGGTGCGAAGATCGGTGACGACGGCGCCCGGGTGCAACGACGCAAGCATCTTGCCACGAGAGCGGGCCCTTCCGGAGCCGCTGGCGTTCAGGAGCTCGTCAGGCCCGACGCGCCAATGGCCCCGTGTCCGGAGAAGAGGGTGACGCGCGCCACCGATCGCTTTTTCGTGAGGCGCGGCTTCTCGTAGGGCGCGCGGGCGTCGTCTTCGGAGTCTTCGTGGTTTTCGGCTTCGAGGGGCGCCTGGTCTCTGGGGTTCATGACAAATCCTTCTCGGGGTCCCGATCACTTCACGCACAGCGTCACGTGGGAGGTCGGCTGGTTATTCGCAGGGATTCCCCCGTTCCATTCCCCGTTCGTGCCGATCGCAAAGAACCGGCAGCTGCGGGTCGCGTCGGCGCTCAGGTAGGCCGATTGGGACGACAGGATACCGCTCCAGGGGGAGCTTGCACAGCCGCCTGTCTGCCCGGCCGGACTCTCGACGACGCTTCCGACGAGCGTCGGGAGCGTGTTGTTGAGGGTCCTCGGATCCTCGACCTGCGTCCATTGCTCGTAGGTATTGAGGAGAGGGTACTGTAGGTATTGAGGAGAGGGTACTGTAGGTATTGAGGAGAGGGTACTGTAGGTATTGAGGAGAGGGTACTGTAGGTATTGAGGAGAGGGTACTGTAGGTATTGAGGAGAGGGTACTGATTGAGGAAAGTGTAGTTCGTCCCGCTGTGGATCGCAGCGAGCAAGTTCACGATCGAATACTGTCCGGCGTTCGGCGACCCGATGTTGAGCGGCCCGGCCCAGTTCGCCTTGCTTTCGTAGCCGGACGCGACGTTGACGTCCTGGTCGAGGACCTCGGTCCACCCGCCGCCCAGATCGGTCATGTCGCAGTACGCGCTGATCGACGTGCCGCCGGGCGCGATGCTGTAAGCCGCTCGGCGCGGCCGGATTCGCCGCGAGGACCTGCGCGCAGCTGGCGACCGTGACGGTTCCCTCCGCGTGCCCCTGGAAGCTGAAGTCTGCGTCGGTCGGGTCGGTGAACGGCCAGGTCCGCGTCGTCGCACAGTCTGCGGTGCCGGGCGCGACGTCCCCGTAGGAGGCTATGCCGCCCGACGACGGCGTGACTCCCGCGAGCGAGACGCTGTCGATCACGGCGTTCAGGGCGCTCACCGTGCCGCCGTCTAACTTGCTGTAACCGCTTCCGAGCGTCGAGCCCGTGTCGTCCGCGACACGCTCACTCGCGAGAATCGGGACGCCGCGCTCGTCGGGCGCGGTGACTCATCGCGCACCCGCCCTCGCGACAACATCGCGCGCGCGCGCCAGATGGGCTCGCAGGCGCCCGCGGTCGGGGTCGAAGCCGCGCGCGCGCAGGAACGATGTCGAGGGCCAGAGCGCACGCGCCAGGCTCCCTGGCCCGCTTGCGGCGTAGCCAAGGATCTGCTCGGCCAGGCTGTACCAACCCCATCCAACGAAGGACTTGAGAGGGAGGACCAGCCGGCGCGCCAGCGGCTCGGAGGCGCAGGAGAGGACCTGCCCGCGCACGGCGGATGTGACCCCGAGCGCGATCCGGTCGGCGGCGCGAGCGGCCGCCGCGGCCTCGGGGAAGAGGTTCTGGTGACCCCGGAGGAGCGTCTCCACATCGAGCAGATGACGCGGCCACAAGCGGGGCTTCGCGCCGTGGTGGACGACGACGTGGGTGCAGAGATCGAGGAGCATCGACCTCGCATCCCGAATCCGGACCCGTACGCCGTGCACGATGACGTGCTCGGCGCGGGCGAGGGCCTGGGCCCAGCGAGCGGCGGTCGCGATCGGCGCTGCCGGCGGACGGCGATGGATCTCGAGCGGCGTGCCCCGCGCGCTCACCAGCACCGGCAGTTGGTGGGCTTCCTGCCGCGAGGGCGCCGAGCGGGCAGAACCGTCGTAGCGTGGAACCGGCTCGGACGCGTGCACGAGATCGCCATAACCGCGGGCGCGGAGAATCCGGTCGGCCTCGAAGACGCACGCCGGGTCGACCCAGAGATCGATGTCGTCCGTGTGACGCGTGCGCAAGAGGTCGGCGGAGCGTGCGATCAACCCCGCGCCCTTGAGCGCGATGCTCCCGATTCCGGCTTGCTCCAGGGCGCAGACGGCCTCCGCGAGATCGACGAGGAGCACATGATTTTGCATCTCGTTGTGGATCGCCGCGTCCCTCATCGCGCCGCGCGCTTCCGGAGGAATCCCGAGCACGGCGAATGCCGGCTCCGAGCGGAGCGCCGCGCTTCCCAGGGCAGGAAGAAGCAGATGTCTGCGGGCATAAGGAATGAGAAAGTCCCAGTCGAGCGGGCCCGTCGGGCCTGCCCATCCGGAAGCGAGCCCGGCGGCGGCCAGGAGAAGAGATCGCTCGGCGGGCGTGGGCGGTCGAGCGGGAGGGGGCGCGTGCATCCGGAGAAAGCATCGGTAATGAGCTCGAAGAAAGCGAGCGGCGCTATCGACCTCGACTGAAGAAGGACGCCGTGCGACGAGACGGCGCGGAGTAAGGTCGGTGGGCGGTCGACGGCCCGTCGACACGCGCGCGTCAGGAGCTCGTCGTGGCCGTCTGCAACCTCGCCTTCCACCTGACCGATCGCTGCCAGCTCGATTGCAAGCATTGCCTGCGGGATCCGAGCCGGGCGCCGCTCGATCTGGAGTTCGAAGTCTTCACGAGCGTGCTCGACCAGGTTGCCCGCACGTACAAGACGACGCACGTGGCGATGACGGGCGGAGAACCCACGCTCTACCCGCGCTTCGTCGACGCCGTCGACGCGATCGCCGAGCGCGGCCTCACCTGGCACATCGTCACCAACGGCCGGACCTTCGGGTGGCTGATGGACCGGCTCGACGACAGCCCGTCGCGTCGGTCGTCGATGCGGCACGTCTATCTTAGCCTCGACGGCGCCGACGAAGCCACGCACGACCGGATCCGCGGCAAGGGCAGCTTTCGCGAAGTGATGACCGCCGCGACGCTCGCGGTCGCCCACGGGATCCCGTTCGTGCTCCAGATGGTCGTGAACGCCGTCAACCACCCCCAGGTCGAGGCGTTCGGCCTCCTGGCGAGCCAGCTCGGCGCCGAGCGTGCCTCGTTCGCCGTGCTCCAGCCGACCGGCACGTCCCACGACGATGCGCTGTTCTTGCCCGTGTCCGGCTGGCAATCCATCGCCGATCGCGTCGATCGCCTCGCCGCCACGCTCAAGATGGCGGTCAGCCTCCCCGAGGGGTGGCCGCAAAAGCACCCCTTTCACGTCTGCGAGCCGTTTCGCTCCGAGCAGCTCCACGTCGACGTGACCGGCCACCTGAATCTATGCTGTCAGCATGCAGGCATTCCGCGATCGGAGAGCCCGCCGAGCGGCGAGAGCGACGTCGTCGCGGACCTGCGGACGACGACGATCGCCGAGGCCCACATCAAGCTCCTCGGTTTGATTCACAGAACGCAGGTGGCGAAGGTGCGGCAGCTCGCCGAGGGCGAGCTCGACGCGTGGGACCACCTCCCGTGCAACTGGTGCCTGAAGCACTTTGGCAAGCCCCACTGGGCCGACGACGGCGCTGCGGGGCCGGGCGCAGGGCGAGAGCGGTGGGTCGGCGCGTGGGGCGAGCCCAAGGGGCAGGCGGCAGCGCGCACAAGATTGCCGATCCGGCAGTGAACGTGCGCGGCCTCTTCCTCGCCGCTCACCTCGTATCGATGCGATGCCTCTTACCGTTCGGGATGCGCGCGCTGTCGCTGCCCGCACTCTTGCGCACGATCACTCCGCGCGCCGGCCGGGTCACGCGAGCGCGCGCCGGTCAGGCGCTGGCGCGCTCCGAGCGCCTGGCTCGGTGCCTCGGCGCTCACGACACGTGCTTGTATCGCGCGATCGCGCGCTGGGTCGCGCTCCGGAGCGCGGGTCTGCCCGCAGAGTTCGTCATGGGGGTCCGTCAGGGCGACCCCGGAGCCGGCCACGCGTGGGTCGAGATCGGCGGGGCGCCGGTAGGCGAAGACCCCGACCCGCGACTCGTCGTCACGTTTCGCTTCGCGTGAGCTCGTTTCGGTTGCCTCGAGGGCGTTCGTTCGCGACCGAGAACGCCCCGCCCCTGTGTTAGGTTCGGGCGCCATGGAGCCCAGCTATCGCGCCAGCCCCGAGGTGATCCTGACCGAGCTCCGGGACGGCACGGGTGTCCTCCTGCATCTGGGCACCAAGTTCTATTACGATGTCAACGCGACCGGCGTGGCCGCTTGGAGCGGCCTCAGCGCCCAGACGGGCACGACGCGCCAGGTTCTCGCCGAACGTCTCGCGCAACGCTTCCGCGTCGATCGCGATACCGCGCGGCGCGACCTCGAGCCGGTGCTCCGGGAGATGCTTGTCGAGGGACTGGTGACGAGCGACTGAGAGCGAGCGAGGCGCGCTATGCCGGCCGTCGACGTCTACGGACTGCGCGTCGAGTGGCGCGCGCCCGCGTTGCCGCGCGATCCCGTCGCGCGGCTCCTGGGGGGCTTTGCCGCGTCGACGGCGAACGGCACAGCCGACGTGACGATCCGGATCGAGCCAGACCGAGGCGTGCTCGACGCGAGCGGGTTTCGCCCGTCGTTCTTCCAGGGCAACGTGCGCGCCCTGCAGAGAAGAGGCGCTCTCCTGCTCGTCACGCCGGGTGCGCGCGTCCTCGTCGCGCACGACGGCGGGCGCATCGACGTCGAGGGAGACATCGCCGGGCTCGATCCCCGGGGCTTCGCCGGCACGACGCTCTTCATCGCTCTCTCGATTGCCCTCCGACATTGGGGGCTCTTTCACCTCCACGGTGGCGCCCTGATACGAGGGGACGGCCTGCGGGTGCTCGTCCTCGGCGATTCGGGGGCGGGCAAGTCGACCGTGACCCTCTCGCTCCTCGACGAGGGCGCGCGCCACCTCGGCGATGACGCGCTGTTTCTCACCGAGCGTGCCGGGCGCGCGACGCTCCTCGCCTTTCCCCGTCCGTTTCATCTCGGCGACGCGACGGCCGCCGCATTCCCCGCCCTGACTCGCGGCGAGCACGATGCGAGCGGAAAGGGCGAAGTCCCGCTCGAGGCGCTCCCCTGGAATCTCGCGCCGGAGATGGCGCCCCCCGACGTCGTCCTCTTTCCGTGCGTGACCGTCGAGCCGGACACGCGCGTCGTCACGACGGGGCCCGCGGAGGCCTTCGGCAGGGCGCTGGCTTCGTGCGCGCTCGTTGCGGCCGACGGGGTCGCGCGACCCGCGGAGCAGCTGCGGCTCATCGGGGCGCTCGTCGACCGAGCGTGCTCCTACGAAGTTCGCATGGGATCCGACTGGCTCGCGGACGTCGGCCAAGCCTCGGCGCTCGTGCGGCGCGAGTGCCTCCCGCCCAGCGTCGACGGCCCGCCGCGCCCGACCCGATGAAGCAATGAGCGAACCACAAGCCGTTTGCGGTCTGTCTCGGAGGCCAGGACGGCTACTTGCCGGTACGTCCGCGGTGATTGCAGCCCCGTGGTGGCGAGATATTCTTTTTACGGCTTTTTCGCGGATCAGTACCGGCGGCGTCGCCTCGCGAACGTCGCGGAGCTGCACACCCAGCCGCCGACCGCCGCGACGCGGATTTTGTCACGACAAGACTATGGTATACGGACAGTCGAAAAAGCGGATGCCATGTCCACGCGCGACGTGAAGATCGCAATCTTGGTTCTCGGATGTAGGCACACGCACTATCAGCGCTGCATCCAAACGATCCGCGCGACGTGGGCAAGAGCCCCCTACGCCGACATTTTCTATGTTTACGGCGCCCACGGAGCCGGTCCGGGCCTCGTCGAGGTCGACGCACTCATTTCGACGGAGAAGCCAGAGCTCGCCGAGGGTGAATTTTGCGTCTCCGGAGACATCATTTTGTGTGGCGCCGCGGACGTATTTTCCGACCAGGCGAACTGCGTTTTGCAAAAACGCTTGATCGCATTTCGGCACCTCATGCGGGACTACGATTTCGTCTACACGGTTTGTGCATCGAGCTACGTGGATGTAGCCGGACTCGAGAAGTACGCGAAGACCCTCCCTCGCACGGGGGTGTATCAGGGCGCCGTGATGGTCGACGGCGCGAGCGGATTCCCCTTCGTGTCGGGGTCCGGATTTCTCATCTCCAGGGATATCGTGGCGGACCTGGCGAACAGCCGGGAAGACATCCTGTCCACCTATCCCAAGACCATGCCCGACGACGTGGCGGTTGGTCACTTCATCGCCAACAAATATGGTGGCGAGGCGATCGACGTGATCGCAGGGCGCATTCACAGAGCGGAGCGGCCCACGCAGAACCAAACGTTCATCCAGCCATACGGCGGCAGCAGCATGGATTTTGTGCTCAAGCCGGAATTCCGGCAAGTTCCCGAGGGGGACAATTTCCATTTCCATTTTCACTCGCAGCGGATGTGGGACATGGAGAACTTCCACCGACGGTTCTTCAGCGGCGGCGAGGCATGAAGCGCGCCCTCGTCCTCGGCGGCGGCGGGTTCATCGGCAGCCACCTGGTGAATCGGCTCAAGCGCGAGAACTTTTGGGTGCGCGCCGTCGACCTACAGCGACCCCGCTATCGCCCGACGACGGCGGACGAATTCATCGTCGGCGATCTGCACGATTCCAAGACTTGTGCCGATGCGTGTTCCGGCGGCTTCGACGAGGTCTACCAGCTCGCCGCCGACATGGGCGGAGCTGGCTACATCTCGAGCGGCAAGAACGACGCCGACATCATGTACAACTCCGCGCTCATCAACCTGAACCTGCTACGCGTGTGCACGCAGGCTTCGATTGGCCGCATATTCTACTCCTCGACCGCGTGCGTCTACCCCGAACGCAACCAGCTCGATCCCTTGAATCCCCGCTGCAGCGAGGACAGCATCTATCCCGCGGCGCCCGACAGCGAGTACGGTTGGGAAAAACTCTTCAGCGAACGGCTCTATCTCGCCTTCGCGCGCAACTATGGCCTCGCGACGCGCATCGCGCGGCTGCACAACATCTTCGGCCCCGAAGGATCTTGGAACGATGGCCGCGAGAAGGCGCCGGCCGCGCTGTGCCGCAAAGTGGCTATGGCGAACGACGAGATCGAAATCTGGGGCGACGGCCAGCAGACGCGCTCCTTTCTCTACGTCGATGAGTGCCTGGAGGGGGTCCTGCGTCTGATGCGATCGGACTGCGAAGAGCCCCTCAACGTCGGCTCGGACCAGATGCTTTCGATCCATCAGCTGGTGCGACTCATCATGGACATCGCCGGCAAGAGACTTTCGATTCGCCACATCGACGGGCCGCTCGGTGTGCGCGGGCGCACGTCCAACAATCACCTCATTCGCGCGCGACTCGGCTGGGCGCCGCATTGCAACCTGCGCGAGGGACTTCTGCCAACTTATCGCTGGATCGAGTCACAGGTGAAGTCAGCGAAACTCGATCGCGCTACGGCGTAAGATCGAGGCCCGCGAGCTCGCCCCACTCGCGGACGCTGCGCTCTTTGCCTGGCCCGTAGCGACCGAGGGTTTTCATATCGCCCGTGCCGAAGACCAGCGTTTGCATCCGCTGGACCATCTTGTCGGTGTGTTCATTCTGCCACTTCCCGCTCTTCGTCTCCCACACCTTGTGACGATAGCCGCCCGGATAGTTGCCATAGTCGAGGTGCCACACCTGAATCTCGTCGGGCAAGAACATGTCATAGCCGTGCGTGAATGTGCGGATGGAGAGCGGTCCCTCGTGGCACGCGTTGATCATCGCCGGATCCTCCGGCACCTCCTCGATCCACACGCCGTGCGTAAAGACGAAATTGCAACAGCTGAACGGCGTCTTTTGGTGACGCTCGGTCTTGCGCTCCGTCGACATCTGAATGTCAAGCCATCCTTCCGGGCGGACGAGCTCGCAGCGCATCAGCGGCACCCCCTCCTCTTCCGTTCCATTCCAGGGGAACACGACCCTTTTACCTCCATCGAAGGTAAACGGCGGGGAGCTGGTCGTGAGCAGAGGCTTCTTACTTGGCTTGCTCTCGAGCTGCGCGATCAGGTTTTCGTCCCAACCGGGCGCGAATGCCGAGTGCGAGTCGATGAGCAGATGGTACGGCTCGCCGTTATAGAGCTTTTGCACTTCGTGACGCGCCCATCCGTAGCCGAGACTCGCTTGATAGGGATACTTGCGAATGCGAAATCGATCGCCGATGAAACGATCCAGCTCTTCGGTCTCGTCGGCTTGCCAGCAGATACCGAATGTCAGACGACGAGGATGCGTCGCATTCGAAATCGCCGAGTCGATAGTGAACGGCAGGTACATGTCGCGGTACGACGCGATCGAGATGAAAATCTGGCTGTCCACCGCATTCATATCTAGACCGGCTCCAACCGAAGCGCGTCGATCTTTTCGAGGCGCCGAATCACCACCTCGACGTCGTCTTGCAACGCCCCAGGCGGCATCTCGAAGCGCCACTCGAGCGTTCGGTGGATGTCGGCGATGGTGCGCGCTCCGTCACAGGCCTCCCAGATGGCGGCGCCGGAGGTGTTGAGCGAGACCGTGCCTGCGCGGCCAGGAATCTCGAGAAATAACGAGCCAAGAATTTTGCCCTCGCGGACACCGTTGTTCCTGCGTGGACGAAGAAAGTCGAGCTCGTGTCCACGTGCGCGCCGCTCGATCAGGTCGCTCAGGATGGTGAGCACCTCCCGGCCCGTTTCCGTCTTCGCGGACGCCGGCTGCACCGGACTCCAGGCGTCATACTTGCTCCAGTCCCAAAGGTTTCCCCCCTCGCCAGATTCGCGCTCCGCATATTCGATTGGGCGCCGGTAGTCGATAAGTGTCGCCGCATCGCTCACGACTTCGGTGCCGATGCCGAGCTCTGCGACGGCGTGCGGTACGTGCGCTTCGGCCGCAGCGATCAGGTAGGCCACCTCGTCGGCGTCTTTCAGCGGGCGGTCTTGTGCGCGCGCCGCCTCGGCGCGAATGAGGCTCATGAGCTCGAGCCAGCGCGCGGCGATCTTGCGCAGGTCTTTCGAGTGAATGAGCAGCGGAAGTCTCACTGCGTCGAGTTCGAGGTCGCGATCGATGCAGTATTTTTCCAAGAACGCAAACGTTGGCCCAAGACCAAACGGACCGTTGCCTTGCGACCGGCCATCCCAACCATCAGAGACGGACCGTGCCGTCGCCTTCGCTCCGCCCGGCCGTACTTCGTCGTTCACCGCGGCGCGAAAGACCGTGGTGGGCTCGACAAGGAGAATTGTTCCGTCGGGCTGCTCGGTGAAGAGCCATTCGAGGACCCCACCCGCTCTTTGATACGGCGGGTAGACGTCGCCCGTGTACGGATGAGGAGACCACGCCGTCGTCGGTACGACGCGCGCATGGCGATGACTCGGCGGCGAAGGCGATTCTGCGACCAACCGAACGAGTTCGCCCGGCTGCCGCGCCCGGCCCCAGGAATACTCGAGCAGCTCGGCGCGCCACTCCGGCTCGTTGGAGTTACAGAAGACGGTGGTGATCACGACTTCGGCTTCCGCAGCTGCGGCGGCAGGACGCCACAAGAGAAATGGCCCCAACCGAACCGCGCGTGGGGTTCGATCTCTTTCGCGCGGTGCATCCACATCGTGACGGCAAAGCGGCTGTCGGCGAACTCCACCGATGGACAGCGAACCGGCAGAGCCTCATGGAACTCATTCGACGCGAACACGACCAGCCGGTTGGCCGTCGGGTGCACCGTGGCGAACGTCTCGGCCGCCCTTCTCTCGTCGCCATCTCCAATGCAGTCGTACAGCCGCAGCTCGCCCCCGGCGAAACCGCGCGGCGCGCGATGAAGGTAGTAGACGCAGGTGAGCACGCGCGGAATGTCAGGTGATTCGTCCGAATGCGTTTTGAAGTAGTAGCCGTCGCGCGCCGCGGTGAGCTGCGACTCGAAGGCGGAGAGCGGAAACATTGGGATGCCCAAGGTCTTCGCGAGGAGTGGGAACCAAATGAGCAACCGATTTTCAAGGAATCGGCTGTGAACCGATTCACCGAAATTCATGATGGCTTGATTCTGCCGAACTCCGGGCTCGTAGGAGGCGACGGTACCCGCCTGAAACTGATCTTCGGAGACCAGCGCGTAGGCGAGCAGCTCATCGTGCTCCTCGGCGGCCAAGAAATCGTCGACGACGACGAAACGAGGGCGGCGCGTGTACGCGGTTTGATTCACGACCCCGGCGGCGTCCTTCGCACAGCCGTCCGCGCGCGCCACGGTTTGCGCGGGGCGTTTCAGCAGCTGCGGATTCAGCACAACCGGCGGGTCGCTCAAGATCGAGACGATCTTCGACGTCCGAAACGACCATGCGACGCGGCCGCCCTCGAGTGGAAGCTCGACGAATTGGTTCTCCGCGCCGTGCTCCGGCGACGGCGAGGCGAGCGCACCGAACAGCGTCGCGAGCTCTGGCGCATCTTCGCCCAAGCGAACTTCGTGGCAGTCGCCGTCGATCAACCGGATGGTGAGCTTGATGTCTCGAGGTGCCATTACTCTATGCCCTCCCAGCCCGCATGGGCGAAGCGCGAGATGACTTCGGCCGCCTCGTCCGGGCGGCTACAGTGAAGCAGTGCGGCCGGCCTCTGCTCGATGAGGCGGCAAAGTTTTTCGACCGCGCGATCTCGCTCGACGCTGAAATCGAGCGACAGACCGACGAGAGCCGCGACCCCATGCGCTGGCGACATCGGAAGAATTCGCGTATCTCGCGCGTAGAGAGGCGCCTTCTTTGCAATCACCAGGCGATCGAGGGGAACGGCAAAGCGTACCTGCGGCGCAGACGCCTCCCCCTGCGTCTGGGCGCCAAACGGTATGACCATGAGATCGTCGGCGCGAATCGCGACCAGCTTGCGATCGATCGACCGCCAACCTCGCGCCTCGAGCAGGCAGACGAACTGATCGTTCGCGTCGTCGACATCGCCAGCGATCACTAGCCCACGTCCGTCCTTCGCAAATGCCGCGGACGTCAGCCACGAATAGTTGTGGCGCACGCCGGCAAGTAGCGTGGCGATCTGACGCTTGAGCTCGATCGGCAGCTCGTTCTTGTCGCAGAACGTACCTTTTGCGTGCCCGCGCTGCGTGATGCCGTAGCTCGCCCCCTGGGTGATGTCGAAGTGCGCGATCACGTTTCTCGCTCGCGTCGCGGGGTCGGCGCCGAGTTCTGTCCCAAGCCTCTTGAAAAGCGCCCCGTCCTCGCAGCGGATCGCCACCTGAAGGTTCTCGAACCCGACATAAAGCACCGGCTCCTTGATGAACCCGGAGCTCTCGTGCGAAGTCGGATACGTCACCGTCTCCTTTTCCTTGACGAGCGAGCCGGTCTGCAGGACCTCCGGCAAAAGAAAGCTCTCCGGCCATTCGCGCATCCACGCGGGGTTCAGCTCCTGGCTCACGCGGTTCCAGGAGTACGGCCCCTGGAACAGGTCGACCATCCGACCGCAATCGAGCGGGATGCATTCGCTGATGGCGTGCCTGCCTCGCTCGAACTTCGCGCCTGAATCGGGCAGCTCGTTCCACAGGTAGCGAAAGACCTCGCGCTTACCCCGATTGCCACGATAGCGCTGAATGAGCGCCGTGAAGGTGCTAGTCATCGTGCCGAGGAACTCTTTCGATTCGGCCGCCACGAGCTGAGATAGGTACGCGAGGCTTAAACTATCGGTGCGCTCCAGTTTTGCGAACTCCGCGCCGTAGTGATCAAGGATGTGCCAATCGATGAAGAGGTGCTCGGGGTAGGCGAGCTTGATCTCACGGAAGAATGGATCCTCCCGTTCGTCGGTGAGGATGACCAGCGGCTCCTTGCGACTGAACAGAGGGGCCATGGCTTCGATCGCCTCGGAGGGCTTCCGGTCGAGGGTTGTCACGCCGTACGTGACCTTGAAGTCACCGCGGCGGAAATGCACTGCGTTGAAGCTGTGGAGGTCCCGCGCCACGCGGGCCGCCAGCTCCGCGTACGGCTTTTTTGCCTGCATTCGCTCGAGGAGGCGGTAGACCGAACGACGCGTCGCCTGATCGAGATAGAATTGATAGCTGTAGAAGCCGAGGTTCGCGCGCCTATTGCGCGCGCGGCCCGTGACCGGATCCGGAGTCAACGGCTCTTCGGACAGCCTGAGCACCGGCACGCGGTCGTGTTCGCCAGTTACCGTCACCCACTGGTTCCGATCGCGAGCGAACGCGCGCGCGTCGTGCGACGACACGTCGAGCGTCTTCGGAAAGTAGAAGGCGAAATCCCAGTAGTCGAGACGGGTGAGCTCAGCACTTTCGAGTTCGCTCAGATCAACCTTGCTCGCCTCAATCCATGGCACTGGAATCTCCACGAGATCGGTCACGCGGCTTCCGACTTCGTTGTTCACGCGGCTGTCGTAGGTGACCAGATTCGCCGGCGGCGAAATGTTGCCGTCGAGAACGAGCAGTCGATTCGTCAGGTGTGCGAGGATCACGCCGATCTCGATCGACATGATGCCGTTCGAGAGTCCCGATACGCCCGATTGATAATTCGTATAATAAAGAGAGCGCATCACTCACGCTCCTCTTCTTCGTCTTTTCGGAGCATATCCGCCGGGTAGTAGTGAACGAAGATGCCGGCGTAAAACTCTCCGTCGAGCGGGTAGGGGCGACCGTGCATGAGACGTGCGCCCTCGTACAAAATGTACTCGCCCGGATCGATGTCGATCTGGTGCACGGTGCCGTCGATGCTCTCGATGTGCAGCGGCCAGCGCGAGTCGAGCGCGTGATCGATGCAAATCGTCGAGCTTACAATGTGCGGCTTCCGGTCGACGTGATTGTAGAGGAACGTGCCGGACTGGTACGCGCGAATCCCGTAGCAGGCGGAGATCCGGAGCGGTGTTTTCGTCCAGACTTCGTGCAGCGGTTTGAGCTCACTGACGAAGCGCTCGTTGAAGGTCTGATCCTCGAACAAGAGCGCCGGGATCATGTTCTTCTTGGCGGTGCGCATTTCGTCTTCGGGCGCCTCGGCCTCAAAGCGTGCGATGTTGTTGCGAAAGTGTGCGAGGAGCCGCTCGTACACTTGCCGCTCGAGCCGCGCCTTCTTGAATCCGAGTCCGAGAGACGGGCTCTTCTCAGCGTTGCGCAGGCTCTTTTGGCGCAAGTATTCCGGCGGCTCGAGCTCGGGAATCATCGCCTGCTCCCCGTCACCCGTTTGGGGCGAATCAAGTCGCGGGCGGCCCAAGCAGCCTTCTCCTGGCACGGATGGCAAGATCGAAGAAGCGGCGCTCGATCTCGGTCTTTGCCGAGATGCGGAAACTCTCGAGGTTCTCCGCGAGGAAATTGCGATCGTTGAAAAGCTGCTTGTTCCACGCCGACCCGAAGAATGGCCCTCCGTGGCCGTCGTTCGCGTCGCAGTAGTAGTGAAAGAACGTGCCCTCGGCTACCGACTGCGCTTGCGGCAGCGGCGTGATGAACTGCGGGTGCTGGAGCAGATCGAAGTCGATTCCGTTGGCGGTGAACGCCATCGCGAAGCAGGCCATCTCCGACATCCACACGTTGTGGTCGGGCAGACCGTTCGTTTTGCCGAGCAGAAAAATGATCTGTGCGAAGCGGAAGCAGTCTTTGATCACCTTGTCGTTCTTTGCGTTCGCGCCGGTCATGAACACGGTGACCGCGCCGCGCTTGAGTTCGGTGCTCACGCCGATCGCGGCCAAAACTTTCTGCAGGTCGATGCCCTTTTCCGTCGAGCCGCCGCCCAAAAACAGTGGGTCGCTCATGATCGTGTCCGCCGCCATCGCGTTTCCGCGCGGGAACAGATCGGCGTTGAGCTCGCCATAAAGGAACACATCGGTGTCCATCAGGCATATGACGTCTTCCGGATCGACGTGGGACGCGATCGCTCTGAGCGCCTCGACGCGGTTGAGAGCGACGTAGCCGCTGTCGTGAGACGAGAAGTCGATCTTGTGGCTGTGAGCATGGTTCCGTCCGGTGATCACCCGCAGCCCGTGAGTGGTCACGAGGCGAGCAAGCTCGGGCGAGAGCCTTGCATGGTCGTTGCACACCACAAGCGTGATGTCCCAACCGGCCCTGAGCTGGCCAACGAGCGACTCGAACAGGATTCCGAGCTGCCAGTGAAAGTACGGCTTGTCTTCCACACCGAAGACGAAGCGCGCGCGCGGCCGATCGCTGGCGAGCCCCCCTCCAAACGTTACCTCCTCGTCGCCGGAAGCCGTCGCCACCTCGATCAAACCGAGATGCTGAAACCGCAGGACCGCGGCAGTGATGTCGCCGAGGATGTGCACGTCCCGTCCGTCGTACTGCGACCGCAACTCCTCGAGCATGTCGAGCGGTGTGTGACGGCCATCGCACAGCTCCCAGACGGCCGCGGCAGTCTCGTTCAGCGCATGCGTGACTTCACCGTGGGGCGACAAGAGAACGAGTTCGTTTGCAACCGGATGCGCGGAAAATCCGGGCTTCGACTTCGGCAGCACCGAGTGCTTGAGCGAAGACGGGCCGCTGTCGTTTGTCGTGATCATCCGACATGCCAACGTTCGCCAGCGCGAGGCTCACGCCGCGCGTGCGACCACCAGCCAGTGCACGCCCGAAAGGGCTCGAGCGCTGCCGAGGGCGACGAGGCCACTCGGGCTAGAGCTGCAATTCGGGCCGCTCGCCGTGCCCAGAACCGGCGCGACGGTCGGCCTGACCGTCGGTGGCGACCTCCTGTTGGTGGTCGGCGACGCGGTTGGCCTGAACGTCGGCGACGCGGTCGGCGTGAACGTCGGCGACGCGGTCGGAGCCGGGACGCACTGCCCCCCCTCCTGTGCGGCCGCCTCCTTAGCCCCTGCCAGCGTGACTGCCAGCCCAGCCGCAACCTGCACGACGGGCAGCGACAAGACTACGGGCGCGATCCACTTGGCGAGGTCGCGGCGTGGGAAGGGCGTGTCACTTTTCGCGTCGCGGTCTTCGAGTTCCCTCTTCAGGGCCTCGATTTCGGCGATCAGCTCTTCTGTGGTTCTCTTGCCCCCGGTCACGGGAGTTACGTTACCCCCATTTCTGTTCCGCGGTCGTAGACTCTTTATCGTGTTCGCGGACTGGCGCCGCGGCCGCCGGCACGGTCCGCTTCGACGGGCCGCTTCGGTCGCGTTCGCTCCGTGCTTGGGCCTGGAACTCGCGCAGGGCGCGGTTTACCATTGCAATGCCAGTTGCTCGACAAAGACCTGAGAGAGTACGGTGAAAAGCGACCAGCGAGTCTTCGTGGCGATTGCTTCCTACGCGGACCCTGAACTGCCGCGTACGCTCGACGATTGTCTCGAGATGGCGCGCTTCCCGGACGCGCTTCGCTTTGGCATCTGCTGGCAATTCGATCCACACGAGCCCACGGATCTCGGTCGATTCCGCGAAGACCCGCGCTTTCGTTTCCTCGATCGCAGCGTGCGAGAAAGTCAGGGCGGCCCGTGGGCGCGCAACTTGGCTCAGTCGCTGTGGCGCGGCGAGGCCTACACGCTGCAAGTCGACTCGCACATGAAGTTCGAGCCCGACTGGGACGCGCGCCTCATCGAGATGCTCGAGTCGATGCCCGCCGAAAAGCCCATCCTGTCCATGAACTCGCCGCTCTTCTATTACGACGACACCGGCAACCTCCAGCGCGCTTTTCAGATGGGCGTCCCGACGACGCGCGTCAGCGAATGGTCCGAGGGCGGCGGGTGGGCCCCATGGTTCAACTTCGGTGATCCAAACGAGCAGAAGCCGGGGCGCACCCGTTTCGTGAACGGAAACTTCGCCTTCACGCGCGGCCAGTGGAACGTCGAAGTGCCGCAGGACCCGGATCATTACTATTGGGGCGAAGAGTTCAGCATCACCGTGCGCAGCTACACGTGGGGGTACGACCTCTTCTTGCCGACGGAGGTGGTCGCGTGGCACATGTACCATCGTCACGCACCGCCGCGACGACACTGGGAACACGGCGAAGAGGTCATTATGCGGCACAACGCCATCGCGCTCGATCGCCTGCGCCGACTCGTTTACACCGCCAAAGGGCACACGCTGGGTCCGTACTGTCTCGGCCACGAGCGCACGCTGCGCGACTACGAGACCTACTCGGGCTTCGACTTTGCTCGCAAGCGCGCGCATCCCGATGTGTTCACCGGCAGGAATCCCGATCCGGTAACGATTCACTCCGACGACGACTGGGCCCAGCTCATCACGTTCGAAGAGGCCGCTGCGCGCGGACTCGTGCGTGACTAGCTGGGAGAAGCCAGTCGTACGCCTGCACCCGACCAAGAAGATTGTCGGCTTCTGGCACATCGGCGTCATCGGCGACTGGTCGCGGATCGCCGGCGAGCAATACGCAAAGCTGCGCGCGTGCGGCCTGCGCGACGCGTGTGAAAGAATCGTCGTCGGTTTCGTCGGCGGCAAAGGCCATGGCCGCGCGCTCCCGGTTCCGATTCTCGACGACCCCAAATTCGATGTGTTTGTCACCGACGATCCGGGCGACTTCGAATACCCGACTCTGGCGAGACTGTCGCACGAGGCACTGGCGCGCGTTGAGCCGTTCTTGTGCTTCTATTTTCACACAAAGGGCGCGTCTCGCTCAAATCCGGCCACCAACGCGTGGCGGTTGTACATGGAGCACTTCAACCTCGAGCGCTGGCGAGACTGCGTCAATGCCCTCACGGAGCACGAGACGTGCGGCGTCGAGCTCGACGACATCCACACACACTACGGCGGCAACTTCTGGTGGGCCACGAGCGAATACATTCGCAAATTGCAGAACGGTTACGCCTACTGGCAAGCCTACCGAGACGATCGAATGGCCGCCGAGCTCTATGTGTGCTCGGCGCACCCCAAGGCGTACTGCTTCATTGATTTTCCGGAGAATCTCTACGAATACGAGGTTCCAGAATCGCGGTACCGAAGATGACCCCCCCATTGGCGACGGCAGCCCGCAGGAGTGGGCTTGCGCGCTACACAATGCCGCGTGGAGAGGCGCGGGCGAGCCGGTGATCGACGTCAACTATTTCTGCGAGGCGCATTGCCTCGCCCGGTTTGTTACCGGGTAACATGTGGTTGTGAGGCAACACGGGCCTGCGAAAGCAATTGTCGTCCATCAAGCGGGCCCATTTCATGGCCGCACAGCGGACACAAGCGAGAGGCTTGCTGTAGCGCGAGCCGAGACCAGCGGATCTGATATCATCACCCTCGTAAGTGATGCGTTACCGTCGATTCGTCTCTGGAATGAGTGTCGCGGCGGTCGCAGCATGCTCCGGTCCCCTCGAGACTCCTGCGGCACCCGGAGCGGCCGACGGATCCCGTCCCGCGCTCCTTCGCTTCATGGGAAGCATTGACGTCGAACAGGGGACGATGACCGTAGTCACGCTTCGGGCGTCGGGCGAATACGCGCTGCAAGTGCAGCTTCCGTACGGCGAGACCAGCGGGGACGTCTTCTTCCACACGTGCCCGGGAACGGTCACGTACAATACCATGACGCATCAGCTAACAGGCAATGTCCAGGGGGTCAATCGCACGTCGGCCACGTTGTCGCCATTCGATGCGGTCATCGACAGCGTGTCCCCCACGGGCATCAGCCCGTCGTCCGGCACCATCGCGTCCTACGGACCCGCCGCGCCCAACGCGGCCGACTGTTTGTCCTCGCAAGTCTGGACGTTTACCGACCCGACTGACACGAACTTCTCCTTCACCGGCCACGCCGAAGGTTGCTCGCTCTGCGCCAGTAACGAGTACACCGTGACGGCCTGTACTTCCAGTAACGATACAGTATGCGGGCCCTGCGACGTGAGTTGTGCAACATGCCTAGGTCCGAGCAACCTCCAATGCGCAAGCTGCCCGAGCGGCCAAGTCCTCCTGTAGTTGCCGGCTCGTTCTCGCCGAAGGATGAAACATCGATGTCTCCTTCGTCATCCGGTCGCGCTCTGCGAATCGACGCAATGTCGCGCGCTCCAGTTATCTGCCACAAGTAATTGCATCCTTTGCTTCGCGAGCAAAGACGGCGCCAAAGAATCCGGCCCAACAACGGTGAAGCCGTAGGTCAGAACTACCAGCGCTCTGCCGCTTTGCGCGCTTCCTTGAACGTTTGCGCGACGCTGAGAGGCGCATCCGCCGCCTCCACCTTCTCGGGATCCTGCGTATGGAAGATTTCTCGTTCGTCGACGACGACCAGCTCGTAGCCCCATTTAGTGCAGAACAGCTTTCGCTCGCGCGGACTGAGTGTGGAGTCGAAGAATTCTTGTCGGAGCTCCTTTGCCTCGAACAAGAGGTCGATGTGCAGCGTGCCGTAGCCAAACAAGAACCCATGCTTCCATTCATGATTCAGAATGAGCAGCGGTTTCTTGTAAACAGGCAGGTTCTTCATCGTGTCGACTAGCCAACGGGTCGCACCCGGCTTGAGCACCGCCGCTGCCGAAGCCAGCGAGAGCGTGTATTTTTCCGCGTGATACCTGCGCCCCTCACCCGGCACGAAGATGCGATCAGGACACTCATGATTCTTGAGGTGGTTCACAAGGTCGTCGATATCGGGATGGAACCTGTCGTACTGATGCACGACATACGAAACGTTGCCGTCGTCGTCGAGCACCCAACCTTCGTGGTCGCGATGAAGCTTAAGCCTGCCTTCCGGCGTGCGCGGAATGAACGCGATGCGCGATTCTTCCGCCTTGCTCAGCGGCCTGTTACGCGCAAGCTCATCGAGCTCGGTGAACCCGCAGTTGTTGACGAGGCTCACGCCGGCGGGCTCGATCTTGATGCGCCCGCAATGATCGAGGCGCCCGGTATGAGCGAGATAGTTGAGCGTGCCTTGATCGGCGAATTCGTAATTCTGCTCGGTCGTGATGTCGGCGATGGCGTCCAAGAAGGTCATGACCGCCGACTTGCGACCGAGGAGCGCGCCCGAGTTCAAGATCGGCTTGTCCTTGATTGCGTCCGCGACGTCGCTCCCGAACGGTTCCGCCACCCACGCGTAGTTCATTCCATTCGGGTGATTTCCGACGGTGAGATAGTGAAACTCCGACATCAGGTAGAGATCGCAATCGTGCATGAACCGATCGATGTCGATGAACGGATCCTTCTGGAAATACGCGTCGCGGAAATCAAGCATCATCGCGTAACGGAAATCGAGGTGGCGCAGCCAGTTCCGGTATTGCGCGAAGCGGTAGCCGTAGCAAACCTTGTGGCCCGGTGAAATGGGCGGGACGATGAAGTAATTCGCCGAATTTTCGAGCAGATATTTCTTGATCGGTTCGAACTCCGGCCCGTCGGAGATGCCCAGCAAGATTGGACAGGTCGCGCCCGTCTTGCGTAGAGTCGCAATGAATTGGGTGTAAGAGCCGATATCTTTGTAGCCGGTCGCGATCGAGACGATGATGTCGAGGCTCGACGTTCCCTTGGGCGCGGACACGACCGGGGGCCCCGTCCGCTCGAGCGTGTCGACCGGGGGCCCCGTCCGCTCGAGCGTGTCGATGATGTGGCGCAAGCGGTGCCGAGACCGATGATGCTGCAGCACGAACTCGCGCCCGACCTGTCCGATGCGCGCGCGCTCGTCTTCATGCGCGAGGTAGTAGAGGATCTTCCGCTCGAGAATTTGTAGCCCCTCGTCCGTGACATCGTAGAAGATGAGATGCTCGCCGCCCTCGGGCGGATGCTCGATGGGTGCCACCATTCGGTCCACGAAGACGAGCGCGCCCGACGCGAGCGCTTCCCAGAGTCGCGAATCGCCCTCCCAGGCGTCGGGGTTGGCGTGCAGGACGATCTTGCTCCCGTACAGATACTCCTTGTACTTGGGATTGATCGCGCTACGTCCGACCGGGCCGCATTCGGAAACGGTGCCCACCTGCGTCACGAGCTCCGGATGATTGCTCGCGAACCGCTTGGCAAACGTGAGCAGCCGGCCGCGCGCGAGCGCGAAGCACCACTGGCCAACGATGTCGTCGTCGAAGAGACAGGAAACGTCGATCCGGCGGCTCCAGTCACTATTCCGACTACGCGGACCTGGTGGATCACACATGTCGTTTAGGACCGCATACGCAGTTGGCCGAATCGGCAGATTGCCGTAGTCCACGACACGTCCGTTCTCGCGGTCGACGATGCTCCGTTTGAAATAGAGCCGCCAGCGGAACTGGCCCTCGTCGTAGATCGTGTACGGATTGTCGTCGTAGTCGAGGAAGATCGTTTTCTCTTTGAACCTATCCTTGATGGGGCGAAATTGATGAGCGAACGGATTGCTGTCGACTAAATGGTTCTGGCAAAAAATGATGTAGTCGGCAGTGGATGGACGATCGACAAGCTTTACACGCGGATGGTCGAGGAGTCCCTCGTGCGTTAGCCGCATCTCGTTGCTCGCTCCCTCGACATGATCGAAGAGCGGAAAGTAGATCGTGTAGCTTCGGCTGCGTTCGAGGTTCTCGCGCTGAAGGATCTTCTTGATGGTCTCGACCTCGTGCTCGCGGTTGCCCTCGAAGGGGGCGCCGGCGTCGATGAACTCGCTGTTTGCGTAGATCGTGTAGACACTGCAGCGCTCGTTCTTGAAGATGAGCTCGCTGTTCTCCTCCGGAGCCGGCTCGCGCAGTTTGACGATGAGAAAGAACAAGCCGCAAGTGTGGCTGTAACGCGAGGCCAAGAAGTCGGCGAAGCTCACGAACTCGTCTGTGAGCTCGGCTTTCTTTTGGGTGTAGTCGGTAAGGCCCAACACCGGTGCGATGTGAACCGCGATCTTGTTGCGCTCCTCCTTCAGCACGTCGAGCATGCGGCGGCTTCGGCGCAGCATGGTCGCGTGGGTGTTTGGGTCGCTCGGGTCTTCATGCGTGAACGCGAGCTGCAGGTGATAGGTCGAGGTGTTCGTGAGGTCGTTGTCGCCGATGGCCCGGTGCGCCTGCTCGTAGTACCAGTTGACGCTCGGGTATTCGACGCAGGCTTCTTCCACAGCGCCATCGATGATATTGACGGTGCGCGTGTGGACTTTGCGATAGTTCGTCGGATTCAGGAACTCTTTGAAGTCATTCTCGAGACAGTCGCGAATTACGCTCAGCTGAGAGATCATCGAGTCGAACGCCATCGTCTTGGAGCTCAGACCGCACGCGTCCAAGAGCGCAACGGTGGAGCAGCGGTGGCCGACGGGAAAGAAGACGGTGCCGTCGTTTGCCATCGCCGGAGCCTTGAAACCTAGGCGCGCTGGCTTCGATCGTCAATCGCGGGTGTCCTTGTTTCGATGCTCGTTGCACGTAGGCGTTCAGCCGACCGCGTCGTGACGCCGCCCTGCCGTTACGCAAAACACATCCATTCATCGTAGAAGTCTCTCTGTGAAACGTGGCATCGAGCCCCCTGAGACCCCGGCGCGCGAGGCTGCTCTCGCCGAGAATGCCGAGCTGAAGTCGCTGCTCGCCGAGCAACAGAACGCGCTCGAGGCAGCAGAGGCCGACGGTGCGCGGTACCGGGCGCTCTTCGAGCAACAGCGCCCCAATGGGCCGGAGCGTGTGGCTTCGAAAGAGCGACAGCCGGTGCTGGAAGGCCTACTGGAGGCGTTCGCAACGCCACGGGCGTCTGCCAACGACCCGGCCGAGAAGCCTCCCGAGAAGGAGCCGCCGGCAAGTGCGCCCGACGGACACGCCGGCGACCAGAAGCCTCCTCGACCGAAGCTCTAGCTGCAGGTGCTTGGCGCCAATGCCACCGTCATCGCTTTTATGAGCGCTTGGGCTACGCGATCGAGGATCGCGTGAGCATGGGCAAGTGCATGGGTTCGCGAAGCGTCTAACTCTAAAGCCGGCGAAGCTCAAGCGGTAACGGCACTAAAGCGCAAGCCCTGCGCGCTGTCCCGTGGCCGCAGGGGCGGTAGCCGCAGGCCGGCCAGTGCTACGGGCCGCTCGGCTTTTCGCGCCTGCATGTCGCCACGACCTTCGCTGCCACGGTGCGGTCGGCAGCCAGAAGCCGCCCTTCCAGATCGCTGCGTACGGAGCCGTCGAGGATATTCACGCGAAACCATGCGAGGGTCGCGAGGTGATCTTCGTGGGTCTCGTGAACCCTGACCATGACCGCTCTTGGGTCGTCGGTGCCCACGCCCCACGCGTCAACGCCGTTGGACGTATGTCCGCCATCGGGGTCCGTAGGCCCGTCGAGGAGTTCGCGCGCTTCCTTCGTCGATGCGACCAGGTCGACGACGACGTTGGCGCACGCGTCTGGACCGATGGTCAAGTGGACGTCGGTCGCGGTGTCACTCTCGTCGACGACCACCCAGCGGCCGTCCTCGCTCGCGAAGTCGAGACGGCCGCGCGCGGTATGCTCCTTGCCCCGCGACGTCCACGTTTTCTCGAACGACGTGGAGACGCGATCGATGTGCGTGGTGTCCACCGCAACGAAGCCTATTGACTGCGTGTAGTCGGGGCTCTTTGCGAACGAGGCCGCCTTGGCCGCCACGGCGGCGTCCCGTGCCATCGACACGCCGTACAGGCGCACGGTCGCGCCGTAGACTGAGCCCAGGGCCTCAGCATTGCGCCCCGCCAGCGCGGTGTTCCACCGCTTGGTCGCGGCAACGACTGCGTCCTCGCCGGACGGCGGCTCGGCTGCGGCCGGCGCCGGCAAGGAGGGCGCGGTCGCGATGGAGGAGTTCGCGCCGGAGGGTATGGGAGCCGAAGGAGCGGCCACCGAGAAAACCACGTCGGAGGAACCACTTGAAGGATTGCTGGCTCGATCGCAGCCGACCATCACGAGACCAAACATCCAGGGCCACGCCAGCCCCACCCTCATTCGCGGCCCCCGTTCCGAAACGACGATGGCGGAGGTTCGAGGATCGATCATCTCGAACCGATGCGCTTGTTCTGAAGAACGAGCCAGTTGTAACCCTCGCGCGGTGGCGCTCGGGCCAGTTCCCGTCGGACTGGCACCCCCCAAGATTCGAACGCCTTCTCCGCGCGCTCGACCTCCGTCAGGGCCTCCGTCCACGTCCATCCTCGGTGCGTCGCGTAGTCTGCGTCGTGTCGAGCGCCCTGGAGGTCCACAAAGGCTTGCGCAACGGCCTTCAACTCGGGAGGCAGCGTCACGCTTCCGTAGTGCGCGCCGATCAGAGCGGGCAGCGAGCCTCTCCTCGCGAAGGTCGAGCAGGCCGTCGCGCTCGCTATCTACGGCGGTCCAGCTCGCCGCGAGAGGCCACGCGGCTTCGATGGGAATGTCGCGACCGATGCCGAGTACACGAAAGATGCCGTTTTGGGAGCGAACGGCATCCAAGTGTCTAGCGCGCAATTCCTTGCCCGGAACACCGGACCCGCGACTTCCCTCGAGCTGCTCTACGCGGCGGCGCAGATCGTTCACGAGATCGAGCTGCCAGAGACGGTCCGGTTGAGCGGAACGCGTCCAATCGAACAAGTTTGCCCGATGGCCTTCGATGAGCGCGTCGAGCGACGGACGGTCGAGGTGACGGGCAGCGACGTCTGGCGCGGCACCGAATTGCATCACCTCGAAGACGAGTCGATAGGCGAGCGCCTCCGGGTCGCTACCAAGCGCGCGTGAGTCGTTCGTCAGAGAGTGCTGTACCTCTTCGAAGACCTTCCGCGAATCACCCGCATCCATTCGCACAACGGCGCGCAGGAACGTCCCCCAGCGCTCCGGCGCCGAGTCGAGAAACTCGACCGCGCGACGCACGCGCGCGTCGATGCTCGGTTTTGGTCCTTTGGCGTCGGCCGCGCGAGACGGGTAGCTGCGATCGACGTACGAGGTCACGAGCGCCTTCACAGCGGTCGCCAGCTCGGCGACGCGCTCCAGTGTCCGCGTCGAGGACGCCCCCCACGTCCTCAGGAGATCGATGCCGAGTCGCGAAGCGTCAGCGTTTTCGACGTCGGGATCTACCTGCTGCGCTCCAAGCGTAGCGTTCGTCGTCAAGACGAACGTGCAACGCTTCTTTTCGAGCGAGAGAGTGTGAAACGAGCACAAGAAGGCGAAGCGCGTCTCGTACGCAGCCGATTTTCGTGCGGTGATCTTCCCCGAGAGATGCTTGATCTGCTCCTGCTCAAGCGCGACGACCACGCCGTCCTTGATCGTCCCGGTGACGAGGTCCTCGTCGCCCTCGATGACCAGGACCGCGTCGTCCGCCAGGGACAGCCACCGCGTTGCCGACCACACGAGCTGGTACAGCACGCCACCGAGCAGCTGCAGCGCCGCTCGGTCCCTGTAGTGTAGTTCGATCGAAGGGAGGCCCATCCGAGCGCGCAACGCTTGTTGTCGTCCTAACTCACCGGCATACCGGTGCATCCTCGCGACCCAACAGGCGCCGGTAGGGGTCGACTCGGGAGTGTACCCCACAGTCGGCTTGAGCCGGCCCGTCGTTCGCAGCGTCGCCGAAAATCAGAGGCTCATGGTCCTCGAGTCATTGGGCAGGCTCCCGCTCCGGTCGGGCGCGAATGTGGCCTCGCCATTTACCACGTGCAATGCGTCGGCCGCGTCGTCCCCGATCAATCCGTGTCCGCGCGCCCACTCGATGCGTTGCCGATCGTCGTGCGGTCCTGTACCCGTGCGAGCACCGCCGCGATAAACCTGCGCTCGGTTTGCGCGCAGTCCAGCAAGCGGCGATGATCCGTGGACAACTCTTACTGGATCCTGGGGGCGCCAGCCGGCACGTCGTTCCGTGTGAAGCGCCGGGCATAGTACTGGCGCCAGATCGTCAGCCCCACGGCGAGGACGGCAATCGGGCCGGCCCAGACCGCGAGATCGAACGTACGCATGCCGAAGCTCCGTGCGTTCACGACGACGAACGCAGTGACGGTCGTGATGCAAGACGTCCCCATCCCACTCATGTGCGCGAGGAACCACGCGCGTGCGTGCGCGGGCGGGGTGAGCCAGAAGCGAAGGTGCGTCACGCCGATTACGACGCCGAGCCCTGCGAAGAGGACGTAGAGGACCGTCCACCGGTGGATGCCGAACGCCGCGAGCGCGACCCCACCGGCGACGAGGAGAAGCGGCGGGATAAGGTCGATCGCGGCCATGCTGGCCCCAGCGCGTCCCTTCGTCCGGAGCGCGCGCACGCCAAACTGAGCGCTCGCGCCCGCGAGGACGCTGACGTACGCGAGGAAGATGCCCGCTCGCCACCGCAAAGGGCTGCTCACGAGCTGAATGCATAGCAAGAAACCAGTAAACGCAAGCGTCGCCGCGGCGGCGACGTAGACCCATCCGACGCGGCGGTGCGTTCGCCCGCCCTTCTTCGTGACCAGCGGGACTAAGAGGACGAGGAGCGCGACCGCCCCCGCGGCGATGTGAACGGCGAGCATACTCTGGAACAGGAGCGCCATCGTCCCCATCGTGCGCTCTCGCCGACGATCGCACATGAGCCGTTCGTCTTACCGGCGTGTCGATTTTTCTTGTGACTTTCGGCCCATGGCGGGGGCGCGGCAAGGCTCGTACGCTGCCCGAGGCGATGATTCGAGCCCCTTCGGAGCGTTCACTCGTCGGGGCCGGGTTCGTCGCCTGGATGGCGGCGGGCGTGCCCCAGATGGCGGCTTGGGCGTCAGGGCGAGCTTGCTTCGAGCCACGTTCTCTCGTTTGGTGCGCGGCCTATGGATCGTTCGCGATCACCTTCTACCTCGCGGCGTGGAAGGTGCGGCGCAGCGCGTGGCGCGCGGCGGCGCTCGCCGGGCAGAGCGTGGCGGCGCTCGCCGCGCTCGCGATCGGCATGACCGGGTTCGAGGGGGCGCTCCTCTGCGTCGTCGCAGGCGGGGCCCCGCTCGTCGTGGGCGAGAACACGGCATTCGTCTGGGTGATCGCGCAGACCGCGGCGATGGTGGCGGTCGGCCTGCTAAGCCATTACCACAGCCGAGCGATCCACCTTTCGGCGTTTGCGTATGCCGGCTTTCAACTGTTTGCTTTTGGCGCTTCGCGGCTCGTCGTACGCGAAGCGCAGGCGCGTGCGGAGCTCGGGCGCGTGCACGCCGAGCTCCTCGCGACACGCGAGCTTTTCGCCGACAGCACCCGCACCGCCGAGCGGCTGCGCATTGCCCGTGAGCTTCACGATGCGCTCGGCCACCACCTGACCGCCCTGAACCTTCAGCTCGAGCTCGCCCGAAACATCGCCGACGGGCAAACCAAGGAACCGGTCGGCCACGCGCACGCCCTCACCAAGGAGCTCCTCGTCGAGCTCCGGAGCGTCGTGAGCGCGATGCGCGAGGAGGCGCCGGTCGATCTCTCGGGCGCCCTGCAAACCTTGGCCTCTGGCATTCCGCACCCGCGTGTGCATCTCGATTTCGAGAACGACCTCCGGGTCGAGGTGGCCCTCGCCCATACCATCTTTCGCTGCGTCCAGGAGGCGCTCACGAATGCGGTGCGCCACGCCGGGGCGGAGAACGTCTTTCTGTCCATAGAGACGAAGGACGATACCGTCGCGGTGACCGTGAGGGACGACGGGCGAGGCGCGGTGGAGTTGAGGGTGGGGCACGGGCTGTCGGGACTGAGGGAGAGGATCGAAGGGATGGGCGGCAAGATTGAGGTCGAGGCGCAGCCGGGCGTAGGTCTCACTCTACGCGCGCTCCTCCCCGCGCGGGTGGGGGCTCCGTGATCCGCGTCGCGCTCGCGGATGACCAGACGCTCGTCCGGCAGGGCATCAAGGGCCTCCTCGAGCTCACCTCGGACATCCGCGTCGTCGCGGAGGCGTCCGACGGAGACGAGGGGCTCCGGATCCTGACGACGATTGCCGTCGATGTCGCGCTCCTCGACGTCCGTATGCCACACATGACCGGTGTCGAGCTTCTCGCCGCGCTGGCACGAATGGCGTCACGGCCGCCCTGCATCCTCCTCACGACGTTCGACGACGACGCAGTCGCGATCGAAGCGATAAAGCTCGGCGCTCGCGGCTTCCTCCTCAAAGACGTCTCGCTCGAGCAACTCGCAGAAGCCGTGCGTACCGTCGCGGCGGGAGGGACGCTCATCAATCCTGCCGTCACAGAGCGCGTCGTTCGAGGCCTCGCCCGCCTCGCGACCCGCGTTCCCGCCTCGCCCATCCCTGTCGCGCTCACCAAGCGCGAGCTCGACGTCCTGCGACTCATCGCCGCAGGACAGAGCAACAGAGAGATCTCCGTCGCACTCGGCACCGCCGAAGCAACGGTGAAGAATCAAGCGTCGAGCATCTTTAGCAAGCTCGGGGTACGTGACCGGACCCGAGCGGTGCTTCGCGCCATCGAGCTGGGGGTCCTTTAGAACCAAGGTGCAAAAGCGGCGCTGTGCGTGAAATGGCGCTGGTCTCGAGGAAACGGACGAAAGCCGGAGGCAGAGACTCCCCGTATCAGAGGAGTTGTACGGTAAGGATCGCTCGGGAAAGCGACCACTTCGATTGGTCAGACGCATAAGCGACAACGATCCTCGGACACTGAGCGTCCGGGACGCTACCGCTAATGGCAACGTGGTGTGCGCCTCCCATGGAGCCTCGTCGCGCCCGCGGTTTCTCGGGCCCACGCCTGCCCAGCGGCAGATAGGTCCTCGGAAGACATTCGCCGAAGCCGCGCCCGTTTCGCTTGCATCGGCGGGGCATGCGGCGCGGAGGATCTTGCCCACGATCGTGGCGAGCGTCGCGAAGCTGCGACACGGGGCCCGTCCTCGTCGGTCGCGACTTACGGCCGACGCGCAGCCCAAACGTGGCGCTATGCCTTGCCGTCTCGCGCATCATCTCGATGCCTTGCTTTGGGCAATTGGCGGGCAATGCGTGGGCAATGCGCTAGAGCCGCAAGCTGTGAGTCTCGGTAGACTAACGGCTTTTTGGCCTGCAGAGCGGGAGACGGGATTCGAACCCTCGACGTCCGCCTTTGGCAATTGGGGTCATGCGCCCGAAGAACGCGGAACAGCACCTCGTTTCGCTGCGGGGTCGGCGAGAAGTACGCGGCCGCACCGGATCTTCTTCCACACTGACCGTTACGCTGCCCGTGCCAGTTCGATAAGCTTCTCGGGGGCCGACCAAAGCACAAGCTTGCCGAGATCCGCTAGAAGATCGAGCTGCTCCGGAGTCCACACGTCCTCGGAATCGTCGACGACGGCGACGCGCTGTTCGTCCGACGACGTGCGCGAGAGGTCGTAGAAGGTCCGGACCGTTCCACTCACGAGCGTCTCGGCAGCGGCCCTTGAGCCTGTCGTGAGAGTCTTGATCAGCAGAGGCGTGGAGACGCGCGCAATGCGAAAATCGAACGTATAGGCCTGTCCTGAACGCCCGACCACTTGAAGGCCTGCCTCCGCTTCGATCCCGCGCTCGTGAAGGAAATCCTGCACGTCGTCTCGAAAGAACCGAGGGCTCTGCTCGCGCGCCATGAAGAGCAGATCGCCCACGCGTGTCATCGCTTGCCCCAAGCGAAGAAGCTTGGCCGTAAAGTCCTTGGCATCGGAGACGTCCACCGCAAGAGCGAGTCGGCCGCCTTGGTCCTGCACGGCGAGATTGGAGAGCGCGTCCTGGAAAAGCGCTCGCTTTTTCGGCGTGTTCGTTGCGTCGAACCCCAACGCATCAAGATGGCGCAGTGCCTCACCCTGATCCGTGAGCCACGTGGCGCCGCCCTCTTCGACAAGAAAAATGTCAATCAGATCGCCGTCCGGATGTTCGAAAACCGTCCGAAGACGCAACCCCGAGGCCATCGACTCGCACCGCAGCACCTGCGGCAAGCCGGCGATGACGGCATCTCGAACGGCATCGCACGCGATCACGGGAAGAGCCCTCTTTGTACGGCTGGCATCGCAAGAGTACCGATCATGTCAATCTTACACTCCCGAAGGAACGCGGAGAACATCTCTGACACGCCTTTTCCCCGAAGATCCGGGGCCGGTGATGCGAAGCGCGAGCCGTGCCTTACGGTCCATTGGTTGTGTCGATGTGGATCGCCCGTCATCACGCAATCCGGGTTGTGGTGGTCATCGCCAAGATCGATGCCGAAGATCCGTGACCAGAGGGGTTTCACGCGCTTCACGAATAAGCACGCGCTCGACTTCTGCGTCCGCGAGCTCCACGTCACCTCGACCGCAAGCTCGAACCCGGTCTGGCTCTGAACCTCACCGCGAGCCTTATACTACGCGCCTTTCGCTTCGAAGACCGGAACGACCGCGAGCGTCTTCTGTGCTTCGAGGATGGCTGCCACGGTCGCTTCGTCGAGGTCCATAATGACAGCAGAGCTTCGCGCGACCGCGACCCCCCAAGCAAGGCCGCTCGACCGGCGGCCGACGACTGCGCGGCCCCTCACTTCGGCGGCGATATCGCACACCGCCAAGCGACGGAGACGCAAAAGTCCGCGGCCGCGAGAGCGTCGCGTTTTGCGAACCATCGCAGACCGGCCGCGCGCATCACCGCTCGTGCTGGCTCTACCCGGACGAGCCGGGTTCGGAGCCGCTGGCGACGGTCGAGCACGAGACGAATGGCTCCGCCGAGACCGGAAGCTGGGGCAACGCCTCAGGGGGTATCACGCGCATGGCGGGAACTTGTATGACGTAGCGCATGTGCGTCTTGGCATCGGAGTGTCCGGCGAGGTGCATCGCCCGCTGGACGTTGACGCCCGCTCCGGCGAGTGCCGTGTTGAACGCCCGGCGGAACGAGTGAAAGTCTACGGGGAGCGTCGTCGCAGTCTCGAAGTAAAGCGGGTCGCCGGGATTGGGGCTGAGCTGCAAAACCTCCGCGCTCTTGCCGAGATCGGTGCGCGTACCCGGTCTCGTTGCAGGTACCTGGACGGGAAGCATTCGCACGACGCCGGCGCGAAACAAGGCGCGGCGCAAGCGCTCCGCGTAGCTGCTGTCGGGACGCTTCGGGAGCCCGGCGCGCTTGCCGACGCGCCGGGAAGACCGGGCCGCTCTCTGGCTTGCCGGCGCGCTCCCACCACGCACGAAGAAACGGAGCCAGCGCCGGCGGGATCGCGAGCACCTGCGGCGCTTGCGTCTTCGCGCGAGGGATCGTGCATTGCTCGAACGCGACGCGATCGATCATCGTCCAGTCCCAGGTGTGCAGATCGCCGGTGCGCATGCCGCCCTCGCAGCGCGCCACGAGAGAAAGCATCCGCAGCTCCAAATCGACCGCCGGGCAGACGATAAACTGCGAAAACTCGGTGTCGGTAAGGATCGCTCGCTCCTTCTTGACCTCGCGCATCTTCGGCGTACGGACCGGCGCCACGGGGTTGTGGTCGATGAGATCGTCTTCCTGCGCCGCGCGGAAGAGGCGATGCATCGCGCCGCGAACTTTCGCGACGGTCTCTCGCCGGTAGCGCTTCTCGACAGCCCGCGTCTTGCCCCGCACGTAGGTTCGACCCGCAACGGCTTCGAGTATCGCTCGCACATGAAACGGACGGACGTCGCGAGGGGCAAGGTGCCCGATGGCCGGCACGACATGCCGTTCGACGTTTCGTCGCTCGTCGGGCGCCATGGCGATGCCCTGGACGGCCCGCCTCACGAGCCAAGCCCCGGCGTATTCTCGCACCGTCTCGGGCCGATCGGCCGTGCCTGCAGCGACCATCGGATCCTGCCCCGCATCGAGTGCAGCGACAAGCCGAGAGAGCTTGCGGATGGCCAATGCCTTGTCCGGGGTTCCCAGCGAATAGAGGGGCCTCGATGTCGTCCCCTCCTCGTGCGTCTGGGTGATGCGCCCCTTCCAAAGGCCGTCGCGTCCCGGAACCACGAGTGTCCCCGTGCGTGTGCGAGCCATCGATCTACCCTTCCACCAGAGCGAGTAGGCGGCGCAAAGCTTGTCGGCCGACGAAGAGACGCGGAAACCGCCGCGGTCACATAAAAGGCCTTTGGGGCGCTCGTTGTCATTGAAAGCGCCGTCCCAATTGGCAGCGAGACAGCCTGGAGCTGCTCAAAGAGTTTATGGATGCTGTACCCGCGGCGGACGTGCACGTCGTGCGCAATGGGTACTTCGGCGACGCGAGCAAATTTGAGCTGTACAACGGGTCGCACCTGCGCGAATCCGTCGAGCGTCGCGGAGGCAAATCCATCACGATGCCGGACCTGGCCGACCGCGTGGCCGATGATCTGTCCGCGAAGAGGCTGCCCTTGGCGGCAGCCGCGAAATCCCTTCCCATCGGCAATCGAGCCGAACTGAGTCGCCGGCGCAGCGAGGTACGGAAAGTCTTGGGCGAAGTTCTGGGCTGAGTGGCTTGGGAACGTGCGTGGCGGTCTGAATCGCGGAACCGGCCGGGAGCGCGGAAGGTCTCGCGCGCGGAGGGAAAGGTATGAGCGTCGAGGACGCGTTCGCGAAGCTGACGGACCGGTCGTCAAGCGACGCCGGAACAACGGGAGCGCCTGCATCGGCTGCGGGAGGCACTTGGACTGCGCGACAACGACGCGTTCTGGAGCATCGTGATGGCGCTCGAGTACTACGACGCGTTCTGGCGACAGTACCCGGCGCAGTTCGCCGAGCAGGCCGCGCAGACGATTGAGCACGCGCGCGCTGCCATGGCCGTGGCCGCCCAGAACGAGGCGGCTCGTGTGCAGCGCGTACTCTCCGCCCAGGTGGCCGAGACCCGCGTTGCCGTCGCCCACCGGCTCGCCGACCGGTCCGTGCCGGTCCATCTGGCGGTTTCCTTCTGGCGGCCGCGGTCGGATTCGGAGCGCTGTGCGTTCACGCCGGATATCACCTCGCGTCGACCGAGGGGACGATCCCGGCGCCGCATGGGTCGAGTCTTCGTGGCACGCCCCCCGTGATCGCCAGCGTCCTTTCGGTGCCGGCCGGGTGGATGATCTTTGCGTTTCTCCTTCCCGCGGCCGCGTACGGTGTCCGGGCCGGCTGGCGGGTCATCGCTGATCCCATGGCCGAGCCACGCGACAAGGCGTTCGGCTGGCTCATCGTGGCGCTCTGCACGACCGGGAGCGCGGCCTGCGCGGCGCTGATCGCTCAGGTCACGTAACGTCTTGTTGTTCCCGTCGGTGTCGAACCGTCGCCGGTCGTGAACGAGTCCAGGACGCCGGGGCCTCGCCAAATCGCCCGCTGCGGACGGTGCCTCGTCGTGAGAGGATAGGGCCCGCTCGGCGAGGGCGTGGAGGGGGCGTCCGCGCCGGTTCGGAGGCAGCAGCGGTCATGAAGTCGACAACCTCGACCCCTTTTCCCGTGGGCGAGCGCGTGCCCGGCACCCATTGGGAAATGCGCGGGGTCGTCGGACAGGGCACTCCCTCTCGAAGGATCCGGACGGCCGACAGCGCGACGTGGCCGAGTTCTACGAGGATCTCGCCGCGCTGCAGGTCGTGGATGACGGATCGGCGAAATACCAGACCGACGCACCCACCGTTCCGACCGTGGAGACCATAGCCCGCGGCCGTCAGCCCAGCGAGGCCGATTCCAGTCGGAGCGGCGATCGGGCGAAGCCGACGCCCGCCCCGCACCGTGGCTGGCTCGAGCTTGCACGGTTACGCGGAACGCCCCGAGGCGAGTCGCGCGAATCGAGCCGCGAAAACGGCAGTTACGAGTCGAGAAAGTCCGCCCGTGCCGCATCACGCCGAACCGGGCACGGGCAGGCCCGCCCTCGGACTCGGGGAGGACCGCGAACGCGCGAGTGGATCCGAGACCGGGGGGGCGGTGCGCACGGATATCCCGATGACCGGCGTATCGGTGCGCCGGATGGAGGGCCGAGAACGCGAAGGGCAGAGGCGGCTCGTGCTCGGTGCAGCAGGCGTCCTCGTGGTCGCCGGAGCGTGGGGCGGCTGGGCGGCGTGGCACCCCCGGCCCCCGACAGTGCCCGGCGTGCACACGACATCGCCGGTTACGTCGCAGCCACGCTTGCTGCTGGCCTGGAACGGGACGCAGCACGGGACGTGCCCTCGTCGGGATCGACCGGAGAGGTTGCAGGAACCGATGGCGCGGCCATGGACGCCGGCGGACTTCTTTTGCCCAACCATGACGTCGCGTTCGGCCAAAAAGCGAGGGTCCACACCGTTCATGCACCCGCAGCGCCCGCTCGGCGCCGACCGGTCGAGTCGACGCAACCGCCGCCGAACCTGGACGACGTGATCTTGGGAATTCGCGACGCACCGCGATCGAATTCTGGCCCGTCGGCCGCGGACCGAAGCGAACGAGCAAACACGTCGGAGGCTGCCGGATCCGCGCGGCGCGCGGCCGGCTGGGACATGAGCGCTTTTGGTCTGGAGGAGGGGCCGCCGAAGGAGCCGCCGATCGCGACTCGGAGGTCCGTGCGTTCCGTACCTGCAGGCTCGAGCGATGCGGGTGCATTGCGCTCGGCGGCGGGGACTCTGTGAGCGGGGTCGCCCGCCACTTGGGGCTGGTCTCTGTTGCCTTAGCGAGTGCCTGCCACACGGCGAGCTTTAAACCAGTTGGTCCCGTGACCACGGACGGCATGGTCGAGGTCGGCACACTCTCGATGTACGTTCACTGTATCGGTGAAGGGCGTCCTCTAGTCGTACTGGACGCGGGCCTCGGAAGCGACTCGAGTAGCTGGGAGCGTGTCGAGCCCCATTTCGGTCGCTTTACACACGTCTGCGCGTACGACCGGGCGGGACTGGGTCACAGCGGCCGTGCGCCGCGGCCGCACTCCAACCGCCAAATGGTCCAGGAGCTCTACTCACTGCTCCACGAGCTGGGCTTCGCAGGCCCCTATGTTCTCGTCGGCCACTCGATGGGTGGAACCAATGTACGGCTCTTTGCCGGCGAGCATCCCACTGAGGTTGTCGGAATGGTCCTCGTGGACGCACCGTCCAGCGCGGATTGGTTGCAATCGTTCGCACTGCATTCCGAATCATCGCAGGCCGAGTTCAAACAGGGCTTGCGCAAGCTTCCGGAGGGCCTCGACTTCGACACGTTCAGGGCCGGGTTCACCGACGTCGACGCGTACGGCAGCTCGCTCGGCGACGCGCCGCTGCTCGTTTTGACCCGTGGTCGAGAGCCGAATCCCCCCCCGCCTGGCGTCTCCGCCGACGTCGCTGCCATGGTGGGTCGTGTGCATCGGGAAAGGCAGCCCGATCTGCTCCGTCTCTCATCGAATAGCATGCAGATTGTCGCCGCGAGGAGCGGGCACTTCATCCAATTGGATGCTCCGGACCTCGTGGTGGCGGCTGTGGCCGAGGTCGTAGACGCTGTGCGCAATCATCGGCGACTGGACGGGACGACACTTTCCGCGATCGCGAGCCGACCCCCGCCATAGGCGTCCAGAGACCGTGTTGTCGATAAGCACCGTGACCCTGCGCTCGCGCAGCCTCGCCTGGAAGAACGCGCCGAAAGCCACGCGATGCTTGAGGGTGCCCCCCCACGGCTGGCAGCTCGGTTGGGTCGCGAGCTCAGCGTCTACCAACGACAGAATTCGTCTAGATGCTTGATATCGTCCGGTCGTCGCGCTTTTGGTCGCAGGGAGCGCCTGTCTACGGTCACGTTATCACCTGGGACTCATCGTCATCTTGGCGATCGCCCTCATTGACGTGCCCGCAATCGTGCTTCCTATCGTGCATCGTGACGCCGCACCGCCAAGCCTCTTTTACGGCTTCGTCCTGATCTTTTGGGGGCCGTCCGCCCTTCCGACGCCGACGTCGAATTGGACAGCTCTCGACGTCGTCGACGAGAACCCGATCGCTCGCACTGCCTTGACGGGTACTCTCGCACTGCTCGTCGCGTCTTGCGCGTACGGCCGCTCGAGGCCTTTACGCCCCGAGACGCTGGAGGCGCGCTTGTGGGATAAGATTGGTCTGCGGTTTCTATTCATCGGTGTCGTCGAATGCCTGCTTGTCGTCGTCGGCGCCTTGCTTCGCTATCTCGCCGCCTGAACCGGCGCATGGGCCACAACCTGGGCGCCACTCGTCGCCTCCGTTTTGTGGCCGGCTTTGGCGGACTTGAGCAGACCGGACCAACGGTTCTCGACGACCCGTGAACAAGTCGAACCCCAGAAGGCACTCTCCGCGCGCTACGGATCCCCGGCGGCCGCCGTGACGTGAACGACCAGATCCGATCCGTCGGAAGCGAACGCCAAGCTCCCGTCGAGACTGCCCGCGCCCAGCCGCATGTCGAATGTCGAATCGGCGGGATTCGGTGTGATCGTGCACCCGCCCGACCGGCAGGTGCATACCTGCGTGGGCCGCGCCGACGAGGACGACGTCGAAGTCGAAGACGAAGGGGGCTGGGGCGGAACAACAGCTGGATCGCATCGCCAGACGTCGGTAATCGGAGGCCAGTCGGTAGGCGAACCCGAAGGGCCAAGGGCGGATCGGCCGCGTCGGATCGCAATCGGCAAGGCGCGCGTGCACGCGGAGAAACACGTCGTGACTTAGGTCTTCGATCTCGGCTTCTCGCACGCCGAGTCGGCGCAACGTGCTCCAGACGTAGCCGAACTGCTCGTCGAAGATGGCGGCCAAGTCGGGCCTGGCCGGCTGCGCGCCCGCGGACACTTCCACAGTTGGGTGCACGAGCGCATTCCTTCCTGCACCCGCCGGTATGATAGACTCATACCGCATGTCCAAGAGTGCCAAGATCGCCTTCAGCCTAGACCCGCGGCTTCTCGACCGTGTGGAGCGAGTCCGAGCCCGCACAGGGGAGTCGAGGAGCGCTCTCATCGGGCGCGCTCTCGTGGCGATTACCGAGGAGGAGGCTCGCGGCGCGGCCGTCCAGCGTTACGTGGAAGCGTACCGGCAGCACCCGGAGACGCCGGAGGATGTTGCTGCGGCGCGTGCGAGCGCACGACGCACGCTGAGGCGCCTACCTTGGGACGGAACGTGAAGCGCGGCGAGGTTTGGTGGGCGCGCCTCGACAAGCGGCGTCCCGTCGTTCTGGTCTCGCGCGACGAAGCCTACGACGTGCGTGCCCTCGTAATCGTAGCCCCCGCGACGACGACCGTGCGAGGCTACGCAGTGGAGGTAAAGCTCGGGCGCCACGAGGGTTTGCCGCGCGATTGCGTGGTGAACTGCGACTGGCTCGTCACGATTCCGAAGGACGACCTTGTGGCGCGGGCGGGGGTGCTCGGCGGCGCCAAGCTCGCGCGACTCGACTCGGCGCTCCTGTTCGCGCTCGGGCTGGAGTAGACGACTTTGTCCATATCAGGGGTGGGCGCTGGCGCGGGAACGAGCGACGCAATCGGCAATGTGCTTCAGGGCAGGACGCACATGACGACCGGGGGCGGGTTCAGCACGCAGCACGCCCATCCGCCGTTGAACGACGTGCAGACCTCCGGCCCGTTGCACCAGCGGCTGACGCCTGGCGTCGCGGGAGTGTCCGCCAGGCTGGCATCGAGGGGGCCGGCGTCGCCGACGCAGAGCACTGTGGAGCCGAGGTTCCCCGGCTCGGGCGAGGCATCATCGACCGGGGTGGGCCGCGAGCCACACCCCGTTACCGTGCACTGCCCCTGTAAGCAGCAGGGCTGGGACGACCCCGGGCAGTTGCAAACCCCGGGCGCAACCAGACCGGATCCCAGGGGCGTTCGTGCCACCTCCTGGGCGTACTGCGCCGCCGACTTCTTGTTGAGGAAGCCGCGCCCGCAGAGGCAGTCGCTGGCGCACCAGTCATCCGTTTCTGTCACTGCAACGCAGTCCGAATCGACCGTGCACGACGAATCGTAATTCGACACGGAGATGAAGCACGCTGCGGCGTCGCGCACCGCAGGGCAGCACGGCTGACAGGGGTTGGCGGGGTCGCACCAACAGGCCCCACCGGACGGGGGGGAACGGCGCTTCGTCGATACAGGTGCCGCCATCCGGCCCAGCGGCATCGGGCACGACCGCGGTGTCCACCGTGCTGCCGGTCGCGGGGCCGTCTTCCTGCTGGTCGCCCGGGGACGCGGGCAGCCCCGCGGCCCGTCCGCCGCAGCCCGCCAAGGCGATAGCCGACGCCGCAGCGGCTGCCTTGAACGAGACGTGCATGGGAGCGTCCCGTGCAACCTACCGGCCAGGCCGGTCGGCGCCCGAAGGTCGCAAGAACGGGCCCCGGCCCTGGGCCGGAACGTGCCAGCACATGATCGGGGTGCCGGACTTGATGAACGTGGAGCGACCCTCGAACCGTGACCTGGCCATCGCGCGCAGGCTCCGCGACGAGCTCATGGCCAGCGACGCAGACCCTGTTGGCGATTCCCCTGAGTCGCTGCGCACGTCGGGTGCCGCGTCCAGATTCACTTCGGCGTCGAGGGTACGCGGGGAACATGGGCTCGAACCGCACCGCAGAGTGTTCGATCGATCACGAGGGAAATCACCGTTTCGCCTTCGGGTCCGAGCTTGCACTCGACTCGGAAAGACTCGAGGCCGAACTCTCGTGCCGCCTGAAAGACGGCGTCGTGCAGGGCCCAGGTGCGATCGTCGAGGGTCACGATCGTCGCTCTCGGGCGCGTCGTTTCGCTTCGCGAACGTCGAGCTCCGGTGGCTCGCCCCATTCCCCCGGCGTCCGCGCCGGGACGATGACCGCGAGTACGAGTTCGCCCCGGACGTTGACCTTCGCTTGAACGCGGGCCATCCCAAAGCCTTTCGACTTTGCCAAGGCTTCGAGCTCGTTCATCAGGACGTGCACGCCCAGCGTGAGGTTCATGATACCTGAACTTTTGATCAGTTTGGACCGCCCGTCAACGCCCGGCGGCGCCATGCGATTTCAGGTCTCGCGCGGCTCGACGAGATCCTTGTTCGGGCAAGTTGGACCCCCCGCCCACCGCCCCTCTCCCCCAGGCGCGCGCCCCCGGACGCCCGTGGCGTCAACGGGGGGGTGGCGTCGTCGGTGCGCACGTCGACGCGCCGGCTCCGACAATCGTGAACCCCGCGTCGGCGACGTAGTTCGTGTCGAGCGTGCCGTCCGCGCTCGTGAAGTGGGCGACGCTCGAATCGGAATCTGGACTGGACGTGTAGAGATAGAAATCGCCGCCCCAGAACGAAAACGCAAAGGCCCAAGGGCACTGCACCCCGCGCAGGGAGATGGGGGCCGAGGTCGCTGCGGTCGCCCTGTCGATCGGAGCGATCTCGGCCACGGAGAGGTCAAAGAAGCCGAAGAGCCGGCCGTCCCCCGTCCCCGTGAGGTCAGCGTTCTGCCCCGCAAGACAGCCGGAAAAGCGACCGATGGCCGAGAGGGTCCTCGTATTCGGGTCGATGACGCCCAGGCCGAGCGAGGATCCTGAAACGCCCGAGCAGGCGCCCGTATCGTGATTGGCTGCGACGTAGAGGGTATCGGTTGGATCGGTGACGGAGGCGGACGAGAACCCCATTCCGAGCTGATACCAGCCCCCGGGGAGCGCAATGGGGGTGGCCTGGCTGCAGCGCACCGCTTCCGGCGTCTGGGAGGAGACATGGGAGCAAGACGGCGTCTGCCCGGCTCTCGGCTTGCGCGCAGCGACCGACCTCGTCGGGCTCGGCGGTGCTCTGGACGTCGATCTCGGACTGTCACCTCTGCTCAACACGCCGCCGGTGCTTCGCCAGGGCTTGCTACGGTGCCAGGGCAGTGTGGACTTCCTGATGGCCTGGGTCTCGGTACCCGACCTGGCCGTCCATCGATCCCCGCAGCGGTACTCGTTCGTTCGCCGGATCGACCATGAGCGCAGCGTCGTCCGCTTCCAGTCCTTCGCCGACGACGGCTTCGAGGCCGACATCACCTACGACGCCGAGGGCTTCGTGCTCGACTATCCGGGAATCGGAACGAGAATCCGCTGAGACGCGAGCGAGTCGTGCGTGCCGGGTGGGGGACGCTGCACACGTGCCTCTTGAGTGGGTTCTCGAGCATGTCTTGCACCTTGACGGTCTGCCCCCGACCGACGTAGTTAACCAACTGACTCAGATGCGGGCCGCCTACGCCTCTGCCGACAAGCGCGCCGAGCTCGTCGCCGCAGCCACGGGGTTGCTCCACGAGCAAGGCTTCCACCGCACCACCCTCGCGGACGTCGCGCAGCGCGCGTCGGTGCCCCTCGGCAACGTCTACTACTACTTCAGGACCAAAGAGGCCCTGGCCGAGGCCGTCATCGTCGCGCACGAGCAGGCGCTGCGTGAGCGGTTCGCTTCCTGGGACGCGGCCGTGCGGGACCCGCGCGCGAGGCTGCGACGCCTCGTGCGCGCGCCGCTCGACACGACGGACCGAGTCATCCAGTTCGGTTGTCCCCACGGCAGCCTCTGCCAGGAGCTCGAGAAGCTCGGCCCGGATGCGCCGCTCGCGCGGGCCGGGGCGCGCCTGCTCGCCGTGTACATCCACTGGAGCGACGCGCAGTTTCGCGCGCTGGGATGCGACAAGCGGGAGTCGCGCGCGCTTGCGACGGATCTCGTGGCCTCGGTGCAGGGCACCATGCTGCTGGCCAACACGCTGCGATCGCCCGCGCTTCTGGCCACGCAGCTTCGCCGGGTCGAGCGCTGGCTGGACGGCGCAGGCCCTTCCACTTTGCCTTCCGGAACGAGTCCCGCCCAAACGAGGAGCCGATCATGATCCAGGACCTTCCCACTAGGCGACGCGAATATGGCAATTATCGAGGATCGACTGATTCGGTCCGTACGCCTTCTCCAGCTGGTGGAGCGATTGCGCGATGAGCAGCGCCTTGAGCCCGTAGCCGGCCATGAACGCCAGGCCGGTCTCGAAGAACTCGAGCCGCCCGAGCGAAGGGAATTCGTCGAGCAGTAGAAGCAGCCGGTGCCGGTACGCGGTTCGGGGGCCGACCTGCAGGGACTCGGTCAGACGGCGGCCGATTTGGTTCAGCATCAGGCGGAGGATGGGGCGGGTGCGCGCGAGATCGCTTGGCGGCACGACGAGGTAGAGGCTCACCGGGGCCTCGGCGTTCATGAGCTCGGCGATGCGAAAGTCGCTGGCGGACGTGTTTCGGGCCACGACCGGATCGCGGTAGAGGCCGAGACACGCCAGGGCGGTTGAGAAGACGCCCGAGAGTTCGTTGTCGCTCTTGCTCAGCATCTCGCGCGCGGCCTGGGCCACAGCGGAATGGGGCGCATCGCCGAGGTGCCGGGTCTCGAGCATCCGCTCGAGCGTTTGCGTCTGGGTGGCGTCCGGGTTCGAGAGGAACCGGGCGACGCCGGACAGCGTCTTGTCGCTCTCGGCGTAGAGGACGTGCAGGATGGCGCCGGTGAGCAGGCTGTGGGCGGTCGTTTGCCAGTGGTCGCGCGTGTCCTTCTCGC
>JBEKOY010000034.1:0-49102 GCA_049521295.1 Polyangiaceae bacterium | reverse complement strand
AGGCCACGGCGAGCGAAGCGAAGATGCCGGACGCGCGCGTCGCGGCCCCAGCCTGGTAGTTGATCGCCGATCGTGTCAGCGAGCCAGAGCCGGGCAAGCTCTGAAAGAAGCCACCGCCGAGATTCGCCAGGCCTTCGGCCAGGCACTGCCGATTGAAGTCAATCGTCTGGCCCGAGTGGTACGCGATGGACTTGGCGATCGCCATGGCCTCCAGCAGCCCGAGAAGGGCGATCGCCAGCGCACTGCCCGACATTTCGCGCACCCAGCCGAACTTGATCTCCGGAATATGCGGCCAGGGCAGACCGCTCGGCACACTGCCGACGACCGACACCCGCGCCTCATGCCCTGGCGTGGGAACCGACCAGCCGAGCGCAGAGGCAGCCGTCGCCGCCACGACGAGTGCGACGAACATGTCGAGCTGCGGCAGCCGATGCTTTCGCACGACCTTCCGAAGCAAGACGACCAACACGACGGTGCCGGAGGCCACGGCGAGCGATCGAACGTTGACGGGCCCACCTGCCGTCAGCGTCAGGTAGAGGCGATGGATCACCAGCTTGTGGCCCCCGCCCCGGTCCGGCATCCCGACGACATTTCCCACCTGGCCCAGGGCCACGAGCAAACCGGCTCCGGCCATGAATCCGAGCACCACGGATTCGGAAATATACCGGGTCAGATCGCCCAGACGAAAGACGGCAATCAAGATCTGTAGGGACCCCGCCATGATGCCGAGCAAAAACATCGCCTCGGTCGCCTCGGGGCGCGCTTCGGGGTCGAAGAAGGCAAGGGCGCTGAAGACGACGAGCGAAATCGCGTTGGTGGGACCATTGATGAGGTGAGACGACGAGCCGAATACCGACGCGATCGCGGTAACGACGATGGCGGAATACAACCCGTAGCGCGGGTCGACGCCGGCGATGAGAGCGTAGGCCATGGCCTGCGGGAGCGAGATCGCCGCGACCGTGATCCCGGCCAAGCCATCGCGACGGAGTTCGTCGTATCCGTATGCAGCCCGGATCATTTCGCCCTGGGCTTGCAGACGACATCGAAGATCCCGTTTTCGGAGAAGAATCGAGCCTCGGCGTCGGCCCAATCCTTTGCCACGAGTGTAATGGGGAAGAGGTCGACGGGAGGGAATCGGTCGCCGTGTTTCTTGAACACCTCGACACTCACGGGCCGGTACCCGTTCCGAGCGATGATCTCTTGCCCTTCGTCGGTGTAGAGAAACGATAGATAGGCCTCGGCGAGCGCCCGCGTGCCTTTGCGCTCGACGTTGGCGTCCACCCACGCGACGTACGGCTCTGCGCGAATGCTCACGGGGGGAACCACGACGTCGAGCTCGCCCTTGGACGCTTCGGCCTCGCGCCAAGCCTCGTTTTCCCACGTCACTTGAACGTCGCCCACCCCTTCTTGTGCAAACGTTCGCGTCGCGTCGCGCGCACCGTCGTCGAGAGCGGCGACGTGATCGCACAGATCGGAGACGTACGCGCGTGCCGCATCGTCGTCGCCGCCGCGGCGAAGCACCGCCCCCCACGCCGCGAGTAAGCTCAGCCGCCCGTTTCCGGACGTCTTCGGGTTCGGCGTCACCACCGAAACGCCCCGGCGAACAAGGTCCGGCCAATCATGAATGGCCGCCGGATTGCCCTTGTGAACCACGAACACAATCGTCGACGTATACGGCACAGAATTGTTGGGAAGCCGCCCGGCCCAGCCGGGCGCGATCCATCCCCGCTTGCGAAGCGCGTCGATGTCCGAGTACATCGCCAGCGTCACGACGTCCGCAGCAAGACCGTCGGCGACCGCGCGTGCTTGACGCGACGAGCCCCCGTGGGACTGTCGAATCTCGACCATCTTGCCCGTGCGGTGTCGGTAAGCGAGAGCGAACCGCTCGTTCAGATCGCGATACAGCTCGCGCGTCGGGTCGTAGGACACGTTGAGAAATGCGCCACCGACATCCTGAGCCCCGACGTTTTTTCCAAACACCACGGCAATCGACACCGCCACGGCCAAGAGCGCCGCGACGTTGAGCCAGCGGTTCGGCCACGGACTGCCCGGCCGGAGCGACCGGATCTCGGAGTGAGGCGTCCCAGGTTGCGCACCACCCTGCGGGGATCTCACGGGTCGATTGGGGAACCATCGGGCCGGAAAACGCCGTTTCACGGGAAGCATCTATCATTACGGACGCGTGTCTTTCAATAGGAGAGACCCGCGCCGGACGTTGGACAGCGCGCGCCCCAACCCGGGGGCCACACGTGCGACGCGCGAATGATTTGCGCGGCCGCGCCGGAGATGCGTGGGATTCGCGGGGGGAAGACCGGCCGATCCCCACGCGATCGCCCTCGAGGTCGCCCAAAACCCGAACGACGCGGGCGGGGCCACGGCGGCGCGGGGGACGACGTTGGAGCGAAGGCATGTCTCGTGCTACGAACGCCCGACGCGGGCTCGGCCGGTTGTCCCGATCGAGGACCACCCCGGCCGCACGGTCTCGCGGAAGGATGTCATGGCCCACTGGTTCGAAGACAACGCTCAGTCCATCGGCCGCACGCCGCTCGTGCGCATCAATCACCTGCAAGACCGCCCGCGCGCCCGGATCCTCGCCAAGATCGAGGGACGCAACCCCGCGTATTCCGTCAAGTGCCGCCTCGGAGCGGCCATGGTGTGGGACGCCGAGAAGCGGGGTGTCCTCGGACCTGGCAAGGAGATCATCGAGCCGACCAGCGGCAACACCGGAATCGCGCTCGCGTTCGTCGCCGCCGCTCGCGGATACCCCCTCACGCTGACCATGCCCGAGACCATGAGCATCGAGCGGCGCAAGCTCTTGGCTGCGTACGGCGCCAAACTCGTCCTGACCGAGGGGCCCAAAGGGATGAGCGGCGCCGTCGCGAAGTCCGAAGAGATCGCCGCTTCGAATCCGGCGCGCTACGTGCTTTTGCAGCAATTCAAGAATCCGGCGAACCCGGCGATTCATGAAACGACCACGGGACCGGAAATTTGGGAAGACACGGGAGGCGACGTCGACATCCTGGTCTCCGGGGTGGGCACCGGCGGCACGATCACGGGCGTTTCGCGCTACTTCGAGAAGACACGCGGAAAGCCCCTTCTCTCAGTGGCCGTCGAGCCCACGAACAGTCCCGTCATCGCGCAGAAGCGCGCGGGCCAGAACCTGGTACCCGGACCGCACAAGATTCAGGGAATCGGCGCTGGCTTCATTCCCGACGTGCTGGACCTTTCGCTTGTCGATCAGGTGGAGGCCGTGACGAACGAGGAGGCGATCGACTACGCGCGCCGGCTCACGCGCCAGGAGGGGATCCTGTCCGGGATATCGAGCGGGGCGGCGGTCGCCGTCGCGGTGCGGCTCGCCGCGCGGGCCGAACACGAAGGAAAGACCATCGTCGTCGTGCTGCCGGATTCGGGCGAGCGTTACCTCAGCACGGTCCTCTTCGAGGGGATCTACGACGCGCAGGGAATCGCGACTTGAGCGAGAGAACGACAACGACGGAGTCCCGACCCGGCGCCCGCCCCGCGACCTGGACGCTCGGCGCGGTGGTGGAGGCCATCTGCCGGGCGAACGAGGGCAGCCGGACGGGCACGTTCGGACGGCGACCGCTCCCCTCGCGATCGGCGGTCGCCGAGCTCGTCTCGGGGCTCCGAGCGGCGCTGTTTCCCTGGCATTTCGGCCCATCGGACCTGTCCGGCGAAGGGCTGGTCTATTACGTCGGTCGGACTCTCGACGCGTCGTTGGCCGTGCTCGAGGATCAGGTTCGGGTGGGCCTGCTGTTCGAGGGCCAGCACGGCGAGGCCGTCAGTGATGCGGATGCCCCTCGCGCGACGGCGATCGTGCACGCGTTCGCGTCCCGGCTTCCCGCATTGCGGGAGATGCTCGAGAGCGATGCGCGCGCCGCTTACGAAGGGGACCCGGCCGCCACAAGCGCGGACGAGACGAATTTCTCCTATGCGGGCATGACGGCCATCACCTACCACAGGATCGCCCACGAACTTCACCGGCTCGGGGTCCCGCTGATTCCGCGCATGATCTCCGAGCTCGCCCACTCCGTCACCGGCATCGACATCCATCCGGGAGCCGCGATCGGTCCGCGGTTTTTCATCGACCACGGTACCGGCGTGGTGATCGGGGAAACCTGCATCATCGGCGAGCATGTCCGCCTCTACCAGGGCGTCACGCTCGGAGCCAAAAGCTTTCCGACCGACGACCATGGGAACCCCGTCAAGGGCATCCCGCGCCACCCCATCGTCGAAGACGACGTCATCGTCTACGCGGGAGCGACCGTCCTGGGTCGGATCACGGTCGGACGTGGCTCGAGCGTCGGGGGCAACGTCTGGCTCACGCATAGCATCGCGCCCGGCACGCACGTCAGCCAGGCCCAGCTGCGTCATGAGGTCTTCAACGACGGGGCGGGAATCTAGTGACCGGGCACCTGCTGCATGCGCTGGGGCACAAGGCAGAGGCCGCGCACGCGTAGGAGCTTGCCATCGGCCTGTGCGAGGATCCCGAGACACGGGATTTCCTGCAACGCCAGGCGCGGTAGGCGGCTCAGTGCGCAAAGAGCGCAGACGCCGAGCGACGCGATCGACGTGCGCCCGGTGATGAAGGGCATGTGCCCGAAGGACAAGGAGGCGAAGCCCGGCAAGATCTTCGCCTGCGCGGTGCTCGGGAGCACCCAGACGGAAGAGGCATGGGTCGAGGTGATGGACCGGATCGATGCCGAGACCCAGGGTCGATTCCCGGAGGCGTCGTTGCTCGGGGGCCTTCGCCTCGAGCCACCGACGAGCGGACGGCGCATCGTGACACGGGGGGACAGGCGCGCAACGTTCGACGGACCGTTCCTCGAGAGCAAGGAGGTTGGCCGAAAGTCTCGAGACCGTGGTCGTCGAGGGAAATCACTATTTCCCCGAGGCATCGATCCATCGGGAGTACTTCGTGCCGAGTGAGACGCACACGACATGCGCGTGGAAGGGAGTCGCAAGCTACTATGACGTGGTCGTCCAGGGTCGGTGCAACGCCGACGCCGCTTGGTTCTACCCGAGTCCGTCGGACGCAGCCAAAAGCATTCGGGGTCGGGTCGCCTTCTGGAAGGGTGTGGACGTCCGGTGAGGCTGCCTGGAGCGCCGTCTCGAAACGGATTCTCGGACTACCCGCATGCGGGCGCATCGACCGCGGCGGACTCGCGGTCTGCGAGCCACGGCGACGAGTCCATCGATGGGCGGTCTCGAAGCACCAGACGCACCGTGACGAGCCGGCAGGCCATGGGGACAACGGCCCGACCCCCGATGACCGCAATCGGCTCCAGGTCTCGCTCGAGCGCGTCGCATCGCGACGCCGAAACGATCTCGCGCGACGTCAGCCATACCCGAACGGATCGATCCGAAGCGCCGTTGCAGGCGAGGCGCACGATCACGCCCAGACCCACGTCGGCGCGTTTGAGGGCCACGAACGCGACGGCCGCATCGTCGCAGAGCACGAGCGATCCGGCCAGGTGCTTGAGCGGGCGGAGCGCCACGGGCAGCCACGCCAAATCGAGTCGAAGCCGCATCGCGGGCGAAATGCACGGCTCGATCGTGACGAACAGCGCGGCTTGATGCGTCTGTTCCTCGTCGACCGTTCCCCCGATGGGATGCGCCAGAACCGGTAGCCACCCGAAGGCGCGCTCTTTGGGGGCGTTGCGCGCGACGATCCACTCAAGTGCGTGATCGGGGCTCAAGGAAACGGCCGTCGGCGCTTCGAAGCCGACGTGAATCGCGCCGGTGGGTCGCCGCAGCGACACGCTCGACGGCACCGGCCAGAACGTCGGCTGATGAACGCGCTCGAACGGGCGATCGATCGTGCCGCCTATCGTATCCATTTCGATCGACGTCGGACCTTCGGCGATGGCCCAACGGCATGTCACCGTCATGCGACGAGGCGCAGCGCCCGCGACCCGCAGACGAAGCAGCGCATCGTCGCTTCGGCACGTGACGCTTCGGACGAACCGCGCGCCTCGAAGGTCGGACGTGACCACCACCGTGACGGCATCGCCGACCTCGTCGATTTCGATCTGGGCCGGCCTTCGGCTCGCGCGGTCGACCTCCACGAAGCGACCGCCCCGGTACTCGTGGCCCATTCTCCAGAGGCCGCCCTCGTCGGCAAACGCGAGGAGATCGAACCCGAGGCCCCGCAGCTGTTCGCTGCCGTCGATCACGAGACTGGTCAGGCACCCGCCCCGTTCCTTCGAGAACGTCAGATGGTGATTCGCCGATTGGACGTGGACATCCTGGCCCTCGCGCCAAACGCGGACTCGGCGCAGCAGCGCGCCCCGGGTCGAAGGCGCTTCTTCGCTCGTCGTCACGGAGGCACCGGCCGAGGCGCGAGACAGAGCCACGGTCGCCGCAGCCTCGGCCGCGGCGAGCCAGCGCCGCTGCTCGTCGTGGCAGACCCGATCCGGCGACGTACCCGTGATGGCGTCGTGATGGTTGATGAGAACCAGTCTTTGCCACGCGCGGCGGAGCGAAGCTTCGAGCACCGGATCGCGCGGACCGAGCGCCGACAGACTCTCGGCGAGCAAGAGCGATCGTGCAATTCGCGTGGGGCGTTGTTTCAGCTCGGGACGAGAGGAGTAGAAGCCCATCCAGTAGGGATTCGGGTCGATCGAAAGCACCGGGAGCTTGTCCCTGTGGGATCCGAGCAATTCGAAGTAGTCGTCCAGTCCGGCGAGCACCGTCCACGTTCCCGTCCGCGGGTACCGTTCGCCGTTGTAGCGATCAAGCAGATCGCGCAGCCCTTCGATGGGATCGTTGAAGTCCATGCCAATGGGGCACAAGAGGTACGGCGTGCGGGCGAGCGGTTCGAGTTGCCGCGCGAAGCCGTGGATTCGGCGGGCGATGTGGCCCCGCGTCCGCCAGGGCACGGCGGCGCAGTGGCCGTTCCACCGGACGATCCCAGCGTGCGCCAACATGTCGCCTTGAAAATAGGTGAAGGCGTTCCAGTGGCAGAGCACCTCCGCCCCATCGTCGTCACGCCAGACGAAGTCGAGCGTTCGTAGCTCCTTCTGGAGGAGCTCGGCGGTCGATCCCTTGAGGGGAAAGGAGGTTTTGCTGCGGTAGTCCGCCGCGATGAAATACATTCCGTCGATTCGAGTCAGTGCGACGGCGTCCACGCCGACCGCCCGCATCAAGGACGGTAGATGCGGCGAGTGTCCGAAGTTGTCCGGGAAGTATGCGGTGCGGGGCATGATCGACAGGCCGCTCTCACGCAACCAGTCTTGGCCCAAAAGGTAATCGCGAAGAATGGCCTCGGGATGCGGAAGGAGCGTGTCCGGAGTGGTCAGCGAGGACGACATCAGGCGCAGCTGGCGGCGCTCGATGAGGTTCGCCAGCCGCGGCTGCTGCTCGGGGTGCCGCTCCCAGTAGAGCTCGAGAAAGAAGACGCTCTCGATGCAATAGATGCGCTTGGGATCGCGTTCGAGCGCGGTGACGATATGTGCAAATATCGGTTCGAGCCGCCGCGTGAAGTACTCCTCCGACGTGCTGAGCCAATTGGTGTCCCAATGGCTGCTCTCGCAAAAGAGCAGGACGCGCCGCGCGTCGGCCGGAATGCCCAGGCTCTCGCGAAGCGCAAATTCGTTCACGGGCCGGTCCCCCGGGCCACCGTCTCGGGTACACCGGCGCGCCCGATGGCGGCTTTGACGAAGTCGATCGCGGAGCTGCGCTGACCGCCTCGCGCGAGGAACGCGGGAATTCCGCCCCCCGGCTCGCTGTACACCTCATAACGGAGCCACAGTTTGCCGTCCGCGGTAGGGGCCAGCCACCAGTGACCCCGAATGCTGGGGATCCGTACGAACCCCGCCACAGGCGGCCGGGACGAATCGTTCTGGGTCTCGAAAGAGACTTCGCATCGGCCGCTCGACGCGGGCTGCTCGAGTTTGGTGTGCATCACGTAGTCGCGGTCGGCCACCCACGGAACCTCGATCTGCTCGTAGGTCCAACGCTCGGTATCGGTCTCACGCAAGACTTCGCGTTTCTTGAACCGCACGGTCGATTGAACTGCGCGACCCTTTCCGAAAATCGCGTCGCACATCCGTACGAGGCCGATCGAACTGATGCCGGTGATGCGGATCTCGTGGAACGACGATCCCTGCACCTCGCGACTTTCGACCCACAGGCCGCCGGAGGTGCCATCCGGCTTCCAGGGCGCGACGGAATCCGCTGCAGCGGAGCCGGCGAGCAACAGAATGGGTCCAGTCAGAATCGCGCGGAAGATCGCTTTTGGGGACACCCGACAAGGATCGCAAATGGGAAGGCGTCGCGAAAGGCGCCATTACCGAAATCGGCGCGCACGGCGCACGACATCGGTACACGCAGGCTGCCTTATTCCACCGTTCGCGGCCGCATGCGGTCACGGCCGCATGCGGCGTCGACGGTCACGAAGTTCGGCACAGTGGCGCCGGGCACACCCGCGGGCGGCGCCCGATCAGGTAACGGCAAAGGCCGCGATCCGAGCCGATCCTTGTCGGATGACGGCCACAGTGGAGTCACCGGCATACACGCCGTACCACCCCTGAGGTTCGTGCGGCGGATCGCCACTCAAAGGATCGCCCGGTCTCCAAAAGTCGCCCGGGCGCGGTGGGCGAGCGTCACCCGCCCAGGCCCAGGGCATGATGCCGACCATGGGAGTATCGGGCAAAAGCGAAGACACGAGAGTGTACATTTCTTCAAAGTAGCGATCGCGCAACCGGGTTGAGCCGCCCGGGTCGAAGCTCGCGCCGTCGCGCGGAAATCCGAACTCCTCGAGGAGGATGGGCTTGCCCAGCCGGACCGCCCGCGCGGCGTGATCCTCCACATACCGGCGAGCGAGGGCCAGGGCCCCCGGAAAGTCGGCCGCGAGCGTATCGGGCTGCACCCACCCCCAGTTCTGCGCCCACAAGTGGAATGTCGCGAAGTCCACGGCTGGGCTCCGGTGGTCCTCGATGACATCCACGCCAGCGGCCTCGGGAGATGCCGTCTGACCCTCGCTGCCGGTGGTCACGAGTTGTCCGGGTGCCAGCGATTTGATGAGCCTCGCGGTCTGGTCGACCCAGCGACGGTACGGTCCGACGTCGTTGGTCCCTCGCGGCTCATTCGCAAGCTCCCAGATGACGGCAGGGTTATCCTTCAGCCGGGGGATGAGAAAGCGGACATACGATCGGAACGCCTCCCGAGCGCCGTCGACCCGAAAGAAGCGACCCGCGAAGGCTTCATACCGGCTCCACGTACCGCCGGCGATCGGCGGCGGATACGGAATCGCTCCCTGCCCTGCCCATGCGAGGTACTGAGCCATGCCTCCGGACCACGGCCAAAAATTGTTCAAGACCACGATGGCGAATAGACCTCGAAGTCGAATCTCTTCGGCGAACCGCAGTACACCGTGAACGCCACCTTCCTCGTACCTGCCCTCGCGCGGTTGGATCGACGGCACTATGCGTAGAGGCTCGGTATCGGGTCCCTCCGTACCGCCCATCGTGCGCACCACGTTGATGCCGAGCGCTTGCAACGCGTCGAGATCGCGCCGAACGCGGTCCCAGCCGGCCGAGTCCCCGTCGCGCGCCAGCGTCGTCGCCGCCCAGTAATTGATCCCGCTCACGAAGAACGGCTTTCCACTTTTGTATAGACGTGTGCCACGCACCTCGAGCCCGCCGGCGAGGGTCTCATGCGGCACGCGCGACGGCGGAAGCGTCACGCACGACTCCCCGAAAATGCCCGTCGCGGCCGCCGCGGCTCCGCACAGGACGTCGCGCCGGGTTGCGAGGCCTCGCCGCAAGGCCGCACCATGAGGACCCGCCGAACGCACGCCGCAACCATGCTCGCTCGAAGGGGCGATCGTCCACCCGGACTTGCCACGGATCCGATCCGCTTCGGTTCGGCCCACTCTGGGGTTGGGCCCCCCTCGCGCTAGGATGAGTCGTGGTCCCCGACGGACGTACCGACGCGCCCAACGGCCCTTGGCGACTGCCCCCGCCCAAGGACGAAGCTGAGCTCATGCGGCGCGCCGAGGCCCTTGCCGGACTCTCCATCGACGCGCTTGCGCAGCGACTCGGAGTTGTGATTCAGGGTCCGGGTTTGCGCACCAAAGGCAAAGTCGGGACACTCATCGAGCGGGCCCTCGGCGCTTCGGGAGGACCCCAGGCCACGTGGGATTTTCCCGAAATTCGTGTCGAGCTCAAGACCGTTCCCGTGGACGGACGCGAGCGGCCCACGGAGTCCACCTTCGTCTGCACCGTGTCGCTCATCGACGCGGATCGCGCCGAGTGGCAGCGATCCTGGGCGCGCGCGAAGTTGTCCCGCGTGCTCTGGGTGCCGGTCCGGTTCGACTCGGCAGGATTTCGGATCCTCGGCCACCCCGTTCTCTGGTCACCCACGCCCGAGCAGGAGCGCGTCCTGGGCGACGACTTCAACGAGATCCTCGGTCGGGTCGGAGCGGGTGACATCGAGGCGACGACCGCACGCGTCGGCCGATGGTTGCAGCTTCGACCGAAAGCCGCTCACGGGCGTGTGCGAACGCTGGCGCCCGGAAGCGACGGAGAGATCATCGCCACCGTCCCGAGGGGCCTGTATCTGCGATCGCGGTTCACCGGAGCGATTCTGCGCGACGCGGCGGCCGTGCCTCCGGAGCGCGCGGGGTCTTGAGATCGGATCGTCGCTCCGCCCATCCGCCGCCGTCGCCGGCCTCGGCGCGCTCCCGGCTCTTCTTCCGTGTGCGCGTGTCCATCTTGCTCGCGATCCTCGCGGGTGCCCTGTTCTGGGCGTGGCTCGACGTGCACAGCCGTCGGGAGCGCAACGGCTGGCAGCGGCCCCTGTCGGTCGCGATTGTGCTCGTGGAGCGCGCACCGATCGCCGACGGTGCGGTCGTCGCGTTTCGAGATCGGATCCCGGCGCTCGAGTCGCGTTTGGCCGATGAATCCCACCTGTACCGCCCGGACTGGCTGCACCCGTTCGCGCTGACGTTCATCGGCCCCGCGAACGCCACCGAAGACCCACCGCGAGCGGCCGACGACAGTTGGATGACGGCCGCGCGGCAGAGCTTTCAAATATGGCGTTGGACATCGCGGGTCGACCGCGAAGCGGGCTTCGACCCCGAACCCTACGACTCGTGCATCTACGTCGTGGCGCGCCCGCCCGCCCGCGCGGAGCACGAAAGGGTCGAGGGCGAGAGCGAAGAGGGCGGGCGCCGCGGTACCGTCTCCGTGGAGCTCGATGCGTCGATGGCCGACTTTGCGCTGTTCGTCGTCGCGCACGAGCTTTTGCATACGCTCGGCGCAAGCGACAAATACGACGAGGCCGGACGGACTCTCGTCCCCCAAGGGTTGGCGGAGCCTGATCGGCTTCCGAGGCTCCCGCAGCGGTTCGCGGAGGTGATGGCGCGCAACGTGCCGATCTCGGCGACCGAAGAACGGCCGCCCGAGACCCTCGATGAGCTGGCCGTGGGGCCGGCCACGGCCGCCGAAATCGGATGGTTCGGAGCCGATCCCGCCGACTTCGAGCCGCGCACTTCCGGACGTTGACGCGTAGTCATCGGGTTGGCGCTTTGGATGTTCTCGGTATCGGGTCGCGGCACGAACGTCGACCGACGCATCGCTCAGCGACAAGCGGCGCCAACTCTCGAGGGCGGACTCGTCCCAAACTACGATCATTCGCCGCGGCGTTCGCGCTCGGCGAGCTCGGCTATCACCGCGGCGTGCGGTACACCGGGCCCGGACGGCTTGCGCGTCGCGGACGCGAGGAGGGCGTCTTCCGCCGCTGAGAGCGGCTCGCCACGGACACGCTTACGCAGGGCCGCCACCTCGGGCGAGTCCTCGTGCTCATGCGACGGAGCTGGGCGGCCAGTCATGGAGGTTAGCATCGGGGCCGTTGAGGGAAAGATCAAGCGCCCGGGCGTTCGCGTCGCGGTGCGCGACGAGCTCGACTCTCGACGGAATGGGTGGGGTCTACTGCGAGGACGTCGACAACGGAGAGCGCGTCCCCGCCAACTCCAGGGAACTGCGCGGCGTACGCCCGTGGATCGTGGATCACGATCTCGCTGACCGACTCTGGACCAAGAGCGAGGCGTGGACCGATGTGCGCTTCGCCGATTGAAACCATCAACACGACCCCAATCCCAGACGACGACAACCGTCACACGTGAAGCTGGCATCCAGAAAGGAAGGCCGCGGCCTGCGAGACTGGCCGCATGCACGATGGCGGTTCGCCGGTTCTCCCCCTCTCCCGCCTTTGCGCCACGCGTTATGCTGTTGTCCGCAAGGATGGCGGAACTGGACCTGAACCTGCTCACCGCGCTCGAGGTCTTGCTCTCCGAAGGCACCGTGACGGGCGCGGCGCGCAGATTGGGTCTCAGCTCCTCCGCGATGAGTCGAACGCTCGCTCGCCTTCGCACGGCGACGGGCGACCCGCTCCTCGTCCGGGCAGGCCGTGGTTTGGTTCCGACACCACGCGCGAAGGAGCTGCGGGAGCGCGTTCAGAATCTCTCTCGCGAGGTGCGGGCCGTACTGCGCCCGGCGCACGACGCGCTGGACATTCGGACCGTCGAGCAGACCTTCACGATCCGAACAAACGATGGGTTCGTTGAGGCCTTTGCGGCGCGGCTCGTGTCTGAGGTGGCCGCCGCAGCGCCCGGCGTGCGTTTGCGTTTTGCAGCAAAGCCGGACAAGGACGTGCGCGCACTGCGCGAGGGGCATGTCGACCTCGAGATTGGCGTACTCGGTGCAACGGGCCCGGAGGTACGCGTGCAGCCGTTGTTCCGGGATCGCTTCATCGGCGTCGTACGAGAAGCGCATCCCCTTCTGGTCGAGGGCGAGGTCACGCCCGAACGATACGCGGCCTGCGGCCACGTGGTTGTGTCACGCCGGGGTCGCGCAACCGGACCCGTCGACGAAGCGCTGGCTGCGTTGGGCCTCGCGCGCACCGTCGTCGCAGTAGTGCCTGGCTTCCGCGCTGCACTGTCCGTCGCAAGCGCGTCCGACCTCGTCGCGCTCTTGACCGCTTCGTTCCTCGATACCGCGTGGAAAGACGAGCCCCTCGGCGGGCGCGGTGGAGTCCAGAGCTTCGCGCTTCCCGTTTCGACGCCGCCGATCATCGTATCGCAGATGTGGCACCCGCGCCTCGACGCTGATCGTGTACACCGCTGGTTGCGCGGCGTGGTCCATAGAGTCTGCCAAGAGCAGAGCGTGACCCAGTCCGCGGCGCTCCCACGCGTGAACGGGAAGCGCGTCCTCACCCGCTAGTTTGGATCCGCGCGCCCCTCACCCGACACTGTGCTTTCGGAGCGAGGGCGTCGAGCGCGGTGAGGAGTGCAGACGCATCGCGCGCACCAAGCCCTAGAGGCGCGAGCGCCCACGTCGCAGGGCACCGAAGGCCTGGAGCGCACGCTGCGATGTCGCGACAGGGCGTACGACGCACGAATGAAGTGCGCTCGGTGCGCCTTCCCGAACCACCGGACGACGTTACCTTTCCTCGGCATGAACCCTGACCGAGCGGCTGTGATCGGGATCGAAGAGCACTGGACCACACTCGAGCTGACCGCAGCGCTCAAGCGCTTGCCCGAGGGCGATCGAGACGCGAGCCTGGCGTTCAACGAGATGGGCGACAAGCTCGCCAGGCTCGAGGACGTTGGCCATGGACGCATCGCGAGCATGGACGAGCAAGGAATCGACATCCAGATCCTCGGCATGGCTCCGCCCGGAACCGGGCCGCTCGCAGCAGCGGATGCGATCGCGCTGAGCCGGGAGGCGAACGACATCGCGGTCGAAGCGGTACGCCGGCATCCGACCCGCCTGCGGGCCTTGTCGACCCTCCCGATGGCCGCGCCGAACGCGGTCGCGGCCGAGCTAGAGCGTGCCGCCAGCCTCGGGTGCGTCGGAGCCATGGTCTACGGCCGCACTGGCGACACTCCCCTCGACGATCGCCGCTACGACGACCTGTTCGCGACGGCCGCGGCGCGGCGTCAGCCGATCTTCATCCATCCCCAGATTCCGGCGAATGCGGTCCGCACGGCGGCGTATTCGGGGCTGGGTCCGATGATCGACCTGGCGCTTTCGACCTTCGCATGGGGATGGCACGTCGAGGCAGCCCTCTCCGCGCTGCGCCTAATCGCCCGGGGCACCTTTGACCGGCACCCCGACCTGAACATCATCCTTGGCCACTGGGGCGAGTTGCTCCTGTTCTGGCTGGACCGGGCGGATGGCCTTACCCGCATCGCAGGCCTCAAGCGGAGAGTCTCAGATTACGTCCGCACCAACGTCTTCATCACGAGCTCCGGCATGTTCAACCCGGCACTGCTCCGCCACGCCCTAGCGGTCACCACCATCGACCGACTCCTGTTCTCCACCGACTACCCCTTCCAGCAGCCTACCCGCGACGTGATCCAGCGGTTCCTGACCGAGTTCGAGAGCGACGAGCAGCGCGACAAGTTCAGCGCAGGCAACGCCGGACGGCTCTTCGGCATCTAGCTCTGACCGATCGAAATAGACCTTCTCCAGCGCGCGGCTGTATTTGCGTCGGCACGCGCTCACGTGCGCGCTTTTGTGCGCGCCCGCAACACTGCCGGCCTGCGCGGCGACGCCGGCCCCGTATCGCGTGCGCTTTGCAGACGTCGCGCACGGAGCTGCCGTCGGTTACGACGACCAGCGCGCGCTCGTCATCGAGCTTCAGCCGGGCGAACGCATCCCGGTGAACTTACAATTCGACGGCGAGGACTTCGATTTGGTGCCCGCGCATCCAAGCCTCGAGTTCGTCGCCAAGCACCATTGTTTCGTGCGCATTTGGCGCGACGGCATTCGCGCGAGCCTCGACGGCGTCGCGTGCTGCGCCGGTCAGCGGGTCCGCCCGAAACGTAAGGCGGGTGGCGCAAGAGCCAACGGGCCACGAGCACGTGTCCGGCAAGGGCGAACGGCACAATCTCGGCAGGCAGGAGCGCAAACGGCCAGTATGCGATGAAGGTGTTCACGGCACCGTCGCCGAAGGCGCGAATGAGAGGCGTCGACGCCAGGGCGACCCCGACAATGACGGAAAGGAGCGCGGCGCCCCCACCGTTCCACGCGACGACGAGAGCGCGCGGTGCCCGACCCGAGGCAACGACAGGCGCCACGAAACACGCGGACATGCCCGTCAGAATGTCGAAATTCCAGCCCAAAAACGACATTTGCGGCGGTATCACGCCAGCCTTCACGCCCTCATGCATGATCAGCTCGAGGGGCAACCGGAAAGCCTGGAAGCCAATCAGCGCCCAAAGGGGCACGGCGTCGACCACGGTCGACGCCACGGGCGACGACGCGAAGGCGACCGAGCCGCCGAGGGCCGCAACGAGCATGAGGTTGAGCGGAGGCGGCCGGGCACCGAACCGTGCGAGCACCCCACTCATTGCGGCCCACGCAATGACAGCGATCCACCCCGTGATGCCCCCGGCGGCGAGCCACGTCTGGTTCAATAGCGCGCGGCCCGTGCTGCCGCTCCGCAAAGCGGCATACCGAACCGCCACGACGAACAGTACGCTCAGAGCAAGCGCGATCGACAGAACGCCGAACACAACGACCGCGGGAACCGGGCGCGGGTACATGGGGGTCTTCCGTAGGGCTGTCCTGGCTCGCCGCCCAGACCCACCCAAGCCATTTCGGCAGCAACGATCGCCGAGGACCCCTGGCAGCTCGCCCTCCGACTGAATTTGACCATGGCCAGGCAATCTGGGGAAACCTTGGCCACGACCATCGGAGCAACCGCGCTCACTTGGCACCGCCCACTTTAGGCGTTAGCTGAGAACGATGTCCGTGCCGCGAACCACGAACAAGGCTCGTCCGACAGAGGTCACTCGCGACGACGTCCGGTACGCGACGTTCGTGCAAAAGAGGTTCAACAAGCGTTTCCCCGGGACGCCGGAGGCGTTTCGGCTCGTCGATTCGACGGAGCAGGTCGTCGAGGCGCTCGAAGAAATCGTGAAGACGAATCGGCGCTTGGCGGTGCGGAGCGGTGGCCACTGCCTCGATGGGTTGGTGTCGGATCCGGCCGTGCAAGTCGTCATCGATACGTCGCTCATGTCGTCCGTTTGTTACGACAAGAAGATCGGCGCGTTCGCGATCGAGGCCGGGTCGACTCTCGGAGAGGTTTACCGAAAGCTCTTCGTCGGTTGGGGCGCGCTGTTGCCCGCCGGTCAAAGTCCGGACATCGGCGTCGGCGGGCATGTGCTCGGCGGCGCTTTCGGCTTCGTGCACCGCGAGCACGGTCTCGCCGTGGATAGTCTCTACGCCGTCGAGGTCGTGGTCGTGGACGCAGCCGGCAAAGCGCGCAGCGTCCTCGCAACGCGCGAGCCGTCGGACCCGAATCGCGAGCTGTGGTGGGCGCACACCGGCTGCGGCGGCGGCAATTTCGGCATCGTGACGCGTTATTTCTTCCGCTCGCCGGGTGCGAGCGGAAACGATCCGACCGAGCTCCTCCCGAAAGCACCGCAAGAAGTGACGACCTTCAAGGTGGAGTGGGATTGGAAGCAGCTCGACGAAGCGTCCTTCGTCGCTCTCGTGCGCAACTACGGGCAATGGTGCGAAGAGAACAGCGAGCCCGATTCGCCGTTCGCGCGGCTCTTCAGTGTGCTCGTCATTGGGCGGCCGCCACGCGGAAACATCGCGCTGCGCGGTGTTGTGAGTGCCGGTGCCGCCGCCGCCCCCCTCGTCGAAGCGCATCTCGCCGCCGTACAGCAAGGGTGCCCGGCCCGGCGCTCACGTGATGGCGGCCGGAGTTCGTGGCTCGGCTTCGCGTTGAACCCCTTTCCGGATCTGTTCGCTATCGGGCCGGGCGGCGTTGCGGCGAGCCCCGCCTCGCTCAAGCTGAAGGATGCCCTTCTGTGCAAGCGCCACACGGACCGCCAGCTCGCCGTCGCCTACGACTATCTCACGCGAAAAGAACTCGGCGTCCCGGGCGGAAGCTTCGGTCTCGCGGCGCTCGGGGGGCGCGTGAATGCCGTCTCGCCTGATGCGACGGCATTTGCGCAGCGACGGGCGATCATGACGACGTCGTACGGCGTCGGCTGGGGTGCGCCCGAGGACGAGGCCGCTAGCATCCGGTGGGTGCGCGACTTTTACCGCGACGTGTTTGCGGAGACGGGCGGCGTTCCGGTGCCGGGCGAGCGCACCGACGGCGCCCTCATCAATCATCCCGACGCGGATCTCGCCGATCCGGCATTGAACACGTCGGGCGTGCCTTGGAGCACGCTCTACTACAAGGAGAACTACCCCCGGCTACAACGGGTGAAGGCGGAATGGGACCCCAGGGACGTCTTTCACCACGCGCTGTCGATTCGAGCGACGCAATAGGCAGTTCGCCTGAGCTCTGCGTTCCGATCTTATAAGCGTAACCTACGACCGTGCGATCGGAGCCGGTCGTTCCATTTTGACTAAGTCACCGCCGGCAATTCAGACTCGCGCGCGCGTGATTTGTTCCCGGTCGCGTGCGACCGCATTCGAGGCTCGAAGCGGCGGGCGTGCGTCGCCATGGCGCGAAACGTAGCGCCGAGTCCGCCTTATCAGCCCTAGTGTTGACCGGCGTGCACTACGCGGTAGTGTGCACGGATTACACGTGGAGCGGGGATGGCAATGGCCGACGATGCAACAGGAAACGGGGCACTCACCGCGCCGGAAGCGCTAGTGCTCGACCTGCTCGCCTGGATTGCCGCACGCCCGCAAACCTACAGCGAGACCATGGAGGCCTGGCGGACGTCCTGCCCGCGCCTGCCGGTCTGGGAAGACGCGCTCGAATACGGATGGCTTCAGGTCGTCCAGCACGGTATGGGCTGGAGCGCACAGGCGGTCGAACTCACGGAGGCAGGTCGGGCACGTCTGGGCGTACACGGATGAGGATCCCGATCCTCGAGCGAGGGCGATGAGCGATGACCCCATCCCCCGCTCGGTTCCCGATCCGGTTTGATCGCTGGTACGAGGCGCTTTCAAGCGACTCGGCCGAGAGATTCGGAAGCCACCCGGGCGCGGACGCCCCAGAGGCTCTCGCGGATAAGGACGCCGCGTCCCGCCGAGTCGCTGAAATGACGAAATGCGCGCCTTTTTCCATGCGGCACAGGCCATGCTTTGAAGCTCAACGCATGAACGCCTTTCAAGGATCTCGCGCCTTAGGTTCCGGTTTCGTTGCTGCGATTTTGTTTGCTGTTTGCATGGGGGCCCCGCGGACTGCGACCGCTCAAGTCATCGACGTCGCGCCGCCAGCCCTCCGCCTGGAGGTCGCCCCTCTTCGCCCTTCCCCGAATCACTTTTGGATCCCCGGCTATTGGGCATGGGGACCGCACGGTCACGTGTGGTACGGAGGGCGCTGGGAGCTCGAGCGAGCAGGCTGGCATTGGGCGACTGCTCGTTGGGCTCACGAGGGTCGCCGATGGCATTTTTCTCCCGGGCGCTTTCGACGGTAAAAGCTCCTGGCGCGCAAGGGTGGCGGGCCCACACACCTTCCCGGGGCGGTAACGCGGGTCAAGAACGTACGTTGCCGTCCCGGTCCAGGCGTTCCTCATACGATCTCGGGTGCACGGCGCCCTGCCGGAGGTACGCTCGAATGGAACAGAGGAGCTCGGAAGTCCGATGCAGACGTGGAGACGTGCATCTATCGAACCGATCTTGATTGGGCTCGTGGTCGCCGTCGCGCTCTTTCCGGACCACGCCGCTTCCGCTCAGACCCCTGGGGTCGGCTCGCAGACGACGACGACGCCAGCGGCGCCCTCCGGTGATGACCTGGGTTACGTCCCCCCCTTTTCCGGCTCCGTGCTCGCTGCGCCGATGCGCCTGACACTCGAGGGCAGCATCTTTCCCAAGGCGGGCGGGTTCCCCCAGTGCGCCTCCCTCGAAGATGACGTCGGCAACTCGGTGGGAGGCATTCCCGTTCAGCACTACACGGATTGGCAGCTGACTCCTCGCCTCGTCTTGAGCGTGTTCACCCAGCTCGGTTGCCCCATCGACGCCGGCATTGGCGCGGTGGTCACGTACACCGTTCCTATCCGGCCGTCGGTGGCATGGGTCTTCGCAGCCGGCGCTTACGCGGCTCCCGCGCAGTTTCAATTGTACGGCGGGATGCAGTCGGCGCTGTCGCTCGCGTTGAAGGGCGCGAGCGCGCCCGCCGCGGTCTCGACTCGAACGGATGTCGTTTGGAAGGCCGCGGACGGGCACCCGTACAACGTGGGCGTGCAGGCTCTGGGGCAGACCAGGCAGCAGATCACGTTCGGAGCCGGCTTCTGAATCCCACGACCGGCTTGTCGGCGGAGGCGGGCGGTGGCGCAACGTGAAGCTCATGGCCGCGCTGGTTGTGGGTGCCGTCCTTGTGCTCGCGATCGTTCATGGGGTAGCCGCGCCCACTCTTCGTCTGGCGACGCAGTTCGCGGAGGCGCCGCGGCGCATTTTCCTCGAAATGAACGAAGTCTGAGCGTGTGAAGCGGCGGACCGTCTGACGTTCGTGCACTCCGTTCGGGGCCGCTTCGAGCTCGACCTCACGACCCTTCCCGAACAGTGAAGTGACCGCCGTTCACAATACCCCGACCTCGACTACCCCGACCCCGACCCCGACCCCGACTACCCCGACCCCGACCTCGACCTCGACAAACTCGACCCCGACCCCGACCCCGACCTCGACCCCCCAGCGAATGCTTGGCGGATCGGCCAAGTAGCCAGACGTCGACCCCGCGCGAGTCGATGGGGGGCAAAGCATCGGCGCGCGCGGAAACGTGGCCGGTCCGGCCCGGCTACCCGCCCTCGTCGGATGCTTTGCCCTCCGCCGCCCGACGTCACTTCGACGCGGTCTTTTCCTTCTTCTTTTTTTGCCTCTCTTTGATCGACACCTTCGGCTTGTTGTTCTTCTTTCCCTTTTCGATTCCCTTGGCCATCGTCGTCTCCTTCGCGCGCTCGCTAGAGTAGCGGCGACCGGCGTCGCGGGTCACCATTGCTGCACGTTTTGCGGGGTCGCTCCGAGACCTCGTCGCCGCGCCGACGTCCGCCGACTATCCGTCCAGCCGCTCTCACGTCGCTGTCACCGCGCGGCCGGCGGCAGACGCCACGAAGCGAACTCGCCACGAGTTGTCGTCGGGGTCCCGGGCTTCGATTCCTTGGTCTTCCAGCCGCAGGCGCACACCCGCTCGCCGGAGGGCGATGGCTGCGTCGCCGACGTGCCGCGGCTCGTTGACGACGAGGGTGTACCGAAAGCCCTTGGCGGGTTCCGAGCCGTGTCTGCCCGCGGCAACGTGCGCCCGGGCCATCCGCTGCCGATCGGACGCAAGGCCCCTCCGCCGGCGCTGCTTGACGGTGAGAACGAGCGGAGGCGAATCCAGATCGAAGACAGCCGTCGTCTCGCTCCTCTGGCCAGGCGGCACGCCAAGGAGAGCCTCGTAGAACGCTGCCGAACGGTCCGTGTCGTCGGCTTCCACGACGATCTGCAATTTGCTCGACATGACCCCTGTTCCTTCCGCACGCGGATCCCGCGCGAGCGCGCGCAACATCATCGAAACGCGCCAACCGAAGACGCGACCGACCCTCACTCGGATTGAAGAGACAAAAACGACGAAGGCCGCCTCGGGCGGTTCCCCGGGCGGCCTTGTTCGTGCGCTATCGCGCGAGGCTACCGCCTAGGGGAGGAGGGCTCGGAGGCCCAGATGACGCAAGCGCGCTTGCCGATTCGGTCCGCAGTCGGCCGAACGCCCCTCGTCGCAAGGACGAGCCGCGTCCGACGAAGAGAATGCATGAATGCGGATTGACCGAATGGCGCGCGAGTCATGATTCGTTTCCGTAGCGCCCAGATCGCCGATCGTCAAGAGACGATGGGTCGGCGCGAGATGGCTTTCCGCCACGAGGCTGCCGCGCAGGGCCCGAATTGGATCCGGCGAATTCGCTGGTGCACAGCTCGCTACGATGCGGATCGCTACCTCCACCCCGCTGCACTAGCGTACGCGCAAACGATGGGGCTCTTCGAAAAAGACTATGTCATCCGCCAGATCGAGAAACTCAACGAGTTTTTGGCCGCGATCGCCGCCCATCTCGCCGGCGGACGACCGAGCGAGGCGCTCGCCTTGACGATCGAAGCCCAAGCCGATCTCGCTGGCCCGTTCGCTCGATCGCTCGATCGGCTCGATGCCGCAAGTGTCGTCGCCGTGCTCGGTCGGGACAAGGCCAAGGGCTATACCGAGCTTTTGCATCTCGAAGCGGATGCGCGACGCGCCCTGGGTGAAACAGCCTCGGCCCACTCGCTCGCTCTGCGAGCCGACGCCATCGCTCGCGTTGCGTGAACGCGGCCGCCTCGTCGGGGGCGCTCGACGAGGCGCGAGGTCGCGACATCACTCGGCACGGGCGGGTGCCGCGTGAGAGTCGCTCGCGATCGCGACCTCCGGGTCCACGGACCCCGGCTGGCGCTCTCGCGCCGTGAGGCGTTCGATCGTCACGAAGAGGGCGGGAATCAAGAAGATGCCGAGCAGCGTCGCCGCAAGCATCCCCGAGACGACGGCCGTGCCGAGCATCTGCCGAGCCGAGGCGCCCGCCCCCTTGGCGACCCACAAGGGAACGCAGCCGAAGATGAAGGCGAAGGACGTCATCAAGATGGGACGAAGTCGCAACTTCGCTCCTTCGAGCGCAGCCTGGACGATCGAGCGTCCCTGATCGCGTCGGTCTTTGGCGAACTCGACGATCAGGATCGCGTTCTTCGCCGTGAGTCCGACGAGCATGACGAGGCCAATCTGCGCGTAAATGTTATTGTCGAAATGCCGGGATAGCAAACCCAAATACGCGCCGAGAACCGCCACGGGCGTACTCAAGAGTACGCTGAACGGTAGCGACCAACTCTCGTAAAGCGCGGCAAGAATGAGAAACACGAAGACGAGCGAAAGACCGAGCACGCGCGTCGAGCTGCCGGCCGACACCTTTTCTTGATAGGACAACCCGTTCCACGCAAAACCCATCTCGGGAGGTAGGGTTTTGGCGGCGACGTCCTCGAGTGCATCGAGCGCTTGGCCGGAGCTGTAGCCCGGGGCCTGGCCGCCCATGATTTCGACCGCGCGATACAGGTTGAATCGGACCGTGTACTCGGGGCCGGCGGTCATCCGGATGTGGACGAACGACGAAAGCGGCACCATCTCGCCGCGCCCATTTCGGACGTAGAACTGATTGATGTCCTCCGGGCTCGTTCGGTAGGAGGGCTCTGCCTGCACGAAGACACGCCACTGGCGGCCGAATCGCGTGAAGTCGTTGACGTAGGACCCGCCGAGAAACGTTTGTAGGGCGTTGTAGATCTCGGTTACGGCCACTCCTTCGGTCAGCGCCTTGTCCTTGTCGACGTCGGCGAACATTTGCGGCACCGCCGGTGAAAAGTTGGGCCGTACGCCGGCGAGCTCCGGCCGCTTGCGCGCCTCGGCGACGAAGCGCTGCACGTTTCGAGCGAGAAAATCGTACGAGCCGCCGCTCCGGTCCTGCAGCATCATGCTGAAGCCGCCCGCCGTGCTGATGCCCGGGATGGCCGGTGGGCCCACAGCAAACACGCGTGCCTCGGGAATGCGCGAGAACGCCGTGTTGATTCGGCGCAGGATCGCGTCGGACGTCATGTCGGCCGAGCGCCGCTCGTCCCAGGGCTTGAACGAGGCGAAGCCGGTGCCGGTGTAGCTCGCCGCAGTGCGCGTGAAGAAGCTGAACCCGGCGACCCCGTTGTACGTGCGGATGCCAGGCTCCTTGCCGAGGATGTCGTCGATCTGACGGTACACGGCCATCGTGCGCTGCAGCGACGCGCCGTCGGGAAGCTGGACACCGAGGACGACATAACCCTGATCTTCGTCCGGAACGAATCCCGTCGGGATCTTGCGGCCCAACACGACCGATATCCCGGCGACAGCCGCAAGAAGAAGAAGCGGGATCGCGAGCTTGCGCAACAGCAGCCGGTTGACCGAGACGTACCCGTCGGTGGCCCGGACGAACCACCGGTTGAACGCCGCGCCGAGCTTGCCGAAAGCGGTCTTTGGTTCGCCACGCGGCCGCAGAAGCATCGCGCTCAGAGCCGGGCTCAACGTCAGCGCATTGAACGCGGAGATGAGCACCGACACCGCGATCGTCAGGGCAAACTGCTGGTAGAGGCGTCCGGTCACACCGCTCAGGAAGGCGACGGGAATGAAGACCGCCGCCAGGATGAGCGCGATGGCGACGACCGGACCCTGCACCTCGGACATCGCTCGCAGCGTCGCATCGCGCGGCGTCATGCCTTCTTCGATGTGATGCTCGACCGCTTCCACCACGACGATGGCGTCGTCGACCACGAGGCCGATGGCCAGGACGAGGCCGAATAGCGAAAGAGTGTTGACCGAAAAACCCAACAACGGAAATACTGCAAATGCTCCGACGAGCGACACCGGCACGGTCAAAAGGGGAATGAGCGTCGCGCGCCAGCTCTGCAAAAATACGAAAACGACGAGCACGACGAGCGCGATGGCTTCGAACAGCGTCTCGACGATCTCGCGGATGCCCGCTTTGACGGGCGCGGTCGTGTCGAGCGAGACCTTGTAGTCGACCCCCGGCGGAAAGCGGGTCGCCAGCTCGGCCATCGTTTTTTTGATGTCGTCGGCAACCTGCAGGGCGTTCGATCCCGGCGACTGGAACGCCGCGACGACAGCGGCAGGCTTGCCGTTGAAGGTGCCGTATTGCTGGTAGTTGAGCGAGCCGAGCTCGGTGCGGGCGATGTCCTTGATCCGAACGGCAGACCCGTCCGGGTTCTCGCGCACGACGACGTTGGCGAATTCCTCGGCTTCGATGAGCCTTCCCTGCGCACGGACCGTGTACGTGAGCTGCTGCCCGGCGGGGGCGGGCTCGGCGCCCACTTGCCCGGCCGGATTGACGACATTCTGCGCGCGAAGGGCGTTCTGAACGTCGGTGACCGTGAGTCCGAGGCGAGCGCAGAGGTCCGGCTTGAGCCAAATGCGCATCGAGTAGTCGGAAGACCCGAGATTTCGGATGTCGCCGACGCCCTTCACGCGCAAGAGCGCATCGTTCACGTTGATGAGGGCGTAATTGGCCAAAAATGCCGGGTCGTACCGGCCGTCCGGTGAGAACAGCGAGATGACCATCAGCGGGAAAGCCAGAGACTTCTTGATCGTGACGCCGAAATTCTTGACGTCCTGGGGCAAAAACGGCTGCGCTTGCGAGTAGCGGTTGTTGACGAGAACGTTGTCGACGTCGATGTCGGTGCCGACGTCGAACGTCACGGTCTGATTCATGGAACCGTCGTTGGCATTGGTCGATTGGATGTAAAGCATCCGGTCGACGCCGTTCATCTGCTGCTCGATCGGCGTCGCCACGGACTGCTCGATCGTCAGCGCGTCGGCCCCGGTGTACGTCGTCGTGAGGTTGATCTGGGGCGGCAGGATCTGCGGAAACTGGGCAATGGGAAGGCCCAGCAGCGACACGGTACCGAGCAGGACCGTGAGGATCGCGATGACCATCGCGACGATGGGCCGGCGAACGAAGAAGGCGGACACCATCCGGCTATCCTCCGTTCTAGTTTCTGGCCGCCGCCGACACGGGCGCCGTCGATCCACCCGCAGACGAGGCGGCGGGCATGCTCTCGGGAGCGGGCCTTGGGTCCACCCGAGCGCCGTCGGATACCTTCTGCAGTCCTTCCACTACGATGCGCTCCCCGTCGGCGATGCCCTTCTCGATGATCTGACTGCCGCGCGCGCTCGGCCCGAGCTCGACTCGGCGCAGCTCCACCTTGTTGTCCGGATCGATGACCGCGAGCGAATAGGTCCCTTGAACCGAGATCACGGCCTTGTCGGGCACGACGAGGACGTCGTGGCCCGCTTCGCCGCGCGGGATACGCACGCGCGTGTACTGGCCCGGGCGCAGGAAGCCATCGGGATTCGCCGCCAACGCCTGGACCTGAACCGTGCCGGTGCTCGCGTCGATCTGCCGATTCGCCATGACGATGATCGCCCGATGCGGGTACACAGTGCCGTCCGCGAGGACCAGATCGATACCACGCTCGTGGCCTTCGGCCTCGCCCCCCGAATCGAGCCGGGCGGTCTGCCTTTTGACCCAGGCCAGATCGCGCATCTCGAGGTGCCGGAAGCGTTCCGGATGTTTGACGTACTCCACCTCGCTCAGCGCGAAGTTCACGCGGATGGGATCGATTTGAGAGACGGTCGTCAGCAGCGTCGGGCCATCTTGACCGACCAGGTTGCCGACCCGGACGAGAGCAAGCCCCGCGACTCCGCCGATGGGCGAACGAATTTGCGTGTACGACAGGTTGAGCTCGGCCGTCTGGAGTTGTGCCTGCGCGGAGAGCACCTGAGCCTCGGTGTCGGCGAGGCTCGCCGTGGCGTTGTCGATATCCTGCTGCGAAATCATTCCCGCTTTGAGCAGGCCCTGGTCGCGTTCGAGCTGAATCCGATTTCGGTCCCGGGCCACGCGCGTTCGCTCGAGGTTGGCCCGAGCCGAGGCCACCGCAGCCGCGTATTCGTTGGGCTCAATCGTGAACAGCAGGTCTCCGGACCTTACCGGCGACCCGTCTTTGTAGTTGTCGGTCCGCAGAAACCCGCGCACGCGAGCGCGGATGTCCGCGTCGACGTAGCCGTCGAGCGTGCCCACCGCTTCGATGTAAAGCGGCACGTTGCTCCGCATGACCGTCGAAACGAGTACGGTCGGAGGAGGCGGCGCCGACGCAGGCCCCTTCTTGTCTCCGCAGGCGGCCGCACCCGCGAGCAGCCCGATCGCGACGAGCACTCTACCCAAGGCGTTCAATAGACACACTCCGCGTTGATGAGAACCGAGTTGGCGCGCGCCTCGTCGACCTGGAAGTCGAGAAGTGCAAGCTGGATCTCCGCCTGACGCAATGCCTGAGCCGAGATGACTAGATCGAGGCTGGTTCCAAGCCCATGGGCATAGCCTTCGCGTGTGCGACGATCGACCTCGGCCGCAAGGTCGCGCTGCCGGAACGCGACGTCGCGCGACGCCCGAAGGACGTCCACCGAACGAAGCACTTGAGCCGAACCGACGATCGCGCTCAGACGGGTGCGGACGAGTGCCTGTCGAGCTTGCTCGAGAGCGGCGCGGCTGTCGCGCAACGCGCCGTACCGCGCACCGCCATCGTAGAAAGGAACGCTCAACACGCCGGCGAGCGACCAGGTCGTAAAGGGCGCCAACACCGGCGCGGTCGTGTACGCGAACTGCGAGGTGACGGCAAACGACGGAGCGAACTGAAGCTCGGCATCGCGAACGGCCCGCTCGCCCACCTCGACGCGCGTTCGCGCCGCGGCGACGTCGGGGCGCCGCTCGATGTCCTCGTTCAATCGGCAGGTCCGTTCCACAGCGGCTTCGAAGGCCTCGAAGTCGAGGCCGACGGGCGCCGCGAACGGAACGGCTGAGCCGAGCGCCGCGCCGAGCGCTTCGCGCGACTGGCGCAGGCCCTCGTCGCCGTTGATGAGGGGGGAGCGGGCAGCGGCCACGTCCTGCCGGGCACGGTCGACGTCGACTTCGGTGCCCTGGCCGAACTGCAAGCGCACTTGGGTCAGCCGCAGACGATCGAGTGCCGCGCGCAAGCCAACGCGATTGAGATCGGCCACGCGCGCGGCGGCCAGCGTAGCCAGCATCGCGTCGACGACGTCGATGGCAATCTGCTTGCGGCTGTCCTCGAAAGACAGCTCGGACGCCTCGATGTTCTTGTCGGCCGTCCCGACCCCAAAGATCCCGCGCGGATTGATCACCGGCCACGACGCGGCGGCCCCGAAGTCCCAGGCGTTCGCGGGCGGCGTTACGACCGAGAGGCCCGCGATCGAAAACCGCAGCGGACGGGCGAGCTGATGGACAAACGCCACCTGCCCATTGACCGAAGGCAAGACGGCCGCAAGCGCCGTTTCGCGCTGGGCCTCGGCCCTGCGAACCGCCTGGTAGCTCGAGATGTATTCGGGCGAGCGGGTGCGGATGAGCTCGAGAGCCTGTTCCCAGGATGCGATCTGCTGCGGCGCCGGCGGCGGCGGCGCGAGCATGGGATCCGCGATCGGTGGGCCTTCGACCCCATCGCTTTGGACTTCCGCCGGTTGCGCGTGCACTTCGCCGGCGACGGCGCCGAAGCCAACCAGGATCGCAGCGGCGATGCCGCGGGATCGACGAACCACTTGCATTGCGTCTTGTCTCACGATCCGTCGACGATTCCATCTCGGATGCGTCGACGCCGGGCACGGTTGCGTCCTGAGCTCATGCGGTTCGATTGGCCGCGCTCGAGAAGACCGAGGTTTCCGGTCCTGCCCGCCTGGCCACCCATGGGCGCTTCGAAAAACTCCGGCTTGGACCACCCCTTGCTTTGAGCGATCACCCGGGGGCCGGCCGGGGCCGGACGACGCGTTCGATCAACCGCTCAAGAAGGGTTTCCGGGGATGCGTCCAAGCCTGGATGAGGCGACGAGGTCTGCACTATCGTGCTGCGCGGCGCGACGAGCCAGTGCCAGCGCTCCCGCAGGGTCATCCGGCCGATAGGCCCGGAAGAAGGTCCGCCCGCGCAAATGCGCGGGATGGCGTCGAGGTGACGTCGCACCAAGTCGACGTCGACGTCAGGCGAAAGCGCGCGGAGCCGCGCCGCGTCGAGCTCGACACACGCCGCCAACACATCCCTCTCGTCGCAGAAGACGATCACTCCTGCGTTCACGAACTCCTCTCGATCGACGTGCGGAACGACCCGCACGACGGCGTAATCAAACGAGCAAAGTGCGGCCATGCTCGGCACCCTTCAAGAAAATGGGCATGGAGGCCATGCGTTCGCGCAGCCAGGCGACGTACGCCGCCCGGTGAGCGGCTGCGTCGGCGAACCCGTGCTCGGCACCCAGCCAGCTCTCGGGAATCGCGTCCACCACCCGGCCGATCGCTTGCCCGTCGAGGGCCTCGCGGAGACGTACCGCGGCGTCCGTGAGCGCCGACGCCCAGGGCCAGAGGACGTGCTGCCGCGCCTCAGTGAACGGGTCCCGTGTGCCGTCGAGCGCATGGTCGGGGCCCCAGGCGTGATGAAAATAGAGCGACGCACCGTGGTCGATGAGCCACAGCCGTCGATGCCACGACAGCAGGTTCGGGTTACGCGGCGTGCGATCGACGTTCATCACGAACGCGTCGAAGAGCACGATGAGCGACGCCGTGGCGGCGTCCGGTGGCGGCCCCACGATCGAATCGAATGTGATGCTTCCGGGCAAGTAGTCGAGGCCGACGTTCAGCCCCGCACTCGCTTCGAGCGGCGCACTGAGCTCCGGATCCGGTTCGCTCCGTGCGAGGACGCGGTCCACCTCGACGAGCACGATTTCGGGAACGGCCAACCCGACCGCGCGCGCCAGCTCGCCGGCGACGAGTTCGGCGACAAGAGCCTTGGTCCCCTGGGCCGCTCCTCGCAGCTTGACGACGTAGAGGCCGAGATCGTCGCCTTCGACGAGGGCGGGGACCGACCCGCCCTCGCGAAACGGCATGACGTACCGAAGGGCGCGAACGGTGCGCAGCATGGCGCGTCAAGCTTAGTGGAGGCTCCACATGCTGACGATCGCGTCGATTTCGAACTCGTGTTTCGGGCGAGTGGGGTCCCCGAAAGGGCCGTCGCCCGCCGGTCGCAGGGCACACCCCCAAGTCCAGCATCGTAGACCGAATGCGCGCGCAAGCGGCGCGCAGACCCAGGCCGAGGTGCTCGATTTCGAATCGTTCCGGGGGCTTGGTCGCAGCTTGACGCGCTGTCCTCTTTGGCGAACACTCGGCCGGCCTTGAACCTCCGAACGGATCACCCGGCCGGCGCTCCGCCCGAGGCGTCGGTCGGAGTGACGCGCGTCGTCGGCGAGAACCTCCGCCGCCTTCGTACCAAACGCGGGCTTTCGCTCGAGCGGCTCGGGCGCGCGTCCGGCGTCAGTCGGGCCATGCTCGGGCAGGTGGAGCTCGGGCGCAGTACGCCGACCATCAACGTCCTCTGGAAGATCGCACGCGCCCTGGCCGTGCCCTTCTCCGCCCTGATCAGCGATCCCAGCGATGCCCAATCGACCGTGCTACGGGCCGGCAAGGCGAAGGTTCTCACGTCGCAGGACGGGTCGTTCAAGTCGCGCGCGCTCTTTCCATTCGACACAGCGCCGGTCGTCGAGTTCTACGAGCTCGCGCTTGCGCCCGCGTCGATCGAACGGGCGGACGCGCACGCGCCCGGAACGAAGGAGCATCTGGTCGTGGCCGATGGGACGCTTGCCATGGTCGTCGCCGGCAAACGCCACGAGCTTGCCCGCGGCGACGCGATTCTCTTCGACGCCGACGTCCCGCACGAGTACCGCAACGAAGGGTCCGACCCGCTTCGCATGTACCTGGTGATGACGTATGGCGATGCCGCACCGCGGCGCCGGTCCAAAGCCCCCTCCAAGGGGGGGTTGCCGCGTCGTCCGAAGTCCATTATAGTGGACACGTGATTCAGCTAACGCCCCAAGCTGCTTACGAACTGGTCGCACGCGGAGAGCTCCACGTGATCGACGTCCGCGAACCGCACGAGTGGCTCGGCGGGCATCTGCCGGCTTCCCGCCTGGTGCCGCTCGGTCAATTCAGAGCGAATCCGAAGGGCGCACTGCCGGGCGACGGGATTCTATTCGTGTGCGCGGCGGGCATCCGCAGCCAGATGGCATGCGGGGTCGCCGAAGCGCATGGACTGACGCGCGTCTTCAACTTGAGCGGCGGTACGCGCGCTTGGGTTAAGGCGGGCCTGCCGCTCGTCCACGACGAACTGAGCGCTGTCTCGTGAAGGACTGAGCCCCGTCTCGTCAAGGGGTCCGGCGACGATCCGCGCGAGCGGATAAGTCCGGGTTTGCGAGCGGAGGAAAGCGCGGCGGTCACGGCAGCCTACCTTGCGGGAGAAGGGCCGCGTGCCTTAGGTTCGCGCTGCCCGAAAGACGGGCTCACCCCAGGAGCTCATTCATGACGCAAGGATCGCATCCCACGCTCGGCGCGCCCGCGGCACGCCAGCTGGCGAACACCACCAAGACACCGCCGCAATGGGTGGGCACGACCCCGCGGTGGCTGGTGACTCTTTTGCCCTGGGTTCCGGTCGAAGCAGGCACGTACCGGGTCAACAAGGTGAAGGACAAGGAGGCGGCGATCGGAATCGAGTGCAGCCCGAGCGACGGGGACGACCTGCCTGTCGCGTTCGTCGATTACGAGGAACATCCGCGCGAATACACGCTGAGCACGGTCACCACGACGATCGAGGTTCAGACGCGCATCTCGGACCTTTATCGAAGCCCGATGGACCAGGTGCGCGAGCAGCTAGGCGTTCTCGTCGAGATGGTGAAGGAGCGCCAGGAAAACGAACTCATCAACAACGCCACCTACGGTCTTCTGCCGAGCGTCGCGCCGAGCATGCGCATCGCGACGCGAGCCGGCGCACCGACCCCCGATGACCTGGACGAGCTCATCGCCAAGATTTGGAAGGAGCCCGCGTTCTTTCTCGCGCACCCGCGCGCGATCGCCGCCTTCGGACGCGAGTGCACGCGTCGAGGCGTCCCACCGCCCACGGTAACGCTTTTCGGATCGCCGTTCGTGACGTGGCGCGGAATCCCGCTCGTGCCAACCGACAAGCTCGGCATCGACGGAAACGGGCGCACCAACATCCTCTTATTGCGCACGGGCGAAAAGAAACGAGGCGTGGTCGGGCTGTTCCAACCCGGCATCCCCGGAGAAGTCAGCCCGAGCCTCTCGGTGCGCTTGATGGGCATCAACCAACGGGGCGCGGCCGCGTACCTGCTGTCGCTTTACTGCTCCGCGGCCGTTCTTACGGACGACGCGATCGGCGTGCTCGAGAACGTCACGCTGCAAAGCTATTATGAGTACACGTGATCCGGGGTCGACCGTGGCGCGCCCGGATGACGCTCCGATCGAACCGGGCGGCGACGTCGTTCGCGCCGTCTCGATGGCGGGCGAGATCGAGCGGCTGGCCAATATGTTTTTCTCCGGGGTGCCGGGCCCGGTCCTCGGCCCGACGAGCGTTGCCGCCCCGGGTGCCGCGCCGGACCCCGCACTGACAGCCACCGCGCCCGCACCCCCGAGAGGCCCGAGCGCGCTCGCTCCGGGCGGCGCTTCCTCGGCCGTTGCGCTGCCCCCCGTGCCCGGACCGCTTCAGCGGCCGCCGCCCGTGAGCGCGCCGGCTCCCAAGGAGAGCGACTTTCGTCCGATCGCGACGCTCTTCTCGGACCAGTTGGGATTGCCTTCGGCGTTCTCGCTCGCCGCGCCGTCGCCGCCCCCGTCGCAAGCTCCGTATTTCCTGGATCTCGCCGGTTTGCCGTCGGCTACGCCCTCGGTTCCGGCCGGCATAGCCCCTGGCGCGCCGGCGGCGGCCGTGCCGCGTCCGGAGACAGAGGCTACGGCGCCGGACCTGCCCACGGCGCCGACGCCCGCGGCCCCTGGTTACGACTTTCAGCCCGAGCTCAACCCTGCGCCCCCATCGGCCCCGGGGATGTTCGATCCGAACACCATCCGCCGAGACTTCCCGATTCTCGACGAACGGGTCCACGGCCGGAGGCTCGTGTGGCTCGACAATGCCGCGACGACCCAGAAGCCGCAGTCGGTGATCGATCGGGTCTCGTATTTCTATGAGCACGAGAATTCGAACGTGCACCGGGCCGCACACACGCTCGCCGCACGCGCCACCGACGCGTACGAGGGAGCGCGCGACAAAGTGCGACGCTTTCTCAACGCTCCGTCGGCCAAGGAGATCGTCTTCGTGCGAGGCGCCACCGAGGCGATCAATCTGGTGGCTCAAAGCTGGGGACGGAGAAACGTCGGCCCCGGCGACGAGATCGTGATCACCTGGCTCGAGCACCACGCCAACATCGTGCCCTGGCAACAACTCTGTGCCGAGAAGGGCGCCTGCCTTCGCGTCGCGCCGGTGGACTCACGCGGCGAGGTGCGACTCGACGAATACGACAAGCTTTTGGGGCCTCGAACGCGCATCGTCTCGTTCGCTCACGTCTCGAACGCGCTCGGGACGACCCTTCGCGTGCGCGACATGGTCGACATGGCTCACCGTCAGGGGGCGGTGGTCCTCGTGGACGGCGCCCAGGCCGTGAGCCACATGCCCGTCGACGTGCAAGCGATCGATTGCGATTTCTACTGCTTTTCGGGGCACAAAGTGTTCGCGCCGACGGGGATCGGGGTTCTCTTCGGCAAGCAGGAGATCCTCGACGCCATGCCACCCTGGCAAGGCGGGGGCAACATGATTGCCGATGTGACGTTCGACAAGACGACGTATCAACCGGCGCCCTCCCGATTCGAAGCGGGCACCGGCAGCCTCGCGGACGCCGTCGGACTTGGCGCGGCGCTCGACTACATCTCCGGCATCGGCATGCCCAACATCGCACGCTATGAACACGATTTGCTCGAGTACGCGACCGAGTGCCTGGCACGCGTGCCCGGATTGACGCTCATCGGAACCGCGCCGGAAAAGGCGTCCGTCCTTTCGTTCGTGATCGACGGGGTGCGGACCGAAGACGTCGGCGCGGCGCTCAATCTCGAGGGCATCGCGGTGCGCGCAGGACACCACTGCGCGCAGCCCATCCTGCGCCGATTCGGTCTCGAGAGCACGGTCCGGGCCTCGCTCGCCCTTTACAACACGCGGGGCGATGTCGACGCCCTCGTGGACACGCTGCAGCGGGTCCAAGGGGGACGGTGGCAACCGCGTCGTGACGGAAGCGGTCGGCCCGCGTAAGCGCAATCGCGGGCCGGCCCCCATAGCCGACCGCCGATCCGCGCCGTAGGCCACGCGACGTGGATCGATGCTTATGCCCTTGTTTACGCTCGTGTTTTCGACGCAGTCGACAGGAGCTCGGACCGGGTTCATGGTACCTTGCGAGTGTGCTGGTCCACAGGCCTGACCCCTCCGCGCCCATCGGCCGACCCTCGCGTCAGACTTCACGAATGGTAAGGCCACTTGATATCCCGACCAACCGGTGTACTGTCTTTTCATCACCGATGCGGACGGGACATGCCCCCCCGAGGGGGACCGGCGCGTGAAACAGCTCGGCGTCGCGGGCGGCGACCCGGAACCGGCGAACGCGGGTCGGGCACTCCGAGGCCCGGGCGATCCGCAGCGGTTCGACAGCTCGAAATCCGCGACCCCGGTGCCGAGGGAGATGGGGCGGGCGCAGCTCGATCCATGATTGGCGTTGCGCAAAACGATGCCGGGATCGAGGAACCGGCGGTTCGCGCGCTGTGCGCGGCCGAGGTGGCGCACTGGAACGTCCGCGGCCGCCGCGTTCTCGTCATCGTCCCCGACGGTACGCGGACCGCGCCCATTGATCTGCTCTTTCGGATTCTGCACGATCTGATGGCCGACGACGCGGCTTGCTTCGACGTGTTGATTGCGCTCGGCACGCATCCGCCGATGACCGACGAAGGCATCAACGAACGGTTGGGCATCACGGGGCACGAGCGGCGTACCCGCTACGGCCGGACCCGGTTCATGAATCATCGCTGGGACGACCCGGGCCAGCTCGTCTCGATCGGGGAGATCACCGAGCCGGAAGTCGAGGCGCTCTCCGCCGGCCGCATGCGCGAACGGGTCAACGTGACGATCAACAAGGTCGCGCTCGAATACGATTTGCTTCTGATCATCGGGCCCACCTTCCCGCACGAAGTCGTCGGTTTCTCGGGCGGCAACAAATACCTGTTCCCGGGCATCTCGGGACCCGAGATCATCGACATGTTTCACTGGCTGGGAGCGCTCATCACGAACCCCGGCATCATCGGTGCGAAGCACACCCCGGTTCGATCGATCGTCGACCGCGCCGCGGCGCTCGTGCCGGTCGAGCGCAAGTGCGTGAGCCTCGTCGTCCACGATCGCGGGCTCATCGGCGTGTTCATCGGGGCGCCGGAAGAGGCGTGGAGCGCCGCGGCAGACCTGTCGGGTCAGGTCCACATCCGCTACGCCGAGAGGCCCTATGATCGCGTACTCAGCTGCGCGCCCTCGATGTACGACGAGCTTTGGGTGGGCGGCAAGTGCGCCTACAAGCTCGAGCCGGTCGTAGCCGACGGCGGTGAGCTCATCATTTACGCGCCCCACATCGCGCGTCTGTCGATCACGCACGGGGAAATGATTCGCCGAATCGGCTACCATGTGCGCGACTATTTCGTCGGCCAGATGGATCGCTTTCGGGACATCCCCAGGGGCGTCCTCGCGCACTCCACACACGTGAAAGGCATCGGCACCTTCGTGAACGGCGTCGAACGACCCCGCATCCACGTCACCCTGGCCACGCAGATCCCCGAGGCCGAGTGCCGGGCCATCAACCTCGGCTATCGCGACTTTCGCACGATCGATACGCGGGAGTGGATGGGGCGCGAGGACGAGGGAGTCCTCTACGTGGCCAAGGCGGGAGAGCTTCTCTTTCGCATGCAAGGCGACTCCGCCCCGAGAAGCGCGGCAACGTTCGTGACGGAGGCACACGCCGGAGACGCGCGATGAGTATCGAAAGGATCGTTGCCCCGAGCGGGGATCTCGATTTCGTGAGCCTCGGGGCACTGGTTCACCGCCTGGACCCCGGCATCGTGCCGTTTCGCAAAGCGACGCACTTCGACGTTCACGTAAGCGGCGGCGAGTTCAACGTCACGGCCAATCTGGCCGACTGCTTTCGAATGAACACGGCGATCGTGACAGCGATGGTGGACTACCCCATCGGCAACCTCATCGCGGACCGCGTCCGCGCCATGGGCGTTCGCGCCTTCTACAAGGACTTCGCACACGACGGGGTGCGTGGGCCCAACATGGCCACCGTTTACAGCGACCGCGGCTTCGGTCTGCGTCCCCCGGTGGTCTTCTACAACCGCGCGAACGAGGCCGCGGCGCGGCTCAAGCCGGGCGACTTCGATTGGAGTCGGATATTTGCCGGCGGGTTGCGATGGTTTCACAGCGGTGGAATTTTTGCTTCTCTTTCGGAGACGACCGGAGAACTGATTCTCGAGGGAATGAAGGCCGCCAAAGCGGCGGGCGCCATCGTCAGCTTCGACCTGAACTTTCGCGAGAAGCTGTGGAATGTCTGGGGCGGGGCGAACAAGGCGGCGGAAGTCATCGGCCGGATCGCGAATCATGTCGACGTCCTCGTGGGCAACGAAGAGGATCTGCAGCGCGGGCTCGGCGTCCCGGGTCCCGACGTGAACGACCGGTCCGGCCTGCAAACGGATGCCTTCTTTCGCATGATCGAACGGGTGATTGCGAAGTATCCCAACGTCAAAGCCGTGGCGACGACGTTGCGCGAGGTCCGCTCCGCCAACCGCCACGGATGGAGCGCTGTCGCGTGGATCGCAGGACGGCAAGTCACCGCGCCCACCTGCGACATCGACGTGTTCGATCGAGTCGGCGGGGGCGACGGCTTTGCGGCCGGTCTGTTCTACGGTCTGCTCACGGGCGAGACCCCCGAGGACGCCGTGAGGCTTGGCTGGTCTCACGGCGCGCTTCTGACGACGTTTCCGGGGGACACGACGATGGCGACGATCGAGCAGGTCCGAGCCTTCGCTCGAGGAGCGTCGGCGAGAATTCAGCGCTGAACCGATGCATGGGATGACAAAGCGCGATGATCATCGAAAAGTACTCGCTGGGCATCGGGGATCGGTTCGGCATGGAGGGCGTCGCTCAACTGGCTGCCCTTCGGAAAGCCGAGGAGCACGGTGTCCTGATCGTGCCGGTGTGGAACAAGTCGAACCGCGAGCACTCGCTCATCGGGACCCAACCGGAGGACGTTCGCGCCGCCGCCGACGATGCCGTGCGCGCCACCGGCTGGCAACACACGTACTACGTCGATGCCGATCACATCGGGGTGAAGACGGTCGATCGGTTCATTGCGTCGAGCAACTTTTTCACGCTCGACGTCGCGGACTTCATCGGCCAATCCGCAGACGAGCGCGCCATCGAGTCGTTCGTCCGGGACATGCAACCTTTTCGCGGTACGTTGCGCATCCCCGGCGTCGAAGCGGCCTTCGAGGTGACCGAACCCATTGTTCGGGAAATCGGCCGCCGCTACGTGTGCGCAGCGGGAGAGGCCGGTCGGACGTACCGCCGGATCGAAGCCGCCAAGGGCGCGGATTCGTTCGTCACGGAGGTATCCATCGACGAGGCCTCGGAGTCTCAGTCGCCGCTGGAGCTCTTCTTCGTGCTCGGAGCGCTCGCCCGGGAGCGCATCCCCGCGCAGACCGTGGCGCCCAAGTTTTCGGGCAAGTTCCTCAAGGGGATCGACTATGTCGGCGACACGCGCATTTTCGCGCGCGAATTCGAGGCCGACCTGGCCGTCGTTCGCCATGCGATCGACGTCTTCGGCTTTCCGCCATCGCTCAAGCTGAGCGTCCACACGGGCAGCGACAAGTTTTCCCTTTACCCGATCATGCGCGCCGCTCTGCGAAAGACCGATCAGGGATTGCACCTGAAGACCGCGGGGACGACGTGGCTCGAGGAGATCGTCGGAGTGACGCTATCGGGCCCGGCCGGCCTCGACCTCGCCAAGCGGATCTATGCGCAAGCGTTCGCGCGCTACGACGAGCTGTGCGCTCCGTATGCGGCCGTGGTGGCGATCGACCGGGCGAAGCTCCCGACGCCGTCGGAGGTATCGACGTTTGGCGCGGAGCGACTGGCCAACCACATTCGACACGACCCTCGCTGCGCCGACTTCAGCATTCACGTGCGCCAGCTGATGCATGTCGCATTCAAGATCGCCGCGGAGCTGGGAGAGGAATTCCGGGCCGCGCTTCGTGACGGGCGACAGACCGTCGCCCCGTGCGTCACCCGAAACCTGCAGCGACACATCGAGCCGCTCTTCGGTCGCGATTCCAGTCCGTTGCCTGCCGCCGCCGGCGGCATGGGGACTACTGGTTGACGCCGCTCGCGAGAAAGCCCCCGTCGATGGCGAGGACCTGCCCATTGACGAAGCTTGCGCTCCGCGACGCGAGAAAGACCACGGCTCCCACGACCTCTTCGACCCGCCCGAATCGCTTGAGGGGCGTGCGCATGAGAAGCTCGCGCCCTCGCGCGGTGCCGTTCAAGAGTTCTTCGTTCAGATCGGTGCGGAAGATTCCGGGTGCCACCGCGTTCACGCAGACCCCTTTCGATCCCCATTCGACCGCGAGCGACCGGGTGAGCGCCACGACCCCCGCCTTGCTGGCCCCGTACGCCGCGACCTCGTAGAGGGCGACGAACGACGTGAGCGAGGCCACATTCACGATCCGGCCGTACCCGCGATCGATCATGTGCTTGCCGAAAATCTGACATCCGCGCAGCGTGCCCGTGAGGTTCGTCTCGAGGATGTCGTTCCAGTCCGACTCGGCGAGATCCAGGGTCGGCGAGCGCTTGATTTTGCCTGCGCAGTTGACGAGGATGTCCACCTTCCCGAGCGATCCGACCGTAGCCGCAAGCAGGCGGTCGAGAGACCCGCGGTCGGTGACGTCCGCCGCGACGCGCAGCGAACGGCGTCCGACCTGCTCGATCTCCGCTGCGGTCCGATCGATGTGATCGATCCGACGCCCGGTCGGCACGACATCGGCACCCGCCTGCGCGAGCCCCAGCGCGAGCGCCCGTCCGATACCACTGGTCCCACCGAGAACGACGGCGACCTGACCGCCCAGATCGAGGCCCGACCCGGTCACGGGCCGACCCCGCACACGGCTTGCCGACCCACCTGGACGGGCTTCGAGGGGCCGCGCGGACGCCTCGCCTGCCCGCACGTCGTCTCACGCCCGTCCGCCATTTCGCCGCACCGTGCCATCGCAGAACTCCATGGTCAGGCCACTTGATATTCAGACCAATGGCCGGTAGCTTTACACTGACTTGGACGAATGTGTCCAACCCAGACCGACGAGGATAGAGACTTCGGGGCGCGACGTCGTCCACCGACAGCGCCGGATCGTCTCACCCGGGAAGCATGTGGGACATGCCGCTGCAAACCATCGAGAACCAACGCCTTTATCGTCAAATAGCCGATCAAGTCTCGAGGCTGATTGCGTCGGGCGAGCTTGCCGAGGGTGAGCGACTGCCCTCCGAACGCGAGCTTTCCGCCCAGCTCGGGGTTTCCCGTCCGTCGGTGCGGGAAGCCCTGATTGCCCTCGAAGTCGCCGGCAAGGTGGAAGTTCGCGTGGGATCCGGGATCTTCGTGGCCAGTCGGTCGGTCCCCGCCACCGACCTCGCCTCCGAAGGACAAGGCCCCTTCGAGTTGCTGCGCGCTCGTGCACTCATCGAAGGCGAGATCGCCGCGGAAGCGGCCCGGCACGCGCATACCCAAGACGTCGATGCGATCCGTGCCGCGGTGAGCGAGATGCGGCGACGCCACGCGCACGGTCGGAACGCCGACGAGAGCGACCGCGAGTTCCACGTCGCGGTCGCCCGCGCGGCTCACAACAGCGTGCTCGGCGCGGTGGTTCAAGACGCTTGGGATCGAGGGCGCGGCTCGATCTGGAAGAGGATGGAGCACCACTTTCAGACGCCTCGGTTGCTTTCGGACATGCTGGGCGACCACGAGGACATCCTGCAGGCGATCGAGGAGCGCCATGCGCGCGCCGCCCGAAGCGCCATGCACCGGCACCTGAAGCGCGTGCATCGTGAGTTCAGCCGGGGCTGGGAATCGCTCAAGGAGGCGGCGGACGAGAAGCTCTGCTCGGACCGGCCGGCGCGTTTGCAGCCGGCGCGGGCGTACGCACGAGCTGCGCGCTAGACTCGGTGCCCACGACCTCGGTGCTCTCCGACGATCGACTGTTTCCAGCGGATCCGCCGACGCGCGAAGTCGCGCGCCGCCTCTACGGCCTTTCGCGAAAGCTTCCCATCCTCAGCCCGCACGGACACTGCGATCCGGCGTGGTTTGCCGACAACCGGCCTTTTGCGGATCCGGCAACGTTGCTCGTCATCCCCGACCACTACGTGTTTCGGATGCTCTACAGCCAGGGGGTACCCCTGGAGGCGCTCGGTATCGCGCGCGTGGACGGCGAGCCCGTGGAGCGAGACTCGAGAAGGATCTGGCGGTTGCTCGCCGACCATTTTCACCTGTTTCGCGGCACTCCATCGCGCCTGTGGCTCACCCACGCGCTGCGCGACGTGTTCGGCGTCGACGAGCGGCTCACGCCCGAATCGGCGGACCGGATCTACGATCGCATCGCCGATTGCCTTCCACGGCCCCAGTTTCTCCCGCGCGCACTCTTCGAACGATTCAACATCGAGGTGCTCGCCACCACCGAATCGCCCCTCGACGACCTGGTCCATCACGCCGCTCTGCGCCGGTCCGGCTGGAGCGGTCGCGTCATCACCGCGTTTCGGCCGGACCCGGTGGTGGATCCCGAGTTCGAGGGATTCGCGCACGGCGTAGAGACGCTCGGCGCGATCACAGGCGAAAATACCGGATCGTGGCAAGGGTATTTGCGGGCCCTCGCGACGAGACGGCACTTTTTCGCCTCCCACGGCGCCACCTCCACCGACCACGGGCATCCTACGGCCCTCACGTGCGATCTCTCGCGATCCGAGTGCGAGGCCTTGTTCCGGAAGGCACGCGCATCGGCAATGTCGCCGAGCGAGGCCGAATGCTTCCGCGGCCAGATGTTGACCGAGATGGCACGAATGAGCCTCGACGACGGCCTCGTCATGCAAATCCACCCTGGATCGTTCCGCAATCACAACCGCGACATTCTGCACACATTCGGAAGAGACAAGGGAGCGGACATTCCGACAGCGACCGATTACGTCCGCCATCTCAAGCCCCTGCTCGATCGGTTCGGAAACGACAAGCGGCTGTCGCTCATCGTCTTTACTCTCGACGAGTCGGCGTACTCTCGTGAGCTCGCTCCGCTCGCGGGCCATTATCCCGCTCTCAAGCTCGGCCCTGCCTGGTGGTTTTTCGACAGCCCGGAGGGAATGCGCACCTACCGGGAGCGCGTGACCGAGACGGCGGGCTTCTACAATACGGTCGGCTTCAACGACGACACCCGCGCCTTCCTTTCGATTCCCGCGCGCCACGACGTCGCTCGGCGCGTCGACTGCGCCATCCTGGCCAAGTGGGTCACCGAGCATCGTCTCGACGAAGACGAGGCGGCCGAGGTCGCCGTGGACCTCGCCTACAACCTTGCGAAACGTGCCTACAAGCTGTGAGACCGTCGGCGCCGAAGCACACGTGGCGAGCGCCGCTCTTCGTGGACCGCGTCGCGACTGCGTTGCGGCAACCGCTGCCGCGGCGCCGCGCAGGGGACACGAGCGTGTGTGCCGGAGTAAGTCAACTTGACACCCGAGAGCGACCCGTTACCGTTCACGTCGAAGGACATTTAGCCAAGTCCAGACAGAGGCGGCGCGTGGAGGAGGGTCGATCCCTCGCTTGCAGGCCCTGGCGAAGCGCCGTGGATACTTCGGAGCCGTCGGGATGCCCATTCAAGTCGTCGAAAGCCAGCGCCTCTACCGCCAGATCGCCGGGCAGCTGTCCTCTTTGATTGCGGCCGGCGAATACCCCGAGGGAGCGCGCCTTCCGTCGGAGCGCGACCTTGCGGTCCAACTGGGCGTGTCGCGCCCGTCGGTGCGCGAAGCGCTGATCGCTCTCGAGGTCGAAGGCAAGGTGGAAGTCCGCGTCGGCGCCGGCATCTTCGTCGCTCCACGCCGACCCGTCGCGGCGGTCGATCCCACGGCCGAGGGTCAGGGACCGTTCGAGCTTTTGCGCGCGCGCTGGCTCATCGAAGGCGAAATCGCGGCGGAGGCGGCACGAAGCGCCAAGCCCGGAGACTTGGAGCCCGTCCGACACGCCGTCGTGGAAATGGAGCGGGGCCACCGGCAGACGCGCGACACGGATCCCGCCGATCGGGAGTTCCATCTCGGCATCGCTCGGGCGGCTCACAACAGCGTGCTCGTCGCCGTCGTCCACAATCTGTGGGACCAAGGCCGCGGCGCCATCTGGAAGCGCATGGAGCACCACTTCCAGACTCCCGAGCTCCGAACCGCCACCCTGCGCGATCACCAAGCCATCCTGACCGCGCTCGAAGCCCGCGACGGGCGCGCGGCGCGGACGGCGATGCGTCTTCACCTCGGACGAGTCGACAAGGAATTCACTCGCGGTTGGGAGCAGCTCAAGGAACGCCAAGCGGGAGATCCGGGAGACGAGGTCCGGACGGCCCGGAGCACGCGCGCAGCCCGATCCGGCGCTTGACCTAGAGCGTCGCCGAGGCCTTCCCATCCGCCCTCTCGATGATCAACGGCTCGGGAGACAACGATCATGACGACCCGAACGCTGACACCGGATCTCCTCCAGAAGATCGACGCCTACTGGCGCGCCGCCAACTACCTGTCGGTCGGCCAGATCTATCTTTACGACAATCCGCTGCTCAAGCGGCCGCTCGAGATCGCCGATGTGAAGCGCATGCTGCTCGGACACTGGGGCACGACCCCCGGGCAGAACTTCATTTACGTGCACCTGAACCGGATCATCAACAAGTACGACCTCGACGTGATCTACGTCTCGGGTCCCGGTCACGGCGGTCCGGCCGTGGTGGGCAACACCTATCTCGAGGGCACGTACAGCGAGATCTATCCCGACATCAGCCAGGACGAGGCCGGGCTTCGGAAGCTCTTCGTTCAGTTTTCGTTTCCCGGGGGCATCCCGAGCCACGTGTCGCCGGAGTGCCCCGGTTCCATTCACGAAGGGGGCGAACTGGGCTATTCACTCAGCCACTCCTTCGGCGCGGTGTTCGACAATCCCCATCTCATCGTCGCCTGCGTCGTGGGCGACGGCGAGGCAGAGACCGGACCGCTTGCGACGGCTTGGCACTCCAATAAATTTCTCAATCCCGTCACCGACGGCGCCGTGCTGCCGATTCTGCATCTCAACGGCTACAAGATTGCCAATCCGACGATCCTCGCCCGAATCAGCCGAGAAGAGCTGGAACAACTGCTTCGCGGCTACGGATGGGTTCCCCACTTCGTCTGCGGCCACGAGCCGGAGCCGATGCACGAGGCGATGGCCACGACGCTCGACACCGCGGTCGAGCAGATCCGAAACATCCAAGCGAACGCCCGCATCCACGGCGACCTCACCCGCCCCCGCTGGCCGATGATCGTCCTGGATTCACCCAAGGGGTGGACGGGCCCGAAGACGGTGGACGGACTGCAAATCGAGGGCACGTCCCGATCGCACCAAGTGCCGCTGTCCGACCCGGCCACCCATCCCGGGCACCTGAAGCTGCTCGAGGACTGGCTCCGAAGCTACAGACCCGAGGAGCTCTTCGACGAAGGCGGACGTCTGAAGCCGGAGCTTTCCGAGCTTGCACCCAAAGGCGCCCGACGGATGGGCGCGAACCCGCATGCCAATGGCGGCATTCTATTGCGCGACCTCCGAATGCCAGATTTTCGCGATTACGCCGTCGCCGTACCCTTGCCGGGAGTGCGCGGCATCGGCGACACCCACGTGCTCGGATGCTTCCTGCGCGACGTCGTGAAGCTCAACGTCGAGCCGCGAAATTTTCGGGTGTTCGGGCCCGACGAGACGATTTCCAACGGGCTCGAGTCCCTCTTCGAAGTGACGGCACGCCAATGGGAAGCCGAGATCCTTCCGGGCGACCCGTTTCTCGCGCGCGACGGCCGAGTGGTGGAAATGCTGAGCGAGCACCAGTGCGAGGGATGGCTGGAGGGGTACTTGCTCACCGGTCGGCATGGACTCTTCAACTGCTACGAGGCGTTCATTCACATCGTCGACTCGATGTTCAACCAGCACGCCAAGTGGCTGAAGGTCACTTCGCAGCTGCCGTGGCGGCGCAAGATCGCTTCGCTGAACTATCTGCTGGCCTCCCATGTATGGCGCCAGGATCACAACGGGTTCACCCACCAGGACCCCGGCTTCATCGACCACGTCGTGAACAAGAAAGCCGAGGTCGTCCGCGTCTACCTGCCGCCGGATGCGAACTGCCTGCTGTCGGTGATGAACCATTGCCTCCGCAGCCGGCACTACGTCAACGTCGTCGTCGCCGGAAAGCATCCGGCGCCGCAATGGCTCACGGTGGACGCCGCCATCAAGCACTGCAGCGAGGGCATCGGCATCTGGCAGTGGGCGAGCAACGATCAGGGCGCCGAACCCGACGTGGTGATGGCCTGTTGCGGGGACGTGCCCACGCTCGAGACGCTCGCCGCCGTATCGCTTCTGCGCGAGCATCTGCCCGACCTGCGGATCCGCGTGGTCAACGTCGTCGACCTCATGAAACTGCAACCCCAGTCGGAGCATCCGCACGGACTGAGCGATGTCGATTTCGACGCCATCTTCACGCGCGACAAGCCGGTCATCTTCGCATTCCATGCCTACCCCTGGTTGATTCACCGCCTCACCTACCGGCGCACCAACCACAGGAATCTGCACGTCCGGGGGTACAAGGAAGAGGGGACCATCACGACGCCGTTCGACATGACCGTACTCAACGACTTGGATCGCTTTCACCTCGTGATGGATGCGATCGATCGCCTCCCCCAGACGGGCGGAGCGGGGGCCTACATCAAGCAACAGCTCCGAGACAAGCTCGTCGAGCACAAGCTCTACATCGACCGGTACGGTGAAGACCTGCCGGAGGTCCGCCATTGGGCATGGCCGGGGCAGGCGCCCTCCGGATAGTCGCCGCGATCGGACTCGCCGAGCGATCCGGTCCGAAAACCGCCAGCACCGAGGGCCCCGGAAGACTAGGTTGGGTCCGCGATCATGCTCGATCCCCGGGGCTGTTACCGAGCGCTTCAAACGCGCGACGTGCGATTCGACGGGCGCTTGTTTGTCGGCGTCACGACCACGGGCATCTACTGCCGTCCGGTTTGCCCGGCGCGTCCCGCGAAGTTCGACCATTGCCGCTTCTTTGCGTCGGCCGCAGCGGCCCAGGAGGCGGGGTTTCGCCCGTGCCTTCGCTGTCGGCCCGAGACGGCGCCCGACCTCGGATCGTGGCGCGGAACATCGAACACCGTATTCCGGGGCCTCGCGCTCATTACTGCCGGCGAGCTCGATGGCGAGCGGGCCAGCGTGGATTGGCTCGCGGAGCGCCTGGGCGTCGGCGCCAGGCATCTCCGCCGCTTGTTCATGCAGCATCTCGGGGCCTCCCCGGTCGCCGTGGCCCAAACGCGGCGCGTCCTGTTCGCGAAGCAGCTCGTTCACGAGACCCGAATGCCGATGGGCGAGATCGCCCAAGCCGCGGGCTTCGGGAGCATTCGCCGCTTCAACGAGACATTCCAGCGGCTCTTTCACGGACCGCCGAGCGCCCTTCGCCGGAAGGTCGGGGTCTCGCAAGAGCCCCAGCTCGTGGCGACCGGCGTGACCGTGCGGCTTCGGTATCGGCCCCCGTACGACTGGGCGGCCATGACGGCCTACCTCGGCGCACGCGCCATCGAAGGCGTCGAGCGCATCGATCGCGGCATCTATCGTCGAACGGTGTCGCACGAGGGCCAGACGGGCACGGTCGAGATCGTCCATCGGCCGGACGTCCAGAGCCTCGCCGCGACCCTGCGCTTTCCAAACGTTCGCGCGCTGCTTGCGCTCGTCGCACGCATCCGGAGTGGTTTCGACCTCGGCGCAGACGTCGTGACCCTCGGCGCGCACCTCGCGGGGGATCCGTGGCTCGCTCCGCTGATCGCCGAACGACCCGGATTGCGCGTGCCCGGGGGCTGGGACGGATTCGAGCTGGCCGTGAGGGCCGTCCTGAGCCAGCAGGTGTCGGTCGAAGCCGCTCGCCAGCATGCGGGGGATCTCGTGCGCGCGTGCGGCGCGCCGGTCGTGGCCGGCCATGGCGACGATTTCGGGCTCGATCGCGCGTTTCCGAGCCCCGCCGAGGTGGCTCGCGCGGATCTCGGAACGCTGCGGGTGCCGAGGCTCCGCCGTCAAACGATCCAGGGTCTGGCCCACGCCGCAGCGGCCGACCCGCTGCTTTTCCAGCCGCTCGAGACCGTCGAGAAAACCGTGGCGAGGCTATGTGCCATCCGGGGCGTCGGGGAGTGGACCGCGCATGTCATCGCGCTCCGAGCCGCCCGAGAGCCGGACGCCTTCCCGGCCGGCGACGCGGGCCTGTTGCGCGCCGCCGCGAGCCGTGGGGGCACGCGTCTGTCCGCGGACGATCTCGTCGGGCACGCCGAGCGCTGGCGCCCGTGGCGCGCGTACGCCGCCCAGCACCTCTGGGCGGCCGATGCGGCATCGCGGGCCCCTCGCCTGCCCTCAGCGTCCGGGCGAAGGACCCGTCATGATGGGTAGAGTCCCTGCATTTCTCCTCGATCACACGGATACGCCTCTCGGCCGGCTGGCCATCGTCGCGGACGACCGGGGATGCCTGCGGGCGGTCGGATGGACCGACGGCCGGGCGATGATACCTCGCCGGCTGCGTGCGCGGGCCGAGGAGCCGTCGCTCGAGCCCGCATCGGATCCCGGCGGTTTCACGTCGGCCATCCGCGCCTACTTCCGGGGCGACTGGGGCGCGATCGACGCGTTGCCGGTGACGCTGGCCGGCACGCCGTTCCAGAACGCCGTGTGGCTCGCGCTTCGCACGATTGCCTGCGGCGAGACCCTCTCGTACGGAGACATCGCCCGACGCATCGGAAGTCCGACTGCCGTTCGAGCCGTCGGTCTCGCCATCGGGGCCAACCCGGTCGGCATCGTGGTGCCCTGCCACCGCGTGATTGGAGCGGATGGTTCGCTCACGGGCTACGGTGGCGGCATCGAGCGCAAGCGCTGGCTTTTGGCCCACGAGCGACCCGCCCGCAACGGCGCCGAGCTGGCGTTCGGTCTATCGGATCGATCCTCGTCGAGCGACCGCGGCCTCGACGCGCGAACCCCGGCACGTGAAAAGCCGTAACGTGCGATCGCGCCGGTGGAGTCCTCCTCGGTCGGCGGTTCGCGCTTTCGCTGGCCCGTTGGCCGTGCGTTTCCTGGGTGGCACGCCTCGTGCGTCTCGGTCCGGACGATGACATCGCATCGGTAGTCGAGTGCCTGGATGGCGGGCCTGATGGGGTGCCTCGACGGTTGCGAGGCCCCTCGCAGGCGAATCGTATCGCTGCGCGCGTCAGGGCGCCCGGGCACACCGGAACCCGATGCCGACGTCGCGGTAGGTGGCGACGTTTCCGCCCCGCTGCGGAATCGAATCGATGTCGCCGTCGAAGGCGACGCCCCCTCGCTCCCGCGTGGCGAGAGCGAGGGACGTCCGCTGGGTTAGATAGGCGCAATTGGGGCACGGAGGGGAAAGAGCCGACCACGTGAGCATGCCGCCGTAGCCACCCGCAAAGTCGAGGTTCCATTCGAGTACCTCGCCCACCATGTCGAGCTGGCCCCAGTAGGCGATTCCCAACGACGCCGTTCCCACCGGCGCGATGCTCGCTATCCCGCAGGGCCGCGAGCCATACGAGCAGCCCCAGATCGCGTACTGGTTGCTGATTCCCGCAGTTCCCGGGACTACCGAGCCCCACGGCTCCTCGAGCTGCTGGCTGCCGCCCACCTCGACGAACTGCCACTCCGCCTCGCTCGGCAAGAAGCCCCCGTCCCAGATGCAGAACGCGTAGGCCTCGTACCAGTCCACGCAGTTGATGGGCAGATTCTCTTGGCTTCCGGCCACAGTGGTCCACGTCGCGGCTGGGAGGATGGACCCGTACGCGCTGATTAGTTCGCTCGACGTGCCGCACGAGAGATTCGTGCTCCACGTTGCCGCTGCACCCGATCCGGTCGCGATTTGCGCATTCCAGTCGGTCGCATCCCAGCCCGTCTCGTAAATGGGTGCTCCCGGTGGTCCGAACAGACTATCACTGACCGACGGCACGCTCAACTCGCTCACCAGTCCCAGGCCCCCGTTCACGTGCGTATGAATGCCGCTGCTGTTCGCAGGCGGTGCTCCGCTCGCGCTCGTCAGGTAGTTCACGTACTGCCGAAAGCGGCCTACCGTGACCAAGTACGTGTCCAGCCGAAAGCCACTTACCGAAGCGGGATCGGCGACGTCTATCGTGCTGCCCCCGTCCTCGCCGATCAAGAGGTCATCGGACAGGTAAAAGGTCCCGCCCGTCACCTCCGGGCTCGTGCAACAGCTTTCGGCCCCGCTGCCCCCGAGGCCGCAGTTGGTCATCCCGGGCCCGCCCGGCGCACAACTCGGAGCGGTTGTCGTCGAGCCCACGCAACCGCCGTCGGTGCAGGTGCCCGTCGCGCACGTCCACGGGGTGCCCCACACGCCATCCAGACCGCACGTCTCGACAGCGTCGCCGGAACACTGCGTCGCCCCGCCCTCACAGCTGTCGGCGAACGCGTCCACTGGGGTGGCGTCCTCTGGGGTCGCGTCCACGCTCGCCGCGTCGCCGTCACTGCCGGCTTCTGCGGGTTGCGCGTCGCCGCCGTCGCCGCCGGCTTCCACGGGTTGCGCGTCGCCTCCGTCGCTTCCGGCTTCCGCGGGTTCGGCGTCGCCGCTGTCTCGGTCCGCGCTGGCGCTCGAGCCTGAATCACTCGAGGCGAAGCTCATGGATTCCGAGCTGCCCGAACCGATGCCGATCGACGCGGTCGAACCCGACGCGGTGCTGCCCGCCGCGGAAAGGTTGGGCGGCAAGGGTTCGGGCTCCTCAGGCTCTTCCGCAATCAGACCACAGCCGACAAGAACGAGGGCGGCGGTACCCGACGCGAAGACGCGGTTCATCTTTCGACAGTAGTGGCGGCCCGCGCGAAAGGCCCACGAATCGTCGCGTCACCTCGCGCGCGTTCAGGCTTGCCCCGGGTCCTCACGGCCCTCACGAAAGGCCCCGCCGGACGGGACGGCAGGTCCTGCCCTGCCCCCAGTTTTTGGGGGCCATGGAACGAGCGCAGTGCGTATCCCTAGGTGGTCGCTGGTGGCGGTAGCTGTCATTCGCGATCTTTGGGTCGTTTGCGTCCCGCTGCACAGGTGCAATCCGCATTTGAATGTGTCAGAGCTATCTCTCTCGCGTGATCGCGCGCGGAGCGCCCTGCGCAGCCTGCTCGAAGGCGGCCGGCGTGCGGGAGCGGGAAAGCGGCTGAGCAGGATGCCACCATCCGCGCAAATATGCATCGGTAGCGCAATTTGCGTGGCTTTTGAGCCGATATTCCGCGAATTGACCACTGCGAAACCAAAAGGGAGTCTATGAAATGCGTGTGACTTCGCCCGGACAAATCGGTCTTAAGTGCCTGAGCTGGCGGGTCGCGCGACGAACCCCGATGCCTCTGCTTGCGCTGCTGTTCATCGCGCACCCGGCATGCACGAACGGAGCAGTGGGATCCTCGGGGCCGGGGTCGGCAACGGCTGCGGGAACAGCCGGCGACAACGACGCGGGGAATGCCGGCGCTTCGACCGTCACAGCAGGGAATGCTTCCCTCGGCATGAGCAGCGCCAGCTCCTCGTCGACCGGTGGATCGGCGGGCGCATCCAGTGCGGCGCCCAGCGGCAGTTCGGGCTCCAGCGGATCAGGCACCAGCGGGTCGACGAGCTCGCAGTCCAGTAACGGCAGTTCGTCATCGGGCGGCGGCGCGGGCAATGATTCCGGAGCGGTGGTCAGCAATCCAGTCAACCAAGTCGATGGGGGCGCATTCCCGACTTGCGCCGGGTCGACGTACAAGCTCTGCGAGGACTTCGAGACCGGCGCGGTCGGAGGCTATCCGACCGGGTGGACTGAATTCCAAGGGTATGGCGCGGTTGGCCCCACCGATGTCGCGCTTGCAAGCAATGAGTTTCACTCCGGGAAGCAATCCTTGGAGAGCGACTCGATGGACAAGGGGCAAGCCCGGGCTCAGAAGGCCATCGCCAGTATCGGCACGGCGGCCTACAACCATTGGGGGCGGATCTTTTACAAGGTGCAGTCGCCGTCGCCCAAACCGAACACCTATCTTCACGTCACGTTCGTCTCGCTCAATGGGTCCGGCGGCGAGGATCGCATCGTCGATACCGTCGAGATGACCAACACCAACGAGCATCAATGGCTCTTCAACGTGCCGAGCGACAGCTGTTGCACGTCGTCGGCGTACAGCTGGACTTATGATGCGGCGTGGCATTGTGCCGAATGGTACGTGGACGTCACGACTCAGGCCTACCGCTTCTTCACGGATTCCGTAGAGGTGCCTGCGCTTGCGTTCGGTCCAGGACCGGACGGCGGGGCCGGTAACAAAGCCAACGGCAATA
>JBEKOY010000033.1:0-49219 GCA_049521295.1 Polyangiaceae bacterium | reverse complement strand
CGTCCCGTGCGGCCTCGACGACGAGGTGTCGGCCCTTCTGGCGCGCCACGGCCTTTGCGCCGAGTGGGTCGATGACTTCCACTTGGCGCGCGCGCTGCTTCCGACGGTGTCGCTTCCCGCGTGGGCATCATTTCGTCGCGCTCGCCCGAGCCGTGTTTCGTGGATCGAATCGGGCCACCGCTTGCTCGTGCCGATCGTTGACGCGCTCGGTCGGATGCGGAGCGTGCGCGCATGGTGCGTTCGCGATTGCGACGTGGACGATCCGAAGCGCGTATCCCCCGCAGGCTACGCCTACCGGCACCTCGTTCTCGCCTGCGGTCAGGGTGTCGCCCTGCTGTCGGGCCGTTGGGAAGAGCTGGGTGGGCAGCCACGACCTCGCGTCGTCATTACCCAGGGCGAGCCCGACTTTCTCACCTGGGCGACGCGGAGTTCCGACGCCGCCGAATCCGTGCCGATCGTGCTTGGCGTGTTCGCCGGGGCCTGGTCGGACGCGTTTGCCCGACGCATCCCCGACGGGGCTCGGGTGTTTGTCCGCACGCATCACGATGCCGCCGGTGATGCGTGCGCCGAAGCGATTTGGCGATCGCTCGAAGGACGCGCGGCCGTTCACCGATCGAGGCCCACATGAGCTCCAACGACGAAAACGAACGCTTGCGCGCCGGACAGCTGCCGGTGGACCCCGAAGACGACGCGGTGCCCATGCTTTCGGGCGACCCGTGGGACGAGCCCATTCCTTTTGGCGACGCGCCCGCGTTTCCGCTGGAGGTGCTACCGCCCTGGCTCGGCGTCTGGGCCGCCGAGCAGGCCCGTGCTGTCCAGGCCCCTGCGGATCTGCCCGCGCTTCTCGGGCTCGCCGTTCTTTCGTTCACGACCGCGAAGAAGATCGCGGTCGAGATCAAGCCCGGGTGGCGGGAACCGACCAACCTCTACGTCGCCGTGGCGCTAGCGCCTGGCGAGGGCAAGTCGCCGATCTTCGCCGCCGCGACGGCACCGTTGCGCGAATGGGAACGGGAGCTCCGTGCTCGTCGCGCTCCTCAGATCGCGGACGCCGAAGAGTGCGACCGCATGCACGAGGAGCGGACCCAGAACCTGCGTAAGCGCGCGGCGAAGGCTGGCGACATCGAACGCCGGACGCTCGAGGATGAGCTGCGAGCGCTCGCCGTCGAGCGCGTCGGGCGCCGCGCCCCGTCGGCGCCGCGACTGGTCGCGGACGACGCCACGCCGGAAGCGGTGGGCCGGTTGCTCGCGGAGCAGCACGGTCGCTTGGGGGTGTTTTCCTCCGAGGGAGGCCCATTCGCCATTCTTGCCGGGCGCTATTGCGAAGGCCGCGTCAATTGCGAGCTGTTTTGCAAGGCGCACTCGGGTGACGCCTACGATCTGGATCGCATCGGGCGGCCGAGCCTTCATCTCGCGGCGCCGCTTTTGACCCTTGGCCTGACGGTGCAGCCGGCGGTCATCGCGGGGCTCGCGTCGACGCCAGCATTTCGCGCGCTGGGGTTTCTGGCCCGGTTTCTCTATGCGCTGCCGCGCTCGCGGGTCGGCACTCGCAAGGCCGATCCCGATGCCGTCACGGAGTCGGCCCGGTCCGAATACGGGCGAGTCGTCCGATCGCTCGCCGGGCTCGCAGAGCAGTTCGACGAGCACGGGGAGCTCGTCGCCCGTCCGATTCCGCTCACCGAGGACGCGCGCCGTTTGTGGATCGCGTTCAAGGCCGAGATCGAGCCGCGTCTCGGGTCTGGCGGGGATCTGCACTCGATGGCGGATTGGGGCAACAAGTTGCCCGGCCTGGTCGCTCGCCTCGCGGGGCTCTTGCACGTCGGCGCTTACCTCGAGGGGGCCCTCGGGTTGCCGATCGAGGGCACGGCCATGGACCGGGCCATCGAGCTCGGTCGCTACGCGCTCGAGCACGCGCGCGTGGCCTTCGGTTTGATGGACGCCGATTCGGCGACGGCGCTCGCAAAGCACATCTGGGCCTGGTGTCGACGCTCGGACACGGGCGTCGTCACACGCCACACGATGCACCGTGCTCTGCAGGGACGAGTGCAGCGCGTCACCGACCTGGATGCCGCCATCGCCGTGCTCGTGGAACGCGCGCTCTTGCGCGAGGTCCGCGACCTCGGACCGCGTCGCCCCGGTCGTCCTTCCAGTCCTTCCTTCGAGATCAACCCTCGCGTGAGGCAGTGACACCGATGACGGGCCGAATTCTGTCATTTTCGTCAATCGATTCGGCGGAGCCGATGGTTCGGGGTGGGAGACGCCGGCTCCCGCCACGCGCTTGGGGCGAGGCTGTTGCGAGGCCGCCAGACGGGCCCCACCGAGTTCTGTCATTTTCGTCAATCGATTCGGGGGGCCTGACTCTTCATCTCCGAGGACTCGGGGCCTCGCCCGATGCCTTCCACAAGGCTGTCGCGGCGGCGCCGGACAGTCCCCGCCGAGTTTCGTCATTTTCGTCAATCGATTCGGCGGGGCCGATCTTTCATCTCGGGGGACTGCGGCCCCCGCCCCATGACTGTCCGCGGGATCGGAGGGAGCCATGAAGGTCACGGTCGAGTTGTCGCACGACAGCGTAGCGGCGCTTGCGGACGCGCTGGCGGCGCGCTTGAAAGACGCGCCCAAGCCGGCCGTCGAGACTTCCGTTCCGGCGGGGTTCGTCTCGCGCACCGAGGCGGCTCGGATCGGAGTCGAGCGCAAGGTCTTGATCCGCGCCGAGCGGTCGGGACGGCTGCAAGCCTTCAAACCGGGTCGCGTCGTGATGTACCGGCGGCGCGACGTCGAAGCGCTGGTCGAAGCTCACGCGGTGTCGGGCTTTCTCAAAGCTTCCGAGACGGAGCCAGAGGTTTCCGTCGATTCCTTCGAAAGAGCCTTGCAAACCGCTCGGCAGCGCAAACGGGGGGGCTGAGGGCGGGCCCCCATGCCCCGTGCTTTCACGGTCAACCACGCGGGAGCTCTGCGCATTCCGCTCGGCAAATTGACCCGATCTCGCGCGCCTGCGATGATGCGGCGGTGGATCGGACCACCTTCGAAGCGCTGCGCGACCTCAAAGAAAAGCGCATCGAACGAGATATCGCCTTCGTACTGCGTCGCCCTACCGCCCCACTGCTGACGACCGACGACATCCAAATCCTGAACGGAAACGGCGTCGATCTGCGATTGTCGATCACCCACATTTCAGAGGTCGGTTCGACAACCTTCAACGTGCACGTCCCTGGGACCGGTCCGATCTGTCGTCTGGATGTCGACGGCCCGGCCCATCGACCGTGCGGGCGCAGCCACAAGCACTCGCTCCAAACGGAGCGATGTCCCGATCGAAATCTTCCCGATGACGTTATCGATCGTCCGGATCTCTCCAGGAAGTCGATTCCGGACCTCTTCCGCGAGTTCTGCCGCATGGCATCGATCACGCATGTGGGAGGCTTCGACGCCCCATGACCACTCCCGATCTCAGCAAAGTGGCCGATGTACGTCGGGCGTTGGAGTCCAAGCCGCTCGTACGCGAGGTCGACCAGATTCCTCGAGGTCACGTTCGAATCGAGACGGGCCTGGTGTACCCGGACGGCACCTCGGTCGAGGTCTTTCTCGTCGAGGACCCGACAACGCCCCTTCTGCGCGGCCGGAAGTTATCGGACCAGGGCCAAACGATGGCGTGGCTGCTCACCGTGAACATCAAGCCGTGGCTCTCGAAGAAGCGCCGAGCCTTCCTCGACGATGTCCTGCGCCTTTACGGCGCCGGGTTGAACGGCGGCGCGCTGGAGCTCAACCTCCAACCGTCCGATCCACTGCCTGACGCCGTTCTCCGCCTCAGCCAAGCGTGCGTGCGTGCGAGCGATCTCATCTTCACTCGCCGCGCATCGCTTCAGAGCACCTTTGCGGAGGAGGTGGAGGAAGCCCTCGCCGATGCGGATCTTTCCTACGAACAAAACGTGGAGCTCGTCGGTCGCTATGCGCGACCCGTTCGCGTGGACTTCCTCGTGACCGGGCGAAATACGCGATCGGCCGTGCTGACCCTCGCATCGGGAGACGCGTCGCAAGCCCACATTGCGGCGAACGAGGTCTTTCGGCGGTTCTACGACGTCGCACTGATACAACCGGAGCAACGGTTGACGATCTACGACGACTCGAAGCCCGTGTACCGCGAAGATGACTTGGTGAGGCTGGCGGAGGTGTCGCAAGTCTTCGCCGCAAGCGACAAGCAGACGTACCTCGACGTCCTCGCGGCGTGACGGCTCGTCCAGGGTCCGCCGTCGACGGGGGGCGGGGCCTCCGACGCGGGTCCGCGAAGCTCGCTCGGGGCCGTCGATCCCCTCTCCCGAACGAAACAAAAATTGCCTACGCTCGTTCCGGATGTATCGCGAGCGTGTGCGACCGAACGAGGATCGCGTGATCGAGGCCTTGCGCGCGGTCGATCTCGGGTCGGTCAACCTCTGAACGGAGCGGGGCTATGCCGAAGGAACGTCGCGGGACGGTCGAATACGACGCCAAGAAAGGCTGCTACCGGATCCGGCTTACGCTCAACGACGGCAGCCGTCCGTGGGTGGACCTGACGCCGACCGCCCGCTCGGCGCTCGCCGAGAAGCGAGCGCGCGAGGTGGCGGTGCAGCGCTCGAAGATCGCGCGGCAGGAGAACCTTCGCGCCGAGGACTTCGGCTTGAAGCCTCGGGCGGAAAAGGTCGACGCACTGGCGGCTCCGGCGACGGACGTCATGGAGCGGTGGCTCGAGGCGTGGACCCAGCACCGACAGCGACGCGGCCTATCGACGGCGAGCGAATCGGAGCGGATGTACCGACGGCACGTGGCGCCCGTCATCGCGACCCATGTGCGGGTGTGGACGGGCGACGACTTCCGGCGTCTTTCCCGGACACTCGACGAGAAAGTTCGGACGGGCGAGCTGTCTTGGAAGAGTGCACTCAATGTCTGGGGCGTGGCCACCAAGATGGCGACCGATGCGGCGAGCTCAAAGCTCGACGAGATTCGGTGCCGATCGGACGATCCCTCGCACAGGGTCGAGGGGCCGGACCGGGGCGTCCGCAAGGTCAAGCAGTATCTCTATCCGTCGGAGCTCTTGACGCTGGTCGCGTCGGAGCGGGTGCCGATCCGATGGCGGCGACTGTTCGCGCTCGCGGTCTACTCCTACGCGCGTTCGGGCGAGCTCGAGGCACTCGAGCGGTCCGACGTCGACTTGGAGCACGCCACCGTGCACGTGCACCGGAGCGTCGACCGGGTGCGCAACAAGGGCAAGGTCAAGTCGACCAAGTCGGCGGTCGCTCGCCGTATCCCGATCGAGCCGGAGCTCGTGCCGCTGATGCGGGTGCTGGTCGCGGAAACGCAGAACCGAATCTTCAAGATGCCGTCGGCGGGCGTGCTGTCGTCCAAGTTGAAGCACTACCTCGCGCAGGCGGGGGTGCAACGCTCCGAACTCTTCACGAGCGATGCGACGCGCAAAGCCATCACGTTCCACGACTTGCGGGCGACCGGGATCACCTGGTGCGCGGTGCGCGGCGACGATCCGTTGAAGATCATGCAGCGGGCCGGACATGCAAGTTTCGAGACGACCCGGGGCTACATCCGGGAGGCGGAAAACCTCCGCTCGAGCTTCGGTTCGGTCTTCCCTGCCCTACCGAAAAGCCTGCTCGAATCGTCCGTGGAATCGTCCCGAGGGAGGCCAAAATCACCTAACGCGATGACTTCATTAGACAAATCGAGTGGAGCTGACGGGAATCGAACCCGTGACCTCTTGCATGCCATGCAAGCGCTCTCCCAACTGAGCTACAGCCCCGAACCGTTCGCGATGGGAAGTGGGGACGACGGGTGAATTCGGTAAGAGACCCGCTCGTGTCTACTTAAAGTAAGGGTTGGCCGCAACCCCGAATGGTCCGCATTCGACGGGCCACGGTTCAACCTATGCTGACGGGTATCTTGACGCCGAGACGCTTGACCATCTTTTGAAGTCCGAAACGTGAAAGGCCGAGCAGTTGGGCGGCGCGGGTCTGATTGCCGCGCGTCTTGGTGAGGGCTTCGAGCAGCAGCTCGGTCTCGAGCGCGTCGACTCTCAAGCGGAGATCGAGTCCCGCCCCTCGTGCGGCGCTCGCGCGGATTTCAAGGACTTCCGCAGAGAGGTCGCCGAGGTCGATGGCGCCGTCGCCGAGGACAAGTGACCTGCGCACTTCGTTCTCGAGCTGCCGGACGTTGCCGGGCCATGGAAACTCTACGAGCTTCGCCATGGCCGCCCGAGTTACCTTCACCTCTCGACCGGGAACGTGCTTGCGTATGAAGTGTGCGACGAGCAGCGGAATATCCTCGGCCCGTTCGCGGAGTGCCGGAACGCGCACGGTGATCACATTCAACCGATAGAAGAGGTCCTCGCGAAAGCCGCCTGAGGCGACCATGGCTGTCAGATCGCGATGGGTCGCTCCGATGACGCGGACGTCAACTTTGCGCGTCCGCTCACTACCGACGGCACGCACCTCGCCTCCCTGCAGGACACGCAGGAGCTTGGCCTGCATCGCAAGCGACATTTCGCCGATTTCGTCCAGAAGGAGCGTTCCGCCATCGGCCACGTCGAAGAGACCGGCACGGCTGGACGATGCCCCGGTGAAGGCGCCACGCACGTGCCCGAATAGAGTCGATTCGAGGAGAGTCTCCGGGACGCTCGCACAATTCTCGCTCACAAATGGGCGGCGGGAACGCGAGCCATTGTTGTGGATGGCGCGAGCGACGAGCTCTTTGCCAGTGCCGCTTTCGCCAACGATGAGGACCGGAACGTCGCTCGTCGTCACACGGTCTACAAGCCTCAAGAGCTCGCGCATCGGCGCGCTGCGCCCGGAGATCTCGTCGTAGCAATACCGGGTCTCGCGCCCGTCCCGGACCAACTCGAGCTGGTTGCGGGTCAGGTCTAGCTCTGCTTCGCGCGCTTGCAAAAGCGCCTCGACCTGAGCGCGCGCCCGTTCGGCGCGTCGTACCGCCCGTCGCAGAAGGACCGCGTCACGTGCATCCGCGATGGCCATGGCCGCCTGAGAGGCAACAACACGCACCCAAGCGAGTTCGGCAGGGCCGAATGCTCCTTTGCGCACACGGTCGTCCAGGTACACGACGCCGAGCGTTTCTCCGCGTGCAAGCAAGGGGACGGCGAGGACACTGCGTAGCCGGAGGGCGTGCACGCTTGCGTGGACGTCGCCCAAGCTCGAGAGCGCGTCGGTCGCGACGACGGCATCGCCGCTTTCAACGGCGCGACGCGCGATGGTCTGGGAAAGCGCAAGCTGGTCGCCCGTGATATCGCTTCGCGCCAAGTTACGCGCGGCGCGCGGCACGAGGCGCCCGTCCGGGGCGCGCAGGAGCAGCAGACCCCGTTCCACCCCGGTCCACAGGACCATTGTGTCGAGTACTTGCTCGAGCAACGGGCGGAGCCGATCACGAACCGATAGGGCTCGCACGATAGCCTCGAGTTGCGCGACTTGCGCGGGTGCGAAGGAGATGTCGGCGTTCGGGCTCACGGCGCCCGAGGAGCCGGCCGTCCAGGGGACCGATGCGAGCGTTGAACGCAGATGCGGTGGCGTTCGATCGCGCAACGTCCGCGCGGCGACGCCGCGGGCAAGGTCGAAACGGCGCGCCGCATCGCCGTCGCCGCAACGGGTCGCGAGGCGCACGGCAGCGTCCAGCGCAGGCCCGCGCGAACCGAGGGGTGCCGGAACGTCGACCAGAGCCGACAGCGCTCCGAGCACGGTCGCCTCGCTGCCCGGCGCGCCACCGCTAATGAGAGCTTGTGCGCGCGCGCCCCACCACTCCCACCGTGCGGCAGAGCCGACTTCCGCAACCGCCTGGTCGCCCGCGACAAGGTCGTCCGGTTGGACAGTATCTCGCGCCCAAACGAGGCACCTGGCGGCAGAGCGGACGCCGTCCTCGACCCCGCCGCCAAGCAACCGTTCGGCAGCCTCAATGACCCATGCACGCGCGCTGGGGTCGCCCGGCGGGCGGACTTCGACCTGCGCCCAGCGCGCATAGGCAACGACGCGACCGTCGCCGGCCTCGACCGCGCGGGCCCGCGCTTCCTCCGCCGCTTCATCTGTCGCGTGCAAAGCGCCAATGGTCGCAAGAACGGCCGCGCGAGCCAGCCAGGCACGCGCGGCTCGCTCGGGTCGACCGAGACGCTCCCAGAGGAGGGCGGCGCGCGTCGCGCTCCCCAGAGCCAGCGCCACATCCCCACCGTCCGCTGCTGCCGCCGCCTCGCTGGTCAAGTACGTCGCTTCCTCGACGACCGAACCAGCGCGCGTAGCCAACTCGACCGCGCGGCCAAACGCCGACAGGGCTGCCGATGAGCCTCCGCGGCCGAGCTCGAGCATGCCGCGGACCCCTTCCAGGCGCGCCACCGCGTCGGCTTCTACAGCTTCCGCAAGCGCCTGTTCGATACCACGAAGCCCAACGTCGTACTGCCCCCGACTCCATGCGACCAGCGCCCGCACTTCCGCGGCGGCCGCACCCCGAGCTTCGCGCAGATGCTTCTCGGCCTCATCCAGATCACCTCCGTCCCAGGCGAGGCGGGCGAGCGTGGCATGACCGCTCGAGCCCGGCTCACCGGAGGCGGTGGTGATCGCGTGCTGCGCGGCGGATCGAGCCTCGGTCAAATCCCCGCGCCTTCGCGCAACCTCGGCGCGAAGGGCATAGGCCTCGGATCCAGTCGCGCCCGCAAGCGCCGCCCAGGCACGCCCCGTTTCTCCAGAGCGCAAGAGCGCCGAAGCGAGCTGCACGACGAGCGTCGGAGGTGCAAGCCCAGCGGCAACGTCATCCTCAGCCCCTGAAAAGGCCGAGGGGCTCGGTACCGAACGTCCGAGTTCGCGAACCAGGCGCGCGCTCCGCTCGTCACGAGTCTCGACGCTCTCCTGTCGAATCGACGGCCGAGCTTCTCCGCGCCCAGCAACGTCCTCGAACGTCCACGATCCGGGGGCTCTCATGCGGGCTAGATCCACGAGACGAGACGCCAACCGGGCCTCGAGGAAGTCGTCCGACCCGATGGGCCACGCAGCCGCACTCGGGCCGACGAGCGCCACGAGCCAGCGCGCGCGTCGAACGGCACCGAGCGGCTCGATGGCGCTTGTAGAGGCTACGCTTCCGAAGATTTTCTCGGTCCAAGCGATCGCTTCTTCCAGCCAGGTGCCGGCGGGCTGCCCCACTTGACGCGACACGATGGCGCCGGCGGCAATATCACGCGCGCGCTCCTTCAAATACGCGCGCCGAACGCGCTCAACCCGAGCACGGGCGGCTTCTTCCTCATCCGCAACGAGACCGAGCCACCGAGCCGCCCGCGCCGCCAGCCAGGAAGCATCTGGACGGCCTCCCGGAGCGGGGGCGACGAGAGTTTTCACCCACTGCGCTGGTTCACCACCGCTCGGCGCATCCCACGCGTCGAGTGCGTCGCAGGGATCAGGCGCCCGCCGAATCCGGAGATCGAGAATTTCCGCGAGAAGCACACCCAACGCCCACAAATCCGCTGCGGGACCCGCCTCGCCTCGAGCGCGCAGCTCCGGAGAGGCATATCGAGGGGTGCCGCCGCGCGCCTCCGATCCGGACTCCGTCGCGAGACCGAGATCGATGAGCGTCGCTCCTCGATCGGCGGCGGTGTCCCGGTGGGGACGGCGATTCGCGAGTAGGATGTTGGCCGGCTTGACGTCGCCGTGACGGATCCCAGCTTCATGAAGCTCCTCGAGGGCTCGGGCAACCGCATGGGCTACGACGGCGGCACGCAACTCGCTTTCTGCTCGACTGTCCTGCCCGTCGTCGACCGGCTGGCCATCGACCCACTCGGTAGCGATGAAGCCCGGCCCTACGTCAACGAGCGCCGGACCCCAGCGGCGGTTCACCCGTACGACGAAAGCGGCCTCTCGCGCAAGCGCGACGGCTCCAGCCCCGGCCAAGTCTTTCGCAATTTTCAGCGCGACCCACTGCCCGGTCTGGCGACTCCGGGCACGCCAGACGACTGAGGTCGCTCCCTCCCCGACCCGCTCTAGATCGAGCCATTCCAAAGCGGTACCCGATACTGCCAACTGATGTGACACCAAACCATCCTTATCCCTTCGGCATCAGGGAAGCTTCGAACCGAGAATCCGTCAACTCCGGTTACTGACGCCTTTCAGAAATGACCGGCGCTGCCCGCTCCCGTTATGGGTGCCGCAATTTTAAAATATTCCACTTGGATGGGCTGCACCCGATGCTCCGACGGCTCTGACACGCGGAATTCGGCCGAAGGGTCGCAGACTGTTCACGCAGGAAAGACGGTTGCGGCTCCCGGGAGTCTGCCCACGGCAATCGGTGGCTCTTGGGCCTCTCGAGCCGCGGGTCGCGACGAGCAGCCGTTGGCTCTCGATTCGCGCGTCCGCGGAAAGCCGCGGGTCGCGACGAGCAGCCGTTGGCTCTCGATTCGCGCGTCCGCGGAAATCGTTGCGGCTCCGAGCGCCTAGAGCGCTCTCGAGATGGGTCTAGGGCCAATGCCGATCGATTAATGGCGCAAGTGATCGGAAGGATTTAGGAAAACGAGACCCGAATACGCCTCATTTGGCGCGCTCGACGAGCGGTCCTTTTCGGTCGTCGACACGTGGGAAGCTGCAGCTGCGACCGGGTGGACGCAGCTAGCGTTGAATGCGAAGGCGCATCGCGGCAAGGCGTTGGGGAATAGCTCCCGGGCTGGTCACCGACAGCCCGGCCCATTCGTCTCATGAAGCGAAGGGCTCGGACGAAGCTGATTCACTTCGGTTCGACTTTCGCCGCGCGAGCAATGCTGTCCGTCTCGAGCCGTACCCGATTGGACGCGAGCAGCACGCCCCAGAGCTCTTGTCGGACGCCCGCGGGCTTCTTGCCGCGGATGGCTTCCTGCCGATCCAGAAGCTCGGTCCTGATCTCGTCGTAGCCGAGCTCGAGCTCCCAGCGCCCTTAGGCGCCGTCCGTGAACCATGCAACGGAATGGGCGCGCCGATAGACCTTTCCTCGATATGGGAGAGCGAGATTGCAGGTCCGTAATTCATGGGCGACGCCTTAGTCGATCGGCATTGGGTTTAGGATCAGGTGTGTCCGCTTCGTAACCGGTCGCTTTTCGCGCTCGGCCCTGGCCACGCGCCAAGCCCTAAAATCGGATCCCGTTTTGAGCGCGATGCTTCCACCAGCGCCACCCCAACAGCGCGGTCGGCACAGCCGCGATGACTGCGACAGGCAGTCCAACTGTCGCGCCGAGCACCACGGTCGCCGCAGCCGCCGATCCGGCCGCGAGACCCTTGCGGCGTGACTCAACCAGTACTTCGCTCCGAGATTTCGTCATAACTCCATCGTGTGGCTGCGCGCGGTCCGAGGCAACCTGTTAGGGGACCGGCTCCATTCCGCTCCCAGAGTCCGTCTCACACGCCTCCTCGTCAGACTGCGGCATTCGGCCAGCCGTTGGCACGCGCAGCGTCCGCCATCGCGACTCGAGGTCTGCGGCAACGTGTCAGGGCAGCGGCCCAATTCCGCGCGCATGCGCGCGCGTCCAGCGCGAGACCAGTTCGACGTCGGCGGGCGACAGATCGCGGTCGAACCGAGGCATGTGCTTCTTCATAGCCGGATCGAGCGCCCTGTCCCGATACGTCTGCGGCGTCGCCGGGTTGGCAACCTGCGCGATGGTCCATGCGATCGACCCGTAGTGCGAGAGCTCGGGCGCAAACCCCGATCCTTCAAGGTCACCGTCGCCCTTGTAGAGATGGCAAGAAGAGCAGCGCGATCGAACGACTTTCTCCCCCAGGACTCGCTGCCAGTGCTCACCCTGACGCGGACCGTCCTCCGGCTCGTTGCCTTCGTTCGCCAGGAACAGCGCGACGGCGTGCCGCTCGATGTCGCCCTTCACCATCGCCGTCCAGGTCAGCGCGATAAAAGAATCGGTTGGACGCACGTCGACGCTCGGCATCTTCTGAGCATAAGGTCCGTTCCCAAAAAACTGCCGGGCGTCCGGCTCATGCATCATGGCTTCGATCCATTCTGCCGTGCCCCATCCGTCGAGCTTGGTCGCCGTCGCTTTGGCCGGATCGCCGAGGCCGTCGAGGACGTGACAGCTCGCGCATTGCGCCTCGAAGAGGTCACGCCCCCGTAGCTCCGGATCGTTTCGTACCATGTCGAGCGCACCAGCCGGGGGGACGCCGCTCATTGCGATCTTCACCGCCGCCACAGCTCGCGCCTGCGCGCTTGCACGCATTTTCGCGTAGTTCGGATCCCGCGCGTCGTGTCGAACCGCCGCGATCCCGAGAAGCACCGCCGCCCCTAGACAGATCACGACAGGAGCGAGGACGATGACGTGCGCACGGGGCGGACGATCCAGCCACGGCAGCGCGACCAGATACCCGGTAACCGCGCCGGGGATAAGGGTGAGCGCCCAAAACTCAGCGGCACCGTGAAAAAACTTGCGAAGCTCGTACAACGAAAGAAGAAACCACTCGGGGCGCGCGAGATAGTCGCTCGTCGGATCGGCCGGCGCGTCGAGAGGAGCTCCGCGCGTCCCTGCCGTCACCGCGAATAGTCCGAACGTCATCGTAACGGCCACGGCGACGGCTGGGCCAAGCTGCTCGACGCGCGATACGACTCCGGGAGTCGGCGCGCCGCGGAGGCGGCCATACCGAAGCGCAAGCACATGGCGCGCCCAGAGCACGGTCGCCAACAGCAAGGGAAGCGCCAGCACGTGAGCCGCGTAGGCACGTGCCAACCCAAGGGCCCCCAGCTCCGCGCCGCCACACACCATCCGCTGCGCCCACGCACCCCAAACGGGCGTAAGCCCCAGAATGTTTGCTTCGATCGATCGCGCCCACCACCCGCGTTGGTCCCAAGGCAACAGACCGCCGGTGATGCTCTGGCCGACGGAAAGCCCTGCAACGAGCAGGGTGAGCCACCACACAAGCTCCCTCCGCGGGCGATAGGTGGCGGTGACCGCGCCATACAAAATATGCATGAAGGAGGCGACGAGAAGCACCTGTGCGGCCCAGTAGTGAATTCCCCGAACGATCCAGCCGTGGGGCTCGATGAATTGGACGTAATGCACGCTCGCCCATGCCGATTGGGGCGATGCACCGTAGTTGGTCATCAACACGATGCCCGTCGACACGAGAACGCCGAAGCATGCCGCGATCACCGCTCCGAGCAACTGCGAGCCGATGTCCAGCGCGGCCGCCGGGGCGTCGATCCAACCCTTTACCGCCGCGCGCAGCCCCGTGCGCTCGTCGACCCAATCGCCCAGAGCGCGAAGTGTTCGCATACCCCTCAGCCGACCGGTTCCTTTTGAGGCACTCCCTGACGGAAACGCCGAAAATCGACCAGAACGAAGCGATCGGCGACGCGCGTATCGAGAGCGTCCAAATCTCTAGGAGAAGGTCCGTTCAAGCGACGGCCCATCGCGTCGAACAACGAGTCGTGGCACGGGCAATGGAACCCCCGGCCCGTGACGGACCGACCGACGGCGCATCCGAGATGCGGGCAAACGGCGCTCCACGCCCTCACGCTCTCGCCGCGGCGCACGAGCCACGCCGCGCCAAGTGGGACGTTCTTCTCGATCACCCAAGCGTCGTGATGATCGGCGATCATCGGTACGCGCGTCGGCTCGCCCTCGGGGAGTGCTTCAATCGGTACGGTCTTGATCCAACGACCCGACGAGCTGCCTGCGCGCGCCGGAGCGAGGAGCAGCCGCACAGCCGGAACGCCGATCGCCACGCATCCAACGCCACCGCCAAGGGCAATCGCACCCAGCGCATGGCGTCTGCTGGTTGCTGCATCGTCCGTCACGCGCCCAATCTTAGCCGGATCGGAAACGAAACCAAACGATGCGCGCACGAACGCAGCGCTCGGCATGAGGGAACCCTCACCCTGGGAGACGCCGCGCATCTGGATCTGAGCCACGCAAGAACGCCGGGCCGTCGCGCCGCGCGCAAGAGCGGCTGGCTCATCTCAGAAGGACCAGCCCGGCCCCGGACGCTGGTGTCGAACGAGATTGGGTCCGGAATTTTGATCTCCGAGTAGTCTCCCGATGCGAAGCATAGCCTTCGTCCGCCGCCATGCTCGGCGCTCTAGGAGACTGGTGCCAAACGCGCTCACTGTATGACGGTGCGCCGCCCATCGATCCCTAACGCCACGCCAACACGGAAGGCGACTCGACGCGGTGCTAACAAAAGGCACCCATGCGTGTGCTGGTTGGAACAAGCGGTTACTCGTACAAGGAGTGGAAAGGTGGCTTCTATCCGGAAAAGATGGCCGCCTCCGAATTCTTGCGGTTCTACTCGGGGCAATTTTCGACCGTCGAGGTGAACAACACGTTTTATCGGATGCCCACGGCCAAGCTCATTTCGTCCTGGGCAAGCGAGGTTCCAGACCACTTTTCGTTCGCCGTCAAGGCGCCGCAACGCATCACGCATATGGCTAAGCTCAAGGACGCATCCGATGCGCTCGGCGCGTTCGTTCTTGCGGTGCGCGAGCTCGGAAGTCGCTTGGGTCCCCTGCTGTTTCAGCTCCCTCCGTTTCTACGCAAGGACTTGCCGCGGCTGACGGAATTTCTTAGCCAAGTTCCAACCGACCTCCGGATTGCGTTCGAATTCCGGCACCCGTCGTGGTTCGACGATGACGTGGTGACGGCCCTTCGCTTGCACGGGGCCGCGCTGTGCGTGGCGGAGGGCGAAGCGCTGGAATCTCCCCTCGAGGCAACCGCTCGGTGGGGCTACGTGCGACTCCGGCGAGACGACTATCCGGACGCCCTGCTCGCCGAGTGGGCCGCGCGTATTCGGGCCCAACCGTGGGAGGACGCGTTCGTCTACCTCAAGCACGATGGAGGAAACGCACCGTTGTTCGCAAAGCGGCTCATCAAGAATTTTTCCACCGCTGGAGACTGAGGCGCACCACTTCGCGGTACGGTTGGAGAAACCCGTGATCATTCCTTCTCGACAGTCCGGCGCGCAGCGTCCGTTATGGCCGTCCGCCATGCTCCTTGCGTGCGCTTTGTTCTTCTTCGCTTTCGCGATCCCGGCGGCCTGCACGACGACCGACCGGGCCGCTGGCGGCCCAGCGATGACGGACGCGAGGTCGGCTGGCGCAACGTCCGTCGACGCGGCCGAACCTTCCACCTCGTACGTCGAGGCCGCAGCCAATGCTTCGCTGGCGGATCCTTGCAGCCTTCCCGGATCCATCCAATTCACGGCATCCGGAACGGTCACGGTGGCCGGAGGCCCGGCTGGCACCGACTCGTTGAGCTTTCTTCACTTGCCCGCGGGCTTTTGCGCCCATTACTTCGCGTTCGTCGGCAACACCAACGGGGGCGACGTCCGGCAGATGCGATTCGCGCCCGGCGGCGAGCTGTTCGTTTCATCGCCGCAGACCCCGACGACGGGCGGTAACGGCAACGGCGGGCTCGGGGCCATCGTGGTCCTACCGGACGACAACGGAGACGGCACGGCGGACACGCAGATTACGTTCCTCTCGAACTTGCCATCCACCCAGGGTCTGCTGTTTGCCAACGATCAGCTCTACTACCAGGATGCAACGAGCATCATGAGCGTTCCGTATAGGACGGGCGACCGGGCGCCGAGCGGCCAGGCGACGCAGGTGGCGGACATTACCATCTACGAGTCGGCTCTGCATTGGCCCAAGACACTCGACATCGCCGACGACGGCACGATCTATGTGGGCAACGGCGGCGATCAGAACGAAGCGTGCGATCCGTCGCGCCCCTTTCACGGCGGCATCCTCAAGCTCGACGGATCTTCGGATGGATCGACGGGTGGGACGCCGGTGGCAAAGGGGCTGCGAAACCCCATTGCGGTACGCTGCGCACGCGGCCATAACCGGTGTTTTGCGCTCGAACTGGGCAAGGACTATTCGAGTTCGGAAGGGGGCCATGAAAAGCTCGTTCCGATTCACGACGGCGATGACTGGGGCTTTCCATGTTGCGCAACGCGCGACGTGCCGTTCTCGGACGTCATGCCCACGCCCGACTGCTCCGCCATGACAGCGGACACGAATGCGTTCGTGATTGGCGATACGCCGTTCGGGCTAGACTTCGAGTCGGGCCGGTGGCCAGCGCCATGGACAGGCGACGTCTTCATCGTCACGCACGGCGTCTGCTGCGGGTCATGGGTCGGCGCTCGCATTGTCGCCGTCGGAATGGATCCGAACACCGGTTTGCCGCTCGCCAGCACGGATGTGGCCGTCGACGGGGGCTTTGGACCGGACGAGGGCGCGATGACGAATTTCGCCACCGGATGGGACGACGGGACGGTCGCCCACGGCCGGCCCGCCGCGGTGACGTTCTCGAGCGACGGCCGCCTCTTCGTGGCGAACGACGTCAACGGAATCATTTTTTGGATCGCGCCCATGAGTTTGAGTCCGCCCGGTTCGGACGAGTAGACCATGAGCCCCGTGCGTTCGAAGCGGACGGACGTGGGGCGAGAAGCGCCTTCGCGCAACGGAGATCCACGCTCCCGCCGGGTCCGGTCGATCGTGGCGCAGGCCGGACTGACACTCACTCACGCTTCGGCTTTGAAGCGGTAACCCACCCCCGGTTCGGTCAGCAGGTACCTGGGTCGAGCCGGATTCTCCTCGAGCTTCTGTCTCAACTGCGCCATGTAGACGCGCAAATACTGCATCTGGTGAGCGTGCCCGGGACCCCACACCGGGTCGAGTAGCTGCTTGTGCGTCAGCACCTTACCGGCATGCCTCAACAGTACCGTCAATAGCTTGTATTCGATCGGCGTGAGGTGAACCTCGGCGCCATCGACAAATACGAGGCGCTTGCCCAAGTCGATGCGCAGATTGCCCACAGTGACGACCGACGTGGCGGGATCGTGCGGCGAGCGAGCTGCGTGTCGCAGGGCGACGCGAATGCGAGCGAGGAGCTCTTCGGAGCCGAACGGTTTCGTCAGATAGTCGTCCGCTCCAGCGTCGAGTGCTTCGACCTTCTGCGCCTCCTGACCCCGAGCAGAAAGAATGAGGATGGGGACGAGGCTCCATTCTCGAATCTGACGTGTGAAATCCAGCCCGTCCATGTCCGGAAGCCCCAGATCGAGCAAGACGATCTCGGGCGTGTGGGCGGCCGCCTGCTGCATCCCTTCGCGCGCCGTCTCGGCTTCGATGACGCGGTATCCATGCGCCACGAGTGCGAGGCGAATGAACTTCCGCATCGGCGCATCGTCCTCGACGAGCAGAACCTGGGCCTTTGCCTCGCTCATGTCGACAAAGAGGCGGCCGCCTCTTCCACCTCGCGGGACCCGGGGTTCTCGAGCGGCAGCGTAAAGCGAAACGACGCCCCCCCACCCGGTCGATCCTCGACCCACATACGCCCGCCGTGAGCGGCGATGATCCCACGGCAAATCGTCAGCCCGAGGCCGACCCCGCCGCCCTCGGCTTGCTTCGCGCGATAGAATTTGTCGAAGACACGCTCGACGTCGGCCTTTGGCACGCCCGAACCTCGGTCGTTGACAGTTACCGTGACCTCGCTCCCCGCGACTCGGGCTGCGATTTCGAGTGGGCTGGCTGCCGGAGTGTACTTCGTCGCATTCTCCAGCAGGTTGATGAGGACCTGCTCAATGAATACAGGATCCAGCGGAACGAGCGGCAGGTCGGCCGGAAGGTCCGTACGGACCTCGCGGCCTCGCAGACGATCCTCCATGCGATTCAGCGCCGCTCCAACGACTTCCTCGAGGGGCTGAGCTTCCTTGTGCACCTTGAGCGCTCCTGCCTCGAGCCGCGTCATGTCGAGAAGGTTGGCCACGAGACGATTGAGCCGGAGCGCCTCCTCGTGGGCCGTGCGCAAGAGCTCCCGCCGGGTGGCTTCGTCGGTCGGAGCGCCCGGCTCGAGCAACGCGCTGGTCGCTCCCGTCACCACTCCGAGCGGTGTGCGCAAGTCGTGCGAGACGGAGCTGAGAAGCGCGTTTCTCAATTGCTCGGTCTCGATCTTCAAGGCGGCCCGCCGCGCTTCCTCGGCGAGCTGAGTGCGTTCGACGGCGGATCCGACGAGGCCTGCGATGGTTGCGAGCAGCTGCCGCTCGTCCGGATCGTCGAGACGCGAATCGGCGGCGGCGAAGAGCGCGAGAACCCCCACGCGACCGCGAGAACCATGAAGCGGCACAAAGAGGCCCCTAGCGAGCGGTAACGTATCGGTGCCCGAGCCGGCGGGCTTCTGGTGTGTCCAAACCCAGTCGGCGACGCCTCGATCGTTGTCCCCCTCGCCGAGGGTGCCTTCGTCCGCGAGAACGATCTCGAGGGGCTGGTCGTGTCCCGGGAGCAGAAGCGCGACTTTGGCCCCGAACACTTCGCGGACGTGGCGGGCCGCGATTTCGAGCAGCATCTCGCGCGACGTGGCAACGCCCAGCTCGCGACTGACCGCGTAGAGACTTGCGGTGCGGCGTTCGCCGCGGCGCGCACTGTCGGCTTGATCGCGAATTCGCTTGGTGAGGCCGCTGATGACGATCGCGACGAAGAACATGACGCCGAACGTCACGATGTGGCTCAAATCCGTGACCGCAAAGCTCATGTACGGCGGAACAAAGAAGAAATCGAATGCGAGAACGCTCAGCACGGCCGCGAGCAGCGAAGCGCCGTACCCAAACCGCATCGAGACGACGACGACGCCGAGCAGGAACGTCATCACGACGTCAGCGATTTGCGACCGTCCGAAGAGGCCCCAAGCAACGAGAGCACACGTGATCACGACGGCCACTCCCGCCGAGTAGCCCGGAAGGTCGAAGACGCCGCGGACCACTTTGTCCGGCGGCGCCGGAAGCTTGGCGCCCAGAAAGCCGGAAATGACGTAGACGTCGATCTCGCGACTCTGCCGAACCAGATCGTCCAAAAACGACTGCTTGATCAGGTCCCGCCAGCGCGGATGCGTGGGCTTGCCGACGACGATCTTGGTCACGTTGCGCTTGCGCGCGTAACGCACCGTCTCGACCGCGGCGTCTTCTCCGCGCAGGGTCACGGGCTCGCCGCCCAAGGATTCGACGAGGCGCATGGTCTGCGCGAGACGGTCGCGATCGGCAGGCGACATGCGGATGGACGCAGCTGTTTCGACGTAGACGGCAACGAGCTCCGCGTGGAGGCTCGTCGCCATTCGACGCGCCGCTCGAACGAGGTGAGCCGAGTGTGGACTGGCGGACACACAGACCAGCACGCGCTCGCCGGTGTGCCACGTCTCCTCGATGCCGTGGGCGGCCTTGTAGCCGCGCATCTTGGCCTCGACCCGCTCTGCCGTGCGCCGCAAGGCGAGCTCGCGCAGCGCGATGAGGTTGCCTTCTTTGAAGAAATTGTCGACCGCTCTCGATGCTTGGTGGGTCACGTAGACCTTGCCCTCGGCCAATCGTTCGAGCAGCTGGTCGACGGGCAGGTCCACGACCCGCACTTCGTAGGCTTTGTCGAAGACCGCGTCGGGCACAGTCTCGCGCACGAAGACCCCGGTGATCTGGGCGACGACGTCGTTCAGGCTCTCGAGATGTTGAACGTTGAGCGTCGTGAAGACGTCGATGCCTGCTTCGAGGAGCTCTTCGACGTCTTGCCAACGCTTGACATGACGGCAGCTCGGCGCATTGGTGTGCGCCAGCTCGTCGACGAGAAGCAGCTGCGGTCGGCGCCGGAGCGCGCCGTCGAGGTCGAATTCCTCGAGTTTGATTCCACGGTGCTCGATGACGCGCCGAGACAACAGTTCGAGGCCGATGAGCAGGGAACCGGTGTCGTAGCGACCGTGCGTCTCGGCGATTCCTACGGCGACGTCGCGCTTCTGGTCCTCGGCCTCGATGCGCGCGGCCTCGAGCATCGTGTACGTCTTGCCGACGCCTGGCGCGGACCCGAAAAAGATCGTCAGCTTGCCGCGGGCGGATTGAGCTTCGTCCTCCCGCACGCGCGCAAGAAGCGCGTCCGGATCCGGGCGGTGTTCGGACATGCGCTCAGCTTACTCGAGGCCCGGGGCGCGGTTCCGATCGAGCACGTTCACCGCAAACGCCCATCCTCCGGCCGACACGACGCCCGCGCGGTCGCGCTGCGGGGTGTTGGTTCACTCGCTCTGGCAAGGTGGAGGGCCACGAGCAGGACGTCAAGCGCTTTGAGGCCCACGAACGGGACGATGACTCCCCCGACGGGTCGAGGCGGATCCCCCGATGGTCGAGCCGGATCATCATGAAACGATCCGGGGTCGGCCCTTGAAAATCTCGTGATCCACGTCGAGTCAAAGAGAGGTTCCTCGGCGGTCAATCGAGTGGAGCGAACAGCGCTTCGACCTCGACTTCGCTCAGTCCGCGGGTCGTCTGCGACTCGCCGAAGAGGGTGGCCGACAGCCAGCGCTTCTTCTGCTGAAGCTCGAGGACCCGCTCCTCGACGCTGCCTGCGACGTAGAGGTTGTGGACGAACACCGGGCGCCGCTGACCGATCCGGTAGGCGCGATCGGTCGCTTGCGCGTGGGCAGCGGGGTTCCACCAGGGTTCGTAGTGCACGACCGTATCGGCGCTCGTGAGGTTCAGCCCCGTCCCGCCGGCCTTCAGGCTCACGAGGAATACGTCTGCGCGCCCTCCCTCAAAAGCGTCCACGACTCGCTGGCGGTCCCGCGTAGCCCCCGTGAGCATCAAGTGTGGGGTAGCGGCCGACGATAGCGCTTCGCCGACGAGAGCCAGCATGCTCGCAAATTGAGAGAACACGAGAACGCGATGACCGCCCGCGAGCTGCTCGGCCAAAAGAGCCATGAGCGCCTTCAGCTTGGCGGAGTCTCGCACGCCTCGCGCCGCGTCCATCTCGAGAAGCCGCGGATCGCAGCAAATCTGCCGAAGCTTCGTGAGCGCGCCGAGGATGGCGATGGTGGAGCCAGCGAGACCCTTGGCGCGGATCGCCCGCCGCACGTCCGCATGGGCCGCCACTCGAATCGCCTCGTACAAGTCGCGCTGACTGCCGGCAATCTCGACGGGCGCGGCAAGCTCCGTCTTCGGAGGGAGCTCAGGCGCGACGTCTTTCTTCAGCCGGCGCAGGACCCGCGGAGCGATGATCTCTCGAAGCGCCGCGAAGCGCTCGGCGTCGCCGCGCGCTTCGATGGGTTGCCGCCAGAATCGGCGGAATGCGAGCTCGTCGCCGAGGAGGCCTGGAACGAGCCAATCGAAGATGGACCACAACTCGCCGAGATGGTTTTCGACGGGCGTTCCCGTCAGGCAAAGACGGCTCCCGGCCGGTATGCGCTCGAGCGCCCGGCGGGCGAGACTGCGAGCGTTCTTGATGGCTTGCGCCTCGTCGAGCACGACCAGATGAAAGCGCGTTTGCGCGAACCGATCCTCGTCGCGAACGAGGACCGAATACGTGGTGATCACGACGTGCGCGCCGGCGACCGCCGACCAGCGCGCACCGCGGTCGGCACCGTGCAAAATGACGACGACGAGATCGGGTGCGAACTTCGCGAGTTCACGCGCCCAGTTGCCGATCAAGGTGGTCGGAGCGACGACGAGAACGGGGGCGTCGAGCCGTCCCCCTTCGCGCTCAGTGCACACGTGCGCGATGGTCTGTAGCGTCTTTCCAAGGCCCATTTCGTCGGCAAGAACGCCACCGGTTCCATCGTCTCGCAGGCGCTGGAGGAACGCCACGCCTTCCGCCTGATACGGCCGCAGGGTCGCCCGCAGCCCGATCGGGGCCGAGAACGGCGGGGGCGGCACTCGGGGCGCGCGGATTCTCGACGTGACGCGGGCGGGACCGTCCCATTCGATGCGCGTGTCATCCCGGAAGGCGTCGTCGAGGGCGAGCAGAGCGCTGATGCGCACTTGCGGAAACGCGGCACCCCGACCGCGCTGACCTTGATAGAGCTCCGCCACGACGCGCAGAAGGGCGCTCAGCCGATCCGCGGGAACCGACACGTGATGCGTGTCGGTGACACGAAGCGCCCACACGGGCCGGCACGACACGGCCAGGGCGCCAAGCCCCCCCTCGGAATCGAGCCGATCGAGCAGGTCGAGAAGCAAGGGCAGCAAGTCGATCCTGGCCCCCTCGACTTCGACGCCGAGCTCGAGCCCGAACCAATCCGTCGCGCCCGCGCACGGCTCGATCCGCGCGTACCACGCGGTCTCGGTCTCGACGACACGGAATGGATACAGCGGATCGACGTCGACCCGCCAACCGAGAACCCGAAAGCGATCGAGCGCGCGCGACGTAAATGCGCAAAAAGAATGCTCATCGGCATCCGCGCGCACGACGTAATCCGCTTCGCATCCGGTCGGTGGCGCGATCGTGTCGACGCAGAGCAGCTCGACCGCGCCGAGGGACTCGAGCACACGCCTCGCCTCGCCCTCCGAAACGAGGTCCCGTTCGATGGTCTCGAGCGCCCCGGCGCCCGCGCGAAATACCCTGGTTCGCTCGTCACCCGCCCGAACGCGAGTGCCGCCGTAGTCGAAGGTCAACTCGACAAGAGGCACGAGCGGCTCGCTCACTTCGCAGGCGAGCCCCCGGGTGCTCGTAAGGACGACGTGATCGGCAAACAGTCGCACACAGGGTAGGCACGCCGCGCGTCGCGGGGCGTATTGGAAACTCGGCAAGGAAAGGGGCACGCTCACCCTTTGATCACAATCGGCGGACGATGTCTAAGCTTTGGAACCGGTAAGCAACTGCGAGTGGGACTCGTCAGACGTGCGGCAACGTCTGGGTTCGCCTCAAGGCGCCCGCAAACGGATCGCCCCGCTCGACGACTCGCGCCATCACCGTGCGGATGTCGAATCGGGTGGGATCGAGCGCTTCGTCGAGTTCGTCCCATTCGATCGGCGTCGACACGATGGCGCCGTCGCGCGCGCGAATCGAATACGGCGCGACCACCGTGCGACCCTCCCCGTTCTGGCCGTAGTCGACGTAGAGCTTGCCTCGCCGTTTGGCCTTCATCCGCTCGACCGTCGCGATCTTCGGTAGCACCTTCGACACGGCACGAGCGACCTGCTCCGCGAAGCGGGTGGCCTGCGCGTGCGTCGGCCCCGGTGCGATGGGCACGACGACGTGCACTCCACGCTTGCCGCTCGTCTTGACGTAACTCTCGAGCTTGAGCGCTTCGAGCAAGGTCCGTAAGGCGCGCGCGACCTCGACCAGGTGCGCCCACGGCCCGTCTCCCGGATCGAGATCCAGCACGACGTAGTCGGGCTGCGCGAGGGCCCGATCGATCGCCGCGCGCGTCGTGACGACCGGCGGCACGTGGCTGCACCATTGGTGAATCGTCAGCGCGGCGAGATTCGCAAGCCATTGAAGCGTCTCGACGTTGTCGCAGACGATTCGCTTCTTGGCATCGTGGCGTGGGCCCACGTCGACGAGACGCACGAAGGCCGGAGCCTTGTCCGGCACGTTCTGCTGGTACCATTCTTCGCCGTCGATCCCATTCGGATAACGCTGCAGCGTCAGCGGCCGACCCGCCAGGTGCGGAACCATGAACCGTGCGATCGTCGTGTAATAGTCCCAGACGTCGCGCTTCGTGAGCCCGTCTCTCGGGAAAAGGACTTTGGTCGCATTGGCCAGCCTCGGCTCGTTTCCACGCGGAGCGAGTCCCGACCGCGCGCCCTCTGCGGGTGCTTGCGACAAAGCTTGCCGTACGGGCGGCGCGGAGGACTCCGATTCGGGGATCGGATCGGCGGCCTGAGACGCCGCGGACAACGACTCATCGGTGTTGCCGACCGATGGCCCTTCACGGACGCATTCGAAGGGAGTCTTGTCTTGCCGCACGATGAGAAAGCGCGGGTGCCGCATCGCGCCGTCGCGCGTCCACTCGGTGAACGCGCACTCGCAGACGAGCGTCGGTTCGACCCAATGCGCGCCCTTGATCGCAGGAGCCCCGTCGACGGACACGCCATCTTTGCGCCGCTCGTCGAGGCGTCGAGCGAGGTCGCGCCGAGTTTGCGCATCGAAACCCGTGCCGACACGGCCCGCGAAGACCAATTTGCCGCCTTCGGCGACCGCCAGCAGCAAGGCTCCGACCTCGTCGTCCGTGCCCGCCAGGGGGATGTATCCGCCGATGGCGCAATCTTGCCGTCGATCGAACCGGAGCTTGAGCCACGTGCCCGCTCGCCCGGATGCGTACGGAGAGCCTTTCTTCTTTGCGACGAGTCCTTCGAGACCCGCGCGCCGAGCGGCTTGCAACAGCTCCGGGACGTTGCCTTCGACGCTGCGGGAGAGCGTCAGCGGCAACGCTTGACCCTCGACGAGCCGCGCGAGCAGCTCCCTGCGCGCCTCGATGGGATCGGACCGCCGATCTCGCCCATCGAGCCACAAGAGGTCGAAGACCGCGTACACGATCGAGGCGCTTGCCGAGCGTCCGGCGAGCCACCCCTGGAGTTTCTCGAACGACGGCCGCCCCTGGTCGTCCACAACGCACGCCTCCCCGTCGAGCACGCACTCGCGCACCGCGAGTTTGGCGACGGCTTGGGCGATGAGGGCAAAGCGGTCCGTCCAGTCGTGACCGCGCCGCGTGTAGAGCCGGACTTCGCCTCCGGCTTTGCACGCCAGAAGCCGATAACCGTCGTACTTGATCTCGAAGTGCCAATCCTCGGGGTTCGCAATCGACGCGACCGCTTTCGCCAACGCCACGCCGCCGACGGCAGCCCATAGAGCTTGCGCGCTCTCGCCGATCTCCGACGGTCCGACGCGGCGTGGACCGCGCGTGGCGAGGCGGCCGCTGACGACCGACTCCGGTCGCAGAGCCACGATGTCGTAGTGGGCGTCGGCGGCCGCGTCGTTGGCCTTGAACCAAAGCCACTGCGCCTTGCCACCGCCGCCTTCTCCGTCGTCGCCACTGCGCCGGTCCGTCCGAACCAGGTGCCATTGTCCGGCGAGCTTGTCTCCGAACAAGGTGACATGCAGATGCCCCTTGGTCAGCATCGCGCGCTCCGCTCCCGGCGGCACGGTCTCGTAGGTGCCTCGGTCCCAGATGAGAACGTCGCCTGCGCCGTATTCGCCGTCCGGGATTCGCCCCTCGAAAGCGTTGTAGGCCATCGGGTGATCCTCGGTCTGAACCGCGAGCCGACGAACCTTCGGATCGAAGCTCGGCCCCTTGGGCACCGCCCAGCTGACCATTGCGCCGTCGATCTCCAAACGCAGATCGTAGTGCAGGCGCCGCGCGTCGTGCTTCTGGACGACGAACGCCAAAGCGGCGGAAGGTCGCGGCGACCCGACGGTGCGATCGGACGACGTTTTCTTTTCCGACCTCTCGCTCCTCTGCGACGATCGGGGTCCGGGCTCGGGCGTGACGTCGAATCGCCTCTTGGCGCGATACGTGGCCAAGCGATCGCCCGGACTGTTCATTATTTCAGTGCCGGACTTGCGAATTGTGCGTTTGCTTGTCATCGCCATACGGTCACGCTTGGCGCGAGGAGAGATTCGCCGATGCGATCATTCTGGTCTGGTGAAGTCACATTTGGGCTCGTCACGATTCCGGCCAAGCTCTACACGGCCACCAAGGACCTGACGCCGCAGTTTCACCAGCTGCACAAGGAATGCGGGACGCGCATCACGATGGTGCGCCGCTGCCCCAAGTGCAACCGCGATCTCCCGTGGGACGAGATCGGCAAGGGATACGAAGTCTCCAAAGGCGAGTATGCGCTCTTCAGCCGCGAGGAGCTTGCCAAGCTCGACGGCGAGGATGGCGGCGGCGCGATCGAAATCGTCGAGTTCGTCGACCCGCTCGAGGTGGACCTCGCCTATGTCGAAAAGAGCTACTGGGTTGGTCCCGGCAGCAAAAACGTGCGCGGCTTCGAGCTTTTGCGCGCGGTGCTCGAGGACACCAAGAAGGTGGCCCTGTCGAAGGTGAAGCTACGAACGCGCACGCGCCTGGCGCTTCTCCGACCGCGTGGGCGCCTGTTTTCGCTCGACATGATGCGTTTCGCCGAGGAGCTCGTACCCGCCGACGAGATCGCGCCGGGCGAGAGCAAGCCGGCGACCCCGCGCGAGACCCAGCTCGCTCTTCACTTGGTCGAAGAGCTCTCCGGTCCCTTCGATCCGGCCAAACACCCGGACGAGTATCGGAGCGCGGTGCTCGCAGCCGTCGACGAAAAGGTCGAGGCGGGCGAAGTCGCGCGTGACACGGCTACCGAAGCGCCGGCGACCGGAGGGGGCGCAACCGGGGCGCAAGTCATCGACCTGGCGGAGCTTCTCACGAAGTCGATCCAAGTGGCCAACAAGCCCGGACCCGCGAAGGCGCAAACCGCTCATGCCGACAAGTCGAAGGCCGGCCCCAAGAAGAGTCGCGCGACCGGCTAATCGGCCGAACGGCGAAGCTACTCTTCCGGCGTCGGGTTCTCGCTGAATCGGTAGCCCACGCCGCGGACTGTCTCGATGAAGCGACCCGCAGTACCGAGCTTGTCGCGCAAACGCTTCACGTGCGTGTCGACGGTGCGCGACGCGATGTCGGAATGGAGGGCCCAGACATCGCTCAGAAGGGTTCCGCGAGCTTGAACGCGATCGCGCCGGTCGGTGAGCGTCACGAGGAGCTTGAACTCGAGTGCCGTGAGCTGCACCTCTTCGCCGTTGACGGAGACGCGATGCGCGTCGCGTTCGACTCGAAGCTCGCCGACCTCGATGACTCGCTGCTCCGGGGCGCGTCCTCGGCGCAAAACGGCATCGACGCGCAGCATGAGTTCGCGCACGCTAAACGGCTTGACGACATAGTCGTCGGCGCCGAGCTCGAAGCCCACGATGCGATCAATTTCCTGCGCTTTGGCCGTCACCATGATGATCGGCACGAGTTGCGTCTCCGGCTCACGACGGAGCGCTTTCGCGACATTCGTTCCGGACACGTCGGGGAGCATCAAGTCGAGCAAGACGACTTCGGGACGTATTTCCTGGGCCAACTTCAGACCGGCCTCGCCGGTGGCGGCGGCGTATGGCCGGTGGCCCGCTTGCGTGAGATTGTACTCGAGGATCTCTCGCAGGTCGGCTTCGTCTTCGATGAGGAGCACGCGCGCCACGCCCGGCAGCGTCGACGGCGCGTGCGAAGCCCGTGCGCCGACCACGTGACGTTTCCGTCACGCAGCACACTGCCGCAGCCTCCAGGCTTCGCGCCGCCGTCCTGGGCGCGGACCTTCGGGCGGCTCGGACCCCGACCACGCCGCTCGACTGCGGGGCGCGCCGCGATCGAACTCGAGGCACTCGATGGTGGATCGCCGCCGCGTTCTCGAGCTCGATGCTCGAGCGTGATGCGCTCAGCGCGGTTCAACCCCGCGCTCGAGCGAGGGGCGTGGCTGCGGTTCAACCCCGCGCTCGAGCGAGGGGCGTGGCTGCGGTTCAACCCGCGCTCGAGCGAGGGGCGTGGCTGCGGTTCAACCCCGCGCTCAAGCTCGATCCATGCTTGAGCTCGAAGCCCGTTTCTGCGCGACAATCGTGAAAACTTTTGGTGACATTGCGTTGACCCAATCCGGCCGATGGGCGAGGCGTGCCATCCTACTTCTTTATCGACGGAGGAAGCCCATGAAGATCAAGGGGAAACAGACGCGACCGGCGAGACCGACAAAGGCGGAGCCACGGGAATCGGGCGTGTTCGTCGTCCCCAGCCACGGCCGACTGGCGCGTCGAGGCTCGACTGAAATCATCGTCGAAGAGGACGAGCAGGAGACACCGCGCGGTTTTCGCGATCCTCAGAGCCGCGTCTCCTAGTCCGCAAGAGCCGCGTTGAAGCCGGCCTGCGCGCCAACGAGCTTTTCGCGAGGCGCCCACTTTCGCAGCGTGGCCATGGGTACGCGCGGCGACCGCGTGCCCTCCGCATGCCCGAGCGAATCGTGGATGCGCTGCAACCCGTTCGACGTCACCCGATGCCTTGAGGGACCGGACTGCGAACGGCCGGCGCACTTTCGCCGCCGCCAAGGGGATCGCAAACCGCGGAAGGGCTTCGTCGGCGCCTTAGAACGGCGAGAAGAGCGTACCCCGTCGCAATCCAGAGGAGCTCCTTGGCACGCTTGATGACGACGAACGCAGCCGCACCCTCCGGGCTCAATCCCATCGCTCGAAAAACGGTGACGTAGCCCGCGTCCTGCATCCCAAGCCCAGCCGGCGCGACGTTTCCGACCGACCGGATCATCGAAATGCCCACTTCGGCAGCCACTGCGCACGACCAATCGAGCGGGCCGCCGACGAGTCGGAGCACGATGGCGGTGTCCACGGACTCGAGGAGCCAACAACCGAAGAAAGCCGCCGCCGCAAGGGTGGTGGCTCGGCGCGCGGCGCCGATTCGGGCCAAGCGGGCGTCGAGGATCGCCGCTCCGTCGCGCCACCGGACGGCTCGATTGCGCAGCCAAGTCCACCCGGTCTTCGCCACCGCGGACTGGATGCGAGCGAGCGCCGGACGATCGCGGAACCCCAAGCCCATGCCGGTCGACATCATGAGCGGAGCCAGCGCCGACACGCCGACCGCCCACGGAAGCCACGGGCCGCCGCAGTGGCGACGGGACACAGCCGCCAGCGCGGCTCCCCCCAAAGCGACGCCCATCACGATGTAAAGAAAGTGCCCTCGCATGACGAGCCACTTGCGCGCGACGACCAGTATCAACCCTTCCGGCAGGGGTACTCCGCAGCGCGCATCGAGCAGCGACGCCGTCGCCGAGTCGGCCACGAGAAACCCCGCCGGGGAGGTGACATGAATCGCTTCGGTGCCCACTCGAATCGGCAGCAGGCGAGTCAGGGAAACGGACCGACCGAGCGCCGCGAGCAAGACCTGAAGGCCCCACGCGTCGAGAACCATCGCGCCGAGAAAGGGCACGAACGCGATGGAAACGACAGGACCGATGGCCTGAATGGCGCGCGCGGTGATCCGCCAGTCGACCCCCCCGAACGTCTGCGCAAGCAGTGCTCCCGCCGCTAGGACGACGAGGGCCCCGACGATCCATCGTAACGTTGTCCGCCCATCGACCCCCGCGAACGGCGGCGGGAGCGTCGCTCCAGCCGCTGGGACGACGACGGCCGCGACAGGCCGTCGTGTCCCACGGGAGCCCGGTTGCACAGCGGCATCGTGACCCCACGCGAATGGCGATCCGGCAACACCTGAGCAAGTGCGCCGTGAATTGGCACCGATGGCGCGGGTCTGGGGCGCCAAACATGTTGGCGGGCCGAGGGTTTCAAGGCTTTTGGCCTCTCCCAGGGCGCGGGCGACGGGGAATGCCGCAGCATGGTGTGGAGGAGCAACGCCGCGAGAGGCGGGAAAGCGGGAGAAAACCGACGGGAGCCCATGTTCGTTGCTCTAGATTCATGGATCGGCCCGCCTTCCCGCCTTCCGATGACAGGGCGCCTGATCGGCCGCTGGCCGGCCTCGGAGACGGTAGGGTAATCCTTTACATGGGGCATCGTCGGGCGCGAATATCGCGATCATGCGAGTGCCGGGTTTCGCGGCTTGGCTGGGAGCCGCCGTCGCTCTGTCGTGGGCGCGACCGGCCGGCGCACAGAAGGCCGCCGAGGGCGGCGCGCCGGGGGCCTCGACGGCCGCCACCGTGGCGCAGCCGACCGACTGGTCGAGGCGTCTGGCGAGCGGCGACAACCGCCAGATTAAGACTGCGCTCGACGACTTGCGCCTCGAAGGACGCGGCGGAGTCGTCGCGATCCCGGCCATCGTCGATTTGTTGCGCCGAGGTTTACCGGCGGCGCTCACCAAAGCCGCGCTCGAGACTTTGGGGGACACCGAGAGCGACACGGCAAGCGACACGATCGCGTGGTACACGCGCCACCGCAACGCCGTCGTGCGGCGGGCCGCGGTGGAGGCGCTCGCAAAAACGCGGGGCCCAGGGGCTGCGAGAACGCTCGAAACGGCGCTCTCGGATTCGGACGAGGCGGTTCGCGGGCTCGCGGCGACGGGGCTCGGAAACATGAGGGTGCGCGACGCGGTCGCACAACTGTTCACGGCGCTCGACCACAAGGTGTTCGAGGCGTCGTCGTCCATCGGCGCCGTGTGCGCCGGGGCCGACTGCGAGCGACTCGCGGGCAAACTCGGTAGTTTGCCGTTCAGCGTCGTGACCCGCGGCCTGAACGAAGTCCTGATCCGTCCGCCCGCCGAAGTGAGCGACGACTTGAAGATCAAAATCGTCGGACGCGTCCGCGAACTCGGGACCGGCGAAGCCAATCAGTTCTTGCAGGGGATTCAATCGGTGTGGCCGAAGGCCGGATCGCGCCGCGTCAAAAAGGCGATCGATCAGGCCGTCCTCGCCACGACGGGCTCGCCGGGAGCCGGCGGCCCGGGGACAGCGCCGTGAGGCGAGCGACGTTCGCATGGGCGCTGCTCGCTGTCGGTGCGTGCGGCGGCGCGCAAGGGCAACTGCACCTGTTTTCGACGCAATGGGAAGACGACCACGGCAACTCGATCGAGCGGGTCTTTCGGCAAATCGGCGGCTCGCCGATCCCCGCAGCGGCGGACGTCGTCGTCGGCGTCAGCGCGCAGGGCGACACGCTCATCGGCGTTCCCCTGTCCGGCGACCGGAGCGGAGTCCGTTGGGCGTTTGCGCATCCACTCGACGCGCGGCCGGTGGCCACGGGCAACGTCGTGGTGGGGTCCGGTGGCGGCGAAGCGTTCGCGCTCGTCGCGTCGACCGGGGAGGTGATGTGGCGTCGAAAGACGACCGGTCTCGCGCTCGTCGGTGCCGGGGACGATGGCGACGTCACGGTCCTCACCTTCCAGAAGTTCGGCGGCCTCGGAAGCGTCCTTCTCGGAGTCAAGCGCGACGGAGAGCTCATCCGCGAGATCGAGACGGAAAAGGCCCTCGGCGGCCCTGCGTTGGTCCATCGCGTCGCGTTCGTTCCGTGGGCGGGGGAATACGTGTCGGCGATCGATCTGTGGAGCGGCGACGAGACCGCACGCGTAACCCTCCGCGAGGAGACCAGCCGCGCTTGGACCGCCGCGGGCTCACTCTGGTTCGGTGAGCTCGCATTCACGCGGTTCGACGAGCGGATCGCGCACGCGTCGGAAGACAAGGCGTCGACCGTCACCGTGCCCTATCGTGACCTGCCGGGAACGCCGAAGCTGATGCCACCCGGGGCGACCCCCCTGCCCGCAGCGGCAAACGCCACCGACAAGGTCCGTCTGTATGCGCGGCCGAGCCCGACCGACGGCGGCGCCACGATCGAGGACGGCCGCTACTACGCCACGTACTTCCGCGTCGCGATGGGGTTCGACGCGAGAGGCGCGAAGCTCGCGTGGGTCCATGTCCACAGCGCCGATTTTCTGGGGGGCGCCGCCGCGCCCGGCGGCATCGTCCTCTGCGACGAAGGCGGAAACGTCGTCGCGTTGGACGCGACGGCGGGCACCCTCGAGACGGAAGCGGCTTTGGGACAGCCGATCCGCGCGTGCGTGGTCAACGTCGACGCACTCCACGTCCGGGCAGCGCCCGGCGGGCAGTCGCTCATCGCTCAGATCGAGGCCGCCGTGCGGCTCGATGATCCCATGATCGCCAGTGCGCAACGGTTCTTGCTCCGCGAACTCGTGAAATCCAGCGACCCCTCGGTGACCCAGACGCTCGTCGACCTCGCGAGCGACCCACGCACGGGCCCCGACCTGCTCGCCGAGGGACGGGCCGATCTCGCCAAGCGCCGCAACGGGGCGAGCTTCATGGAGGCTGCGCTCGAACGTCACTACGACTTCTTGAAGGACGTCCTGCGAGCCCCCCCGGTGGGACCCATCGCCGATGCCCTGGCCGCGATGCACGAGACGCCCGCGGCCTCGCTCCTCGCGTCGCACTTGCTCGACCCGGCCGATTCGGAGGACGATGTCCGTAGAGCCGCTGCCGCACTCGCCGTCATCGGCGGGGCCAAGGAGCTGCCGGCAATGAGGCAGTTTTTCGCGATGTATCGCGCCAGTGCGGAAGACGACGACGTATCGGCCGCCGTCGTGAGCATCGGAAAAGCACTGCTCGGGCTCACGGACCCGGCCGCGCGCGCCGCTGTCGCGGCGGCCGTCGAGGATCCGATGACGGTGCCCTACGCGAAGGAGGGTCTGCAGGCTTTTTTGTCGGCCGAGCCGTCGGCGCCTGGCGCGAGTCGAAAGCCGGATCCCTAGCCAGCGAACACGGCCCGGATCGCACGGCGGGCGCGTTCGGCCCCCCGCGCAAATCGCGACCTTAGCCCTAACCCCGACCCCGATCCCGACTACCCCGACCTCGACCTCGATACAACCCCGACCTCGACCTCGATCCCGACTACCCCGACCTCGACCTCGACCCCTACTACCCCGATCCCGACCTCGACCCCGACCTCGACCCCGACTACCTCGACCCCGACTATCCCGACCTCGATAACCCCCCGACCCAGACCCCGACCCCGACCTCGGATCGCGTGGCGTCAGCGGGGCGGATGGCGCGTCCGGCCCGTACCGATCGAAGGGGGTCGTTACAAAGGGGCACGGGTCACGACCGGACGCCGTCGACCAGGCCCATCTCTTCTTCGCGCGACGAGAGACAACATTCGCTGCCCGGTGGAAACGTGCGGCAGGCGTCCGGACGAAAGGCATACACCCCACACCGGTTGTCGCTTCCGAGGTGTGAACAATTCTTGTCTTTTCGGAGAACGAGGACCATCCGACCGTCGTCCCGGCGAGCGTAGGGAGGCTTTGCGAGTTCGCCTCGTCCCGCATCCTCGAACCGCGCGATGTCCTCATCGGCAAGCTCGACTCGGTTGTCCCTGCAGCAAGCGCCACAGGCCAGGCAGTCGAGATCGATCTGGCGCGTCGGCTCTTCGTGGACGGAGTCCCGGACGACCCGATCGCGAACGATCGAATAGCAGTCGTGAGGAACGCGCACGTACCCCATGCCCGCGAAAGCGCCACTTCGCGCGACGCGGTAGTCGGAGCGTCCCAAATCCAGCACCGACCACCAGCCCAGGTCGAACTCATCGCGATCGTTCGGTCTCTGAAAGACGAGCCGTGCTCGCCGGGGCTCCCTCCATACGAGCGCGTGCCCGCCCGCATGCACCCATGCGGCCGCTTGCCGTCGGTAAGGCCACGTGTAGTTTCGGACGACCGGACGAGTCACTCGCATCGGGCGGCGTCCGAATCATACTCCTTCGGAGTGCCCAGACCCATGCACACCATCGTCATTCGCGAGTTCGGGGGACCGGGTCCCGGACGACCGGACGAATCCCACGCATGGGCCGGCGTCCGAATACGGTCGGCTCCGCGAAGAACGCGGTCAGGGTGGTGACGGGCGACGCGTTCACCCGCAAGCTGAGGGGCCCGATCAGTGGCTTCGCGCGTGCGTCAAGCAAAGCGAGCGCGGCTTGCCTCCGCACTTCTCGCACGAGCACACGCGAACGTCGACCCCGTCCGCCTCGCGCGCACCGCAAATCGCGCACGTCCGCTGGCCGAACACCGGCGCGCTCGATGATTCGACTTGCGCGCGGCGAACCTGCTGCCGGACCACGACCCGTCGCTGCCGGGCCAAGTTCGACCAGTGATCGCTGAAATAAACGGCATACGCCGCCAGCGATGCGACGATCGCAGCGCGCGTGTTCCAGTCGCCCACGGCAAAGAAGTAGGCAAACGCCGCGGCGGCCGCGATGCCCAGCCACTTAACCCGAACGGGAATGACGAAAAGCAGAAGAATCTGGACGTCCGGGAATACAGTGGCGAAGGCGAGAAAGAGGGAGCCATCGAGCCAGACGTTGGTCATCGGCCCGGCGAGAGCCGCGGCGCCGATCGTCGCGACCACCCCGAGCGCGTAATACACGTTGAACTTGAATGCGCCCCAGTTCTGCTCGAGGCTCGAGCCGACCCACCAGGTAAAGTAAAGGTTGACGAGAATCCAGAGGGAAGAGGACGGCGGCGGGAGAAATACGAACGTGATCAGCCGCCACACCTCGCCGTGCCGAACCGCGTCGAGGTCGAGCGTCAGGTGAAGCTGAAAATCGGCGCGCAGCTGGGACAACACCCAGACCATCGCCATCCCGCCCACAACGAACCGGATGAGGTGGGGAACGGCAAAACGGCCGAAGCGCCGCTCGAGTCGGGCGAGGAGGCCTTCCATTGAATCGGAGGCGCGTAGCACATGCGCCGAGACGGAGACAAGCTGTGGGGGTCGACGACCGTGCACAGCCGATCGAGTTAAACCGGCATGCCGGCCGGCGATGAATTTTGACGTGACGGTTCCCGGCGGAGCCGGCCATGACCAGGGAACCACCCGTGAACGAAGCCGCCGAAATGCCCCGGATCGTCTTCGAAGGTCGGGAGTCGTGCCCGAGCGCCGAGCGCACCCATGCACGGCTCGACCGGGCCCTCGCCGGCACGCGCGCTCCTTCACGCGGGTGGGTTGTGACCATTCGCGTCGAGGAACCCGCGCCGCAAGCCCTCGACGCGCAGGGCGACATATCCGACGAGACCGGGCGCCCGATCGCTCACCGGACGCTGGCTGGCGCGGCAGGCGACTGCGACGGCCTCGTCCAAGCGATGGGCGTATGGGCGTCTCTCGTCCTCGATCTCGAGCGCGAGCATCCACGTCCCGGGCCTTGGCCCATCTCGACGTCCGAGACGTCGAATGCCCTCCTCACGGAGACGGCACCGTCGCCCACGATCGCACGACCTTCTGCCGGATCGAAGGCCCCCCACCCTGACGCGGCACCGCCCGACGGCGTTGGCGGGCTGCGCGAGGAGGCGCAGGCTTTGGAGATCGGTCTCGGCACGCTGCTGATGACCGGCACCGGGGCCAACGCGATGCTTGGCATCACGCCGTCTCTGGTCATCGAGACGACGGCGGCGTTCGTGGTCCGGCCTGCGCTCGTCGTCGGGGAGTCGCTCACCCCTCTCGGCGGATCCGGCAACGCGACGTGGGCGGCGGCGCGCGTCGACGGCTGTTCGAGGCTACCCGGGCTCTACGACCGCGATCGCGGACTCCAACTCGATCTGTGCGGCGGAGCCGAAGCGGGATTCACCCACTTCGCCGGGCCACCGAGCGGTTCCACCGGCTCCGCCGTCCCAGCAAGCCCGACGACCCTGCCGCAGCTCGCGATCGGTCCGAGCATTGACCTGCGAGGCGAACTCGGAAACCGGCTTTCCGTGCTGCTGCGCGGCGTCGCGGAAATCAATGCCATCCGCAGTGGTTTCGAGCAACCGGCGTCGTCGCGGGTGAACGTGCCGTGGTTCGCGGCACGGATCGAAGTCGCCCTGTCGTGGAGGGTGCGGTGACGGTCACCGAGGCGAACGCCGGCGCTGAACGCATGGCCTTGGGGCCGTGCATCCCCGCCGTGCGCGAGTCGCGGCCGACGTTGAGGGGCATCGCCATCTCGACGTCGACCGACGAGCGCGCGCGCAGCTTTCGCACCCTCTACGACCTGCACGTCGACTTCGTGTGGCGCAACCTGCGTCGACTCGGCGTGCACGAGGCCGAGGCCGACGACGCCACCCAAGATGTGTTCGTCGTGGCCCACCGTCGGTTCGAAGAGTTCGCAGACCGAGGTCACGGGCCGCGTGCCTGGCTATTTCAAATCGTGCTCCGTGTCGCGAGTGGGGCGCGCCGCCACCGGCGTCGGCACCCCGAGATCCCCGATGGCGGCACGGCCGTGGATCAAGAGGCGGTCGAACCGGGGCAGGCCGACGCCCTGGCTCGACGCGAGGCGCTCCGCGAGCTCGACCGAGCGCTCGCCATGATCGACATGGGGCGCCGCGCCGTTTTCGTGCTCCACGAGATCGAGGAGATGACGGCCCCCGAGATCGCCGAGATCGTCGGGATTCCACTGAATACGGTTTACTCGAGGTTGCGCGTCGCGCGTGCCGAGTTCGAGCAGGGTCTCGCGCGTCGAGGGGGCGAGCGATGAACGAGCTCACGGCATCGGCGTACCGATCCCTCGTCGAAGCCGCGAGAGCCGACGGGCCCAGCGCGGCGGCACGGACTCATGTCTGGTCGGCCGTCTCGGAGGCGTTGGCCGCGACGACGGCGGGCGGAGGGGGCGGCGGCAATGGCGGAAGTGGCGCGGGGGGCGTAGGCGGCGGTGGAGCAGGGGCTTCGGCCCCATGGCTGTTCTTGGGAGCGGGGATCGGAGGGGCGGTCGGCGTGGGGTTTGCGGTGACGCTTCTCTGTCTGCGGCCATCCGCGACCGAGCATCACGCGAGGGACACGGCACGTGCCCATCCGGAGACGTGCGCCGAGACGGCGCTATCCGGGTGCGCGAGTGCCGACCACGACCGCCTCGTCGAACCGCCCATCGCGAGCGCGCCCACCGGCGAAGTGACTCGGCCGGGTCGAAGCTTGCGGGGCACCTCGGACCCTGCGCGTGCGGCCCCGCCGGTTCAAACGCCCGGCACCGGCGCCAAGCCGTTGGATCGTCGGACGATCATGAAACCCGAGCGGCCCGGCGATGCGCTTGAGCGCGAGGCCTTGCTGCTCACCCGTGCCCGCGCAGCGGTCACTCGGGGCGATGGGGCCACCGCGATGGCCGAGGTGCAGGCAGCGATGTCCGTTCCCGGCCGCCAACTCATCCCGGAGGAGCTTTCGATCGAAAGCAAAGCGCTGCGATTGCTCGGCCGAACGAGAGATGCCGACCACCTCGACTCCGAGCTCCGATCGGGGTTTCCGGAATCGGCGCTCGCACGCTGACGACCCGAAGGCCAACGACGCCCGTCGGCGGGGCTTCGGGTCTCTCCGTGCCGCACCCACGCGCCGCCTCGACGCCGTCGATGGATCGCACCTGTCGTCAGCGCAGACGGCCGCGCGCCTTGTTCAGCGCGTCCTCGATCATCGCCCGCCGTTCGCCGGCGTCGCTCCAGCGCCGTTGCTGGTGCGTCGCCAGCTGGTGGAGCGGATCGAAGTAGGTGAAGCTCTGCCCGGGTTTGACGCTCGGCGCGCTGTAGACGCTGATCCCCGTGTCGCGATCGTAGTAGTCGTAGGAATGCGCGTCGCGCTTGCCGCCACCGCCGGGAGCATCGACGACAAACGTCGGCGTATTGAATCCTGCCGTCACCCCGCGAACGTGCTTCTCGATGTGGATCGCCGTATCGACGCTCGTCCTCAGATCCTCGACCCCTTGGACCATGTCGTGCAGATAGACGTAGTAGGCGTGCACGTTCAGATGACCCAGCCGCTTCACGAGCAGGGTCATCGTCTCGACGCTGTCGTTGACGCCCCGAATGAGGACGCTCTGGTTGCGCACGACGATGCCTCGCTCGAAGAGGCGACCCATCGCCTGCTGCGTGATGCCGGTCATTTCGTTCGGACTGTTGAAGTGCGTATGCAGTGCGACGTCCTTGTGGAGCCGTCGACCCTTTTCGACGACGTGCGTGAGGGCGTCGACCCACGCGTCGTCGGTCAAGATCTTCATCGGCATCACGGCGGGTCCCTTCGTCGCGAAACGCATCCGGCGAACGTGTGGGATGGCAAGAAGCGCGTCGCCAATCTCGACGAGATGCTGCGCTCGAAGCTGGTAGGCGTCGCCGCCGCTGATGACGACGTCCTCGAGCTCCGGACGAGACGCAATGTACTGGTACGCGAGCAGCCAGCGTTCTTCGTTCGGCCGCAGACGAACTTTCTCGACTTCATCGGTGTCGAGCCCGATGGCGTACGATCGGGTGCAGAAGCGGCAATAGACCGGACACGTGTCGAGCGGCAGAAAAAGAGCCTTGTCGGCGTACCGATGCGTCAACCCAGCGACCGGCGCGTCCGCCTGCTCGGCAAGCGAATCGAGCCCGAGCTTGGGGTGGTCGGGCAAAAGCCGCGACGCGAGCGGGAAGAATTGGATCCGGAGCGGATCCTCGTACGGATGTTCCCAATCAATGAGTGAGACGATGTACGGGCTGACGCGGACGCTCATCGGCGCTCGCTTCATTCCGTCCTCGAGGTCGGAGACGAAGCCTGAAGGAACGAGCTCCTGGATCGTTTCGACGAGCTTGGAGACTTTGGTGATCGAGTTTTTCGCTTGCCAGCCGTGATCGAGAAAACTCGCTTCGTCGACGCGACGGTACGCGGGGATCGCGTGCCACCACGTCCCCTGCCGAAGCTCTCGATGGACGAGCGTCGAAGGATCGACTGGAGGCTTCTTCGCCGACAACGGCGGCAGCTTGCGCACGACCGGGAACGGCGTCGACATGTCTCCTTTGTGTACCGCGTTTTGCGGCGCCTTGCGCTCCGCTCCGGCGACCGCCGGACTTGCAGAGCTCTCCCTGGGCCCGCGGCCGATCGGGGTTGGGTGCTCTAGAGCGCCGACCGGTTGGCGGACCGAGGATTTCAGGCTTTTGGCCTCTCACAAGGCGCGGGCGACGAGGAATGCTGCAGCCGGGCGAGAAGGAGCCACGCCGCGAGAGGCGCGGAAGCCGAAGAAAGCCCACGGGAGCCAACAGGTTCGGTGCTCTAGGCCCGGTACCTCTCGACGGCCTTACGCAGCTCAAGAGCGAGGTCCTCGGCCAGCTCGCGCGGTTCGAGGACTCGGGCCGCGGCTCCGAAGCCGAGAAGCCATGTCCGAACGCGCTCCAGCACTTCCGGGGAATCGGGCACCTGGATCGAGGCCCGGACGCGCCCGTCGGCCGCGACGGCAAGCTTCTGCGATGGATGGACACGGCGCGCCCGCACCGCCTCGGCCGCGCGCGCCTCGAACTCCACCAGCACCGTCAGCTTTCGCGAGGCCCCCGCGATCCCGAAATCGCCCTGCACCCAGTCGGCGAGAGCGAATTCGGCCGGTAAGTCGAAGCGCTCGTCTTCGCTGGCCGAGATCTCGCTCATCCGTTCGAACCGAAATGCGCGCGTCACCGCGCGGTCGAGATCGTGTGCGACGCAAGCCGCGCTGCCACCATGGAGCACGAGGGCGTAGGGGTGGGTCTTCATGCGCGGCCACTGGGACACTTTGTCGTCCACGCGGTCGCGATATCGGAAATGGAGGACGCGCAATTCGGCGACCGCCCGGAACACTTCGTCGACGTCCTCGGAACGGTTGGCGTACGCGTGAGCCCCGAGTGGAACGTAGGCAAACCGGTCTTCAATGCGCGCATCGGCCGGTGGATCGGCGCGCCCACCTCGAATGGGCGATCGGGCCGTGGGCCGATGGGCGACCTGCTCGATCTCGCGGAACACCACGTCGACCTCGTCGAACAGCGCGGACCCCTTGAGCACGTCGAAGACGCGACGGGCCGCGAGCAGCGCGTAGGCCTGCGTTCGCCGCAGGGCCACGGTGCGTCCTCGCTCGCTCGGCTTGATGCGCCAGAGGTGGGCTCCGCCGGGAGTCACGGCAATGGACTCGAGATCCGTCACCAGCGCGAGCTCTCGAAGGTAACGACGCACCGAGCGAGGGGTCATCCGCAGCATCCCGGCAATCTCCTCGAGCCTCAGACCGGCGGTATGCACCTCGAGCTTCTCCCGGAGCAGATCGATACGACGATGCTGAGTGAATCGGCCGGATGGACGGCCGACGCGCGGCACTTTCGGTCGAGGGATCGATCGCACGGGCATGGGGCGCCGAGCCTCCGGGTCAAATGGGTCGGTCGTGCAGCTCTTTCTTGTAACGATCCTTGTACTGGCGGTGACACGATCGGCAGCTCGCCCGCACCGCTTCGAGATCGAGCGCACGCGCGGCGCTTGCGCCGTCGCGCGAGATGGACGCCCAGTTGGGGTAGCCGGGGGGAGCCAACGTCGCGATTTTGTCGAGCACCGTCGCGAGCGCGTCGAAGTCGTGGTCATTCATGGCCGGCGTGCTGTGCGCCTTCATCCACGTACGCAACGTGCACCGAGGCAGCGGCTTGTCGCCACAGGGAGGCTCGGGAGGCGTGTCGGGTTCGGGTTCGGCTTCGGCATCGGTCGGCGTGGCGGCCGCAGTCTCGGTCGTTGGCGCGGTCGCGGGGGCGGCCGGGGTCGGGGTGGCGGCCGCGGTCTCGGTCGTTGCCGCGATCCCGGTTGGGGGCGATGACCGATCGTTTTTGGAGCACGATCCGCCGACTGCCAAGGCGACGCCGAAGAGGGACACCACGAGCCGCGTCATCGGGCGCACGATAGCAACGCGGCGGCCGACAATGCTAAGGCTTAGCCCGAAATGCGGCCGCGCACACTCGTGGAGTTGATTGCCGCGAAGCGCGACGGCGCGCGCCTCGAGGAGGCCGAGATCGACACGATCGTCGCCTCGTTCGCGAGCGGGCAGCTCGCCGATTATCAGATGTCGGCCTGGCTGATGGCGGTGTTCTTCCGCGGTCTCGATGACGGCGAAACGGTCGCGCTCACCGAGGCGATGCTCCGGAGCGGCCGGACGTTGGACCTGTCCGGTATCGACGGCGTCAAGGTCGACAAGCACTCGACCGGCGGCGTCGGCGACAAGGTCTCCATCGCGCTCGCGCCGATCGTGGCCGCATGCGGGGTACCGGTCCCCATGGTGAGCGGTCGGGGTCTCGGTCACACAGGTGGAACGCTCGACAAGCTCGAGGCCATTCCGGGCTTGCGCACCCGGCTGTCCGCCGACGAGTTCCTCACCATCGTACGAACGGTAGGCTGTTGCATGATGGGTCAGACGGCCGAGATCGCCCCGGCGGATCAGCGGATGTATGCGCTCCGCGACGTCACGGCGACCGTCGAGAGCATCCCGCTCATCGTGGCTTCGATTCTCTCCAAGAAGCTCGCGGAAGGAATCGACGCGCTCGTGCTCGACGTCAAGGTCGGCCGTGGAGCTTTCATGAAGGACGCGCGATCGGCACGCGACCTCGCCCGCGCGCTCGTCCGGGTCGGGACCCGGGCCGGCAAACGGGTCCTCGCGCTTCTCACGGACATGGAGGCCCCGCTCGGCGCGGCGGTCGGCAATGCCGTCGAAACGAGCGAAGCGTTCGACGTGTTGGTCGGCGAGGGACCCGCCGATGTCGTCGAATGCACGATGAGTCTCGGATCGGAGATGCTGCGGCTCGCGGGCGTGGCCGAGGACGACACGCGTGCGCGGATCCGCCTATCGGAGGCGGTGACGAGCGGGCGCGCCGCGCGGGTGGCCGAGCGCATGATCGAAGCGCAGGGCGGCGACGCGAGGGTGATCAGCGATCGCCTACGACTCGGCATAGCCCCCGAGGAAATCGCGATCGATTCGCCCCGTGACGGTTACGTGACTCGCGCCGACGCACTGTCGATCGGACTTGCCGCCGTGGCCATGGGGGCAGGTCGTACCCGCGCGGATCAAGCGGTCGATCACGGCGTCGGCATTTTCGTCGACAAGAAGCCCGGCGATCGGGTGGAGCGGGGCGAGCCGCTCGCGCGCTTGCGCGTTCGTGATCGATCGCGCGCGCAGCCCATCGTCGAGCGGATCCGCGACGCGTTCGTCGTCGGCGACGCGCGATTCGAGATCGGTCCGTTGGTGCTGGATCGCATCGACGCGAACTCGACGGCTGCGCGGGCTTCCGACTAGATTCCCGAACATTTGGAGGTCCCGCTCATGATGCGAACACCGACGGCCGTCGGAGCCATGCTGCTTTTGATCCCTTCGCTCGCGCACGCGCAGAGCGAGCCGTTTGGGGGTCGCGGAGAATTCATCCTGAGCGCCGATCGGCTGCTGCCCCTACTGTCGTACACCCGAACGGCGGAGAGCGATCTGCCACCGGGCAACGGTTCGGTCACCACCGCGCAGACCGCCCTGTCGTTCATGTGGGGATCGACCGCGCCGCAGGAACTGTTCTTTACCGTGCCGCGAGTGGGGCTCGACTACGTCTTGATTCCGAACCTCACCGTCGGAGGCGACGCGCTCGTTTACACGACTCTCGGGAGCGGCACATCGACCAAGACGAACCTCGCGGGGGGAGGTTCCATCACCACGAGCGCCGGCAACGGCGGGATGTTCGTTTTTGGGGTGGCACCGCGCGCCGGCTACGTCTTGCACCTGACGAGCGTGCTTTCGCTGTGGCTTCGTGGCGGCCTGTCGTTTTACACGAGCGATGCGAAGGCAGCCGACGGAACCCACTTCGGTCTGAATCAGTTCGCGCTCGACCTCGATCCCCAACTCGTCGTCTCGTTCGTGCCGCACTTCGGCATCACCGCGGGGATCACCGCGGACCTCCCCATCGCGGGCGAGCACTCTCAGACGACCTTCAACGCGGACGGGTCGAGCCGAGAGGTTTCTGCGTCGTCGTCGGTCCTTTTCGTCGACGCGAACGTCGGCCTCATAGGCTACTTCTGAGCTCTTGAGCGGTGCTCGCCGCCCGAGTGCGACCGTCTGGGGAGTCGGTGCAGGCCGCTCGACGTCCGATGCCGCAGGACGGTCCGAGGGGATCCGCCCTGCCCGCGAACGTACTCCGCGACGACGGGCTCGGCTTGCGCCAGGGCCCGCACTCGTACGATGGACGTCGCCAGCTGCCTTTTTGCGGTCGCGAGCGAGACACCCAGCATCTTCGCGACATCGGTGAGCTCCTGTTCCTCCATGAAGCGCAACTCGAGCGCGCGACAGCTCTCGGGTCGCAGTCGTGCGAGGAGCGCTCGCGTCCGCCACACGACTTGCCGCACCTCGATGGGGGGACCATCGGGCGCACCGCCCAGATCGGGAAGCTCCCCGGTCGCCGTGACCTTCTCCCACCACCGGAGCCGGCAGCGGCGCCTCTCGGATGCCGCCCACCGTAGCGCAATTCCGATGAGATAGCTTCGGAGTGCATCCGGATCGCGAAGTCGCGACAGACTCGTGAAACAGCGGGCGAAGACCTCTTGGACGTGATCGTCCAAATCGGCCCCGCTGAACGACGCGCCCAGGCAGCGGCGCACGAGCGGCACGTATCGCGTCACGATGGCGTGAGCCGCCCGTCGATCTCCGAGCAGCGCCGCCCGGACCAGAGCCCCGTCTCCCACGCGATCGGAGCCTCGGTGTCGGTCCCGGTTCGACGTCGACAGGCGCACGCCCGAGGGGGGTGCGGGCGCGATGGGCGCGCGCCGTGCCGGCGCATCGGACGCGCGGGCGGCTATCGCGCGGTTGGCCCCCGGCTTCGGCTGCACGTCCGGAAGACCGGAGTGCCGCCCTGGATCGTTCATGACACTTTGCTCCCTTCGGGCCACGACGTGGGCCGGCCGGCTCGATCGGCCTGCGATGAGCACGAGAGCAAGCCGCAGGCCGTGGCTCGGGCGCGCGCGCCGCCCCGTCTCGGCCCCTGGATCGGCGCCCATCGCCCTGATTGGGCCCATCCGGCCAGGCGGAATGAACGACGAGCTCCCGTCGTGCGACGACGACGCTTCGTCATCTCCGAAGGGTCGCCGTGCCGGCGCGCGGTGGGGCAAGGCCCCGGGACCCGGCCGCGGTGTCGTGCGACGCATGGAGACCAAGGTGGGCCGGATTGGGGACTGGCCGCACGGCCCGGGGTCGCACGGGCCGGGAGGTCATCCGGCCATTTCCAAATGGTATCGTCTTGATCCGCCTTTGAATCCCGCGCCGCTGTGCACCCGCGAGAGCCTCGATGCCGAAGCGATGTGGCAGTACCTGCAACGTCTGCTGGATCGCGTTTACGGCGTGGCCGACAGTGACTCGCTCATCGACGACTGCCTCGACATCCTGGTCGAGCTGCTGGGCGCCGATCGGGGACTGATTCTGCAAACGGCCTCGGACGGCAGCTCACGGGTCATCCATGCCCGCGCTCAAAAGAAGACGCTGTCGCCGGACGAATGGGAAGAGGTCAGTCGAACCGTCGTCCGCGAGGCCCTCGAATCGGGGCGTTGCGTCACGTGGGATCCCCTGGCGACTCGCGGCTCGGCCAGCGCGGCCTTGCTGGGCATCCATATCGCGCTCGCTGCGCCCCTCGGGCACTTTTCCCGCGGCGGACCGCGTGGCGTGCTTTACGTGGACTTTCGCGATATCCGCAAATTCGTGGGAACGCAGCATTCGGCGTTCTTCCGATCGGCGGCGACCGTGCTCGGAGCCGTCCTCGAGCAGAACGAGCGGGGACTCCTGGCTCGGGATCATCTGCGCGAAGCTCGGCAGCACTGCGTCGACGTGCGGCCCGCGACGCCGCTGTCGGATCTGTTGGCTCCCGCCAGCATGCAGGCGATCCGCCGAGAGCTCGAATCGGCGCTCGCCAGCAACACGCCGATTCTCATCGTCGGCGAATCGGGGACCGGCAAGACGCTCTTGGCTCAAGCCATCGCCGAAGCGAGCGAGCGACGCCCCATCGTGCGTGCCGTGCTCGGGTCGAGCGACGACCTGAACACCATCACGTCCGAACTCTTCGGCCACGAACGCGGTGCCTATTCCGGTGCCGCTTTCCGGCGGATCGGCCTCGTCGAATACGCCCACGGTGGCACGCTGCTGCTCGACGAGATCCTCAACCTGACGTCGCACGCGCAGCAGCTGCTTTTGGACTTTACCCAATTCGGGACGTATCGACCTCTGGGCTACGATCGGCCGGATCCCAAACGAGCCAACGTGCGCATCGTCGCTTCGACCAACGGCAACCTGCTCGCCGCCGTCCGCGAGGGACGCTTTCGCCAGGATCTCTACTACCGACTGGCGGGCGTGACTCTCGAGATCCCCCCGCTCCGGCAGCGGCGCGAGGAGGCTCCGGGGCTTGCCGAGAGCACCCTATGCCGCGTGGATCCGAAGCGAACGTGGGGACTGTCTCTGGCATTGCGCCGATTGCTGGTTTCGCCGAGCTTCGAGTGGTCCGGCAACATCCGCCAGCTCGAACGCGCCGTCGAGCGCGCAAGAGAGCGAGCCGTCGCCCGCGATCCGGAAGCCTGCGTGCTCACCCCGGAGCACTTCGAAGCGCGCGACCTCGGCGCGACCTCGCTCGAAGGAAACGAACTTCGAGGGCCGGAGGACCCGCTCGGCAGCTCGTGGCAGAAGCTGCAGGGCGAGAGGGCAAGAATCGACGAGCGCGAGCAGGAGGTCATCCGGCGTGCCTTGCAGGAGTCCGGCGGAGTGGTGGCCCAGGCGGCCCGCGCGCTCGGGATCGCGAGGACCACACTCGCGAGCCGGATCGAAGCGCTCGGATTGCGATCGGCCAAGCGGGGAGAGCCGTAAAGCGGCCGGAATGCGGCGCCTCTACTCGGCGCACGTGCTCGCCATCTTGGACGGGCACTGCGCCCCCACGATCGCGACGCCGAGGAGCGGCTTGCCGTCTCCCCCATCGCCGATATCCGCGCAGACATGGTTTGGTAAAATGATATCGGTCGTGGCCCCGTTGGCCAACGAATACCAGGTCCGCTCGGAGAGCACGGCCGAGTTGGTCTGCGTGGTGGCGCGATCGATCGGGATCAGACACCAGTTCGAATCCATGGCGCAAAAACCGTAATCGTTGCCGACGAGCGTACGATTTACGACCAGCGCGACGTTGACAATCGGTTCTCCAAACGCCGTCAGGGACAACGTGTCGTTTGGCGAGACTTGGCACTGTGCAGCGGAGTTGAGCGCCGGCTGGGGCGAATAGATCGCCATGTTGCCCGGCTCGAAGCAAGAAATCACGTCGAAGCAGGCGCCGGCGGGGAGGCCTTGGTACGGGGGCAAGTCCGAACCGGCGACCGAGACCAGAAACGAACTGCAGTCGCCCGCCTGGCACGTATACGTCGAGTCGGGGCACGTCATCGAGCCGCCGGCGGCGACTGTGCACAGGTAGTCCAGGGGCATCGCCAACAGGGTCGGCCCTCCATCGACCGGCAGCGTGACCCGTTGATCGCGCGTAACCCGCACGTTGGATCCGAGCCGTCCTTCGATGTGAATCGCAGCGGCCTCCAGGAGCGCCACCGTGGCCGGCAAATGCACCCGCTTCATGCCCGCGTCCCCGGAGTCCGCGGCGCAACCACCGGCGTCGGCCATTGTGTCCCGCGCCGGCCCGACGTCGACGTCCGCAGTCGGTAGGCCCGCGCTTTCGCCCTCCAGGCAGTACGTCTGTTCCAGGGGCTCGCTCGCGTCGACGGCGCCCGTGATCCTCAGGTAGATCCGGTCGATGTCGGCCGGCACGGCCATGTCGGTCGTGACCACCACGACGACTTCCGCGGGCGGGGGATCTTTGCGCGTCGTGCAGCCCGCAGAGGCCATCGCGCACGTGAATCCAGCGACGAGCCACGCCACGTCGCGGTCGCTTCGCGGCGGATCTCGCATCATTGCGCCGGGAAGGTGGCGATCGTCCCCGGGATCGCGCCAACGGGCTGGGGCTCGGTCGATTTGTAGATGAAATAGCCCACTACGCTCGCGCCCGCGGCGACGACGATGCTCCCGACGATCCATGCCCACGCCGGGATCCCCTTTTTGCGCGGCGCAACCTCGACTTTGCTCGGCTGGGAGAGAACGTCGATGATATTGACGTCAACGACGCGCGTCTGGTCGTCGACGACCGTGAACTGCGACTCGAACGGACGCCAATAGTTGGTCGACAGGCCCGTGGGGGTCACGCGCAGCGAGTGAGGGCCACTCGGCAACAGGCCCTGCCAGGTTCCCCCGCCGACGACCACCCCGTCGACGGCAATCGCGTTACGGGCTCCCGCACGGATGACGACTCGCCCCTCGTGCTCCATGGGCTGGAGGACGGCCGTCACACGGACGTCCGCAGAACCGAGGACGGTCACCGTTTGCTCGTAATCGTGAAAATCGTGCTTCTTCACGACGACGCGGTGGGTGCCGAGATCGACGCGAACCTGCGGCGCAAGCGGGACGGTGCCGACGGGCTCGTCGTCGACGACCACCGTTGCGTCCGGCTCGTTGGCCCGCACGTCGAGCCGCGCGGTCAGCGGCTCCGCCGCGTCGAGAAAGGATCGTGCCGTGCGGGCCGCCTCGGGGGTGATGAGCGGAGAATGCGAATCGAGATAGCGATGCACGAGAACGACGGCTTTCGCGTAATGCCTCAATCGCCTCTCGCATGCCGCGGCGTTCCACAACAGCCGCGGGTCGTGCGCCTTCTCGAAGGCGCTGTCAAATTTCAATCGCGCGCCCAGAAAGTCGCCGCTGTCGTAAAGCAGCCGCCCTGCGTCGTAGTCGCGCTTCGCGTCGCCAAAAAGGATCTCGGAGATCGGAGGGGGCGCCGCGATCGGGGATGCGACGGGGGTAACGGGGGCCGCGATCGACGACGACATCGCAGCCGGCAAAGCGGACGACGGAACGACCGACGGCGAGCCATTCGTCGACGGGGCCGTCGCAGCCAGCGGACTGCCCGACGTCTGCGCCGATGCGAGCGGAGGGGTCGGCGACGACGCTCCGATCAGCATGGCCATCCCAAGGATCCACCGCCGCACGCCTCGCACAATCGCCTTTTTATTGAAGCTCGATCAGAAGCGGATTGCGCGGAGGCGCCGTGGTAGCCGGTGGAGCCGCCCGGACGGCGGCAGCGGGTCCCGCCGTCGTTGCCGGCGAAGGCAGAGACTTGGAGGAAGGCACGGCCTTCGCTTGCCGCCGCGCCGCGACAAGCGCCGTCACCGGTGCTGCGGTCGTGCCCGCAGAGGACGGACCGCTCGCGGATCGCGGGGTCCACGAGCCATCGGCCCGCGCGGTGGCGACGTCGGCGACGACCGACAACGGCCTGGCCGGCGAAGCGGGTGCGTCCCGCAGGGGCAGGGCGCTCGCCGCCGAAGGCGCGGGTGCAAGCGGTTGCGGAACGGCGACGGCGGTTCGCCCCGCAACCAGCCCCGCGGACACCCACCCGGGGTCGCGAACCGGACCGTTCGCGGAGACCGCCCCAAAGGCGCCCGAAGCGGCGACCACGGCCACTGCGGCGAACACCCACGCCGACCCACGGCCGGGCGCGAGCGCCCGCCTGGCCGATAACCGCGGCCCCCTTCGAGGCGACCGCGGATTCAACGGGGTCATCGCGACGTCGTGGTGAGTCGCTGCGTGCGAGGCCTGCGCGGATCCGGGCGCATGAACGAGTGGCTTCGAAACGAGAACCGACGGCCCACGCGGCACGGATTCGACCGGCCCACCCACGCCGCCTGGAGACAGGCCTTGGATGACCGACGCGAAGATCGGGGGCGGACCGAGGCCGAGCACGTCTCGACGAACGCGAACGAGCGCCTGGCGCATCGCGACGGCCGAATCCCATCGACACGCTTTGTCGAACTGGAGCGTCTTGGCGAGCCATTCAACGACCGCCGCCGGCGCATCGGGTATCGCGCTCGCCAACGAACGAGCCGGCGCGGTGGCCGCTCGGATCAGGATCTGTCGCGCGTTTCCGCCCTCGTGCACGAACTGGCCGGAAAGCATCCAAAAGAGCGTGGCCCCCGCTGCCCATAGATCGGTGCGCGCATCGATTTCGCCCCCTTCTGCAAGGGCCTGCTCGGGAGCCATGAACGCGGGGGTCCCGAGGGTGGCTCCCGTCCGGGTCGTTTGGACACCGGCGGTCGCTTCGCGCAGACGCGCGATGCCGAAATCGAGGACTTTGAGGGTGCCATCGGTCCGCAGAAACAGGTTCGCCGGCTTGATGTCACGGTGAACTATGGCTTTGGCGTGCGCCGCCCCCAGGACATCAAGCAGTTGATCCGTGATGTCGAGTGCTTCGCCGATCGGAAGCCGCGTAGCCGGAGGCGAACCCAGCGTCTCGAGGCTTTTGCCCTCGAGCAGTTCCATCACGAGGAATGCCGAACCGTCGTCGGCGACGTCGTCGTCCAGCACCGCGACCACGCCCGGGTGATTCACGGTATTGGCCAGATAGCCCTCTCTCAAGAATCGGGCTCGGACATCGCTCCGAATCGTCCATTCCGGGTGCAGCATCTTGACGGCAAACCGCTTCTGGTTGCGATGCGTGGCCTCGTAGACCGCCGCCATCCCTCCGATGCCCAGAACGCGGTCGAGCCGGTACTTGCCGCGCAGGACGGTCCCCCTCCGCAGTTCCGCCCTACCGAGGATGTCCTCGTCGTCAGACATGAACGCTCGAAGAATCTACCCCGAGTCCCGAGCCGATGCTACCGCGAGCCTCGGGCACGGACGCACACCCTGCCCGTGCTTTTCGCGCGCCCGCCGCGGGAGCGTGTCGGGCCGGCAAGCCCGAGTTTCGGCCAACCGGCGGGGCAAGCCGCCCAATCAGGTCAATCGGGCGCCAGGCGCCGCTTCGCCGTCGACGCCGGCGAGCACCAGATGCTCGCTCGGTCCGGTCGCGAGCACCATCCCGTAGGAGACCAGTCCTTTGCCAAAATCGCGAGGCGCCAGATTTGCAACGACCAGCACTTTGCGACCGACGAGTTGGGCGGGCTGAAACGACAGGGCCAGACCCGCGATGATCGTACGCGACGACGGTTCGCCGAGATCGACCGTGAGCTGCAGCAGCCTGTCCTTCTTGGGCACGCGCACGCAGTGGGTGATCTGCCCGACGCGGATGTCGATCGTGGAGAATTGATCGTAGCTGACCGTGGACGGAGCGACCGGGGTCGGGGTTGGGGTCGCGGTCGGGGTCGGGGTCGGGGTCGCGGTTGGG
>JBEKOY010000032.1:0-49789 GCA_049521295.1 Polyangiaceae bacterium | reverse complement strand
CGAGATCCTCGCCGCCGCAGAACTGGCGGACATCGTGCGGGAGGCCTGCGACGCGCGGAACGGTTGGAAAGTCATCCTGCGGCGATGCGCGAATCGAACTCGAAAGGGAACCGGTCGCGAGGTTCTTGCGTTTCTGGCGCAGCCAGCCCGATAGGGGCCCCGATGACGTCGAGCATGGTGGTCTTCCGCTGCACGCGAAAACTGCTCCAGCGTGTCGAGCACACGGCGGGCCACGAGAGCGAATTGGCGAGCTCCACGACGCGCCTGGGCGATTGGTACGCGAACGTGGTGAGCGTGCGTCGGCAGCACGTGGTGCTCGGCGTCAGCGGGGTCACGCTCCTGCCCGTTTTGGTGGCGGCGGCTCCCTACAAGACGATGATCCCTCGTTTCGACGAGGCAGCGGGCCAGGTCCTTCGGGCGTTGAATGTCGATGAAGCGAGAATCGCCGCCGAACAAGAGGGCATGCAAGACTTCGTCGTCGCGAAGACCAACGATCGCCGCGTGCTCGGCTCGATGAACGACTTCGTGAACATGCTCGAGGCTTACCTCAGCGATCAGTCGCTGCTGGGGGCGGCGCTCAAGTTGGCGGAGTCGCCATGCAGCCCCATCGGAATGAAGAGCCCGCGTGAAGCAACGCTGGCGCTGTTCTCGGCGCCCGCGCTCCGCTTGGTCCGTAGCTGAGAGCGGAGTGGTTCCCCCCACGTCGGCAGAAACCGGGGCGTTCCTGGTGCAAACAGGGGGGCTCGATGGCAAAACAGGGGGGTTCGCGACGAAGCCGACATGGCCAAGGACAAGTCTCGCGGGATAGCGCCATCGAGGGGTGCGCGGTAGAGACGGGCGCCGGTCCCGATGCTACGCGGCACGGTTGTCCGAGCGGGTCTTGGGTCGCGACTTGGTCTCCAGAGTAATTCGAACGCGCGCCCCCGTCGCCTGCGCAAAGCGCTTCAAGGTCGATAGGCTTGGCTTTGCGCTGCCGCTCTCGAGCCGGGCCACCGTTGATTGACTGGTCCCCATGCGATCAGCGACCTCGGCTTGAGTGAGGCCCGCGCGAACCCTTGCCTGAATGAATTGGCTGGCGAGCGAGAATTCCTCTTCAAGCGCGTCGTGGCCTTCCTTGAAGCCGGGCTCCTTCATCCATCGCTTGGCGATTTTCCTGAGCGGGATTCCCATCACGTCACCTCCTTGGCGCGTTCGCGCGCGATTTCCAGGGCTATCTCACAAATGAGATATGTCCAGGGCCACCGCTTTCGTCCGCTCCGGACGAGCGAATGGGCACCAAGCCGATGGGCTTCCGCTCTTGCCGCGTCAGCCGCGTCGTCGGACAGCCTCCCTTAAAGCGCCTGCTCTTTCCCTCAGCCTCGCCCATTTCCGTGTGCGCCATATGAGCGCGACCCTGCAGCCAAAGAAGAAATTCGGAGATTCGGGGTGGAACGCGACGGGACGATCGATGACGATTCGAAGCGGGCCCTCTGGCAAGGGGGGAAGGCCTCGCCGAACTGCTCCCGGATGGCCTCTCCCCCTCCCCCTCGTAGAGCTCGGTCGTGCTGAATGGGGCGTGCCCCGGCACGCTGCTTGTATTTTTTCAGGGTCCTCGCTCCGGACCGCGCACCACTTCGGTCCCGTGGCGGCGGTGGCGGCATGCGGTGGCTTTCCGCATAGCGTTGTCCTGCAAGCTTTGCGGGCAGCACGTTGGCGCGCGTTGCTGGCACGCACGTTGGACCCGAGCGGACGGCACACCATGGTAGTTCTTCTTGTCTTTCGCAATGACCCCGAGCAAGAACCGTAACCTGGGTACCGACGCGCTGCACGCGAAGCGGTGCGGTGCGGATTGCGCAGCCCGAGGGTGCAGAAGTGGCACTCGACCGCTTGGCTGGACGCCCTCCGGGCTGGGGGTGAGTCCACGGAGCGTGCGGAAGCGTTCTCGATTGCGCTGCGGCCGGGCACCGGCACCACCGAGTCCCGAAACCTGAGCGAGCAGGCTCGGCACCTTGTCCGCGGCGAAAGACTCTTCCGGCACGGACGTTGCGAACACCGAGTTTGCGAAGAGGAGATGCCATGACACCCAACAAACGACGACTCGGGACGACTGACCTCGAAATCACGACGGTGGGGTTCGGCGCATGGGCGATCGGCGGCGCCGGCTGGGCCTACGGATGGGGCGTTCAGGACGACGCGAGCTCAATTGCCGCGATCCGTCACGCTGTGAGCCGCGGCGTGAACTGGATCGACACGGCCGCCATCTACGGCCTCGGCCACTCCGAGGAGATCGTGGGGCGCGCACTCCGCGAGATGCCCGCCTCCGAGCGGCCATTCGTCTTCACGAAGTGCGGCATGGTCCCGTATCCCGAGAGGCCGTACGACGAGCCCGCGCGCGACCTCCGCCCCAAGTCGATCCGGCGCGAGGTCGAGGCTTCGCTCCGGCGCCTCGGCGTCGAGCGGATCGACCTCTACCAGTTTCACTGGCCCGATGGGATCGGCACGCCCATCGAAGACTCGTGGCGCGAGATGGGTCGGCTCGTCGCAGAAGGGAAGGTCCGCGCGGTGGGCGTGTCCAACTTCGACGTGGCGTTGCTCGGACGCACCGAATCGGTGCGCCACGTGGACAGCCTCCAGCCACCGTTTTCCCTGGTCCGGCGCGACTCCGCCGCGGACGTGATCCCCTGGGCCGCGGCGCACGGGACGGGGGTTATCGTGTACAGCCCGATGCAGTCCGGGCTGCTCACCGACACGTTCTCGGTGAAGCGCCTCGCGGCGATGGCCGAGGACGACTGGCGACGTCGCTCCGCGCAATTCACGGAGCCGAACCTGTCTCGCAACATCGCGCTCCGCGACGCGCTGCGACCCATCGCAGAACGTCACGGGGTTACGGTGTCGGCCGTCGCGGTCGCGTGGACTCTCGCGTTCCCCGGCGTGACGGGGGCCATCGTCGGCGCGCGCAGCCCGGAGCAAGTCGACGGCTGGATCGCCGCGGGTTCGCTCGATCTCGACACGTCCGACCTTGCCCACATCGCCGCAGCGATCCAGCTGAACGCTGCTGGCTCGGGCCCTGTTGCTCGCTCGTGGAAGGGGGCCGCATGAACACGGCGGGATCCCAGGTGCGCGACGCTCGTTCCGTCATGGTAGTTTGATGCGTCGCCTCGCGCCCATCGCATGCTTTGCACTGCTCGGGGCCACCGTCGTCGCCTCCGCGCGCCTCCAAGACCAAGCCCCGTCGGCGGGTCACGATGCGGCCGAATCCGGTCGCCGAATCTTCGAGCAGCGCTGCGCGCTCTGCCACTCGACCGGAGAACGCACAGCACAGGGTCCCGGGCTCGGCGGCGTCCTCGGGCGGAAGGCGGCCTCGATGCCTTTCGGGTACTCGCGCGCCCTGCGCGAGGCGCAGCTCACGTGGGATCGCGCAACGCTCGATCGCTTCCTGGCCGCCCCGGCGCAGCAGGTCCCGGGCACGACGATGCCGATGGCTATCCCGGACGAGTTCGAACGCCGCGCCGTCGTCGACTACCTAGCCACCCTCGCGCCCGGCGACACCTCGCCCCCCGCAGCCGATGCGCCCGCAGCCGATCCCCCCGCGCCCCCTGGCCTGCGTGTCGGTGCCGCCGCCTTCGGCGACTACCGCGGCGACGGACCCGGCGTGCGTCGCCACATCACGGCAGCCGACGTGCCACCGCCGTACGCGACCCCCTCGGCCCAGAACGGTCCGAACGTCGTCGCGCCGCCTCCGGGGGCACACCCCTATGTGCCTCCTGGCTTCCGCGTGGACGTCTTCGCGCGCGACCTGCTGGGACCGCGCCTGCTTCGCGTTTCGCCCTCGGGCGATCTCTTCGTGGCCGAGAGCCAGGCGGGCCGGGTGCGCGTGCTCCGCGCTGCGGATGGCGTTCGCGCGGTCGAGAGGGACTCAATCTTCGCATCGGGACTCGACCGGCCGTTCGGTATCACGTTCTATCCGCCCGGCCCCGACCCGAAGTGGGTCTACGTGGCCGAGACGAATGCGGTGGTTCGCTTCCCGTATGCCAACGGCGATATGACCGCTCGCCGAGAAGCGCAAACCCTCGTCCCATCGCTCACCGACGTGCAGGGAGGGCACTGGACACGCGACGTGGCATTCTCTCTCGATGGCAAACACATGTTCGTCTCTGTCGGCTCCGGATCCAACGTGGCCGAGGGCGACTCCGACGAGCGCGACCGCGCGGATGTGCTGGTGTTCGATCCCGACGGCCGTGACAGGCATATCTACGCGAACGGCATCCGCAACTGCGTGGGTCTCGCTGTGCACGCGGGGACGGGTGAGCTCTGGTGCTCCACGAACGAGCGGGATGGGCTCGGCGATGATCTCGTCCCCGACTACATCACGCGCGTGCGTCGCGGCGGGTTCTATGGCTGGCCATGGTTCTACCTCGGTAATCACGAAGACCCGCGGCATGCGGGCGAGCGGTCCGAGCTCGCCAGCGCCGTGATCGTGCCCGACGTCTTACTGCAGGCTCACTCGGCTTCGCTGCAGATGACCTTCTACGAAGCGACGGCCTTTCCTCCTCGGTACCGGGGTGCCGCGTTCGCGGCGCTGCACGGGTCGTGGAACCGGGGCAAGCGCACGGGGCCCAAGGTGATCACGGTCCCGGTGCAGGGCGGCGTCCCAACGGGTGACTATGACGACTTCATGACGGGATTCGTCGTGGACGACGATGCCGTGTGGGCCCGCCCCGTCGGGGTCGCCGTGGCCCACGACGGAGCGCTCTTCGTCAGCGAGGACGGCAACGGGACGATCTGGCGGATCGCAGTGGGCGGTGATGAAGGCGCCGGTATGGGGCCGGGTGCCGGTTCGACGGTCCAATGACCTCCGCGCCGGTCTTTGGCCTTGCTCGGTTAGGCGCAGGCGCTCTCGCCGTTCTTGTCGGGAACGAGACAGCGTTCCAGCGTTGACTATCGTGAGCGGCCGATACGCCGATGGCTGTGTCCGCGACCCCATCGCATCGCTCGTCAGTGCGCACCATCCTCTGGCCGACACGACGAAACGCGCTGGGGCAAGGTGCGAATGCGGTCGACGAGCGGCTTTGCCCGGTCCGATCCGAATTCCATGAGCGCCTCTGCGAGCTCCGGCACGTTCGGATAGCGCTTCGCTCGGTCCGTCTCGAGACACTGGAGGATCGCGGCTTCGAGACCCGCCGGCAGGCGCGGAAATCGCTCCCGCAGGCGCTTGCCCGACACAATCGCCGAAACAATGCCCGCAGCCGAGTTCGCCATGAAGGGAGCATGACCCGTAACCAGCCTGCACAGCGTGATGCCGACCGCCCAAATGTCGGTGCGCTCATCGGCATCCCGATTTCCCCTCAGCTGCTCCGGGGACACATAAAGCTGCGTTCCGCTCAATGTCGCCTCGGTTGGGGCGGCTCGCGAATCGGCATCGGAGAGTGCCTGCTTGGCGGACGCCGAGCACAGCGTCGTCGAGAGATCCCAGCCGAGAACCTTGACGGACGCCTCCACGTCGGGGCGCTCGGCGACGAATAGATACCCCGGCTTGATGTTTCGATGGACGATTCCTCGTGAATGAGCCTCCGCCAAAGCGTCGCAAGCCTGGATGACGAAGTCGACGGCCTGCGTGATGGGCAGGGCCCCTTTCCGGCGTAGCCACACACCGAGATCGTTGCCCACGAGCCATTCCAACACGCTGTACGGCTCGCCCGTATCCAGGGTGCCCACATGGAAAAGGCGCAGCATGTGATCGCTGTTGATCTCGGCAGCCGCTCTCGCCGTTCGAGACAGTCGGGTCAGCGTGTCCTCACCCTCCCGATGGGGCGGAAAAAAAACGGCCACCGTCTGGTCGAGCAGCGTGTCCCAGGCGCGGACGAGAGGCGAACAGCCACGCCCCACAAATATCTTCTCGATGCGAAACCTGCCGGCCAGAATGTCGCCCTCTCGAAGCACGCTTCATTTCTCCGCTTCGCGTGCGCCGCGCGTCGTGGCGACACGTCCACCGGATTGCAACCCGAGCGTGGCGCTTCGTCAACCGCGAACGCTTGAGGGGCGGTGGAAACGACAGCGGGGCGACGTCGAGTCGATCGGGCGCGGTCAAGCGTTGCTTCTGCCCGATTGGCCGTAACCTCGCGACAGGATCGCGAAGCGAACCGCAAGGGCGGTCGCCACCGCCACGAGCCCGACCGTGAGGCCCAACCACAACCCGACGACGCCCAGGTGACAGGCGAACGCAAGGACGATCGCAACGGGGAGCCCTACACACCAGTGCGCGACGAGGGTCGCAACGAACGGCAGCCGCACGTCGCCTGCCCCACGAAGCGCTCCGGCCGCCACCACTTGAAGTCCGTCGAACAGCTGAAAAGCCGCGGCCACGCGGACGAGCGGCACCGCCATCCGAACGACGAGGCTGTCGGCCGTGAAGAGGCTCACCACCGTGCCCGGAATCGCCGCGAACGCGAGCGCGCCACCAATCATCGCCCCCGAGCCCAGCCCCATGCCCACGAAGCCCGGACGGCGGGGGGATTGGCGCGCTCCGATGGCGAGGCCGACGCGGACCGCCGTCGCGCCGCTGACGCCGAGCGCGCCCATGAACGTGAAGCTCGCTAGACCGAGCGCAATCTGATGCGCCGACAGCGCGACGTCACCAAACCGCGCGGCGAGCAATGCGGCGAGCGAAAAGACACCGATTTCCGCAGCAAACTGCAGCCCGATGGGGATGCCGAGCCGAAGGACCTCGGTGGTGCTCACCTCGTCGCCCACAAACGGCACGCGGAACGGCCGCGCCGCAAAGAGAGCAACGCCCATCAACAGCAGCGCCGCGACGTCACTCGCAATCGCCGCTCCGACTGCGCCGAGCCGGGGAAGGCCCAACCCCGGCAGACCCAGTGCATGCAGAGAGTCGTCTCCGCGAACAATCGCCGCGCAGACGAGAACGTTCACGACGTTGGCAAGGGCTGAGCCGACCAGCGCGGGGCGCGTTTCGCCGCGCGCCTGGAGAAAGGACTTTGCGGCGAAGAAGACGGTCAGTGCGATCTGGTTGGGGATCTGCGCCACGAGAAACGTTCGCGTGCGGACAACCACCTCGGGAGAAACGCCGACCCAAGACAGCAGCCAGGTGACGCCGACCGTGACGGCCACCGTCGGCACGCTTAGGAGGGTGACAGCGTGGACCGTCCGCCTTAGGGCACACCAGGCCCGGTTTGGCTGGCCCGCACCGAGCGCTTGGGCCGCCAGCGGGTCGATCGCCGAGGCGACGCCGAACCCGATCGATGAGGTCACGAACGACAGCGAACGTCCGAGAGCGACGCTCGCAAGTTCGACGCGCGAGACGCGACCGACGAACGCGGTATCGACGAGGCTCAGTGCCACCATGCCGAACTGCGCAAGTGCGATCGGCGATGCCAGGCGTATCTGGATGCGAGCTTCGTCGAGGGTATCGCCCGAAACCAGAGCGGCCCGGACAGAACGCATCGCACTTCTCTACGCCGCCCACCCTGCCGGATCGTTCGTTTTCTTCCGCGTGCCGACGAGCGCGTCGCCGGCAGCCGCGGACCCGGCGACCGGCCTCACGCCCTACGGCGCCATGATGCGACCGGGTGCGCCGTTGAAGCCCATTGGCGTGTGGCAATAATTGCAATCGCCGGTCGACTGTGCGTCTACCATGTCTCGCTCGGTGGTCTTCGAGATCACCTTTGCATGAAAAGGCATGGCGACCGCCTCCATCGAATAGAAATTTCCGGTCGCGTTGACGGCCAGAGTCTGCACGTTGCCCTTCGCGTCCGTGATCACCACCGAGAGAGTGCTGCCGGTCACTCCGTCGCAATCGGTCGGTTCGTCGGCGGTCGGATACACGGTGCCGGCGATCTCGAAGTTGCTGTGGCAGGTTGGACACGTGTCGCCGGGGTCCATGGTGGGCCCGGGCGTCCCTTCGAAGAAGACGCCGCTCGTGCAGACCTCGGTCGTGCCGCCGGTTGCGCTCATGCTGCCCGGCGCGCTGCTGTCGCCGGAGCCGCCGTCGGCACTGTCCGCCACGCCGCTCGTGCGGCTGCCCTCGGAGGCGCCGCTCATGCTGCTCGCGGCGGCGCCGTTCGTACCTTCGGAGCTCGCCGCGCTCGCACCGCCAGTGCCGTCCGCCGAGTTCGCCGAGCTGCCCGCGCGGGCGATCTCCGACGAAGAATCCGTGAGGCCTCCCGCCGAGGGACCCGTTGACGTTCCGCTTCCGCCCGTTGCACCGCTGCGCGACACTTCGGCCGCTCCGCTGTCGCTCCCGGGCGGGTCGATCACGGCGTTGCCGCCCACGCAAGCTCCGCCCGTCGACAGCACGGCGAGTAACGCCAGCGAAGACCGAAGCATCTTTCGGCGTCGACGACTCATCATCACGGGCTGCTCCGGGTCACTGCTTGGGCGCTCCACAGGGGTTCATGGTTTACAGTGTTCTTCACGGTTCAAGAGAAGGCAGAGATTCGGAATCCGTCTCGCCGATCGCCGATTGAACGGAACGCTGTCTCACGTGACCGCATTCTTCTGTCGTAACGAGAATTCGGATTTCGCGGGATGATCCAGGCGCCGGCAACGTCCTCCTCAGGCCGCCTTGCGCACCCGATATGATTTCGATCTCCATAGTATGGATTGCGACAGCCTGTAGGGCGACTTCCAGAGAATGTCCTCCTCCGTCCCCCGAGCCAAGGCGAGCCCGGTAGGACGGGCGCACGAGGAGGGTGCGCCTCGGCCCCCGACGAAGCAGCCCGCATTTTCGTTCGTGGTAACGATGCTTCGCACATCAGGGCCTTCTATGCGATGCGACCCGACGAGGTCGTCAGGGCCTGTCGGGAGGTCAGCCGGAGGCTTCTGCGCTGCGACCCGACCAGGTCGTCACGGCGGGTCGGGGACGGGATCGCGGTCCGTGACTCGTCACTCTCCTCCCCAGGCAGGCGCGCGCCGCGGACGCCCGTCTTTCGAGCGAGTCCGGTGGGATTCGTACCGGTCGGTCCAGGCCTCGTCCAAGGTCCGCAACACCGTTGACGTGCGCAGGTGCTAATGCACGCGCCGCATGAGCGGAGCGCCTCCCATCAACACCCGCTCGCCCCTTGGTTTCCCACGCGAGCTTCCCATTTCGTCGCGCGTGCGGGACATCGCCTCGGCCATCGACGAGCACCCTGTCGTGATCGTCGCGGGCGCGACGGGGTCCGGCAAGACGACGCAGCTGCCCAAGATTGCGCTCGCCATGGGCCGGGGCGTCGTCGGCCTGATCGGCGTCACGCAGCCCCGCCGCATTGCCGCCACGAGCGTAGCCGCACGCGTGGCGAGCGAGATCGGAAGCCCCCTCGGGACCGAGATCGGCTACCAAGTCCGCTTCGACGATCGAACGTCGCCCGGCACGTACGTCAAGTTCATGACCGACGGGATTCTTCTCGCGGAGATCCAGGGCGACCGGCTGCTTCGTCGGTACGACACCCTCATCATCGACGAGGCGCACGAGCGAAGTCTGACGATCGATTTCCTCCTCGGGTGGTTGAAGCGCATCCTGCCCGAACGGCCCGACTTGAAAGTGGTCATCAGCTCCGCAACCCTCGAGACGGAGCGGTTTTCGGATTTTTTCGGCGGGGCTCCGATCGTCACGGTCGAAGGGCGTAGCTACCCGGTCGACGTCCTTTACGAACCGCCGCCCGGAGACACGGATCTGCCCGAAGCCGTCGCGAACGCCGTCGTGAACGTGACATCGCTCGATCCGCACGGCGACATCCTCGTTTTTTTGCCGGGCGAGCGCGAGATCCGGGAGACCGAGAGGGAACTCGCCGCAAGAGACCTCCGTCACACCGTTGTACAGCCCCTCTACGCGCGCCTCTCTCGCGCCGACCAGGCCAAGGTTTTCGCAAGAATACCCGAAAGACGAGTCATCCTTGCCACCAACGTCGCCGAAACGTCGCTGACCATCCCGGGGATTGTGTACGTGGTCGACACCGGCTGCGCGCGGATTTCCCGTTACGACCCCCGTTCGGGCACGACCCGTTTGCAGATCGAAGCGATCTCCCAGGCGAGCGCCGACCAACGGAGAGGACGCTGCGGCCGCGTGCGCGACGGCGTTTGCCTGCGCCTGTACGACGAGCCCAGCTTCTTGGCGCGGCCGGCGTTCACCGACCCCGAGATCAAGCGCACGGGTCTGGCGGGTGTCATCTTGCGGATGAAGTCTCTCGGGCTCGGTGACGTCGAGGACTTTCCGTTTCTCGATCCGCCCCAGCCTCGATCGATCACGGAGGGGTACCGAGTCCTCGAAGAGCTCGGCGCCCTGGACGCGCAGCGCGAGCTCACCCCCGTCGGCGCGCGTCTGGCGCGCTTCCCGGTGGACCCGCGCATCGGCCGCATGATTCTCGCAGGAGCCGATCGGGGGTGCCTGGCCGAAGCGGTCGTCATCGCGGCAGCGCTCAACATCCAGGACCCGCGCGAGCGTCCGCGCGACGCGCAGCAACGGGCCGACCGGCAGCACGAGCGTTTTCGCGACGAGCGGTCGGATTTCGTCGGCCTGCTGCGGATGTGGACGTTCGTCCGCGAGGCCGAGAGCAAGGGGATCGCCCACCTGCGGCGGGCTTGCAAAGACAACTTCCTCTCGTTCGCTCGCATTCGCGAGTGGGGAGACGTCCACCAGCAGATCGAGGACGTGGTGCGCGAGCTGGGTCTCGCGGCAACCGAGCCGCATCCTCGCGCGCGAACGGCGGACGCCCAGGCAGCGCCCCTCGCGATCGACCGCACCGATGCCTTGCACCTCGCCATCCTCACCGGGCTTCCCTCCAAGGTCGGCCTGTACAGCGCCGAACATCGCACCTACTCGGGGGCCAGGCAGACACGCTTTGCCCTCCACCCGTCGTCGTCTCTCGCGTCCAAGCCCCCAGCATGGATCATGGCATTCGAGCTTGTCGAGACGACGCGGCTATTTGCGCGCGTGGCGGCGAAAATTGAGCCGGAGTGGCTGCTCGAGGCCGCGCCGCATCTGCTCAAGCGCAGCTATTCGGATCCGCATTGGTCCGAGAAATCCGCGCGGGCTTCGATCCGAGAGCAGGCCACGCTTTTCGGCCTTCCCGTCTTTCGGGACCGCAGCGTGGACTATGCCAGCGTCTCGCCGGGCGAAGCGAGGCGCATGTTCATCGACCACGCGCTGGTGCGCGGCGAATACCGTACGCGAGGCGCATTTGCCGCCAAGAACAAGGACCTCTACCAGCAGATCGCACGGCTGCGCGACAAGGCGCGGCGCAGCGACATGATGGCCAACGACGACGCGGTGATGGCCATCTTCGACCGGCGCGTGCCCCCATCGGTGGTCAACGGCAAGACGTTCGAAGCATGGCGCGAGACCGCCGAACGCGAAGACCCGAACGCCCTGCTCCTTTCGCTCGAAGATATCCTCGCGGCCGACCCCAGCCTCGTGCCGTCCGACTACCCCGACACCATCACCCTGCACGGGGCGGAGCTGCCCGTGGCCTACCGTTTCGATCCCTCGGCAGAAGACGATGGCATCGCGTTGACCGTCCCGCTCGTGCTCCTGCCACAGCTCGATTCGGGCGAACTCGATTGGACGATTCCGGGTTGGCATCGGGAGAAGATCGCGGCGCTGCTACAGGAGCTCGCGCGCCCGATCCGGCGCGAACTCGGCTCCCTCGCAAAACTCTCCGAAGAGCTCGCTCTGCGCCTGGAGCCGTTCAAAGGTCCGATGCTTCCGGCGCTCGCGGCAGCCATCGCCGAGTCCCGCGGGGTCAACGTCCCCGACGAATCGTTTCGCCCCGATGCCGTACCCGACTACCTGCGGCTCATGTGCCGCGTCGTCGGCGAGAACGGCAAAGTCATTGCGCAGAGCAAAGACATCGACCTGCTGTTCCAGGAACATGGCGCGCACGCGCGAGCGGCCTGGCAGCAAGCGGCTCCCGCTCCTCGCTGGGAGCGCACGGGAGTCACGACCTGGGACTTCGGCGAGCTCGAGGCGTTCGTCGTACGACGGGTGTCCGGCACGGAGGTCCGCGCATACCCAGCGCTCGTCGATCGGCAGACGTGTGTCGACCTGTCGTTGCTCGAATCGCCGGGCGCAGCCGAGACGGCCACTCGCGCCGGCGTGCAGCGGCTGATCGCCCTTGCCGCCCGCGGGCCTATCGCAGCGTTCGCCTCCCGAGTTCCACCGTGCTTCGCCCATCCCGGCGGCGCTTTGCCCACGCGGGCCGATCACGACACATTTCGGTCGCGGGTCGTCGCGAGAGTCGTCGAAGAGGCCTTTCGGTTGGGCGACGGAGAGCCCCTTCCACGGACGAAGCGCGCCTTCGACGATCTTCTCGCAGCGGGTATGCCCCGCATCGATCCGACGGCTCGTCTCTTCACCGAGTCCATCGCGCGCACGTCGTCGGAACTCGACGCCACTCTGCTGGCGTTACGCAGTGCATGCAAGCACGCTGGCGCCCATGCGGCCGTTGCCGAAATCCGCGCGCATATCGAGTTGCTCTTCCCGCCCGATCTTTTGGTATGGGTTCCGCTGGCTCGCCTCCATCACTTCCCGCGCTATTTGCGCGCCGCGCGAGCGCGTGTCGGGCGCGCCATCGCCGACCCTCGCAAGGACTCCGAAAAGCTCGCCCTGGTCACGCCCGTATGGGCTGCGTTTTTCGCCAAGCAGGCGACGGCCCGTGCCAGGGAGACGGTTCAGCTGCTTCGGTGGTCGCTCGAGGAGCTCCGGGTCGCGGTCTTCGCGCCCGAGCTGAAGACACCCACGCCTGTGTCGGTGGCCCGGCTGTCGGCGGAGGTGGCCGCGCTCCGCTAACCGGAACCTCAAGCGACCCGCGTAACGGCCTGGAGGTTCCCCTAGAAGACCCGTCGTCCTCTCACACAGAGCGGCGTCGCGCTCCTTGCGATGATCCCGGCCGCGACCCGGCCGAGGCTTGCCAATGACCGTGGCGAACGTCGTCCGCTCGAACCATGAAAATCACCTCTTCGGCCACGTTGGTCGCATGGTCGGCAATGCGCTCGAGGTACTTGGCCACCCGAATTACCCTCAGACCGGCCTGCATTTCGGCGGGGTGCTCGGACATATGGGCGATCATCGCGCCGATGATGGCTGCACAATGCTGATCCACCGCGTCATCGCATCCCAGAATTTGGTCGGCTCCGGTGTCGTCCCACCTAACGAAAGCATCGAGTGCACGGTGCAGCATGTCCAGCGCCGCACCCGCCATCGAGGAGAGTTCGCCGCTGGCGATCGGCTGCCCGGGGCTGTCCTGTTTAACCGTCCGCTCGCCGATATTGACGGCCTCATCGCCGATGCGTTCGAGGTCCGTGATGAGGCGCAGCGCAGTCGTCAAAAACCGAAGATCGTCGGCGACGGGCTGTCGGAGCGCCAGCATCCGTACGATGAGCGCGTGGATCTCGAGCTCGTCGCGGTCGATGTAAGCGTCGAGAACCTCGAGCTCGCGCGCGACCTCCAAGACCCCCCCGCAGAACGCTCCGAAGGCCAACTCGACGACCCGTTCACACCGAGTGCCCATCGCGAGCAGGCGGGCTTGCAGCTCGCGAAGCTCGGTCTCGAACTCTCGGCTGCTGTGCGTGGACGTTGCCCGTTGCACCTCAAACACAATGGCACGGAGTGGCGACGACAGCGACTTAAGCGTCGCCGATTGTTTCGAATGGGATTCGTCGTCGAAGCGACGTGAGGCACACCGAAGCTCTCTCGGGTTGGGCCGAACGAGCTCAACGTATCGCGAGAGTCGGCGGTACCCGAACCGCCTTCGACGTTACGGTCCCGAGCTCCGGACCGCGGATAGCAGCGCTGACGCGCTTTGAGCTGGGCGGCGATCGGGTCGACGTCCCGACTCACTCGGCTGCGGCGACTTCGTGGTCGTCGAGGCTTAGCGCCACGCCGTATTTCGTCATCTCCGCCGCCGCGTTCCCTGCAAACTCCATGGACCCCACGTGGGTTAGCCGACTCGTCGTGTCGAGCCACACCTTGCCGCCGAGCTTCCGAAAGCGATGGCAAAAGGCGAAGTCTTCGCTCAGGTATGCGCCGTTTTCCGGATGGATCATGCAGTCAAACAAATTGTAATACGGTGCGCCTTGCGAAATCTGGACGGGATAGGTGTGCATGGCGCGGTAGGCCGTCTCGGGGTACGCGGCCACCATGCGCTCGATGGCACTCCGCTGGATCATCATGAAACCCGTGCCGGCGTATTGACCTGTCACGAAGCCCCCACGCTCCTCGCGCTCGTTGTCCGTACACGGGACCCCGACGAAGTGGAGACCCGACTCGCGCAGCGTCTCCTCCGTCGTACCCGGACCGACAGTGGATCGAATTCTCGCCCAGTCGACGACTTTGAGCGGGTACATGCCGGCCGCTACCTCCACGTCGAACTGGAGTAGGCGAAGAACCGCGGAAGGCTCGAAGCCAATGTCCGCGTCGATGAACAGAAGGTGGGTCGCGGCCGTAGCGTCGAGGAAACTCTTGACCAAAGCGTTACGGCTTCGGGTGATCAGCGAGTCGTGCGCGGCGGCGAAGAGCCCAAGGCCGAACCCTTGCTTTTCCTTGGAGCCCATCAGCTTCAGCAGCGAGTTCACGTAGACGTGCGTCATGAGGCCCCCGTAACAGGGGGTCGCGATCACGACGTTTGGCCTCGACGGAGTCATGGGACACCGTTGGTGCAAGGAGTACGCCTGCGCGGCTCGACTCATCGGGCAACGGACGCAGCCGTTTCCCTGGGTTCGGTAGCGGATCCGCCGTCGAGCCGATGGCACCGTCACGCACTTGACGGCCATGCGTGTCACTCCCCCGTGCCTCCCTCCGTGCTTCCGTCATGGCGGACGGATCCCCTGGGGTCACTCAGCGCGCGATCCGCTGCCAATCTGCGGCAATCGCCCGCTGCGCCGCTTCGAGGGGCATGGAGCCCGCGCAGACGCGGGCGTGGAGCTCGTTCTCCACGCGATCCTTGTCGTGAAACCCCGGCGCCGCCTCCGGCCAGAGGTTCGCAGGTGCGTTCGAGCCTCCGAGCTCCAGGGGGATCAAGTGGTCAATCTCGTAAGCGCCCGGCGGCTGCCGAGGCGCAAGACCGTAGGCTTCGAGCACGCGTCGGCGAACGGCTCGCGAGACGTCGCGCCGGCCGCGTGTCGATGTGTGGCAGACCACAGCGATCGAGGTCGTAGCGACTGCTCCGGGGGTGCAGGACCGGTCCGGCAAGAGTCCCTCGACGCGACAGCCCGTCGTCTTCGTTGGCGCCGGCGGGGTCCAGGCGAGCGAGACCATGGCGGTGATCACGACAACGGTGCGCTTCATCGCCCGACTCCGGCAACGTCAAACGTCGAGCTTCGCTTGGGGTACGCACCTGCCCGGAGGGGTGACGTGCGCGTATGTGCCGGTGGGCTCCGTCGGGTCGTTCGGAAGCGACGCGGTCGGCGGCCCCTTCTTCGTGGTGCCCAAGACTCACGGCAGTCTGCTGGAGACCAAGATCGTCAGCGGACTGCAATCCGACGGCATCGTCGTGATGCACACCGGCGCTTCGGTCCACGAAGGCATACGCGTGTCGTTTCGGCGATTTCCTCGGCCAGCCTTCACGCCGCGTGAATCGCCACGGTCGTGGGTCTCGACGCACTTAGGATATTTTTGGCTCGAGCGACCTCTTCGTCTGTACCCTGGGCAAGAACAAGAAACTTCCCCGCCTTGACTTCGTTTTCGTATTGGATCACCGAATCCTTCGGAATCCCAAGCCCCGTCAGCGCGCCGAAGAGCGCGCTCGTCGTGCCGACGACGGCCGCACCCTCCAATCCGCCAATGACGGAGCTCACCAGCGGACCGAGGACGATGATGTGGCCGACGACCGGGATGAGGAGAAAGGCCGAGGAAAAAAGGATTCCAGCGAGGCCACCCCAGAAGGCACCGGTCTTTCCCCAGAACTTCACCCGATCGCCGGTGTTGTAATAGCCGACGGCGTGCTCTTCCGTGCGGAAGTCCTTGCCCACAATGGAGAGATTCTTCATGTCGAAACCGGATTTCTGAAGCGACTTGATGGCCGCGTCCGCTTCGTCATGAGTGGCGTAAACTGCGACCGCTGCACTCGTCTTGCTCATGGGTCGTCCTCCTTTTCACTGGTTTCAACGGACCGATGGGGCGCTCGTTTCCTATTTTCTCTCGTGATTCGGTGGACGTCTCGTTCGAAATCGACGCGAGACGTCCGCGCTCGGCCGTCGTGACTCTGAGGCTTAGCAGAGACCGCGCGGCTCGTAAGGATTCTCGAGTAGCCGTGGGGGCTGCCGGCGGGCCACCGGTCGGTTTTCGAGGCTATGGCGCGGCGGTCCGGCGCGATGATGCAAGCGAAGCGACGCCCGCCAGCACGAGGTCAACAATCTGAACGCAGAATTCATCGGTCGGCAACTCTTCGCCGCGCACCAGTCGGCCTGCGACCGGTGCCACCACGACCTCGACCAGAAGGAGCGGTGAGGTATCGGCCGGCAGCTCGCCCCGGGCCATCCCGCGGGCGATGACCTTGGCCCACTGCGATTCGAAATGATGGCGAAAGCCCCGCATGATCGCCCGCACCTCGGTGTTGCCGAGCTCCGACCACCAAGCTCGCGCCAGTGGCGTGCGCCCCTGCTCGATGAACGCAGAAAGCATGATTCGGAGATCCTCGCGCACCGACCCGGTATCGGGCGTGACGACGCAGCGCTCGCGTTCGCGCGCGAGCGTGTCGGACACGAGCTGCATCTTGGTGAGCCAGCGCCGGTACACAGTGGTTTTATTGACCCCGGCGGCTCGTGCCACATCCTCGACCCGAAGGGCGGCGTAGCCCACCCGGGTCAGCTCCGCGGCGGCCGCACGCAAGACTTCGGCGACGATGCGCGCGCTACGCCCCCCTGCGCGGACCGCACGCGCCCGTCGGGGCGTTCGCTTCGCGTTCTGCCGCGTGGCCATGGGTTCTAACTTGTGCCCGTGGCGAGCTTGCCGCAACCACTCGTTGCGGCGAACCGGGTCCACCCCACTCCGCCGCCGGAGCAGCGCTCCACCTTTTTTTCGCGACCCTCGAATCGAGAGCAACGCCTCGATGCGCTCCGGCATCGGTCGTTATCGCAACTTCTCGTTGCACGGTCCGACCGCGCCATGACGCATTCGCTCCTTCGTCGCCTCGGCGCTGTGCTGGCCCTGGCGGCGGCGTATACCCTCTCGACACGCCCCGCACTTGCCCTGCAACCGGTGACGGAGTTCCTCGCGCACGCCAAGGCGTGGAACCCGCAGAACCGCGCCGCCCACGCCACGACGGCGCAACGCGACGCCGAATTGGACGTCACGACAGGCAACCTTCTGCCCAACTTCTCCGCCGGGGCGACCTACACGAGAAACCAGTACGAAGTCACGACCGCGACACTGCTTCCGACAGCATCCTTGCCCGTCGGTGTCCCCCTGGTGATTCAACCGCAGAACCAGTTTGACGGCAACGTGCTTCTCACCGTGCCGCTCATCAATATCGCCAACTGGGACCGCCGGGCCGCCGCCCGCGCGGTACTCGACGGGGCGCACGCCGACGAGGCCAACGCGGAACTCATCGTGGAAAAAAACGTGCTGCATGACTACTACACGCTGGTGGGCGATGAAGCCGTGCTGCTCTCGGCCCGAAGGAACGTGGAGGTCACACAACACAACGTGGGTCTCGCGCGCGACCGCAAGGAGAGCGGCACCGGCTCCGAGCTCGACGTTCAGCGGGCTCTGGCCGACCAAGCGAAGGCCGAGCAGAGCGTGACCGCGGCCGAGCTCGCCGTGACGAACACCCGGCGCGACCTCTACTCGCTCTCGGGGCTCGTCGCAGAGCCGGTAACCTCCTTTCCCGAAGACGATCTGCACGAGGAGCAATCCCTCGCCAGCTGGACGGGGCAGGCGGACGGGGTACCGTCGGTGCTGAGCGCGGCGGCGACCCACGCGGAGGCCGAGCTCGGTGCGCAAGCGGCGAAAACCGGGTGGCTTCCTACGGTCTCCGCCTCGGCACAGGAGAAGTTCACCAACGCCACCTTGTTCGTCGGAGGCCACTCCGCCATTTACCTCTTGCAGATTGCCGCGTCGTGGAAGCTCGACACCACCATCTTCGCGCAAATCCGCGCCCAGAACGCGGTCGCCGCCGCCGCACGCGCCAACGAGGATCGCGCGCGCCAGGCCGCCGAGGACGCCGTGTTCCAAGATTGGCAGCAGATTCGCGCCGACATCGAGTCGGCGCGCTCGTCGCGCGCCCAGGTCACGGCCGCCAAGCTCGCAGCTTCCCTCGCGGAGGACCGCTACGAGAACGGTGTCGCGACGCAGCTCGACGTATTGCAGGCGCGCCAGGATGCATTCGCCGCCGACGTCGCCCGCATTCAGGCCGACGCGGACCTGACTTACGCGCGCGCGGCGCTGCGGCTGGACGCGGGACAACTCGTCGGGCCGACGCCATGAATCGTGCGCTCTCGTTCGCCGTTCACGGCTTCGCGATCGGCAGCTTGGCGACAGGCTGCACGAGCGGGTCGGCCGCCGCCGTCGAGCGCAAGTCGCCCACGGCCAAGATCCATGTCGAGACCGTGCTCGTCACCGAGCGGCCCGTCCCCAAGGTCCTGCGCTTGACCGGAGTGCTGTCGTCCAACGAACGCACGGACCTCGCTGCCAACGCCTCAGGGCGGGTGACCAAGACCTTCGTCGAGCGGGGAGACCACGTCGCCCGGGGCGCGATCTTGGCGCAGCTCGACGCCCGCTCGGCTGCCCTCTCGCGCGCCGAGGCGGAGGCCAACGCGAAGAGCGCCACCGAGCAGCTCACGAATCTGAGGGCCGACTGCCAGCGCTACGTGGGCCTGCTCGCCAAGGGGGCCATCACCCAACAAGAGTTCGACAAGCAGAGCACGAGCTGCCAGACCCAGGCTGCAAGCGAGGAGGCCGCGCACGTCCGTGCCGCGCAGGCCGTGCAGACGCTCACCGACTCCTCCATCCGCGCCCCGTTCAGCGGCGTCATCGCCGAACGGTTCGTTCACGTCGGCGACTACGTGCACGCCGATACGCGGGTCGTCACGCTTTTGGTCGACGACCCGCTCCGCCTCGAACTCACCGTGCCGGAGGCCAACGTCGGCAGCGTGCACGCCGGGCTCGCCGTTTCGTTCGAGACGGTGGCACTTCCCGGCCACGCCTTCAGCGCCACGGTGAGGTACATGGGCGGCGAGATCCGCGAAGCCACGCGCGATCTGGTGGTCGAGGCGGTGACTGACAACCACGACCGCGCGCTTCTGCCCGGCATGTTCGTGACCGCGCAGCTGCCCGTGGGCGAGGTGACATTGCCGGTCGTCTCCCAGAAAGCGCTTGTCCACCGCGGTGACAACGACAGCGTGTTCGCCGTGGTCGATGGGCACCTCGAAGAGCGCGTTGTGCAGGTCGGCCCGAGCGTGGGAGACCTCGTAGCCATCGTCGACGGCGTGAAGACAGGAGAACACGTCGTCGTTTCTCCGCCGCCTGGCGCAATCGACGGGGTGCAGACCGAATAGCCACAGTTTACGAAGGGTACAAGCATGCAATGGCTCGCGTCGCTGTGCATCCGGCAGCCGGTCTTCACCTGGGTTCTGATGCTGGTGTTCATCGTGATCGGCGCCTTCGGCTACTTTTCGCTCGGGGTCGACCAGTTCCCCAAGATCGATTTTCCCGCCATCGTCGTGACCACGACCGAGAACGGCGCGGCCCCGGAGGAGGTCGAAACGGAGCTGACCGACAAGATCGAAGGGGCGGTCAACACGATCAGCGGCATCGACGAGCTGCGCTCCAGTTCGAGCCAGGGTGTCTCTCTGGTCATCATCACGTTCAACCTGGACAAGGACGCCAACGTGGCGGCGCAGGAGGTGCGGGACCACGTCAACAACGTGCTGCCCGATCTACCCAAGGGAATCGACCAGCCGGTCGTCTCCAAAGTCGACCCCGATGCGTCCCCCATTCTGTACGTCACGCTGAATAGCCCCGGCTCGATCCGCGACACGACCGAGCTCGCCGACAAGCGCGTGCGCCGCCAAATCGAGAGCATCAACGGCGTCGGACAGGTCAACATCCTCGGCGGCAAGAAGCGGCAAATCAACGTCTGGCTCGACCCGCTCAAGCTCGAGGCCACCGGACTGACCGCGGTCGACGTGGAACGCGCGCTCGCACAGCAGAATCTGAGCGTTCCGGGCGGGCAGATTGAGACGGGCCCGAAAAGCCTCTCTCTGCGTGTGGAGGGGCGCGTCGACGACGTGGCCAAGATCGGCCGCATCGTCATCCGGGAGAGCCAGAACCATCCGACGCGCATCGACGACGTGGCGCGGGTCGAGGACGGTGTCGAAGACCCGAAGACCTCGGCTGTTGAGGATGGCAAGGAGAGCGTCGTTCTATCCATCCGCAAGCAGTCGGGCGAGAACACCGTCGCCGTCGTCGACTCGGTCAAAACGAGGCTCGCGGAGATTCAGAAGTCGCTTCCTTCGGGCTCCGAGCTCAAGGTCGTACGCGACGAATCGGCCTCGATCCGCACCAGTGTCAACGCCGTCAAAGAGCACCTCGTGCTCGGTGCCCTGTTCGCAGCCGTGATCGTGTTGATCTTTCTCGGCAACTGGCGGAGCACGGTCATCGCCGCTTTGGCCATCCCCGTGTCCATCGTCGGCACCTTCGCTCTGATGTGGGCGATGGGCTTCACGCTCAATATCATCACGCTCCTCGCATTGGCACTGGCGGTCGGCATCGTCATCGATGACGCCATCGTCGTGCTCGAGAACATCGTCCGCTTCATCGAGCAGAAAAAGCAGAAGCCCTTCGTGGCTGCGGTCCTCGCGACGCGCGACATCGGCCTTGCCGTGCTTGCGACGACGCTGTCCTTGATGGCCGTGTTCCTTCCGGTGGCCTTCATGAGCGGGATCATCGGGCGCTTCCTGAAAAGCTTTGGCCTGACCATGGCCTTTGCCATCCTCGTTTCGCTCCTCGTCAGTTTCTCGCTCACGCCGATGCTCGCGGCGCGCTGGCTCAAGGGCCCCCCGGCCGACGGACGGTCGGCCGACAAGTCCGTTCTGGAGCGGCTCGTCGACGGTTTTTATCGGCCGATCGAATCGCTCTACATGGTCGTCTTGACTTGGGTCATGCGGCATCGGTGGGTCGTCGTCGTCCTTGCGTGCGCGACGCTCGGTTCGTGCGTACCGCTCGCCGCGGCCGTGCCCAAGGGCTTCACCCCGCCCAATGACGTGGCCGAGTTCGATGTGAACGTCCGCGCGCCGGAGGGGACAAGCCTCGCCGAGACGCGCCTTCAGGCCGAGCGCGTGGCGCGCGAGATCCGCGCCATCCCAGGCGTCGACCACACTCTCGTCACCATCGGCAACGACTCGTCGGTTACCCGCAATTTGGCCAACATTTTCGTTCACCTCGTCGACCCGCGCAACCGTCACGATGACCAGTTCGCGATCATGGACAAAGTGCGCAAGCAGGTCATCCCGCTGCAGCCCAAGAACCTTCGCATCGACGTGTCTCAGACGGCGCAGATCTCGAGCGGTCAGTCGCAGGCTCAGGTCCAGTACACCTTGAGTGGGCCAGACCTCAACCAACTTTCCCGCTACACGAGCCAGATCTTGGCGCGTTTCCGGCAAGCCAAGGGGGCGGTTGACGTCGACTCGAACCTCATCGTCGGAAACCCCGAGGTGCACGTCGAGATCGACCGCGAGCTCGCCGGCAACCTCGGCGTCGACGTGGCCGACGTGGCCAACGCACTGGAGCTCCTGGTCGGCGGTCTCAAGATCTCGACCTACGAAGAGGGGGGCAACGATTACGACATCCGGGCCCGCGCCGGCGCTGCGTACCGGGCGGACCTGGCCGGGATCTCGATCATGACGGTGCAAACCAAGACCGGCAAGACCGTGCCGCTCTCGTCGGTCGTAAAGCTCGTCTCCACGACCGGCCCGTCTTTGATCAATCGGCTCGCGCGGCAGCGTCAGGTCACGATCACAGCCAATGTCGCTCCCGGCGTCGGCCAAAGCGAGGTATCGGACGCGCTCGTCCGAATCATCGGAGACCAGCACCTGCCCCCCGAGTACCACGCGGTGCCGGCGGGGCTGACCAAAGAGACCGGGCGTGCGGTGAAAGGATTCGCAACGGCGGTCGGCCTATCGTTCATCTTCATGTACCTCGTCTTGGCGGCACAATTCGGATCATGGCTACACCCCATCACGATCATGCTGTCGCTTCCCCTCACCGTGCCCTTCGCACTGCTGTCGCTGCTTCTGTTCGGACAGGAACTCTCCCTGTTGTCGATGCTGGGCATTATCGTGCTCTTTGGCGTCGTGAAGAAGAACGCTATCCTCCAAGTGGATCACACGAACCATCTGCGCGCCGAGGGCAGGATGCGGCTCGACGCCATCCTCGAGGCCAACCGCGACCGGCTTCGCCCGATTCTGATGACGACCCTGGCCTTCGTAGCGGGGATGATCCCGCTCATCACCTCGCGCGGCATCGGGGCGGGGATGAACCGCGCCACCGCCGGGGTCGTGGTGGGAGGGCAAACGCTGTCGCTCGCTCTCACGCTGTTGGCCACGCCGGTCGCCTACTCCCTTTTCGACGATGTGACGGTGTGGATCAAGAAGCGCTTCTCTTCCAGCGCCGACGCGGACCGGGGGCAGCGTGAGCTTGACGAGCTGGACGGCGGCCCGCCGGGCTTGTCGAGCCGTCCGGCGACGGCACCCGCGGAGTAACGTCGCCGATCGTTGCCCCGTCAGTTGCAGACCTGCGCGACCGGCAGTTCGCATAGGCCGTTGGTGCACGTTGAGGGCGGCGTACACAGGGGGCCGTTCGTCGCGTCGCACGCCGCGCCGTCAGCGGCCGCGGCGAGGCAGGTTCCGGTCCCCAGGTCGGAGTCGGTTCGACAAAACCCCGACGCCGCGCAGACGCCGCACGCGTCACCCGACGAGGCCGCCTGGTACTGAGTGCAGACCCCGACCGCGGTGTCGCAGAAGACACCCTGGGACTCGTCGCAGTCCTGGCTCGCACAGGCTGCTCCAACCTGGAGCGCTGGACCACAGACGCCGTTGTCCGTGCAGACGAGCGTCCCCGCGCACGGCTGGCTCTCGTCGCACTCCTCGCCCGCGCCCGCCGGCACGGCACACGTTCCGAGGGTGTCGCCGCTCGGTATCGCGCAGGACAGCCCCAGCTGGCAGACCGAGTCGTCGCTGCACTCCCCCATCGCCGCGACGCGTGGCGAGCACACGCCGCAGGTCTCGCCCGCCTCCCCCTCGCAAAACTCCGTCCGCGTGTCGCACTGCGCGTTTTGGCTGCACGCTCCGCCATTGGGCGTCGAGCCCACGTAGTGGCAAGCGGCGGGCGCATTGTTGCTGAAGACCTGATCGCAGGTTTCCGCTGGGGTCGACTGCGCGCAGGCCTCGATGTCGCTTGGCGCGGCCGCGATGAGTGGGCAGGCGAGAAGGGCGCGCTGAACGCAAGCGGCAACCGTTCCATAGGTTTCCGTGATGTAAAACGGGTCGCAACTCTCGATTATGTTGCACACGGCGGTCTCGAGGTCGGTGCAGGCCGCCTGCAGCGTAATCGGCTGCGTCGACGACGCATCCATCCCCGACCCCTCGTCGTCACCGGTCGCCGTAGCGCTGGCGGCGCTCGTCGCCGCCGCCCCAGTGCTGGCCGCGCCCGTCGCCGCCGCCCCAGTGCTGGCCGCGCCCGTCACCGCCGAAGTGCGGGCCCCGCTCGTCGCCGACGCCCCGCCGCTGGCGGCGCTCGTCGCCGACGCCCCACCGTCCGTCGTGTAGTCGTTGGTGCCTACGAGCAGCATGCAGCCTTGCGCCCCGAGGGGCACGAGCACGCGCAGGACGGCCCAGAAGCCGGATCGCACCCCATTCATTGGAAGGTCCCGACGAGGCCTGCGGCTCCGGGCGCGAGGACGGGGCGGACGGCAAATCCCGCCGCCGATTGCGGCTTGGGGTGTCCGGCTGAGACCCAGAAGTAGACGCCCGCCGCCGCGGCCGCGAGACCCACCCCCCAAGCGACCGTCGAGATGACCGGATCGCTCTTGTAGGCGTTGATGTCGCCCTGCGATGAGGTCGGGCAGACCAGATCGCTGCACGCGGAGCTGAGGTGCGATTTGGCCTGGAAGGCGAGCACGCCGTACGCGCTTCCGACAACGATTGCGGCGCCTGCCGCGCCGAACGCCACGTAGGCCGGCAGGCGGTTCGGCGTCGCGGGCGATTCGGCTCCAATGGGTGGCTGGGCGGGCCGCGGAACCGCTCCCGCGATCGCCGGCGAACCGGGCTGCGGTTCCAAGCGCAGCACCACGGCCTGAGACTGCCCGTCGACCAGCGTCACGTCGGCCCCGGCGAGCGCGAAGCCCGGCGCCACCGCAGTGACGCGGTGCGGGCCGGGGTCGGTCGGCCGGTCGTGGTCGATGAGGACCGACGGGACGGACTCGCCGTCGACCGCAAGCTGGATGTCGATTCCCGCACCTCCCGCGTCGGTCGTTCGCTCGACGTGGATCTGAAGCTTCGCGACGCGCAATTCGGCAGAAGCGAGCAGGGCCGGAGCCTGAGCTCGCGCGTCGAGCCACGACTTGGGGGCGTCGGGCAATACGGTCTCGTGCACCAAGCGATTCAAGATTTCGATGGCCGCGACCACCTTGCCAAGCGCGAGCTGGCACCGAGCGAGCGGCAGCGCGGTGGTGGGGGCGTGCACGAGCGCCTCCGCACGCGCCAGCCGATCGACGGCGCCCGCGCAATCGCCCGCAAGCGACATCGTAACGCCCTCGGTGCCGAGCAGCCGTGCGGCAGCCTTCTGGTCGTCGCCGATCGGCGCGGGACCGTGTGCCGCACCGGCGTCGGCGCCGGCGGCGACCTCGGGACCCACTGCGCGCGGCCCGAACGCCGCCGTGACGAACTGGCCTTTCTCGCCCTCTCGGACCACGACCTCTTTCTGGACGGGGACGCCATTCGCGGCCGTGAACGTAAAGCGGTGCTTGCCGGGATCGACGGCGAACGCGGTACCGTCGAGGTGGTCGGCGAGCGCCACATCGTCCATGACGACGCCGACGGCCGTGACGCCGATTCCGGAGCTGTCCTTGACGTCGAAGAGAACCGTCGGCATCGCCTTGTCGACTTCGGTCGCCCTGTCGGCGCAGTCTTCGCGCACCGGCGCCGGACAGGCGCTGTTGACGCACACGGCAAGCTGCTGCTTGGCCGCGCGAAGATTGCCGTTCTTTCGGAGCGCCTGGGCGGTCTCGTCGGCCGTCGCGCATTCGTCCACCGTCGGTGGTTTTGCCCCGACCCCCGAGAGCGTCTGGCAAGCACTCGCGTGGATCACGATCCACAAGCCGCCCGCAGCGAGACCGCTGTGACGCGGCAAACCAAAGACGGATCGCATCATTGCGAGAGGCACTCTCGGCGCCACTTTTTGATCCCGTTCTCGTAGTAGTAGCAGGCGGGCTTTGACGAGCCGCTCGGCTTGGCGGGTACGGCCGGTGCAGCCGGCGGGGCCATCGCGCGCGGCGGAGGCGAGGCGGGCGAAGGCGTCACGGCACCGGCCGAGCCGGCGAGGACCTCGGCCGTCGAGGTCGGGGCCTGCGGCTTGGAAGGCCCGGAGCCGGCCGACGCGGGTGCTGCCGCCGGCGCATTGACGATCCTCGACGTCGGGCTCGGGTAATTGATGACATTGACCTCGACGCTGTTCTGGCTGCTCGCGGTGGCGGTGGGTGCGCTGGCCATCACCGGCACTGCGGGGGCGCTCGTCGAAGATCGTGACCCGATGATGGCCACCGCAGCGGTCGCCATGACGACCAAGGCGCCGACCAGCGATGCGAGCACCACCACCAGCCGAGAGTTCGCGCGCGCCAAGCTCTTGGACGGCGAATCGCGCGAGACCGGCTGCGCGGTCACGAACTCGGACCCGGCGCCCCCGTGACGGACCGCGAGCGGCTGCGCAATAGCCCGTGGACCCGGAGGCATCCACCCCGACGCGGCGGGGGAAGGCCCCGGCGACGGCGCGTGCAACGGGGCGGAGTCCAGTACCGGCGCGGCGTGCGCTCGATCCAAGGCGGAGGGGGCCGGCGCGGGCGACGACGGGTGGGCTGGGGTCGAGTGCTGCGTCGACTCTGCCGACTTCCTCGCGGTCTCGCTGAGCTCGAGCAGCGACCGCTGGGGCAAGCCCCCGCCGTAGAGGCTTGCCGACACCTTGCGCAAGGCGTCGCGCATCGACGCTGCGCCCGCAAAGCGATCGGCCCTTGCGAATGCGAGCGCGCCGTCCACGACCGCGCAGAGCGACGGGTGAGCGCCGGGCAAGACGCTGGCCAGCGAAGGGGCAGGCGTCGTGGCCGCCGAAATCATCATTTGCTGCACCGTGTCGGCCTCGTGCACCAGGCGCCCCGAGGCGAGCGTGAATAGCGTGGCGCCCGCCGCCCACACGTCCGTCCGCCCGTCGATCTCGCCGGTCTTGCCGAGCACCTGCTCGGGCGCCATGAAGGCCGGGGTTCCCATCGTGATGCCGGTCCGCGTGGCTTGCGACGAAGCCGCATCGCGGAGACGGGCAATGCCGAAATCGAGCACCTTGAGTCGTCCGTCGAGCGTGAGAAGCAGGTTGGCTGGCTTGATGTCCCGATGGACGACGCCGCGCTCGTGGGCGGCCGCCAGCACATCGAGCAACTCGATTCCGAGATCGACGACGAAGCGATCGGCCAAGCGCTTGCCGAGGCGCTCCCACACCGCTTCGACCGACTCGCCGCGCAGGAGCTCCATCACGAGGAAGGCGGTGCCGTCTTCGGCTACGTCGTCGTCGAGCACAGACACGACGCCCGGATGCTTGACCGCGCCTGCCGCCTGCCCCTCCCTCAGAAAACGGTTGCGCAGGTCGCTGCTGAGCGACAACTCCGGATGCAGCAGCTTGACGGCGAATTCGTTGCCGTTGCGATGGGTTGCCGCGTAAACGGCGGCCATTCCGCCCACCCCCAAAATGCGATCGAGCCGGTACTTGCCCCGTAGCGTGGTGCCGAGCCGGGCGCGGGCGCGGGCGACTTGTTCGTCGGCATCGGTCTCCGATTCTGACATGGCACACTGCCCCGCGCGCCCCGAACGTATAGCAAAAAAGCATCGCCGAGGCACGGGCCCTGCGTCAAGGGCCACCCCGCCGCCCGTCGCGCTACGCCCGCCCTCCGCACAACGCGCGAAGCGCGCGCTCGCCCACGATCGGGCTCAGCGACGGGCGGCCTTCCCGGACCTGCCCGCGCGGAAGTCGTCCGCGACCCACGCCACGCGGCCCCGAAGGCCGCATGCTGTTCACGACGGCACGAAGATGCGAACGCCAAACCCCGTAGCACCCACCCCTCCGTGGATATCGGCCCCGAACCGGGCCTAAGTCACTAAATGGGGAATGCACCAATGGCTCCTATGGATTCCCCCTTTCCACGGGCGGACGGATCCCCTCATGCCTGCCTGATTCGTTGCGGCACGGCGAGGGCCTCGTGAATAGCAAAACGACGAAACGCGCCGGGGAGAGCTTGCGATTCGAAACCCGCGCCCCACGACGCGACTCGCGCATCAACACGGAAGAGCGAGATGCAGGCTCACGGAGCTCGGGCGAGAGGCTTGGCGAACCCGATCTCCGTGGGGCAAGATGGCCTCCGATGAGAACGCGCATCCCGTCGCTGTTCGGCCTGGCTCTGGCCGTAGGTACGCTCTCCTGCTCTGGCGCGGGGTCCTTTCCACCCCTCAACACGTGCTGCGTCGTCCCAGCGGCCGATGGGACCATCGTGTGCTTCTGCGGCGCCTCGACGACGCCCGGAGACGCCTTCACCGTCCGAGTATCGGGCTCCACCTGCACGGTCACCAGCACGAACGATGGCGGAGGCGACGTCCAGGTTCATGGAGCCCCCCCGCAGGCGCAGACCGATTGCGCGAACCCGCAAGGGGGCTGATCGTCCGGCGCCGTCGTCGACACCACGCATCTCCCGCGCATCAGCGCGATCCCATGCATGGTCTGAATGGGACCCTATCTCATCACGGGTGTGGCGCGATCACCAGGCGCGCGGAGGGCGCGAACTTGTGCGCTCGCTCCAGGACGCGCCGCGCGTCGTCGGGGCTGTCTGTGAGCACGGCCGCCATCAGCCCCTCGTTCGTAACGCTGACGTCGATCATGAGCCAGGAGCCAGGCAGGGCGTACGGATCTTCGGGGAGCTCGGGCGCGTCTCCCAACGTGACGGCAGCTTCATGGCACTCGAGGGCGCGCTGCAGCACGCCGACGGGCATATTCACCGTCGGTCGCATGTGCAGGTCCGCACCGCGCAGACGCAGGTCGCCCCCGGCCCCCTGGTTCACGTGCAGATAGGCTGCCTGGACGCTCTCGATGATGGATGGAGAAAGCGCGTCCGCCGCCAACGGACCCGCATCCTTCTCGCAAGCATCGTCGAGCTCGTGCGCGCGGTCCACGGCCGTTCGCTTGTCCGGCAGAAGCGGGAACCACGAGCACGACCCGCAGCCCGAGAGAGCCATCGATGCCGCCCACGACCAAGCAATCAATCGCCGCATCGGCCGTGGATGTTACACAAAGTGGCGTGGACGTCGAACGTGAGGCACCCGACCACGACGAAGAAGAGCAGGCAGCCCATGGCTGAGGGATCGCCTCCCCTGGAGCGCACACAGGTTCATGCGCCTGGCAAGGGAGGCGGTAGCCCTGTCAGCTGTGGTGCTGCTTCAGTCTGCGCTACTCCCATCGGTGCTCGCATCAGGCGCGGCATCAGGCGTGGCATCAGGCGTGGCATCAGGCGTGGCATCAGGCGCGGCATCAGGCGTGGCGTCAGGCGTGCTCGCCTCCACGGACGCTTCCGCGGACGTGCCCCCGTCGCCAGCGTCCGGCACGGGTCCGGCATCCGACCCCGCATCATCAAACACACCCGTATTTGCGAAGTCGCACACACCCACGTAGGGGGCGGTCGTGTTTCCGAGCGAGGTGCAAATCGACGACGCTCCGCCGTTGCAACCCGGCTGACAATTCGGGTTGCTGCTTGGCGTGAGGTCCCCGTTGCTGTCGACCGGGCAGCAGTAGTTTTCGGGGCAGAACGCGAGCACGTCGTAGCCGCCGTCGATGCCGTTGACCCCTGCCCCGGCGGCGAGGAAGAGAACGGTGTTTCCCTGGGCGGACAGGGTGCCCTGGTTGGCCACTTGCCACGCTGAGACGGTGCAGGCGAGGCCGCTTTTGCACTCGTTGTGGCTGTCGTACGGATTGCATCGGTCGCCTTCGGGAACGTTGCCGTAGGCCCATCCGCCGATGCAGCCTGCCGGTGCCAGGGCGAACGCGAGTGAGCCAACGGCAACCAGCGCAGCGATGCGAGCGAGATTGAGCGGGGGCATGAAAGAGCTCTTCACAGTCGTTGTAGGCTTCATGGTGATCTCCGAGATTCCAAGCCGCGCTTAGAGGCGGACCAGCCAAGCAATGATGATTCGATCGTCGGACTTTTGCAGGTCCGCCCGCCAGCCCGGACCCGAAGGCGTCGAGATGTAGCCGTCGGGCGAAGTGTCGCCGCCGTGACCGTTGAAGAACGGAACGCTCGAGCCCCGATGGTTGAACTCGACGTCGAGCGTGAAATAGTCGCTCGGCATGTATTGGAAGCCGGCCTCGTAGTCCCACATGTTGATCTTGGAGCCGAAGTTGATGTCGTACGGGCTCGTGGGTGGGACGTACGCGACTTGTGCCGTGCTCTCGGGCTGGGGAAGGGGCTGGGCATTCCCAGTGGGCGTCAGGATGAGGTAGCGGCTGGGGTTGGTCATATAGCCGCCGCCGACGGTGATCGCGAACTGGTCGCCGAACCAGGCGCGCTGGTAGGTCATGGCGCTTAGGAAGCGCGCCGGGCATGGCGCTGTGACGCTGCAGTGGCCCTCCGCCGATTTGCCGGAGAACGCGACACCGTCACCGTGTTCGCCGCCGAGGTCAGCGGTGTACGACGCGGCGAGGCGTGTGATGAACGACCCGCCGGGGTCGTTATAGTATCGGATATTGAAGCTGTTGTCCGTGTGCCAGCGGTAAAGGCCCGGCAGGTCCTGTGCGTCAAAGCCGAAGTAGTCGTTCGAGTTCGCCGAGATCCACTCGACGGGACGGAACATAACCTGGCCGCCGAAGCCGGGCATGTCGTTGAACTTGGCGTACGACTGCCAGCCGTTGATGATCCAAGGCTCGATCTTCAGGGTGTCGGTCGGGAAAATCTGCGTCCGGATGCCGTTGAAGAACCAGGGCGTGTTGTCCGAGGTATACGACGGCACGTACATCCAGTTCTCGTACGCCGTGTACGAGAACAGACCGACGTACGACATGAAGATGCCCGCGTCGACGTTGATTCCGTGGAGCACATCCCAGTGGTACCCGCCGTTCCACTCGCTGATGTACCGGAGCGTGTTCTGCAAGTCGAACTGCCCGTGAAAGGTGCTGAAGTCATTGCGCGGAATCTCGACGGCGCGGTACCCGAACTGCGTCATGATGCGCATGCGCGTGTTCTTGATGTGGAAGTCGCCGCCGAGTCCCAGGAAGGCCAGTGAGATCTCGTTGTCTCGCGCGATCGACGTCGACCCGATGACCGTATGGTCGATCGGGTTGGCCTTGGACTGTGTGTAGTTTACGTCGACGAGAAACTCGCCCGTGAAGTAGGGCGTGTCGATCACAGGCTTCTTCTGTCGGCTGGTGCCGTTGATCCAGCCGAAGTCCAACGCAAAAGGTGGGCTCTGCGTCTGGGCGATGCCATCGAACGGGCCCGGCGCGGGCGCAGCGGCGGGCGCCGCCGGCGCTGCGGGTGCTGCGGGCGCGAACGTTGCCGGGGGCGGCGCAGTCGCCGCGGGGGCGGGAGCCATAGGGGGCGCCGCCGGGGCAGCCGCAGCTGCAGGCGGTGGGGCCGCGGGCGCCGCGGCGGGCGGCGGGGCCGCGGGCGGAGGCGTCTCGGCGGGAGGTGGCGTGGGTGGCGCTTGCGCGAACACCACGCTCTCCACGGAGACGGACAGCGCGCCCAAGACGGTACCCAAGCGCAGGCTGCGAAGGCTCGACTTACGTTTCATAGATGGAACTCCTCGCGTTTTCGACGAAGACAAGGGACCGCCATCGACGCGTGATGATTCGCGCGCCGGAGCCCCGGCGGTGACGGCTAGGTCGCCTTGCGGCGACGGCCTTCGACCCGTGGCTTCAGTGAGCTACGAGTGCTTCCTTAGGACGCAACGGAATAAAAAAGACGTTAATTGTAGCTCCGGGGGTGGAATCAAAATTGGATAACGAATGTGGAAAAAACGGGATCACGACCGCGCAGTGCTGACGAAACCGTGACGACATACATGCCCTCGCATTCTGCGGTTATCAAACGGTGCCGCAAGAAACGGGGGCCTCGCGGACGCTGGGTGATCCGGCGCAAGAATGTGCAAAATCGTTGCGATGCTCCGCGCAAATCGGAGATAAAAATGGGGACATCCAATGCAGACCTCACTTGCCGTCGTCCTGGACGACGATCCTTCTTCGAGCTCGATCCGGAGGTCCAGCCCTCCGGTCCAAGCGCGCGCGAAGCGCGCAGTCACGCCGCTCGTCCTCCTAGCCGAGAGCGACGCACGCGTGCGCGCTTATCTGAGCACGGTCCTCTGCAACCAGCGGATGCGCGTGATCGAGGCCGACACGGGGACGCAGGGGCTCGCGCATGCGACCGCATACAACCCCGACATCGTCATCATCGACTTCGGCCTCCCGGACCTAAACGGCATCCAGGTCACTACCAAGCTCCGGGCGTGGTCGGATGCGCCCATCTTTATCCTCTCTGAACGTGAGGACGAGAACCAAAGAATCCCAGCGCTCGACTCGGGCGCGAACGAGTACCTGACGAAGCCATTCGGAACGGGCGAGCTTCTCGCCCGCGTCCGGGTGTGGCTCCGTCACCATCAGCGTGCGAGCGCGCACTCGCTGGGCACGGCGCTCGAGGTCGGGCCGTTCCGCATCGACTTCGGCAAACTGCAGGCGTTTGTGCGCGGGCACGAAGTGCGGCTCACGCAGCGTCAGTACAAGCTGTTCGAGACCATGATGCGCAGCGCCGGCGAGGTGCTGACGCACGAGCAGATCATGATGGCCGTCTGGGGCCCGGCGCATATGAACGCCACGCAGTACCTTCGCGTGTACATGGGCCAGCTGCGGCGCAAGTTCGAGATCGACGCTGCCCGTCCGTACTACTTCTTGACCGAGCCTGGGATCGGATATCGTCTCCGCAAAGACTGACCGCCCTATGCGGATCCGGGTGACCCTCGCCGCCCTCAGATGGCGGACATCTAGCGGCAAGCGGGGGCGTGCGCTGCGGCGTACGCCTTCGCCCGGTCCAGGATTCGAAGGGTGTCCGAGACATGGTCGCCGCTCAGCGTCACCTGGAAATTGCCGTCTTCGGGCTTCACTTCGATCTCCAACCACGAATCGCGCAGGCCGTACGGATCGTTCGGTACCCGCGACGCGTCCACCTCGCCGTCGAGGACGCGCAGGTTGTGGCATCGAAGAATCCGATCGAAGCGCGAAAGAGTGACTCCTTGCGGCGGCCTCACGACGAGCTTCACCGTGCGGATCTGGCACGTGCCTCTGCAGGGATCCTGGTAGACCGCGGCGCGCGCGCTCAGGACCGTCATCGCATCCACGGCTCTTGCTTCGTCCTCGGCCGGCAGGGCGTCCCGGCACTCGGACGCTTCTACGCTCGCTGCGCGCGCCGGCAGCGGGACCTGTGCGGCGCACCCGAACGCCAGAAGCACCGCCCCGGCCATCGCAACTCCGCGGATCACTGGGTCGACGCCGACACCCACGCCAAGGAGTACGGTCCGGCGCCGGCCAAGGTTACGCGACCGGGGGTGCAGGCGAACGGGCGCGCCATGCCGTGCACGCTACGGGATGCTCTCCATGGCAAGCATGTGCTCGTGCGCATATCGGGTCGCGCGGCCAAGCACCTCGATATTGTCGTCCACAGAGTCGGCGCGTACCGTCACGGCGAAGTTGCCATTCTCCGGTGTCACTTGGATGTCCAGCCATCGGTCCGCAAGCCAATACGGGTCGTCAGGGATCTCGGCTGGATTGACCTTTCCCAGGAGCACACGGGCGCTGTGGCACTGCAGAATTCGGGTCAGCTCTTCGGCGGTCACGCCGGTCGGCGGCCGGACTACCAGTTTGACGCCAGAAGGCCGCTCCTCGACGTTGTTCGGGTTCACGAGGATGTGAGCGTACAGGGGCTGGATGCGCAGCACGGCGTTCGCTTGCAGAAGCTGCGTCGCGGCGGGGGCGGTCACTCTGGAATCGCACTGCTCGTGCTCTGCCGAAGCAGCAGCCGTCGCGGGCGGTACGCCGGTCTCGCACGCCAACACAAAGGCCAAACCGAACGCGGTCGAGATCGCTTGCGGATGGATTCCCACAGGGTCACCTCCGAGAGGGCGCTGCACCGTACCCGGCCGCTAGACGAAGTCAACCAAGGATCTCGACGTACGTCCGTTCCGCGCGCGCGGAACGGCCCCCCATCCCGAATCAGGCGGGTCGCACGCTCCACCCCAACGACGGCCGGCAGGCCGTACTCCCGTGCGATCGCCGTGCTAGGGGTCATGAGGCCCCCTCGAGCTCCCGCGTCCTCTCGGGCGGGCCACTCGTTTCGGGCGCGCCACTCGTTCGCCTCAGTGCCGCTCGAAAGTTTGCACCGCCCCCTTGGTTGCGTCTGGACGCCACGGCTAGAGCGTTCCCGCCCCGTGCGCTGCCGAATAGGCTTTCGCCCGCTGCAAGATGCGCAGTGTGTCCGAGACGTGGTCGCCGACCAGCGTCACGAGGTAATTGCCTGCGTCGAGCTTCACGTCGATCTCGAGCCACGAGTCGCGGATGCCGTACGGGTCGTTCGGTATCCGCGACGCGTCCACCTCGCCGTCAAGCACGCGGAGGTTGTGGCATCGCAGCATCCGGGCAAAGCGCTCGGGATCGACCCCTGCCGGCGGCCGCACGACGAGGTAGACGCCCCAGACTGTACACACACCGTTGCACGCGTTCTGATGGAACTTCGGACGGACCTCGAGAACCCGAATCGACTCGAGCGCTCGCGCCTCTTCCTCCGCGGGCAGCGCGTCCCGGCACTCGTTGGCCTCCATGCTCGCCGCGCGTGCGGGTATGGGAACGGGCGTGGCGCACGCGCCGGCAAAGAGCCCCAGCGCGGTGACCATAGCCCAGAGCGAAGCACCTCTGCCGCTGGCCCTTTTTACGTTGACGCCCACGCCGGAGATTACGTCCGCGGGCCGGGAAGGTTACGTAACCGGGAGCGCGGGCGCACACGCCGGGCGGGCGCGCACGCACTCTGCCGGCCTTTGTAAATTCCGGCCACCGCTCGCAGTCGACACGTGGCGAGATCGTGTCCGGGGCAACCGCCGCGAGATCCCAACCGACCGAGAAGCCACGACGCCTGTCCTGCATTGGTTTGGCTTCGTCGTTCACGAGCCCATCCGCACGCTAGGCAGGCCTGAGGCAGGCCTCGCCCGCCGGTTGCCGTCTCAGTCTTGGTTGGCGGTCTGCCGGACGCTCTCGGCGTCCGGCTTGTTGGCCCAGTTCCAGTCCGCGCACCTCGCGCCGGGAAGTGCCTGTGCGAGACGTGCCACGAATTGAGCAACGCCCTCGTCGACGCTCCGGCCGGTGTATCGGATGCCCACGATCGCGACCGATCGGTGCTCCGGGACGGAAAAGAGCGTCGCTGCCAAGTCGATGGCGTTCGGGTCCTTGGAACGCCCGATGCCCGTTCGGGCCCCCATGATGGGGGATGCCTCGTGGTGCGTCTCCGCGTCCTTGGGGAGCGAAACCTGCCCGTGCGTCGGCAGCCGTCCCGCGACGGTCAGGACGAGCACGAGGTCGCCGCGGGCTCCGACCGCAATCTGCGCCAGCAGGGCGTCCGAGAACCCGTTGTCGCGACTCACGTCGGCGATGGCCGTCGACAGCGCGGGGTTCGCGGTGATGAAGGATTCGGTGTACGCGGCCTCGCATATCCCTCCCCCGAAGACGGGCGAAAGCTGCGTCTTCACGGCTCCCCACGAATCGGAGCTCAACTGCCCATCCTTGTAGACGCCAAAAACCGACACCGCGTGCTGCGCAGGTCGGAAGTCCGGCGCCATTTTGCTCGTGATGTGCACATCGGGCTCGCATCCGACCATCGAGAACGCAGTCCCGACCGCGAAGGCCACGCCGCGCCCGTGGGTGCGCAACGACATTTCGCGTAGGCGCGGCAGGCGCGCGGTCGAAGGCATCCTCGGAGCCGTGAGAGTACTCCGGGCCGATGTGCCATTTCGAGACGCACGCGGGGGTCTGGTCGCACATTTTACGTGTTCTTTACTGGTGCGGGTGCGACGCGCGGTCCGGGCGGTGGCGCCCCAACCGCAGCCGACCAGGGGGTCGTTGATGCCCTTCCGGCTGGCCCGCGAGGACAGCCAACTCCCACTCGAACATTTCGTGCAGATGTCCGGTTGAAGACTATCTGTTTTCGCGGGCCCACCGGCTCGCATACGAAGCCGGTATCGAATTTACGGCTCGTTGATAGGCCACCGGCTGTGCTAATGTGAATAGTCTATTGACCATGACCGAGACCGTATGCCACGCCCGGCGCTCGACAGAGCGCTCTTTGACGCGACACGCGACACGCGGACGATCCGCCCCGTGCGAAGCCCGCGCACTAGCCGAGGTTCAATCGATAGCCTCCGCCCGCGTCGCTCACCAGGTACTTCGGCCGGGTCGGGTCCTTCTCCAACTTGAGCCGGAGATGCCGCACGTAGGCCCGCAGGTACTGCGCACGGATCGACGCCTTGGGGCCCCACACGGCGGCGAGAATCTGGTCTTCGGTCATCGCGCGTCCCGGATTGTGCGCCAGAATGAGCAACAGCTTGCATTCAAGCGGTGTGATGTGAACCTCGCGTCCTTCGACGAGGATGGTTCGGCGATCCCGATCGATGCGCAGCCGCTCGGTGGCCAAATGCAACGCGAAGCGCTGGGCGTGCATTCGACCCTTCTGGCGAAGCCAAACGCGCAAACGTCCCGCGAGATCGGTCCAAGCGAAGGGGCGAACGATGTAATCGTTCGCTCCGGCGTCGAGGAGGGCCCCTCGCTGGCTCGGTCGCGAAGCGTTGACAATGGCCACGATCGGTGTGGCGGTCCAATCGCGAATCCGCGCCGTCAGTCGCACGCCGTCCGCACCCAGATGGACGGCGTCGAGCACGACGATGTCGGGCTCATGGCCGACCGCCCGAGTCAACGCGCTAACGCGCGGCGACGCTTGCTCGGCGCGAAAGCCGAAGCCGATCAGGTTGGACGCGATCGATCGACCCGACCGAAGCTCATCCTCGACCACGAGGACCAAAGGCTCCGCAGCGAACTGCCCATTCATCGCGGATCACCAGCCTGGGGGGGGCATCGGCGCATCATGGAGGCTTTTACTTGTTGTAGTGCGGTGGGCAATCAAAAGGCCGTAAATTGAGAGATGGGCGAACGGCCGGCGACAGCCGTGTTTATGGACGACATCGGGATCGACCCAAATATTGATCGTAATTTTATTCGCGCGTCCCATCCTTCGCGGTCACTTTGATGCCGCGTGATCCGGCCCGCTCTCAAAAACCGTTCGGGCCGCAAGCCCAAACTCGCCGTGGCGGGACTTTGTTGCTCGGAACGGCTGAGGTGACGACGAAACTTCGCAAGACGACGAAATTTCGCAAATCGACGGCCCTGCCGCGGCGACGGAGTTCGCCTGCCGAAGCGCGCCGCGCAAACGGGCGCGAGTCGAGGCGAGTCGAAGGAGGCCGCAAGCGCGTGTTTATACTTCGATTACGAATGGACCCGATCTATTTGCGCATCGATTATCTCAATCCAGGTTAATGTCTGCGGTGCGCGAGCGCCCGTTGCAAACAGGGTCGCGCGTGGAGTGAAGGAGTTGTCGTTGATGAGTCAAGCGAATCGAGTGATGCTGGTCCTGGCCTCGCTGGCCGTCGTTCTTGCGAACGCCGCATGCGCCACGCAGTCCGACGGTCTTCGTCGGATGGCCGCCGAAGACCCCGAGCGAGCGGCGGCAAATGAGTCATCGCCGCCCGGCGCATTCGGCGCGACCACCTACACGCATTGGGCGGCGGCCGAGCGGCTGCGCGATGTCGAACAGGCCACCTGCGCCGAAGTGCCAGAGTCCGACCGCGATCAAGGGCCGCTCGCCCACCGCGACCAAATCACCGGCGTCGAGACGCTCAGTGTGCGGCCTCACGCGAAGGAGCCGACTCTCCAGCCCGCTGGCGTCGCGGTGTACCTGCGCGCCGCGCCGGGCATGACCGAGGCATCACTCGGCCGTGTTCTCGAGTGCCATTTGGCTCACCATGCGGTGGTCGGCGACCGCGTCGCGGACCGCTCGAGCCCACTGTTTGTCGATGACGCGCGCGTGGCGCTGTCCGCGACGGGCGCTGGATTCCGCATCGCGATTACGGCCCGAAATGTTACAGCGGCCCGGGCGATCATCGAGCGAGCGCTCGCGCTCGCCGAATGATCGGCTATTTGTTTCGGGCCGATTTCGTATTGGCGATACTCGCCTGGTTGAGCGACTCCGATCGACCTCAACGCCATGATCGAACGGATTTGTGGGCTCGCCGGTGTCTTCATCGCCGGCGTGGGCTGTGCTTATAACCCCATTTGGCCCGACATGCGGACGCCGGTCGACCGCGCCCGCGACGTCGTTTCACGCTGCACTCAGCCCGACGAGGCCGTCGACGCCCTGGTTCTTTCGACTTCGGATCTCGAAGGCGTCGAGCCCGCGTACTTCTATGTCCCGTCCGGCATGGACCGGTCCATGCGGCTGAGGGGGGTCCGCTTGCGCTTTCGACCGAAAGCCATCTTATCCGCCGATTCGCTCCAGCGCAGCGCCGAATGCCACCAGTCTCTGGTCACGCTCGGCAGCGCCCACGCAATACCCGACGATCCGTACGCATTGCCCGGGTCCTGGCTTGACATTAAGGCGATCTCCACCGGCGACGGGTACGTCGTGACCGTCCTCATCGACGACCGCGAAAAGGCGCAACGGGTTGTCGATCGCGCTCGGCATTTCGCGGCGCAGCAGCGGTAAGCCTCGGCCCATTCGGGGCCCGGTGGCCACGGCGGCCCCTGAGCCGCCAGCCGCCCGCTTCGGCCTCTCGCCTCGAAGTCGACCTTTCACGTCATTCGCGTTAGCGGTGGCGCCGATGCATCCAACGGCCTGGCTCACAGTCGCCTTGCTCGTTGTCCTGATTGCGTGCGGTCCGGGTAGCTCCGGCCTCCAAGGTGTGTCGTGCACAGAAGACAGCGACTGCGGATCGGGCCTCCGGTGTCTGTCCGAGTCGTTGCCTTCGACCGACGGCGGGTGCACGGGGCTCGGCAAGGAGTGTCTGACGCTTTGCAGCACGGACATGGAGTGCACCACGTCCCTCGCCCCCGGTTACGCATGCTCCAGCGGACCGTGCGGAGCTGACGTCCCAACGTGCCAGCCCCTGGCATTCAGCCTGGAGGACAGCGGCGGTAGTCTGGAAGCGACCGTCCTTTCCGATGCAACCGTGCCGTCCGACGCGACCGTGCCGTCCGATGCGACCCGATCGTTCGACGCGACCGCCCCATGACTCCTCCTTCTGCCTTCTGCGATCCGCGAAACGAAAAAGCGCAGCACGCCTCCGGCGGTCGCCCTCGGCGTTTCATCGCCTCGCGGATCGGGTATTTGCTGCGCCGTCTTGCTCCCCCCCCGAGTGGACAGTCAGTCCCCGGTGCCGTCTGCTGCGTCCGGTGTCGACCCATCTGCCGCGTCCGGTGACGAGGACCCGGTATCGAGAGCGGAAGACCCGTCCGCAGTGGAAGATCCATCTGACGCATCGGGTGAAGACGACCCCGCGTCGGGTTCCGGCGTCGTGGGGGGCGGCCCTAGCGAGCAGAACTCCCCGGTCACGAATGCCGTGAGGCCCCCGTCGTCTCCCGCGTCCGGCTCCTGGGTTTGGCAGTACGTCGCCCTCTGGCACTGCGCCAAGAATTGGCAGTTGGTCGAGGTGCTCGTGATGGTGCCGTTTGCGTCGTGCGCGCAGCAAAATGCCAAGCCGGCCGCACATGCGTACGCGGGGGTCGTGCCCTCGTTCGTGGACGGGATCCAGGTGCATTGCTCGGTCGGCGAGTTCGCACACTCGTCGTGACTGAGAAGCGGATTGCATCGGTCGCCATCCGCCGTCGCAGTGCAGCCGGCCGAAAGGACGAGGCACGCCATCGGCAAGGCCAGCAAAACGATGCCGCAGCGTATCCAAGTCGAAAATTCCATTGCCGCTTTCATGCTGCTCTCCTGCGCTTTTAAAATCGGATTAGAAGCGCGGCAATGATCTTGGACTCGGATCGCACCAGGTCCGGTTGCCATCCGCTTGGCACGATCGTCGTCGTGTATCCGTCCGGCGAGGTCACCCCGCCGTGTCCAGCGAAGTACGGAACACTCGCTTCACGATGGACGTATTCGATTTCCCACGTCTCCAGTTCATTGGGCATCCACTGGATGGTCGTCGAAGCGTCCCACGCGTCGAATTTCGTTCCCGTGCTCATGTCGAAGCCGGTGATCGGAGTGCCCGGAGTGGCGGCGCCGGTAGGCGCGAGGACGAGGTACCGCCCGGGGTTGTGCATGATGCCCCCGCCGAAGGTCCAGCCAATGTGATCTTCCCAGAACCATATGCGGTGGTACACCATGCCGCTCAGGAAGTTCTGGGTGCACGGCGTCGACGCCGTACAGCCTCCCTCTTTGCCGCCGCCGCCGAAGGGGGTGACGCCGTCGCCTTGCTCGCCGCCGATGTCGCCCGTCACCGAGAAAGCGGCTCGATGCAACAGAGAGCCCGGCGCATTGAAGTACCGAAGCTCGACGCTGTTGTCACTGTGGAAGCGCATCCGGCCCGGATCGTCGCCGGTGTCCCAGCCGATGTAGCCGTTGGAGACGAACTCCCACGACTCGTCCGGCCGCCAAAGCACCTGAAACCCCACGCCGGGCAGCTCGTTGAACTTGCCGTACGTCTGCCATCCGTTAATGAGCCAGAGCTCCGCCTTGAATTTGTCAGTCGGGAATGCCTGAAGGCGGGCGCCGTTGAAGAACCACGGAGTGTTGTCGGACGTATAGGACGGCTGGTACGCCCAGTTCTCGAAGCTCGCGTACGAAAATAGCCCCACGTACGACATGAAAATGCCGACGTCGAGGTTGACGCCGTGCCACACGTCCCAGTGGTGGCCGCCGTACGCTTCGCTCACATACCGAAGCGCCGTCGCCAGATCGAACTGCCCGCGAAGGATACTCCCATCGTTCCGAGGGATCTGGGTCGACCGAGTGCCAAACTGCGTCATGAATCGGCCCCGGGTGTTGCCCCAGTGAAAGTCCCCGCCAAAACCGAGAAATTGGAGCGTCACCTCGTTGTATCGAGAGATCGCGGTCGATCCGACGACCGTGTCGTCGATGGGCCGATTGAACCCGTACGCATAGTTGATATCGAGCAGGAAACTGCCCGTGAAGTATTCGCTGTCCAGCAACGATTTGTGTTGCCGGTTCGCGCCGTTGAGCCACGCAAAGTCGCCGAACGCAAACGGCTCCGCTGGCTTCTCAACCGAAACGGCCGAAGCCGCCAGCGCCGCAGCGCTTTGCGCGGGAGTGGAAGCGAGCGTCGGCTGGGACGGACCGGGCGACTGCGCCGCCGGCGCGGAGGATGGAGCCGCCGTAGGCTCCGGCCGCCCCGCCGGTGGGGCGGGTAGCGGCTCCGGCGGAAGGGTCGACTGCGCGTACACGACGGACTCTGCCCCCCAGGCCACGAATGCAACAATCCACGCGCAACGAGCGCGAGAGAGCGAGCCAAGCATCTTGATACTCCTGATGGGGGCGCGGCGCGCCGGCGCACCGCCAGGCGAGACTTCCGGCGAGTACGCGCGGCGACGCCGTCGTCGCTGGGCGAGTTCGCCGACCACAGAACCGTGTCTTGCACCGGCCTCGCACCCGTGTGGACAGTAGGCGATCGGGCACTAAAAATTTGATAAAAGTGCACGACGAGAAAGTAAATGCCACGCCGCGTGATCAGTTAAGACATAGGCAATCGTCGCGTCTTGATCTCGACTCGGTCTCGAAACATAAACGTACGGATAGGCTCAATTTAGTGTGTTTTTCGCGCGGTGGGGTCGAGATGGTGTCGGCCCGGAATCGGTTCGATCGAATGTATCTTGATGAACCTTTAGCGTCGCCGGTGCGTCACATTTTAATGCGCCGTTCACGGCTGTTGCGACGGGTCGTCGCATGGGCCCAAGGCCGGGTCGTCCGGACCCGCGGATGGCCCGCGTGGGGTAGCCCAACGATGCTGTCACGCCCTCTTGAGCAAGGAGTGCGCAATCATCAACAACAGCAGGAAGACCAGCATGCCCGACGCGGTGACCGCCTCCGCCGGTTCAACCTTCCCGAACGGGCGCAAGCCGCGCGCCGACAGGCGTTCGAACGCGGATTGGGAGGCAAGGATCGGTCGAGCATGCGCCGCGCAAAAGTCGTCTGTTGCGGCCGTGCTGACTAGCGCGGACAGCTCTTCGCGCAGTCGTCAACCTGGCAATTGCGAATTGCGTTGTAGTTCGATATCGCGCCCTCGTAGGTCGTCGCACATCCGTTCGTGCACGTCGTGTCGCCTGCGTCGCAAGCAGCCATGCATGCGCTCAGCGGGACGCAGCCCGCGACCGGTCCGCACAACCGGTCGGGGTCGGGGTCGGGGTCGGGGTCGGCGTCGGGGTCGGCGTCGGGGTCGGCGGTCGGGGTCGGCGTCGGGGTCAGCGTCGGGGTCGGGTTAAATTAAGCCCCGGTCACGCGAAGCGCTCCGGCTTGAGTTTGCCCGAGATTCCCGGCGATGCTTGACTCATCCGCCAGCGGCACCCGTCGCGGCGAGAAATCGCGCCAGGCCCTCGAAGAGGAAACGTTTCATGATCCCTACGATTGAAATGGACATCGCTCTGGAGGAGCCGCGGCCCAACGATCCGCAGAGCATCCGGGTCGAGCCCGACGGTCGGGTCAACTTCTCGCTGGCCTTTAAGGAGCAGCCTTCCGACGATTGGAAGCAGCTCTTTGAACAGCTGCGCTCGACCAACCCCCTGGCACCGGCCGAAATGAACATCCGGCCGGCGCATGACTCGACGGGAGCGGCAACGCCCGAGCGCATCTGCTTCGTGGCGATGGAAGATAGCGCGAACGCGGTCGTCATCGCGGTCCAGGCGCTCGTCGAAGCCACCAACATTCGGGCGAGAGTGACCAACGAAAAGCGATTGAAAGAGGCCGAAGCCCTTCAACAACAAGCCATGGACAGCCAGCACCGTGCCGAAGCTCTTCGCAAGAAGATCTTCGATAAGCAAAAGTAGCCCACGCCGATGGCCCGAACGGACGGCGCACGGAGAGAACGGGAAGGTCTGGCGCGAAAAATCCTAAGTTTGCCTGCCTTGGTGGTTTGTCTCGCGAGCAGTTGGGCGGCCTCCGCCGGCTGTGTCGGCAGTGCATTTACCGCGGCCCCGGAAGGCGGCCGCGACGCATCCGCCCTGGACGCGGGGTCGATCGTGGATTCACCGGCCGATATGGGGGCCGGTGCCGACGCCCGCGGCGACGCGGCACCGCCCTTTTGCGCGGCCAACAGCGGCCACGCCTTCTGCGAAGACTTCGATGAGGATGGCGTGCCTGGCAAATTCATAGTGATGACAATGAGCGGCGCGGCGGTGGGCAACGGCCCCAAGGTGGTCGCGGACACGACCATGTTCGTTTCTCCACCGGAGTCGGCCCTCGCCGAAACCCCGGCGCTCGCCAAGGCGGGCGACTTGGCCGACGCCCTTCTGGTCGCCACCGTGAAGTCGAGGCAGTCGGCTGCAAGCCCTTCGCAAGTGACGTTGCAGACGGAGTTTTCGCTCGGAAATGGATGCCTCAATGCGGACGGGGTGGCGTTCGTCTTGCTGTCGTTTGCCTCGAACGATGTGGCCGCACCGGGATCCTACTCGGTCGGTGTAACGGCCACCGCAACGACGTCGAGCCTCGTGGAATTCACCTCTGGGACCGATGGCGGCCTCACGGTTGGGGCAAGCCATCCGTTCGGTTCGCTCCCCGTCGAGCCGACTTGGTTCTTGCTGACGCTCACGTTGGACCTGAGCGCTCAGACCGCCACTGTCTCCGTCGGAAGCTCCCTCGCCCTCAACGCCGCGAAACTGGTGGACGCGCCCGCGGCGAGCATGCTGGATTCCACCGCACTGCTCGACGTGGGCGCGCAGATCAAAGACGTCGGTGCCGTCTCGGCGGGCTGCCGCGTTCACATCGACAACGTCCTTCTCGACTTGCCCTGAGGAGTCACCGGGTTCCTCGCCGCAAGCGCCGTCGCTGCCTTGGCGAGCCGACCGAAGCGCCCCCAGCCGGATGCCGCTACGGGGGGGCCTCGAGTAGAATGTTGTCGTAGTAAATCAGGATTGATTGCGCCGGCGCCTGCAAAAAATTGAGGCCGACCTGGACAAAGATCGACGGGGTGCCCGGCGCCAGGTTCTGAATGGCTTGGTCGGTGACGACGGCGACGCCGTTGTAGGAAAGCGTCACCGTGTGGCCGGCGAAGTCGTACAAGACGTCCACATTGGTCCAATCCGTCAGGGTGGACGGCTGCGCCGCGGTGTGGATCCCGCGGTAGGTTCCGCCGTCCGGCGGGGATGCCGTCTCGATGAAGTTGGCCGCGACCTGCTGGAAGTCGAGCGACTCCGCCCACGAGTTGTCCTCATAGGACACGCGAAGCAGGCTCACGTCCGGCGCCGCGGAATCGTAGTTCACGATCTTGAGGGCAAAGCTCAGTTCGAGCTTGTCGTGGAAGGGCACCGTGTCGTTGAATTGCTCGAACGCGGCGTTGGCCCCGGCAGCGAGCAGCGGCGTCGTGATGAGCAGCGCGCTCGGAGCCGATCCCGGCGCAAAGGCTGCCGTGGTGACGTTCGCGAAGACGGACGAAAAGTAGTTGCTCGCGAATCCGGCGGAGGCGGATCGCCCTTCGTCGAAGTCGTGGCAGTCGATCGTGATGGACGAGACGTGGGTGGCGCACCACGTGCCGCCGTCAGACGCGTCTGCGGGCTCACCCGCGTCGGCGGCACCCGACGCGGCATCGGCGGCACCCGACGCAACATCGGCGGAACCCGACGCGGCATCGGCGGAACCCGACGCGGCGTCGGCGGCACCCGACGCGGCATCGGTCGCGTCCGCGACGTTCATGGCATGGGGTGCAGCGTCCACAAGATGCATGGCATCGTCCGTGTTCCCGCCAGGGCCGTCAGCCCAAGGCACGGGCGCCGCATCCGCTGGATCGACCCCGGTCTGCATCGATTCCCCACCATCCTCGCTGCCCACGATCGACTCCCCCGGCGCGCCCGCCTCACTTGCCTCCGCGACCGACCCGATCACCGATTCGCGGTCCGGCGCCGCCTCGGCGGTATCGGCGACGGCGTTGTCGAATTCGCCGAGGTTCGCTACGAGGTTGCACCCGGCCAGTGCGCAGACCGGGGCGGCGATCAGCGCGCGCATCGCTGTACGGACCGACTCCGCTCCCGGCGCGCATCCTGTCATTCGAATCGCCCGAGAAGCGACAATCCGGCCTCGTGCGCGCCCACGCCGGGCACGACTGTTACCGCCCCGGTCGCGGACGCGGAGCTTCGGGGGCTCGCGGCTCCCCCACCCCTTATCCAAAAATAGGCCGTTGCCGCCGCGGCCGCGATGCCCACTCCGAAACCGACGGTCGATACGGTTGCGTACGTGCGTGCGCGATCGATCTCGGCGAGTCCACCGGGCACACACCGATTGTTCGGGCAGTCGGACTGCGCCGTGTCGCGCGCGCCGAACGCCAACCCACCGAATACCGATCCCGCAACGATGGCTGCCCCCGCCAGACCCGCCGACGTCCATGCCAGTGCGCGCGAAGCCGATGGACCGGCGGCAGTCCCCGACTCCCCTTCTGCGGGAGCGGTGGCCGGAGAGGCGGCGACCTTCGCAGGGGGTGGGTCCGCCGGAACCGAAATCGGGGTCAATGGGGGAACTGTGATCGCGAACGCCCTTCGCACTGCAGCAACGGTGATGCGCGTGTGCCAAGGCTCGTACCCGGGCGCGCTGGCCTCGATGGTGTGGTCGCCTGGATCGAGCGGAAGCGGTGTGCCGAGGGTAGCGCCGGTCACCAGGCCGTCGTCCACCTGCAATTGGAGCCCGGTGATCGCCGACGCACGAATGACGACGGTCGACAACTTCGCTTCGAGTGCCGCAAGGTGCTTGCGGCCAAATAGCTCGCGCTCGGGCTGGTTGGACCGCTGCGCCCAATCCGTCGCCGAGGAGAATTCGGCCCACGCCGACGCCGTGAGCCCCTGCTTCTCGTGGCAGACCGCCAAGTAAAACAGGGTGCCGAGGGCTGGATCGGTCTTTTGGCTCGCCGCGAACTTGGGACACGCCTCGTCGATACGGCCGGCCTCGAGCAGTTGCGATCCGTCCCGAAACAGCGCTTCGGCGGCCGCCGCGTCACTGGCGCGCGCCTGCTCGGAGGTCACCATGGCAGTCGAAAAGGCCACGAGACAACACAACGCAGCTGGAAACCGATCCTTATGCATTCCCGTCTCCGTGGGCTGTCGCACGTTCAGTGGATCCACCGCAGAGCCTCTTTGCCGCTCACAGGTCACTCCCTCCCGCCGATGGCGCCCAACTCCGACTGGAGCGAACTCGAGCCCTTTGGTTTCGGCGTGCGCGGGCGGATCGGCACCCGCGCGGCGCCCCGCGATGCCAGAGCGTCCGCCGTCGACGGATCGACGACCTTGGCGCTGGACGCATCGCTACGAGCCGACGGCGCGCTGACCTCGTCGTGATGCATCGACAAGCCTGGAACGGCGCTCGGTACGGCCGTCGCAGCCACGTCGGCCTTCGGTTCGGAAGGGGGCACCTCCGATCGCTGCGCCTCGGACGGATGGCCCTCGGAGAGCTCCACCGGGGAGGGGCGCACCTCGGACGGAAGCGTTGCCCGCACGGCACTCGCCTGCACGTGGTTCGGTTCCGCCCCCGCGTGGGGACGCAGCCAGTAGGCTCCCCCCACCGTCGCCAACGCCGCGGCCCCGAGTAGCGCTGTCGCGACGGCTGCAAGCTTCACAGGGGACCTCCGCCGGATCGTGGCGATCCGACTGACCCCGTGCTTGGCGAAGTCCTTGTCCCGGTAGCGCGACGTGAACTCGGTGTCCTCGGATTCCCCTTCGGTCCGGGCCGCTGGACTGCGGTCGATCCGCGCCCTGGTTTCCGAGCGCCGAGCCAGTTCCTCCTTTCCGGTTGACGCAATCCATTCGCCCAGGGCGCGCTGACCCGACGGCGGGATGCACGACTCGACGGCCGCGGCGAACTCTAGAGCCGTTTGGAATCGGGCATGAGGAGATCGAGCGAGAGCCTTCATCACGACCTCATCGATCTGCAACGACAGACTCGTATTGATGCTGCGAGGTCGATCGATCTGGGACGTGGCGATTTTCATCATCATCTGAGCTTGGGCATCGCTCGCGAAGATCCGGCGCCCGGTCAAGAGCTCCCACATGACGACACCGAGCGAATACACGTCCGCCTGCCGGCCGACCCGCTCGCCCAGAAGCTGTTCGGGGGCCATGTAGCCAATCTTGCCTTTGACTTCTCCGGTTCGGGTCAGTTGAACCTGCTCGGCGGCCTTTGCGACTCCGAAGTCGAGCACTCGGGCGAGCCCATCGACGCCCACAAGTAGGTTGTGAGGAGAAACGTCGCGATGAACGATGCCAAGGTTCATCCCGTTCTCGTCGACGGCCTCGTGCGCGGCGTGCAGGCCGAGGGCGGCTCCGACAACGATTGCGGACGCAATCGACCGTGGGATGACGATGGGCTTGCGCATCAACTGGTTGAGCGACAGGCCATGCACGTATTCCATGATCAGGGCGGCGTGATGGTCGACCGCAAGGCAGTCCAGTGCGGCGACCACATTGGGATGCTGAATGCGTCCCGCGAGGCGAGCCTCTTGGAAGAACATGGCGACGAACTCGGGCGACCTCGCGAGCTCGGCGTGCATCCGCTTAACGGCGACCGTTCGCGTGAACCCCGAAGCGCTCCGCAACTTGCCGAGATGGACGGTGGCCATGCCCCCGCTCCCGATCGCATCATAGATGGCGTACGGACCGATGCGGTCAGGGCCTTGGTCGCCGTTGCCGGTGTTTGCGGTGACGCTTACGCTGCCCATCTTGCCTACCCTCGAATGGTTCGAAGCTTTTCGGCCTGTGCGAGTCTCCAACGGGAGTCATCTTCAACGGCCCCGACCCTCCGCGGCTTTAGCGATCCGCTCTCGATCAGCGAAATTCGCGTGGCGCCCGAATCGTGTCAGCGCGGCGAGCCGCGGATCAATCTACATTGCTTATGGTATCTCTCAATTAGCGGTCTTGCCACAATCTTCCAGGCATTTCCTACTCATCGGAGTCGGCTCAAACCCATTTCGCGATACGCGACTTCATTGGGTCTGGGTCGGGGTTTCGGGAGTGCTTGGCCCCTTGTGTAAGCGGCGAGGCCGACAGAGGAAGCGCGTGGTAGCAGCCTCGACGCGCGACGGCCCCGTTCGCCTGGTGTCTCCCGCAAGCGTGAGGCGTTAGCGACCGCGCGCCTACAGATGACACTGCGTCCGCCACGACACGCCTGGTGTCTTCGAGTGCGCGCCTTCGACTGCGCTCGTACAGAAAGCTTTCATGACTTGGAATGACGCCCACGCGACCGCGCCCCTACGGCCGGTATTCGGCGTAGCCTTTCTCGGTTCAGTACGTCACGGTCACATGCTCGAGCTTGGGGCTGATGTCCCACTGAAGGCCGCGTGTGGCTCGTTCGATGCAGGCCGCGACCAGCGAATTCGTGGGGACGGTCTTCACGGCAACGTCGACGGCACGCCCCATCTTCACGCCGACGGTCACGACCACCTTGAGGTCGTCGGGTGCCCCGCAGGCTGTGATCATCGTACCGTGCACCAGAGGCGCGCCGAGCTGGGCGCTCGACAGGGGCGCGGTCTGGCGGTGGGGCGCCGAGGAGGTTTCGCGGCTACTAGTCGCGTTCGTTGTCCCACTCGGCGCCGCCGTCGAGGATGCCGACCAAGCCGATACGGAAGAAACCACCGCCGCCCAGCCTCGCGCCAAAAGGAGTCTTGCGCTAGGCGCCGTCCCGACCGCGACGGTGCCCGCGAGCAGAACGACGGCGATCAACAGGAATCTGCCTGCGCGCCCAGTCTGCATCTGCGCTGTCGCCTTCTAGCGTACTCGGCCACGGGGCGCCGTGCGCCTCGAAATCCACGCAGACGGCGGGGCGACCCGACCTCGACAGCAAGCCGGACCCCGACACCGACGGCTCCGTCGTCTCAGGGCGAGACGAATGCGGCGTGCGCGAGCGAGGGCTTGAGCGAACCGTCGGCGATGGCAGCCTTCGTCAAGTCCTCGCCGCCGATTAGGATTCCGCGCGCGAACACTTGGGGGAAGGTGGGCCACCCACTCCACAGCTTGATCGCGAGCCGCTGCCGCCATTCGGAAAAATAGCTGCCGTACTCCAGGTAAGTGTATGCAATCCCGGCCGCGTCGAGCGCCTGGCGCACCCTGCGGACGTGCGGGTTCTGCGCCATTCCAACGACGACGACCGGATCGCGGCGAACCGACTCTTGCACTTGGCGTACGATGTCGGCGTGGAATCCCTCCATGGCGGACAACGCCGCTGGCGACACGTTTCGCTCCTCGAGAAATGAACGGTGGGCCATGGTGGATCCTCGGGCGTGTCCGATGAGCAACCTGCCGTGACCGTTGCTCTTCACCAACGAAATGCCGGCGCCGCCGTCTCGGTGGCGGTCGAGTTGCTGGCGGTCCTCGCGAAGAGCTGTTCAGAGGCTACCCAGTCGCTGAGCTCGTGGACGTCGACGAACAGGCGGCGCGCGTCTTACCGTCGAGGCCGCTAGGCCCTGCCGGTCCCGGGCCTCGTCGAGTACTCTCGGTGTTGCGGGCAGGCCCGCTCCGACACGAGGTTTGACCGATGAGCAAAGGCCGTCCCCGCAAGCCGATGTTCCACCTCTCTCCGGTCGAGTTTCGCACTAGCTCCATTGCCGGCCGGGGAGTCTTCGCCCGGCGGCGCTTCAACCCAGGGGACCTCATCGTTGCTTACGCCCCCAGGCAGAGGAAGGTAGACGTGAGGGACCCGGAAGCGGCGGTTGCGGCGGAGACGCGCCTCACGCTTTTGTCGGAGAAGCGCTCGGTCATCATTCCCGACGTGTCGGTACCGGGCGGCTGGCTATGCAACCACAGCTGCAACCCCAACGCGGCGATCTTTTCGGACGGCGCCGGGCGCATCCAGTGCAGCCGGACGATCGCGCCCGGCGAGGAGGTGACGATCTTTTACGGGTGGGTCAGCCACAACGAGCCCGAGCGCGACCCTTGTCGCTGTGGATCGCCCCAATGCCGTGGCTACATCAATTTCGACCTCAGCGACGACGATGGCGAGCGCGTTCGCATCCTTGAAGACAATCGGGTCGAAGTCGACGGCGTCCTCCAACGGCGGCTGTCGGATTATGGCGCGTTTCTGCGCTCGATCGGCCAAGCCCAAGTGGAAGAGGCCATCGCCGACACCCTGGTCAGACTTAAGCTGCGAACGCGCGGCAGCCGCGTGTGCGCGTTCTGATGTGAGTGGGGAGCGCGGGTCGCAACCGCGGCGGGGTCCGCGTTCGGCGCTCTAATGGGCGGATCCACCGGACGAAGCAACAACCTGCTGGATGGTCTCTTCGAGCGTCGTGTGGCCTTGGACCAGACGCT
>JBEKOY010000031.1:0-50267 GCA_049521295.1 Polyangiaceae bacterium | reverse complement strand
GGTTAGCCGATCTCCCGAGCACCCCTCGACCCCAACCCCGACCTCGCCCTCGACCTCGACCTCGACCTCGACCTCGACCCGCGACCCCGACCTCGACCCCGACCCTCGACCTCTCGAAATGCGCCTCCATTGGAAACACTCTCGTCTCATTGTATTGACACTAGACCTCACGGCTCCAATTGGCCGAAGTGCGGTCGCTCCGTACGATGCGATCTGGTCTTCTGAAGGAGAATGTGGCCCATGTCGACGCGCCGAACGCGACCACCGCGCACCCGCAAGTCCCGGAGCCGTGAGTCCGAAGCACCCGCCGTGGCCGTGGCGAGCATTCCGTCCTCCGTCCCACCGTCCGCCGAACCGGTCGAGCCCCGAGCCACCGAGGGCGATGAGCTCGCGGCCCTCGATGCCGGTTGGGACTGATTTTTCGCGATTATCCGAGGGGACTGGTACCCGCCGCCCATCGCGCCGGTGCTCACAGTCGGGGGCGACTCAGAGACCCGCGGTCGAGATCGCTCCCGTGTACACGGCCTCGAAGTCGCTTCCAAAGACCTGCGCGAACGCGCTGCTGATGGCATCCATCCGCGGGCTCCAGCCGTCGTTGCTGTCGCCGGTGATGTACCAGTCGCTGCCGTTGTCGGCGACCATGAGCCCGTATTGCTTCATGGCCGTGAGGATCACCAGGGCGGGCCCCGAGAAGCTCGACAGGTCGAAGCTCGCCTTCAGACGGACGCGCAAGCCCATAGGAGGCAACGACGTATCGCTGCTGCCGGCCGCGTGCGTGGCGGGGTGGATGTAGCCTTGTTGCGAGGTCGCGACCGTAAAGCGCATGGCGTGCTCGATGCTGCCCGCCTCGACTTCCGACAAGCGTACGAGTCCGGGCAAAACGGCTAGGCCGGCGGCATCGGCCGAGGTCCATCCGTCCGGGCGCAATGCGTCGGAGTCGAGCATGAACTTGGCTCCCGATCCGCAGCTCCAGCCGGGGCCGACATACGTGCTGCTCCAGGTCTCGTAGAGCGTGCAGGTGCCGACATCCAGAACGAGAACGTGCATGTCGCCGCCGGATCCCGAGCCTCCCTCGACGAGCGCGGTCGGGGGAAACGGATACGGGCCCGGATCGCTCTGATCGGCATACTGGAACGTCATGGGCACCGCGGCTTGCGTCGCGAGCACCGTCTGCCACGGAATGCCGTAGTGGTCGGTCGACCAGTCTCCCCAGTCGGCATGGATATGGGTGTTTAGGCCGATGGCGGCGATGTACGTCGCGGAGTTCGGGTGGACGGGATACGCCGACGCATCGTCGATACGCGTGTTCCACGCGTTGTCCGCTGGAAAGATCGAGCAGCCTGCGATTGTCGGGCCCGCGGCGCTCCCACCCTCGCTACCCACCGGGACGGACGCTTCGGGAACGCCGCCCTTCGATGCGCTGCCGCTTGCGGACGACGGGCTCTCGGTGCTCGATCCGCCGTTCGAGCCCCCATCGAGCCCGGCTTGCGGTTCGCCCCCCGAACGATCCGCCCCGTTTCGTGGGCTGCCGCCGCACGCGCCCACGAACAGGCCCGCTCCGAAGCACCACGCCGCCGCCCCCATCCATCCCATGGACTTCCTTCTCTCCACCGCATGACGAGCGGCTCGGGCACGCGAAATGCCACTTCGAAGGGTACGGGCGAATCGATGCGATCGGAGGCCGAACGGGTCGATCGTCCGTCATTCGGCGGGGCATGTGCGGCTATGGTGAACCTGAGCGCTTCACGGACCACGCACGACGACACATGCGGTGATCCCGCCGATCCCAAGCATCAACTTCACGCCGACCGATCCGCTCAACGCACCGCCGTCGCTCGTGACGATGGCGGCGGGGGACCGCACGCGCTCGTGCAGCGCTTCGGCGCGGATGCCGGTCGGCAGCGCGGCCTTTCGCGCGAGTCCCATCAGAAGGGCGGTCAACTCCCACCCGCCCGAGTTGGCCATGCCATGACCGAGCTGGCCCTTGCGGGCCGTGATTCGCGTTCGCTCGCCGACGAACTCCTCGATGAGCGCGAGCTCGTTCAAATCGCCCGGAGTCCCCGTTGCGTGCAGATCGATGAGCGCCACGTCGCTCGGATCGATGTTCGCTTCCCGGTACGCCCGCGCAATGGCGCGCTTGGGACCGGTCTTCGAGGGCGTGATGATGTGCTCCGCGTCGGACGCCAAGGCGACGGCCTCGAGCCACCCACCGAGCGGTCGCAAGCCGCGCTCTGCGCAAAAGGCGGCGTCGCCGAGAATCCATACGCACGCGCCGCCCGAGACGTGCGTACCTCGGAGCGAGGTGAACGGCATGTTCACCTCGCCGATACCCGGCATCACCCGCGCGTCGTGAAAGGCCCCGACGAGGGTGGGATCGGGGCGCGGATCGGTCGTGCCCACGATCGCGAACCTCGCATCGCCGCGGACAATGGCCTCGCGCCCGCACTTGAGCGCTACGCCAAAGGTCGAGCAGGCACCGACCGGCGCCCACGCTTCTCCGTGGATGTCGAGCAACATCGTAACCTGGGCGGCGGGTGCGTTCTGGATGTTCCAGATGAGATTCGCGCTGACCGAAGTCCAGGGCGGCGGTGGGCACCCGACATCCTCGACCAGCGCGCGATGCGCACGCAGCCGCTTTCGGATCGCGTTCAGGTGCGCATTTTCTTGGTCCTCGTCGTTTGCAGCGAGCCTTTCGACCGCGGCAAACCGCTCCAAGAAAGCCCGGAGCGCCTCCGACCGGCTCGCCCAATGCGAGTCGAATGCGTCAAGAGCGTCCCTTCGTTCCTGACTGTCGATCGGAAACGATGCGGGATCCGCCGGAGGCGCTGCTCCGGACGTGGCGCGGCCGGCTTCGAAAAGACGGCGCGCTTCGCACCGCGCTGGTTGAGCCCAGAAGTGGTTCCAGGCCCGCTTCGCGCGCTCGAGAGCAGTCGCGGCGCGATAGGTCTCAGCCAGATCGCCGACGCCCGACCCGATGAAGACGACGCACCGCTCGTCGGCTTGGCGGATCAATCCCTCGAGCCTCGCGTCGCTCTGGAGGGCCTGGATCGTCGCGCCCACGGCAAACTGGACGTTGTCGCCCATTTTGGACCGCATCCGTGCGACGTACGAGTCTCCGCGACGTTCGCCGATCCACGGCGCGTAGTCGTCGAACGCGAAATCCGGGTCGCCCACGGCGAACAGACCGGGACCGAGCTCGAGCCGCTCGCTGGGCGAGAGGGCCGAGCATCCCTTGGACAGCAGCTGCTCGAGAGCCATGACGTTTCGAGCACCGGGCGCGACCACGCCCCAGCCGTAGATGCCCACGCGCCGCGGGTTCGGAGACGGTTCCATGGCAGTTCGAAGAAACTACTGCCACTCCAACAAGCAGGAAAGACGCGGGTGCACGGCCATCAGCGCCGCGCGATCCGGCTCAATTCACCGGCGTCTGTTGCGTGTAGTCGAGGAAGTTGCCGGTCAGCATGAGCAGCGACAAGACCCTCCACGAGGACGCATAGTACTCGCCGCCCGCGAAGGCGTGGTCGGGCGCGACGAGGCCGTACGCGTCGTTCAACAACGACGGGTACGACGACGAGCTCATGGCGCCGACGGCGGCAGGACCGACGAAGGGGTCCGACAGAGGCGCCCGTACGCCAGCGTCAGGGGCCGGCGTGCCCGGGTTGGGCGTGCCGTTGAGGTTGTAGCCGTCGACGATGTTGACGGCCCCGATGGTGCTGAAAAATGAGCTAATCTGCGCCAGATACGCCGCCGCGCGCGGCTCGCCGTTGAAGCACCAATCGAGACCGATGCGGAAGGGCGTTCGGCACGCGTCGTACTGGTAGTAAAAAGGCTCACCCGAAGCGGCGGTGCACGGCGCGCCGCTGCCGTCGTTGCACCACCCCGGCACGACCCCGTTGCTCTGGTTGCCGTTGGCGCTGTTCAACGAGTCCGAGAGGGTCGTATAGGATTGGTCGATGACACCCCACCAGCCATCGCAGTTCTTCGACTGGGCATAGCCGGCGTCGCTATCGCGCGGACAGCTATTGGGGTCCACCTGCGCGAAGACGCGATAGTAGGAGGGGGCAAAATAGGAAATGTTCTGATTGCCACTGGTTGCCCAGTTGCCGTCACCCGCTCGAACCCATGCGTAGTTGTATATCTCGGTACTCCATATTTTCTGGATCTGGGTGATGGCCAATTGCTTGTACGACTGCTGGAGCGTCCCCTGCCCGCCCCACTGTCGATCGGCCATGACCAACGCGAAAGCCATGTCCTCGTCGGCGTCGGTGGCTGCGCCGCTGCACGAGGCACCCGAACCATTCGGCGCCCAGTTCATCAGTCCGTTGCCATCGAGATTCTTCTGTTCGTAGAGCCACAAGTTGTCGAATAGACTCGCGTCGTCCATGTAGACGGCCAGCAGCATTCCGTAGCCGATGCCTTCGGAGACGGTGGAGTTGAGCGGCCGGCACCCGTCGACTCCGTCGGTCGAGGTGCGTTGCACGCGCGTATAGCCGTCCGCGTTGTCGGTCGTCACCAGATCGGCTTTCCACTTGGCGTAGGCCGCGACGACGGCGTCGTTCGAATAGGCGGACGGATACGAGCAGCCGCTCGCTTGGCGGTTCTGGGGAAACGGAAAATTCGTCCCCCCATCGGCCGGCGTCGGACCGCGCGACAGCGACTCGCCGCCCGCTTCTTGCTCCGACGATCCGGACCCGCCCTGCGCCGTGCTCGACGCGCTGCTCGACGAACTCGACGCTCCCTGGTTACTGGCTTCGCTCTGCGACATCGAGGGCACGTAGGTCGTGCCCTGCTGCCCACCGTCCGGCATCTCGGCCTCGCTGGGCTCGAGACGCTTGCAGCCGCTGCTCGCGACGAGGAGACAGGCGAAGACCAGCGTTCGATGTTCCGAAAAGCATGTTTGCATTTGCCAATGCACCGTTGAGGCTCGCGATCGGCGCGGCGGCCAAGGTTACTGCTCAGTCTTAGCACGCTTACGCGGCGCTTTGCGCCGTACTCGTCGCGTCCCGTGGACATCGGAGTACGCTGCGAGCAAACGTTTCCTGCCGCGCGGCAGGTCAATGCGGTCGAGTCGCGCTAAGTCGTTCGGCGACCCACGCGTTCGTCGGCCGCGACACCCGCCCATGTTCTCCCATCGATCCCACTTCGACTTGTCGCCCAACCGCATCGCCGGCGCGGTGTCCACCGCGCGGGCGTCGGGGCGTCCCCTGTTGGATCTGACGGAGTCGAACCCGACCCGGGCGAACCTGCGGTACGACCGGGCGACGATCGTCGCCGCCCTGGCCTGCCCCGACGCGTTGGTCTATGAACCGACCGCCTTTGGCCTTGCCGCCGCTCGGGAAGCCGTGGCGGACCACATTTCGGCGCAGGGTGCCCATGTCGATCCGTCCCGCGTCGTGCTGACGGCGAGCACGAGCGAAGCGTACGCATTCGCGTTCAAGATCCTGTGCGACCCGTCCGACGAAGTCCTCGTCCCCCAGCCCAGCTACCCTCTGTTCGATCACCTCGCCGCACTCGAGGCCGTGCGGGCCGTCCCTTACCGGCTCGGCTACGACGGAGCTTGGTACGTCGACCTCGCTTCGGTGCGCGCAGCGATATCGGCCCGCACGCGGGCGATCGTGTGCGTCAGCCCGAACAATCCGACGGGATCGTATCTGAAGCGCCACGAAATCGAGGTGCTGGCTTCCTTTGGTTTGCCGATTGTGAGCGACGAAGTCTTCGCCCGCTACCCGCTGCGCGACGATCCCAGTCGCGCCACGTCGGCCCTGAACGCCCCTGGCGCCCCGCTCATCCTTGCGCTCGGAGGACTTTCGAAGAGCGTCGGCCTGCCGCAAATGAAGCTCGCGTGGATGGCGCTCGCCGGCGACGACGCACGTGTGGGCGAGGCGCTCGAGCGGCTCGAGATCGTCGCCGACGCGTTTCTTTCCGTGGGAACAGCCGTGCAGCACACGACGGCCGCGCTGTTCGAGGCCGGCTCGATCACCGAGCGGGCGATCCGCGACCGCACGCGCCAAAACCTCGCTGGGCTGCAGGCCGCCGTCCGCGGATCGTCCGCGTCGCTGCTCGACGTCGAAGGGGGCTGGTACGCCGTCGTTCGCGTGCCGCGCACCCGTTCGGACGAGGCGTGGGCGCTCGCATTCCTCGAACAAGACGGAGTTCTCGTCCACCCGGGCCACTTCTTCGACTTCGAGATGGACGGGCACTTGATCGTGAGTCTCCTCACGCCGGAGGCGACTTTGAAGGACGGCTCGGCGCGGATTCTCGCCAGGCTCGCCCGCGAGGCTTGACGGCGCCGCCCACGTCACCGGTTTCGCGGCGCTCCCGCATCGCTTTTCGGCTGAGATACAGGACGATCGCCATGTTGAGCGCAAATAGAGCGAACCGGACGAGGTGCGGGTGGCGCACGAGCGCCACGATCTCGAACGGCAGCAGCGACCCGGTCGTGGCGACCACGAGCCACGGTCCCCACCATCGGCCGTGAAAGAGCGCCCAGCCCTCGACAAGGCTCGTGATTCCGTCCGCGGTGAGCGCCACGACGACCGTCCACAAACCTCGTCGCGTCGCCGCACGCAAGATCAAGCGGGCCAGCGCGAGGCTCCACGCGTGGGTGTTATGCCGCAATTGCCGCGCCAGACCGACCAGGTGCTCGCCGAGACCCATTCGCATGGCGATGACCATGCCGAGGGCCAACACCAGCCAGAGTCCGCCCTTGACGAATTTGTAGGCGATGATGAGAACGAGCGCGCGCTCGCGTTGCATGCCGGCGATTGTAGACTCGTCGGGATGCTTTCGCGGCGCGCGCTGATCGCGGTCGCGCTCGGCTACGGAGCCGCGTGCGCGCCGCCGGCCTCGTCGAGCTCGCCACCGACCATCGCGGGTCATCCGATCCGCGTCGACGCCGAACGCAAATTGCTTGCCTGGACGGGGCAACCAGGGGTCCGGCCCGGGGCGCAGGCGAGCCCTGCGGTCGACGCCCCGTACGCCCGGGTGGCGCAGCTCGCGTGGCAAACGCTCGAGACGAGGTTTGTGCCGCACGACACCGGAATGCCGATCTGGCTCGCGTACTCGCGATTCGACCCGGATACGTTCGACGGCGTCGCATGGCCCCACAACCCCGCCGGGTTCTACGCGATGCTCACGGAATCGGCCGTGCTGTGGCACGCGTTCAGCGGCGACGACGCCGCGGTCGATGCCGCCAGAACGGCCCTCGACTACCAGATGGCCCACGGAACGACGCCCGCGGACTGGGACTGGGCTCGGGTTCCTTACGCGAGCGCGGGCGCGGGAGATCCCGACTACCAGGGCGCCGACGACACGTGGTGCGACTACTGCGGTCGGGGCGATGGCATCGGGGTCATCGAGCCCGACAAGGTCGGTGAACTCGGCTTCGCGTACGTGCAGATGTTCGAGCTGACGGGCGAAGCGCAATACGGAGGCGCCGCGATCGCATGCGCCAACGCTCTCGCAAAGCACGTGAGGCCCGGCGACGATCGGGTCTCTCCGTGGCCCTTTCGCGTGTACGCGCTGACGGGGATCGCACGCGAACAATATTCGTCCAACGTCATCGGCGCCATCATGCTCTTCGACGAGCTCGACCGCCTGTCGCTCGGCGATGTGGCTTCGTACGCCCGCGCGCGGGCCCTGGCATTCGATTGGCTGATGCGCGTTCCGATGCACAACGACGCGTGGAGCGGATACTTCGAGGACATCGAGATTCAACCCGATTCCACGAAGAATCCGAATCAGTATTCGGCCCTGCAGACCGCGCGCTGGCTGTTGGCTCACCCGGAAGCCGACTCGGAATGGCGCGACCACGTCGCTCATCTGCTGGCCTGGGCGGTTCAGCTCTTCGGCGCGGACACCGCGACGGAGCGCGGCGCCCAATGGGGCGCCACCGTGATGAGCGAGCAGGCGGCCGACATGGCGAAAATGGGCAGTCACACAGCGCGACTCGGAGCGACCCTTTCGCTTTGGTCCGAGGCGACCGGCGATCGCGCCGCGCGCGATCGCGCCGCACGATCGCTCAATTGGGCCACGTACATGTGCGGGGAAGACGGTGTCGTTGCCGTGGGCGAGGACAAAAACGAAGGCTTTTGGTTCAGCGACGGTTACGGCGATTATATCCGACACTTTCTCGTAGCCATGGCCGCGGTGCCGGAATGGGCGCCGACGCTCGAAAACCATATCCTGCGATCCACGTCGATCGTGACGCAGGTCGCCTACGAAACGTCGGGGGTGTCGTGGAGCACGTTCGACGCCGACTCGACCGAAACGCTCGGACTTTCGGGGACACCGCACGACGTGCGGGTCCAAGACGTCGCGCTCGAGGAGCGTCCAGGCCTCGACGACCAGGGCTACGAACTGCGTCGACTCACCTCCGGCGGCGTCCTTCTGAGGGTACGCCACCGCTCCCCGGGTGCGGTCACCGTGGCGATGCATGGCGATTGACGCGCGGGGCTACGCGCGCCAAAAGGCCAGCCTATGGTCCCGCGCCAACCCGGCCGCGTCGCGCTCGTCGTCGAGGGAGGCGCCATGCGGGGAATTTTCGCCGCAGGCGTGCTCGACGTATTCCTCGAACAAGACTTTTGTCCGTTCGATCTCGCGCTCGGTGTTTCGGTCGGCGCATCGAACATGCTTTCGTATCTCGCGGGACAGCACGGCCGCACGCGCCGGTGCTTTCTCGATCAAATGTCGCGCCCGGAGTTCATCGACCCGTGGCGTCTGCTCCGAGGCGGACACGCCATGGACCTCGACTGGCTGTGGGACTCCATCGAGCGCGAGGACCCGCTCGACCGAGCCGCCGCGGCGGCGAGCGGGGTCGAGTACGCGCTCGTGGCCACGTGCGCGCGAACGGGGCGACCGAGGTACCTGTCGCCCAACGCCGACGACATGCTCGTTGCGATCAAAGCCTCGTGCGCTCTGCCGGTACTCTACCGAAAGACGGTTGAATTCGGCGGCGATCACTTCGTCGACGGCGGCATGAGCGACCCGCTTCCGGTTCGCGAAGCCTACCGGCGGGGGGCGCGCACGATCGTAGTCATCCGATCGCGAGCCACGCACTTCGTCAAGAAGACGAGAATCGCCAACCACGTCAGCGCCTGGGTGATGCGTCGGCACCCTGGAATCGCCCGGGCGTGTCGCTCGGCCGCACGAGCCTACGTCGAGGGTGCGGCGTTCTTGGCGGCGCCGCCGGCCGATTGCACGGTCATTCACGTGGCGCCCCACGCCCGGTTGGCCACCAGCAGGACGTCGCGCGATCGCAGCGCACTCGAGCGCGACTACGCCCTCGGCCGCGCCCTCGCTCGCGGCGCCATCGATCGCTTCGACCGCCCGATCGGCGCCCGATCGGCCTCTCAGCGACGTGCCGCGGACAACGCCACGGCGTAGGCCACGGCGGCGACGATCCAGATCGCTGCCCGTAGGCGCATGCGCTGCTGCCAACCCCACCACGGCGCGAGCGGGACGACGAACAGCGCGACGATCGCGCGCCAGCGCGGCCGGCGCCGCGTGAGGCCGATGATCAAGGTCACGTGAACGGTGACGAGCGCGGCGAAGGCCACGACCAACGCAACGACAACGAACAGGTCCTGGGTCACGGCATGGGTCCAAAAAAAACGCCTGTCTCCGTCGACGGCAATCCCCCGGCGACCGCCGCTCTCGTCTACGCGTCGATTGCGCTTGCGCCCCGTCGGCGTGACGATGGCAGCGCATGAAGCTTTACACGAAGACCGGCGACGACGGGACGACGGGACTGTTCGGTGGCGTGCGCGTGCGCAAGGCGAGCGCGCGCGTCGACGCGTACGGAACCGTCGACGAGACGAACGCGGCGATCGGGATGGTTCGCGCTCTCGGCCCCGATCCCGCTATCGACGAGGTCCTCGTGCGCGCTCAGGCCGACTTGTTCGCCGTCGGCGCCGAGTTGGCCTGCGCGCCCGGGCGCGAAGCGAAGCTCACCATCACGCTTGTCGGCAGCACCGACATCGACCGGCTCGAACGGGCCATCGACGAGGCGGACGCCGCATGCCCTCCGATCACCGTCTTTGTCTTGCCGGGCGGAAGCCCCACGGCGGCGGCCCTGCACCTGGCGCGCACGGTGTGCCGACGTGCCGAGCGCGCGGTGCTGGCGATGAACGATGGCGCGCCGCGTCACGAGATCGTGGTCTACTTGAATCGTCTGAGCGACCTTCTGTTTGCCTTGGCGCGATGGGCCAACGTCAAAGCCGGCGTGGCGGACGTTCCGTGGCATCCCCGACACTAGCGAACGCCGAGAGAGGCGGGAAAGCCGCAGAACGCCGACGGGAGGCAGCCTGTTCGGTATTTTAGGCCTCCAGGCGAAGCGACAGGAGCATGTCGCCGATCTCGGAGGCGAGAAGTCCCCGGTCGGCCCCCCCGTGAGCCTGCGACCACGCCTCTCCCGCAAGGGCGTGCAGCATGACCCCGGTGCACGCGGCCTCGAAGAGGGGCAATGAGCACGCGAGCGCGCCGATGATGCCCCCCAGCAGATCTCCGGCGCCCGCCGTGGCGAGCGCCGGACAGGCGACCGGCGTCACGGCAAGGCGGGCGTCGGGCGACGCGATGACCGTGTGAGCTCCCTTCAGCACGACGACCGCCCCGGTCGCCGCGACCAGCTCGCGGGCTGCGCGGAACCGGTCTGAGTCCACCTGCGCAGCCGACCGGTCGAGCAGCCTTCCAAGCTCGCCGGGATGGGGCGTGAGGATCGCGTTCTTGGCCGCCATGAACGTCGTCGGTCGGCCTGCGAACATCGACAAGGCGTCGGCATCGACGACGATGGGCCCGCGCCACGTGGCCAGAACGTACTCGACCAGCAGGCGCGAGTCGTCATCCAGCCCGAGGCCCGGCCCTACGACCACCGCATCCTTGTCCTTCAAGATCGCGTCGAGACTCGCTCCGGTGTCGGCGCGGTCGATGCGCGCGGTCATCACCTCCAGCAAGCGAGACTCGATGGCCCGCGCCGACTCGGGCCACGTCGCAATGGTCGTCAGCCCGGCGCCGGCTCGCATGGCTCCGTGCGCGACGAGCTGCGGCGCCCCGACCTTGCCGGGCGATCCGGCGACGACGAGAACGTGCCCCGCCGCGTTCTTGTAGGTGCCGGGTGTTCTGCGCCCGTACCAGCGCGCGATGTCGCTCTTCTCCAGAAGCTGCGCCGAACTGCCGACGTGCCCCACGAGCGAAGCGGGCACTCCCAGACCGACGACGTGCACGCGCCCCGAAAGCCGCGAGCCATTGGGGGTGAGCAGTCCAAGCTTATGGTGCGCGAATGTCGCAGTGACCTGCGCTTCGACGGCTGCGCCCGGCGCCGCGCCCGTGTCGGCGTCGAGCCCAGAGGGCACATCGAGCGCAAACCGCGGAGCTGTCGCTCGATTGATCGCGTCGACGACCTCGGCGAGCCACCCCTCGATGGGCCGGTCGAGCCCGGTCCCGAAGAGTGCGTCGACCACCACGTCTGCGTCGGCGATCGCCTGGGCCAAGCCGGAGACCCGCGCGCCGGGTGCGAGCTCGCGAACGTCACCTCCGACCCCGCGCCATGCAGCCAGATTCGCGGCGGCATCCGGCGATACGCGCAGGATGTCGCCGACGAGAAACACGACGGGCGACGCGCCGCGAACGGACAGGTGGCGCGCAACCACCAGGCCATCGCCGCCGTTGTTGCCGGTGCCGCATACGACTACGACCCGAGCCCCGCGTGACGAGCCCGACAGAGCTTCTCGGACCAGAACTTCAGCAGCACCGGCACCGGCATTTTCCATCAGCAGCAGGCTCGGCACGTGGCACTTGGAGATGGCGTGCGCGTCGAAGTCACGGACTTGAGCCCGCGAGAGAACCGGCAGCATGGGGGCAGGATAGACAACCGCTCGCGCTACCGCGAATTTCCGCGCTCGCTCGGAATCCAAACGTGAAATGCCATGCCTCCGGCCTCGGTGCTCTCGACCGCGATGCTGCCGCCGTGAAGCTCGACGATCGCCCGGGCGAGCCAGGGTCCAAGGCCGAGGCTGCCATGCTTGCGCACCCGTTCCGGATGCTTGAATGCCTCGAAGACCTTTTCGCGGTCTTGGACCGCGGTGCTGCTCGCGGTGAGCTCCACGTCGATCCGGAGCTGCTCGCCGTCGGCTGGCATCGCCGCGCGCACGGCGACGTACCGGCGATCGGCAAGTCGCAACGCCACGAGAACGATGGCGGTCAGGGCTTGCGAGAGTCGTTCTGGGTCCGCCAGAATACGCGGAACCCCTGGTTGAATTTCGCCGACGACCTCGGCTTCGTCCCCGGCGGTCAGCATGCGGGCGTCGAGCAGCGCCGGCATGACGACGTCGCCCACACGGGTGGTTTCGGGTGCGATCGTCAACTCGCCGGCCTCGGCCCGCGCCGCGTCGAGAATCGTTTCGATGAGATACAAGAGCTCTCGACCGCGCCGTTCGATGATGGCGAGACTCTCCCACTGCCCCTCGGTGAGGGGGCCGCGCATGACCAGATCGGCGAAGCCGAGCACGGCGTTGAGGGGCGCCTTCAGGTCGTGGCTCATCGACGCAAGAAACAGACTGCGCGTTCGCTCCGTCGCAGCGCGCGCCTCGATCGCGCGCTCCTGCGCGCGCGCGAATTCACGGAACACCCCGCCGAGCGCGTCCGCGGCCGCCATCAGATCCGCTACGGACCGGAACCGTACCCAGCCATGGAGTCGGTTGCCACGCAAGACATCCGCGACTCCGGTTGCTGCGAGCTCGCGGGTCGCGAGCACTACGTCGTTCGCGAACATCCGCCCGATGCGCTGGCCGAGCGCCCAGGCCACGCCGATGGCGACGAGCGCCAAGGCCAGATACACGCCCGTCCAGAGACTGAGGCGGGCGGTCCGGACGCGCACACGAGCGTGCCCGTCGGTGAGCGGAACGGTCAGGATCGTCGTTCCGTCGTCGCTTCGGGTCGCGGAGAAGAGGGCGGGCGTGTCGAAAAGGCTGAATTCGAAGGCGTAGGCGCGCGCCGCCTCGATGGCCGCTCTGCGACCGCGCGTGTCGCCGTCGATCACGTCGAAGACGCCTCGCGCCAGCTCGGCAGCGTCGTTTTGCCTCGAAGACGAATCGAACGCGCGCAGGTGCGCATGAACGAGCAAGGACGCTCCCAACGCGACGAACGTGACTGGTGCGACCACGGCCAGAAGCAACCTCTGACGGACTCGCTCGACACCGAGCCTACGGGCTCGCAGTTGCTCGATGACTTCTCGGGCCACGCCCACCGGCGCGAGCTCGAGCGCACGGGCGACCGACGATCGGGCGCCGACGTAGGCTGGCAGTATCGCGACGCTCGCCATGGTCATCACGAGCAGGACGAGTTCGACCTGCGTGTAGATGTCGTTCGAATCGGGTCGCACCGGACGCACGAGGGTCACCGAGCAGACGGCGAGGGTCACGGCGAGATCGAGTGCGACGAGGTGCGCCGGAGCCGAGTAGAGCGCACGGATCTCGACTGGCTCGACGCCGGACGCACCGGCGGCCAACTTTTGAAGGACGGGCCGCAGCCGGCGGCCCAAAAGACCCGTCGAGATGAGGACCAAGCCGACCGACACGCCCCACCCCCACAACGCGAGTCGAGTGCTTCCGGCGACCACGCGCTCGTCGAGCAGCAAAAGTCGCGGCGCAAACACCACCACGATCATCCCGGTGACCGCCCATGCCACGGACTGGATCGCGACCAGCCTGCCGACGAGACCGACCGCGGCGTTGCCCTTCATGGCGCATCTCCTGGAGCTGGGTCCCAAGCCGGCAGAAGCACCTTGAAGGTCGACCCTCGGCCGAGTTCGCTCTCGACGTCGATGCGACCGTCGTGCATCGCGACCAGGCGGCGCGTGATCGCCAGACCCAACCCCGTGCCTCGTCGCCGAGCGCGCTCGGCCGTCGTTTGCTTGTATTCTTGGAAGATGGATGCCCGTTCGTGCAATCGGATGCCGGGGCCCGTGTCTCGCACCGTGAATCGCGCAAAGCCAGCTTCTCGGCCCACGTCCACCACCACCTCGCCTCGCTGAGTGAACTTGACGGCGTTGCCCACGAGATTCGTCAGAATCTGGCGCACGCGCTTTGCATCGGCGTCGGCAAATACGTCGCGCGCCCCGTCTACGCGCACCACGACCGGACGCTCTCCGACGAGTCCGACGGCTTCGCGCACGACGTCGCTGGCCACCGCCGCGAGGTCGACGGATGTTCGTACGAGCTTCAGCTGTCCGCTCTCCAGGGCACTCAGGTCGAGGATGTCGTTGATGAGCTCGAGCAAATGCCTTCCCGAGGCTCGGATCTGGTCGACCTCCTCGCGCGCCTCGGCGGACAGGGGGCCGTCGACCTCGGCCACGAGGAGGTCGGCAAAGCCGAGAATGGCGTTGAGGGGGCTTCGCAGTTCGTGGCTGACGGCGGCAAGGAACGCAGCTTGATCGCGGTCCGCCGCCCGCACCCGCTCCAGATCGGTTCGGTAACTCGATCGCGCAGCCGCGAACCGGTCTACGAGAGCGTTGAACGCGATCGTCAACGCACCGACCTCGTCCATCGTGCGCACGGGCACGACCTCTCCGGCCGGCTCCGATAGGACGTGCGTCATCGCCCGAACGCGCTTCCCGACGAACTCCACGTCGCTGTTGGCGTCGCGCGCGACGGCGAACGCCATCGCCGCGGCGACACCGACCAGCAGTGTCGTCAGGGCGACGAGGGCGCGCAGAAGCGCGGCTTCCCCGTCGGGAGCCACAGGCTCGCGCACGAAGGCGATGAGGGCGCGCGAGCGGTCGAGCGGGACCGCCGCAAAGCGCGTCCGACCCAAGCCGGTGAACGCTTCGCCCGACCCTTGCACGACGATGCGCTTGAGGGCGGATCGATCGGCAAGGCCGAGGCTGGCGTCGAGCACGATGCCGCCCTCCGGCGTCGCGACCACGATCTCCGCCCCGGTTTTGCGTGCTGCGCGCTGCATCGCCTCCAGCCGTTCGGAGGCAGGAAGCCGCGACAGACGTCCCGCGAGGCTCGACGCGATCAGCCACGCGCGCATGGAGGCGTGGGCGTCGCTGGCAATCGACAAGTCCGACACGCCGACCACACCAATCGCAACGGCAATGGCGAGCCCGACGACGATAACCGCCACGGGCGCGAGTGGAACCATCGGCCATGCCGTGCCAGCGCGGCCCGTGGAGGTAGGCGGGCTCGGCGGCGGCAGTGTGCGCCGGACAGCGGCCGCCGCCGGTTCGGCGGTCGATTGCGCGGTTTGCACGTCCGTCATCTTAATGCCGTAAATGTCGATGTCTTGGCACTTGCACCTCGGAACGCGTGGCTTACGCTCGGGGTGATCGTCGGGCCCAGGAATGCGCTCGTTCGTCACGCGGTTGAGATCGTGCATGCTGCAAACACATCTGACGTTGGGGGTGACCCTCGTGGTGTACGGGTGGCATGAGAGCCAACCCGGAACGCTCGCGTGGGCTTTCCCGAGCCTGGCCGCCGCGCTGCATGGCGTTCACGCGTTGCGCAATGCCGCGCGCTGGCTCATCGTCGAAGGTCACCGCATCTTCGACGAAGACGTCGACGTCGACGCGTTGCGCCGCACCGGCGGGGTGCTGCTCGAACGCGCGGCGTAGAGGCGTCGGCGACCCGGAGGTCGATCGAGGGGGCCGCCAGAGGCCGCGGCCGATCGGATGTCTGCAGCGAGGCATGGGTCCCGATGGGTCGTTCGGCCGCGTCGCCCCTTCTCCCGATTCATTCCTCGTACGTCGCCCCGGCGCCGCCAATGACGATCTCGTCGCGCTCCTTGACCCTCACCTGCAGGGCCACGCAGCCGGCGCCCACGCGCCACCCGTCGGTCACGAGCGTGTCTCCGGGCCATACCGGGCGCCGAAACTGCGCCTCGAACGTGCGCAACCGTGTCGCATCACCCCCGCACAACGCTTTCGCCACGTGTCGGACCATGAAGCCGAACGTACAGAGGCCGTGCAAAATCGGGCCTCTGTCGAAGCCCACGGATCGCGCGAAATCCGGGTCCGCGTGAAGAGGGTTGCGGTCTCCCGAGAGCCGGTAGAGGAGCGCTTGCTCGATCGAAGTCGCCTCCTGCACCGAAAACGTCGGGGGCTGATCCCTCGGCCGGTCGACCAGGGGCGGCTCCTTGGGGGGAGGCTCACCGCCGAAGCCCCCGTCACCGCGGAAGACAATCGACGACGTGGTCTCGGCCACCAGCCGGCCCCGTTCGTCCTCGGATCGCGTGTCGACGACGACTTGCGCGAAGCGACGCAAGTCGTACACGCCGCGGACGGTCGCGGTCGTGACGAAGGTGCCGTTCGGAGCGATCGGGGCGTGAAGCGTCACGCGTTCACCGCCGTGAACGATGAGGCTCATGTTGCCGCCCGAGCTGGCGAGCAGATCGAGCATCGGTTGAAATTTCGGGACGACGGCGAAGCTCGGCAACACCTTGGGCCCGCGCCCCTCGTATAGAAAATCGAGCTCCTCTCGCTTCGCTCCGACCCCGAGCGCGTAGAGCACGGTATCCCTCCACGAATAGGGGTGGGTCGAGGGCGCATTCGAACGGCCGGCAAGCGACAGGTCGACAGGCATCGTAGCCCGGGGAGCATCGACTCTGGCCGGCCAGCCGTCAACGCGCCCGATGCTATGAGGAGACCCTTTCGGGGATGGCTCCACAGATGGCCGCCGGACTGCCCACACCGCTCAAAACGAACCGCATGCCGCTCGCCGACCGCGTTCCCCCGCGCCCGGGAACGCCGCCCGAGGATCTGCTGGATCTGTTTCTCGGTCACGTTCGTGAGCTCGGCCTCGAGCTTTACCCGGCGCAGGAACAGGCGATTCTCGAGCTTCTGTCGGGCAGCAACGTCATCCTCGCGACGCCGACGGGAAGCGGGAAATCGCTCGTCGCCCTCGCCATGCATTTTCTGGCGATGAGCCAAGGCAAACGGAGCTTCTACACGGCCCCCATCAAGGCGCTGGTCAGCGAGAAGTTCTTTGCCTTGTGTGCGGAGTTCGGGCCCGATCACGTGGGCATGATCACGGGCGACGCCTCGGTCAACCGCGACGCTCCGATCGTGTGTTGCACGGCCGAGATCGTCGCAAACCTCGCCCTTCGCGAGGGCAAGCGCGGGCCGATCGATCGTCTCGTCGTCGACGAGTTTCATTACTACGCCGACAAGGAACGGGGCGTCGCCTGGCAGATTCCGCTTCTGGTGCTCGAGCGTGCACAATTTCTCTTGATGAGTGCGACGCTCGGTCCGACCGAAGTGTTCGACAAGGCGCTCACGAAGCTCACCAAGCGACCCACCGTGACCGTCCGGTCGGCCGAGCGCCCCGTTCCGCTCCACTTCGAGTACCGGGAGACGCCGCTGCACGAGACCCTCCTCGAGCTCACGCGCGCCGGACGCGCCCCGATCTACGTCGTCAACTTCACGCAGAGGGCGGCGGCCGAAACCGCGCAAGATCTGATGAGCACGGATCTCGTGACAAAGGACCGAAAGCGGCTGATCGGCACCGAGCTCCTGAGCGGGATTCGCTTCGATACGCCGTACGGCAAAGAGGTGAAGCGCTTCCTGGCGCACGGGATCGGGATTCATCACGCAGGGCTCTTGCCGAAGTACCGGCGACTGGTCGAGAAGCTGGCGCAAAAGGGACTGCTGGCGATCGTGAGTGGCACCGACACGCTCGGCGTGGGTGTCAACATCCCGATCCGATCGGTGCTCTTCACGCGCCTGTGCAAGTTCGACGGCGAAAGGACGACACTGCTCGGCGTGCGCGAGTTCCAGCAAATCGCCGGAAGGGCGGGCCGCAAGGGGTTCGACGACAGCGGGGATGTGGTCGTGCAGGCCCCCGAGCACGTCATCGAGAACATCCGATTGGAGCAGAAGGCGGCCGGCGACCCGGTCAAGACCCGTCGCATCGTGCGCAAGAAGCCGCCCGATAGAGGGTACGTGCATTGGGACCGCGCGACGTTCGACCGCCTCGTGAAGTCGCAGCCCGAATCGCTCGTGTCCAGGTTCCGAGTCTCGCACGGCATGATCCTGAGCGTGCTCGAGTCCCCGGATGCGGGCTGCCTCGACGTGGCGCGCATCATCCACCGGTCGCACGAGCGGCCCGCACAGCGGCGGATCTTCGGCCGAGAGGCCAAGGCGATGGTCGACACCCTCGTCGCCGCAGGAATCGTCGAAATCGATCCCGCCCAGCCACGAAAAATTCGGCTGCACGTCGATCTGCAGGACGACTTCTCGCTTCACCATGCGCTGTCGCTATGGCTCATCGATACGATCGACTTGTTGGATCCGTCGAGCCCAACCTACGCGCTCGACATCATGACGTTGGTCGAATCCATCTTGGAAAACCCCGACTTCGTACTTCGCCAGCAGATCGAGGCCCTCAAACGAGTCAAGCTCGCCGAGCTGAAGATGGCCGGCGTCGAATACGAGCAGCGCATCGAGGAGCTCGAGAAAATCGAGCATCCAAAGCCGCTGCGCGAACTGGTCTACGATTCCTTCAACGCATTCGCGCGCGCTCACCCGTGGGTGGGCGGCGACGACGTGCGGCCCAAGTCGATCGCGCGCGAGATGGTCGAACGGTTCATGGACTTCAACGAGTACGTGCGAGAATACGAACTCGGTCGCGCCGAAGGAACGCTTTTGCGTTACCTGAGTGACGCGTACAAGGCACTCGTGCAGACCGTACCGGCGCCGGCGAAGACGCCGGAGGTCGAAGAGATCGAAGTGTTTCTGCGAGCGATCGTGCGATCCGTCGATTCGAGTTTGCTCGACGAATGGGAACACCTGCGTTCGGGCGTCCCGGAGGCCACGAGCGACCCGCCGGGCACGGGTCCGGAACCCACCCCACCGGACATCACCCAAGACGCGCGCGCCTTCGCCGTGCTGGTGCGAGCCGCCCTGTTCCAGCTGATTCGCGCGCTGGGCCGCAAGGACTGGGCCGGCGCGGCCGCGATGGTGTCCGCGGCGCCTGACACGGAGCCGTGGTCGGCGGAACGCTTTGCGCGATCGATGTCTGCCTTCTTCGAGGAACACGCCGCCGTCCGGACGGACGCGAGCGCCCGCCTTCAGGACCGTACGCGCATCGATTCGTCCGCGCGGATCACCTGGGACATCGTCCAGGTGATCAGCGACGCGGAAGAAGACAACGACTGGATGCTTTCCTGCTTCATCGACCTGGAGGCCTCCGGGCGAGACGGCAAACCGGTCATCGTCATGCGAGGCATCTCGCGCTAGAACGACGGTCCTCGCCATCATGCCTTCTCCGGCTCGAACCGCCCCGGTCGCCCCCATCGTCGTTCGCAAGTCACGCATCCAAGGTCGAGGCGTCTTCGCCACGAGGGACATCGCGGAGGGCGAGCGCATTGTCGAATACGTCGGAGCCCGCATGACGCACGACGAGGCCGACGCGTTGTGCCCGGATGACGAAGCGACGGGGCGACATCACACGTTTCTCTTCGCCGTCGACGACCGTACGTGCATCGACGGAAGTCGCGACGGAAACGACGCACGCTTCATCAACCACTCGTGCGATCCGAATTGCGACGTCGTCATCGCGCGGCAGCGCGTGTTCGTCCACGCGCTGCGCGACATCGAGGAAGGCGAGGAGCTACTCTACGATTACTGGTACATGACCGACGAGAGCTACACGATGGACGACCTGCGGCGGATCTACCCCTGCAAATGCGGATCGGAGGCGTGTCGTGGGACACTCGCGCGGCCGCCGCGCCCGGCCAAAAGGCGCACGCGTAGCCGATGAAAATTGGGGCGTAGCGCCGAACGCGGTTCCGTCTTGCCCATGAAATCCGCGCTGCCTGCCTCGCGAACCATCTGGGTGGACGGAGCGCTCATCGCTTGGGACGATGCCCGGGCGAGTATTCTGTCTCACGCGATGCAGCGCGGCAGCCTCGTCTTCGACGTAGCCGCTTTGCGCGAGACCGCCGGCGGCGGTATCGCGTGCTTTCGAGCGCGAGACCACGTCGATCGATTTCTCCGTTCCGCGGCGCTCATCGGATTGGACGTGCGTTGGGACAAGACCGCGCTGCTTGCGGCGATGGCCCGAACGGCTCGCGACAACGGCGTCTCGGCGGCGCTGGTCCGCTGGTCGGCGTTCGTTCCCACCCTCGAGGCCGATGTCGTCCCGCGGGCAACATCGCGTGCGAGCGTCGCCGTCGCCGTGATCACGCCGGCCGACACAGCCGGCCGGGGCGAGCCGACCCACACGAAGGCGGCGGTCGTCAACGTCTGCATCCCGCGCGACAGCCGCAAGGCGGGTCCGGAGGTCTTCCCTCCGCAAGCGAAGGTAGCGGGGGCGTATCTCGGATCGATGCTCGCAAAGCGACGCGCCAGGACCTACGGCTACGACGAGGTGGTCCTGCTCGATCGCGAAGGCCGGGTGGCGGAGGCGCCGACGGCGAACGTTTTCGCCGTAATCGGGCGCGTGCTGGTCTCGCCGCCGACCGAACGCGTGCTTTCCGGGGTCACCCGCGCCAGCATCCTCGACATCGCCCGGACCGAGGGCATCGAGGTCCGTGAGGCCCACATGACCCCGGACGAACTCACGAACGCCGACGAAGCGTTCCTGACCGCCACGTCGCTGCCCGTTCAAGCGATTGGCTCCGTCGACGGTCAAGCCATGCGTGCCGGGGCGCCCGGCCCCCTGACGATCCGCCTCAAAGAAGCTCTTATGGCCTGCCAGCGGGGCGAGGACACGCGTTACTCGAAATGGCTCGACCGGGTCGGTTGACCGCCCAGACCCGCGCGACACGCGCATCGCACCTGCGTACATGGGAGCGGGGTTACGACATCGACTGCGACCGGCCGAAAAGCGCAAAGGCGGCATGGTTCATTTGGATTGGGCAGCCCGTAGCGTAACGTGTGAATGATGCGTTTCGTATTATCGAACGAGGACATCGCCTTAGAGCGTCGGAGGCCATACCCGGATTTCCGGGCGCTGCTCGTCGGCATTTCGGGTTTGGTCATGCTGACGGGCCCGGCATGCGGACCGACGTCGAGCGAGCGGAGCGCGGCGTCGATCCAATCGCCGATCGTGGGCGGCCTTGCGGACCCGATGGTTGCAACGGCCGGGCAGATCGTGAACCGGTACGCGTCACTCACCAACGACGCTGCGGTCGGCGCGACGAGCATTTCTGTTTCGGACGCCGGCGCGCTGATGGCAGCTCCGGGCGATCTTCTATTCGTCGTACAAATGCAAGGCGCCGAGGTCGATGGCAGCAATACGAGCGCATTCGGAACGGTCACGGCTCTGAACGGCGCGGGATTGTTCGAACTCGTCACCCTCGCGAACGTGAACGGCAACACCCTCACGCTCGCTGCCGGGTGCGGTCTGCGCAACGGCTACTCCGCTTCGGCACATACCCAAGTCATTTGGGTGCCCCAATACCAATCGCTCTCGGTTTCGGCGTCGGGGTCGATCACCGCTCCTCCCTGGGACGGAACGACCGGCGGAGTGATCGTCATCGAAGCTGGCAGCGTCACCCTCGGTGGCTCGATCGACGCATCGGAGAAGGGGTTTCGGGGAGGCGCTCTCTCGGATTTCGCCCAAAACCCGCCTACGACCTCGTTTCAGTACCGATCGACCCATCCGCTGGACGGAGCCGAGAAGGGCGAGAGCATCGCCGGGTACGAAGCCGAGTATGACGCGCCCGCGATTGGGGGGCGGTACAGCCTTGGCGCCGTAGCCAACGGCGGCGGTGGCGGCGCTGCGCACAACGGAGGCGGGGGCGGCGGCGCCAACGGCAACGATGGGAATGGGTGGTCGGGGCTGGGCGTGATGCCCGCGACCGTCACCGGTGCGAGCGCGTGGTCGCTCGACACAGGCGCCGAGACGGAAGCCGGCCTGGCGCACTCGTCTGGAGGCGGCCGCGGAGGATATAGCTTCAGCGAGAACGCCGAAGACCCGACCCGGGTCGCTCCCGGCGACGTGCGCTGGGGCGGCGACGATCGGCAGTATCGGGGAGGGCTGGGTGGCCGGCCGCTCGCCAGCGACGCCATGGCTCGACTGTTTCTCGGCGGCGGGGGCGGAGCCGGCAGCGAGAACAACGGTTCAGGAGGCGCCGGCGCACCCGGCGGCGGAATCGTGTACCTCATCGCCGGTGCCGTCAGCGGCAACGGGACGCTTCACGCCGATGGGGCTCCGGGCGCAAGCACGCCGAACGGCAACGGCCTCGGCAACGATGCTCCGGGGGGCGGCGGAGGCGGCGGAAGCATCGTCGTCGCGGCTCCCTCTCTCGGTACCGTTACCGTGACCGCGAACGGCGGTGCGGGCGGCGATCAATTCATCGAAGGCTTCGGCAACGAAGCCGAGGGGCCCGGAGGCGGAGGAGGAGGAGGCTTCGTTTCCGTCCCGAGCGGCGCCGCGACGACTTCGGTGGGTGGAGTCGGCGGAACGACCAACTCGCCCGCCCTCGCGAAGTTCCCGCGCAATGGCGCGACCGACGGTGCGGGCGGAACGCTTTCACCGCTCGGATCTTCCGTCGTGGCCCCGATGTGCATCGCCGCCGACCTTTCCGTCGCGATGAGCGACGGCGGTGGCACCGTCACGGCCGGCACGAACGTGACGTTCACAATCACCGTCACGAACAACGGACCCAACCCCGTCGCCGGCGCGACGCTCGGCGACCCGTTCGGAGCCGCGTTCACCAGCGAGACTTGGACGTGCGCCGGCGCCGGCTGCCCTGCCCCCACGGGCGTGGGTACTCCGTCCGCGGCGCTCGCACTGCTTGCGCCCGGAGCGCAGGCGACCTTCACGGTCGTCGCCTCGGTATCGCCCAGCGCCACGGGGGTGTTGTCGAACACGGCAACGGTCGGCGCACCGCCCGGCATCGTGGACGGTGTCCCGGGCAACAACACGGTGACGATCACGAACACGTTGAACGCCGTCGCGGATGTCAGCGTCACGCTCACCAGCGCCCCGCCGAGCGTCGCGGTCGGCGCGTCCTACAGCTACACGGTCAACGTGCGCAACGCCGGACCGAGTACGGCATCGCAGGTCACCGCCACGCTCACGATCCCCAATGGCGCCACGCTGGGACCCATCCCGCCGTCGGACGCGGCGGGCGGGTGGAACTGCACCGTTCCACCGGTCGGCCAGACCGTCACGTGCGTCCGTACGACACTCGCAGCGGGCGCGAACGTGCCCCTTACCCTCGACGTCACCGCGCCCTCGGACCCCGGTACGGCGACGGCGACGGCTACGGCATCATCGGCGACCGATGATCCGACAGCGGCCAACAATGCGGCGAGTTTGGTCATCGAAATCCTTTGTGTCCACGATGCGGACTGCGGCCCGAGCGACTCGTGCACCGCGGCCGGCACGTGCGTACCCAATCCGGGCGGCGGCACCGCGGACGCCGGAGAGGTCGACGCTTCGGCCGACGCGGACGCTGCGTCGGATGGCGCCACCGAGACCGCCGATGGCAGGGGTGGCCAAGCGGACGGCCAAAGCGGTGCAGAGGCCGGCGGCCCCAACGGATCGACCCTCGACGGATCGACCCTCGACGGATCGACCCTCGACGGATCGACCCTCGACGAATCGGACGCCGCCGCCGCGACTGACACGGGCCCCTCACCGAGCCTTATCGAGAGCGGCCATTCCGAGTCGGAGACTGCCGATACGGGACGGCTCGAAGGAGGCGGCATCTCGTGCAGCGCTGCGAGCGCCCCGCGCCGTGCGGGCGGGCCGCGCGGGATGTTCGCCGCGTTCGCGCTCATCGGATTGTGGGCCGAACGACGGCGCCGCGCCGCGCGTCAAGGTCGCGACATCGCGCCGGTACACTGACGAACAACCGGCCCAAAGCCGACCGCGACCCCGACTACCGCGACCGCGACACCGCGACCGCGAACCCAACCCCGCGACGCCGACCCCGACCCCGACCGCGACACCACGACCGCGACCGCGACACCGCGACCCCGACCCCGACCCCGACCGCGACTACCGCGACCGCGACCCCGCGACCCCGACCGCGACTACCGCGACCCCGACGCCGCAACCGGCGCACGCGCTCTAGGGCGTCGGGCAGTACGCGGTGAACCCGCCGGCGGGCGTCTCGACACATACCGCGACACACGACAGAAGGGGGTCGATCGCAGCAAGGATGCAAGGGCAGGTCGGTTCGTTGGCGCAGGCGCCCGGCATCGCCTGGCAACCGATCTCGAGGCCCGATTGGCCTGGAGCGGGACCGCAGCTTCCCGAGAATTGCATAGACCCCGTGCCTCCCCCGAAGCAGTACATTCCCGATGTGCACGCGCACTGCTCACAGGCCGTAAGCATGGCCGACGTGCCCGACGAGTAGTTCCCGTACGGCGCATCGCTCTGCCCGAAAGGCGAATCTTCGCCGTAGGCTGCGTCTGCCGTCGTGGCTGGCGGAGCGGGTGACGCTTCGACATCCACGGTTAGATCGTCGCCTTGGCCGATAGGCTTCGCGGTCCAATTGCAAGCGGCGACCAGAACCAAGACGGCGATGCCCGGCCGCGCCACAGGGCGTGAATCGCCCGAGAGCTGCCGCGCGGCGCAGGTCGTCATCGTGACCACGAACGGCCGGTACCCATCGAACATTAAACTAGCATTCCGCCCAAGCGCGTGGACGGCTCGCAGACGGCGACTAACCTCGCATCACCGCACACATGGCCGCCATTCGCCGCGCTTTGCCGGCCGAGGGGAATTCGAGTGGCGCCGATCCGGCGCGCGGCGGGCGCCCACTGCTGGCCCGCGTCAAGCGAACCGCCGTCGTCGCGCTCGTGCCGGCGGCCATCGCCACCGCCATCGCTCTGGTCGCGCTTCGTCTCCGCTTTCAGCCGCCAACGGTCGCGGCCTACGTCGGCGCGGACTTGCGCGGAAACGAAGTGGCGCTGCTGCCCGGAGGTCGCTTCGAAATGGACGTTCGCCCCGCCGAGCGGATCGAGGGAGCCGTCGGTGCTCGCGGATTTCTCCTTCGAGGCGACGACGTCCGCCCGTGGGACCCGCCATTCACCGTCTCGCAGGACGGCGTAGTCAGCATCTCGGGCGCCGTCGATATGCTCTTTGCGGGGGTGCCGCCGGGGCCATGGCAAGTCGCCGTCGCTGTGGGCCGGCCCGAAGTCCTTCCAACCGCACCGAACGACGTCCTGCGTGCCCGAGGCAACGGGGCCAGGCCCGCGGGCTGGCATCTGGTGCTCGAGCGCGTTCGGCTCGCACCGAAGGGTGCCGGTTCGCCGGACCGATGACGCCGCGACGGGCGGAGGAGGAATTCGAGCCGCTCCCCGCGGCCTGCGACAGAGCGGCCCCAGGCCGGGTGTCCGCCCTGGAGCGTGGTATGCCTCGCCCATGATCGGGACGACCGCGAGCCTTCGAATGCGCATGAGCGCGCACGATGCTCATTACGCGGGCGAGCTCGTCGACGGCGCGCGCATTCTCGCGTTGTTCGGAGACGCGGCAACGGAGCTGCTCATTCGCCTGGACGGCGACGAGGGACTCTTTCGAGCCTACGAATCGGTGGAGTTCCTGGCGCCGGTCTTCGCCGGCGACTACATCGAGGCAACGGCAGAGCTCGTTGGCATCGGCAACACGAGCCGCCAGATGCGCTTCGAGGCACGCAAGGTGATCGCGACCGTTCGCGCCAGCTGGGCCGTCGACCACGAGCCGGCTGATCACGCTCCCCCGAGCGCGGCGGACGTGCTGAGCGACCCCATCGTCGTCGCCCGCGCCATCGGAACGTGCGTGGTTCCGAAGGCTCTGCAACGGAGACCCCGAGAACTTTACCTTCCGGGTCTTCCGGCGGGCCCAGCCCCGGTGACGGCGGCCGTAACCCCACCGCCGCCGGAATCGGCTTCGGGGTCAGAGGTCATCCTCACGGCCGCCATCGTCGGGGCCGAGCTCACGCGTGCGCAGACACCGCACTTGCCGCTGACCGCGAACGAGGTGGCGGACGAGGCGGCTCGCTGCCGAGAAGCGGGCGCCGCCATCATCCATCTGCACGTGCGGAGCGACGATGGCAGCAACACGCAATCCGCGGAGCGCTTTTCGCGCGTCATCGAAGCCATCCGCAGCAAATGCGATTGCATCGTCCAAACGTCCACGGGCGGGGCCGTGGGAATGTCGATCGACGAGCGCGCGAGCAGTCTCGCGTGCCGCCCCGAGATGGCCACGCTCAACTGCGGCACGATCAACTTCGGCGACGACGTCTTCATCAACACACGGCCGGACATTCGGCTGTTGGCGTCCAGGATTCGCGCAGCCGGCGCCATACCCGAGCTCGAATGCTACGAAGTCGGCCACGTCGAGGAGGCGCTTTCGCTTCTCGCGCAGGGCTTGGTGTCGCCGCCGCTGCATTTGCAGTTCGTGCTGGGGGTCAAGGGTGCCATTCCAGCGCGCGAGGACGTCGTGCTGTTTCTCCGATCGCTCGTTCCCCCGAGCGCGACATGGGGCATCGCAGCGGTCGGGCAATTCCAGCAGCGCTTCACCGAGCTTGGAATGCGGCTTGGCGCTCACGCGCGCGTAGGGCTCGAGGACAACATCTATTGGTCCAAGGGGGTCCTGGCCGAAGGAAGTGCGCCGCTCGTCGCGCGCGCAGCGGCGTATGCTCGATCGATCGGCCGGGAGCCGGTCGACCCCGATCGCGCTCGAACGCTACTGGGTATCCGAGGCCCTCGAGAGTCATGGTAGCCACACTCACCCTGGTCGCCGACACGATGACGCCCGTACGCGCCTACGCAGCGCTGCGGCACGCCGCAGGGTCGGCGGCTTCGTTCTTGTTGGAGAGCGTCGTCGGGGGCGAGCGGTGGGGGCGCTATTCGATCCTGGGGTACCGGCCAAAGCTCGAAATGACGCTGGGGGCCGACGGCCGATGGGTCGACGCCAGCGGATTGCCGATCGACAAGATGTCCGCGCGCGATCCGCTCGAGGCCGCGCGATCGATCTTCCAGGCCAACGCCGTGGATCACGGACTGGAGGGGCCCGCTGCGCGATTCGCGCAAGCGTATGTCGGGTACCTCGCGTGGGATCTGGTGCATGCCATCGAAAAGGTGCCCGGTTGGGGAGACCGCGCGACCGCCCCGCTCGGCCGATTTTTCGGCGGTGCGACGATCGTCGTCTTCGATGCGCTGTCTCATACGGTGACGATCGCCGCCGACGACGCGGCCGACGTTGCGCTCGCACGAGCGCACCTCGAGGGGACGGTGACGCTCAATCCGCTGGCCCTCCCCGACCCGTCGAAGCTTCCAGCGGACGTAGAGGTCGATGTCGACGACGCGGCCTACATGCGCAAAGTCCGCCGCGCCCAAGAGTACATTGCCGCCGGCGACGCATTCCAGATCGTGCTGGCGCGCACCTTCAAGGTGCCGCGCGGCGGGCGCGATCCCTTCGACGTCTATCGAGCGATGCGCGTGCTCAGCCCGAGCCCGTACATGTACTTCCTCGACTTGCCGCCGGCGCCGGGCGAGCGGGGCCGCACCCAGATCGCGGGCGCCAGCCCGGAGACCATGGTGCATCTCGAACAGGGCATCATGACTCTGCGACCGATCGCCGGCACGCTGCCGCGGGGCCAAACGGTCGAGCAAGACGCCGCTCGCGAACGCGAGCTTCTCGCGGACCCGAAGGAGCGCGCCGAGCATGTGATGCTCATCGACCTCGGACGAAACGACGTCGGCCGGGTGGCGGAGGTGGGATCGGTCCGCGTCGTCCGACAGATGGAGATCGAGCGTTATTCGCACGTCATGCACATCGTGAGTGAGGTCACCGGACGCATCCCTTTCTCGACTCCGCCTCTCGAGGTCCTGCGAGCCTCGTTCCCCGCAGGAACCCTGTCGGGTGCACCGAAGGTGCGCGCGATGCAAATCATTCGCGAACTCGAGTCGGGGCCTCGCGGTATCTACGGCGGCGCAATCGGCTACGTGGCCAAGAGCGGAGACCTCGATTTTGCGATCGCGATCCGGACCGCCGTGTGCCAAGGCGATGCATTTCTCGTTACGGCCGGTGCTGGAATCGTCGAAGGCAGCGACCCACGACGAGAAGCGGAGGAAACGAGGAACAAGGCGCGAGGTGCGCTCTGTGCCATCGAAACGGCCGTGATCCGGGGTGCCGGTTCATCCTGAGCGCTTCGCTCCGCCTCGACTCGCTTCGCTCGCTCGGCTCCGTTCTCGCTGACCGGCCCCCGCGACACGTCGAGGGGAGCGCCGCTCCCTCGAGCGCCCCAGCCGGATCCGGGAAGCTCGGCACGCGGACCCGGATGGAATCCGGATCACCATCCGGGACTGCGCATCACCATCTGCGACTCCGGATCACCATCCGCATCAATAAATCCGACCCCCTCGGCGAGCGTACTCGGCGATCACCTCCCGCGCCTCATCGCGGCGCACGAACCGCGTCACCGAGACGCCTCGATCCTCGAACACGCGCACCCAATCCTCCGGTTTGGGGCCTTCGTCGAAGCCCGCCGCCTCAGCATCGGCGGTCGTGGCACCACAGCAGAGATGATCGACCCCGGACCAGAAGATGGCGCCGAAGCACTGACAACACGGTTCGGCGCTCGCCACGAGCGAATGGGCGCCAGCCGATGCCGCAGCGAACGCGCCGAAGCTCTGCTGCGCCCTCATCAAGGCCACGATTTCTGCATGGGCAATGGATAAGCCGCTATCCAACACCCGGTTGACGGCGGCCGCCACGAGGTGCGGGCCCGCAAACACGGCAGCTCCAAACGGCCCACCTCCGCGCTCCACGTTGTGACGCGAAAGCGCGATGACCAGTGCCATTCGGGCATCGTCGGTCTCGAAGCGACCCGGGAACGTGCCGACGACGTCGTCCACCCAGCCGGGCACTCGGATGACCAGCAGCGTGTCGGGAGCCGACTTCACCACGATGCACCCGCGAGACGCACGCGGCGGCAAGCGAGCCAGCGCCGGCGGGTCGCCGTCGCCGACGACGACGACGCAACGTTGGGACGCGCGACCGAGCTCATTCCGGTCGGCTCTCCGGGTCGGTCGCGCGCTTCACGCGGTAAATGTAGAAGTTCTCCTCCTCGATCATCGAGTCGTATTTCTCGGCGAGGCGGACCACCCGTGTTCCGTCGATGAGCGGAGGCAGCAGCGGCCGATTCATCACGAGTACGACGTCCTGGCCGTGCGAGGCTCCGAACCGCTGCGCGAAGCCGATCGATTGTTCGTCGGTTGGTTCCCAGAGACGGTCGGCGGTCCACTTCACGAACGAGAACGGACGGCCGGTTCGCGGACTGTACCCGATGGCACGGGGACCGAGCTGACCGAGCATCGCGGTCGCGGGAAAGTCGACCTCGGCGACAATGAGAGCATGGTCTAGGCCGCGAGACCGCAACTCGTCGGCGGCGCGCTTGCCAGACGAGAACACGTATCGGGCGTCAAAGGCGATCGCGATGGCGGCACCGGGAACCTGGAGGATCAGCACGGCCAAAAGCGTCGGACGCAACGCACGGTCGCGCAGGGTACGCCACTGTCCGGCCTGCGCCGCTCGGGGCGCCTTGCCGGCTGCGATCCATGCCCCCATGAGGAACGCGACGAAGATGAAGCCGTGGTGGCGAACGCTGCCGGAATACACCTCCTTGAAGAGCAGGACGAGCAGCACCGTTGCGGTGCCGAAGAGAACGACAGCGAACCGATCGCGTGACAGAGCGAAGCAAGCCCATGCGAAAAGCCCTATCGAAAGCGCGAAGCGAAGTCCCGCGATCGGAATGGCATCGAGCAGGGCATTTGAGTTCCAGAAGAAGAAGTTCGGCGCCGGGATGGCCATCAAGGCCGCGACGACCCGCGTCGGTGCGAAATCCCATGGCATCTCGGGTGCGCGGCCAATGTGCGCCACCGTGGAATCGGATGGCGGCCACGCGCACAAGCCGGCGGCGAGCGTCGCGGCGGCCGCAAGGGCCGCGATCGTAGCTGGCCGCGTCCAGCGCGTTCGCAAGTCGGGATCGGTGGCCATCCAGTCCGCGATGAGCGCGACGCAATAGGCCACGACGACGAGCGTCGCGACGGTCGTCGTCAACGCCATGGCCGCCAACAAGCAACCGGTGAGAATAGGCCGCTCGAAGCGCCGCTCATGATTCGCGCAAAGGATCACCGCAAAGAAGAGCGCAAGGCCGTAACAGCGGCTCAATGCGGCGTACTCGTAGGCAACGAAATAGCCGAACGCGAAGAGTGCACGCGGCGCCCGGCCGAACGGCGCGAAGCGCGCGATGACCAGTACGGCGGAGGTCGCGATCGCGACGTGCACCACGCGCATCAGTTCCGGATGCCACGTAACTCGCGTGAGCAGCCAAAGCAGCCAGTACCAGAGCGGCGGCTGACCGTCGTACGCGCGCTCCCGGACCACCTGCCACGGTGTCGCGCTGTCTCTCGCAACGAGCCAGCAATGAAGTTCGTCGCGCCACATCTCGTGGGTGGCCGTCGCGAACGTCGCGACTGCGAGGTGCGACATCGCGACGATGACCGCAAACGCCCAAGCGCTTCGCCTAGACTCAGGGCACGGGACACCGCCTCCGAGACGGACGCCCCACGCGCGCCCGAAGAAGCGACGAGCGCCGTCGAGACGTCGGAGCGCGTACCGTTCGCCGCTCAACGCCGTTGCAGGCCCCGCTCGATGGCCTGTCGGTAGGCGCCGACGGCGGCCGGCAACCCGACGAACAGGGCATCGCTCACGACGGCGTGGCCGATGTTCAGCTCGACGACGTGCGGCAGAGTGACGATGGCGGGGAGGTTGTCGACCGTCAGCCCGTGGCCGGCGGCGACCTCGAGGCCAAGCATGGCTGCGTGTTGGGCGGCGCCCCCCAGTCGCGCGAGCTCCCCCTCGCGTCCGTGAGCGTACTCGCCCGTGTGCAGCTCCACCTGGGCCGCGCGAAGCGCTCTGGACCCCTCGACCTGCGCCCTGTCAGGCGCGATGAACAGGCTGACTTTGATGCCGGCGCTTGCGAGAGCCTCGACCCTTCGCGAAAGCGCGTCACCGCCGCCGACGACGTCGAGTCCCCCTTCCGTGGTTCGCTCCTGCCGCCGCTCGGGAACGAGCGTGCACACATCGGGCCTCACGCGGAGAGCGACGGCGACCATCTCGTCAGTAGCGGCCATTTCCAGGTTGAATGTACTCCGTGCGAGCGTGAGGGCGAAGCGAAGCCGGTCGACGTCGTCGTCGCGGATGTGGCGACGATCTTCGCGCAAGTGCGCCGTGACGCCATCGGCGCCCGCCTGGACGCACTCGGCCGCCGCGCGCACAGGGTCGGGGTACGACGTTCCGCGGACGTTGCGAAGCGTCGCAACGTGGTCGACGTTTACGTGCAATCGAACGCCCATCCCCATGACGATCCTTGGAAGGTCACGCCCCAATGCAGGCAGGCGACTTCATTCGTCGTCAGACGAAGCCGTTTCGCTGAGCTCTTCGTCGGTCTTCGGCGTCGGCAGCAGCTCGCCGTTCGGCCCATCGCGCCGCACCACGAACGTCCGACGAGTCGTCGTATCCGGATTCTCTCGCGCGACGATCGTCACGACGTTGACACCGGGACGCAGAGGCAGATCGGCATCGAACGCCATTCTCTTCGGATCGGATCCATTGCGATTCGAGCGGTAAAACACCTTACGTGCCCCGACGAAGATATACGCGTCGAGCAAGCGCGCGTCATCGCTCGTGGTCCCGCGAACCGCCGTGTGAGGGGCCGTCGTGGCCAGCTGCGGTTGCGGGATCTCGATCGCCGGCGGCGCATGCTCCATCGCGTCTTCGATCGCCGGTTGAGCCGGGGCAACCCCGCCGCGCTCGAGCTCCGAAGCGGGGGCAAAGGCGAAACGACCGTCACCGAGCGACACCTTCACGTATCCGTCGGTGGTACCGAGGACGGGGGCCGCGCCGCCGGCGGGCAGCCGCCCGAAGACGCGTCCCGCGGCGTCCGGCTCGTTGACCAAATTCGCACCGCCGGCCTTCGCGCGGTCTACGCCGGACGCCGGTACCACTGCGCTGGCCTCGGCGATGGGAATGACCACCTTCTCCGCCACTCCCTCGCGCAAGTCGTCGTCGTGGATCGTCAGCTCGACCTTGGCTTCGGGATCCGCAAGCTGCGGCTCGACGTCGAATGTGAAGGCCACGCGCCGGGTGTCGCCGGGCATCATGTTGGACACGTCGAAACGTCCATCGTGCAGCAGAAGGCCCTCGCCGGACAGGTTGCGTAGGTTCGCCATGGTCTCGAGCGACTGACCGTGCCCGACATTCTTGATCGTCAGATACATCGTGAGGCCCTCGCCCTTCTGGGCGCGGCCGTCGCCGTTGCCGCGACGGTTGTCGATGATCTCGTACGAGTATGCGAACACCGGACGGTCGAGCGACTTCACCGTAGCCCGGAGCTCGGCATCGGCTGGCGCGTGACCGCGCGCTTCTTCGAAGTGAAATTTCACGCCGTCCGATCGCATGAGCGCATCCTTGGGAATCGGACACACGCGCGGAGCGTCCCTCGCCAGCTGCGCCGTCGAGCCGACCTTGTGGCCCTTGAAGTCGCACCAGCTCGCGGGGGCCGACACCGTCCGCGATTTGCCGGGCTCGAGTTTTCCGATGGCCAGCTGCTTGTTTTCGAACAGCGGGTCTTCGCTTTTGGTGACCGCGAACAAGCGATACAGGGTCGCGGAGCCATGGTTGGTCACCGTGATCTTGAGATTCATCGTCTCGCCGGCCGTCACCTCGTTGTTGGGTCGGTCGGTCTCGACCTTGACGTCAACCCCCGGCGGAGGGGCAGGCGGCTGCGCCGCGGCGACCTCCGCGGGTGCGTCGCTCCAGTCGATGCCGAGCCCCTTCAACTCGTCGGCGACCTTCTCGACCTCGGCCCGCCGCGTTTCGGCGATGAACGACCTGGCCTGGCGGACCTCGTCGACGCGCTTGCCCGGCTGGACGTGCTGCAACAGGTCGCCCGCAAACCGAATCGGGAAGTCGAGCTCGAACGTTTCGTCGAGATCGCCGCCGCGGTCGCGCTGCTCGAGGCGCGCGCGGATCGGCAAGTCGTATTTTACGACTTCGAGGGGCCGGCCGCCCTCTTTGGCTCGCACGTTGGACAAGGCTCGCGACAGGTCGCGCTCCTTGATACCGCCCGGGTCCGCCGTGAGATCCATCTCGAGTGAATCGACCGTCATCGGATCGAGCTCGATGTCCGGTGTCACTCCGACCCCTTGGATCGACACATCGCCCGGCTCCGTCAGGTATTGAGCGATCGTCAGCTTGAGCGCCGCCTTGTCGGGCATATCCGGGAATACGAGCTGCACGCTGCCCTTTCCGAACGTCGTCTCGCCCACGACGATCGCCCGATCGTGATTTTTCAGGGCGCCGGTCACGATCTCGCTCGCGCTCGCGCTCGATCCGTTGACGAGAATCGCCAGAGGATAGTTCGGCTCCGTTCCCTCTCCGTGCGCGACCTTCTCTTCGCGGCCCTCGCTCGGATTGCCGACGGTGGCGACGATGGGACCGTCGCTGATGAACGTGTCGACAACCTTCGCGGCCTGGTCGAGCAGACCGCCCGGGTTTCCCCGCAGGTCGAGCACGAGGCCCCTGAGGTCGCCGCCCTTTTTCATGTCCGCGAGAGCGGTCTGCAGGTCGGTTGTCGTATTCGCCTGAAACTGCTTGATCCGGACGTAACCGATGCCGCCATCGAGCAGCTTGTGATCGACCGAAGCGACGTGAATGACCTCGCGCGAGAGTTCGAACGGGCGGACGCCCTGCCAGCCCTCATTTCCGTCCCGATGAATCCAGACGGTCACCTTGGTTCCCGGCACGCCGCGCAGGTGGTTGACGGCCTCGTTGAGGCCCATGTTCAAGGTGGACTCGTTGTTGATCTTCTGGATGCGGTCGTACTTCTTGATCCCGGCTCGTCCGGCCGGGGTTCCGGGCATTGGGTTCATGACCGTCAGCTGCTGGTCGCGGATCGAGATGACGATGCCGAGTCCGCCGAATTGCCCTTGGGTGGTGAGATTCATCTCCTTGTAGGCCTCGGGCGACAGAAGCACCGAATGCGGATCGAGCGTGTGCAGCATCCCGTTCGACGCCGCATACTCGACGTCGCGCAGATCGACCTCGCTGCCGCGTAAGCCGTCTTGCAGGAAGGCGAAGACCTCGCGCAAGTGGGAGCTCACGTCCCAAGGGGCGACGACGTCGTCCACCCTGAACGTCTTCTCCTGCGTATCGACGCGCACGCGTACTTGCGACGGATCGTTCTCCTCGCGCGTCACGATGACCTGCGCGACGTCCTTTTGAACGTAATCGAGCGCCGAGAGCAGCATCTCCTTCGGCTTGACGCGGCGCGGATCGACGTAGCGATCGCGCACGGTCTTCAAGACTTCGTTCACGACCTTGAGCTGCGTCAAATCGTAGGGCGCAGGCGTGTGCTCCGATCCGACGGAGTTGGCCGCCGCGATCGCTGGGGTCAACCCCTGCCAGAGCGACCCGTTGTTGAGCCGAAATGCTAGAAATGCCGCAATGAGGAAGGCTCCCAACAGGGCGCCCGCTTTCGCAAACCGGTCGAGAATGCGCATCACCGCGGAGTATAGACGTCAGGCTCGCTTTCGGAGCACCGCGACGTAAAAACCAGCAAAAATGGCAGCGGCGGTGTCGGCGAGTCGGACCTCGACCGCCCGGACGACGGAACGCACACCCGGTATGCGCAGGATTCCCGCCGAGGGCGTCACAATCCGCACGCCACGCGCACACTCCAAGCTCAGGCTGGGGGGCAACAGCCGAGGCACGACCCACGGAGCGTCAAACCTCGTGTACACCCCGTTTTCGCGAATCGACGAGGAGATGCGGCCCGATGGGCCGAACCGCTTGAGGACGCCCCGCAAGCTGAGCGGATTGTAGAACTCGGCGACCACCACGCCCCCCGGCCGCGTGACCCGGGCCATCTCCGCCAGGGCTCGCCCCACTTGAGGCACGTGCGCGAGAACTTTGAATGCGTACGTGACGTCGAAGCGCTCCGCGTCGAACGGAAGTGCTACGAGATCGCCTTCGTGCACGTCGAGTCCGCGCGCACGCGCCCTTTCGAGCATCCCCGGCGAAAGGTCGATCCCGGTGGCCGACCGGGCGACGCGCGCAACGCGCTCGAGCAAGAGCCCGGTGCCGACTCCGCACTCGAGCACGTCCCGACCGGTGCCATAGCGCTCGATGAGATCCACTTCGAGATCGTCGAGCAGGGCGTGGTAGCCGTCGGGACGATTGGGGCGCCGCTCCGCCTCGTAGCCGAGCGCGAACTCGTCGTAGTAGTCGCGTATCGCGTTTGCGCGCGGGGGGTCGAAGGCCATGCGGGTCGGCCATAGCATGCGATCAGGGAGAGTCTCGCCTCCCTCGACGCCCCCCGATGGGCGGCCGTTACTGGCCTCGCTTGACGCGGCCGCGGGTGCTCTTCAGCGGCACACGAGCCGTTCCAGCCAGCTTCCGCCCGCATCGAGCCAGCCGATCCACAGTGCCCCACGCGAATCGAGCGCGAGGGCCACATCGCTCGGCGATCCGTCGGTGGGCACGAGAGCGCGGGGTAGAAAGATGCGGTCTGGCCGCAGCTCGCCGAGCTCGAGCTCGCGCGGCGCGCTCGGCTCCGCGGATCGCGGGCGAACGCGGGCCACCCAGGTTCGCCCGCGACCGACAGCCACCGCGACGGGAGCCGGGTCGAGTCCGTTGGGGTAAAGCGACCAAACCACAGGTTCGTCCACCCGCGGCGGATCATCGAGGGTCACGACGGCCAGACCAAAATTTCCGACGTCTTGCGATATCGGCAAGAGGGCCGACGCGGGGCCCGAGGGCGGCAGTGCCAGCACGCCGGACGTCCTTCGATCCCCGGGGCCGCCGACGAAGACCACGACGTCCTCGCCAAGATGCAGATCATGGTCGTACGTCAGGATGCGCGCATGCATCGCCGTGAGCGCGGCTCGTGCGTCGACGACGAGGGCCATCAGCGACGCGCCTCGCGGTGCGAGCGAGATTGAGGTTGCCCCGCTTCCGGGCTCGGACAAGCGTACGGGCGACTGATCGTCGACCGCCGCCCAGGCTTCGCTCACCCAGCCTTCGCTCGACTGCCGGCTTGCAAGGTGAACCAGCACGTTGTGCCCTTCACCGATCGGTCCGGCGGCGACACGCGTTCCGGTCCGGCTGTTGGCGACGACGTGTCCCTCCCCGCCGCCGAGCGGAGCGCGGTGGACATCGCCGGTCCGATCCGGACAGAAGGTCCAATCGCCGGCGACTGCGCACGGGATGGCCAAACCGCGCGCCACGGGATCGGTGGCGGGCTCTCGGGCGGCCGGTCCACGGCCCTGAAGGGATCCGGTCGGAAACCCGACGACGGTCGCACGACCGTCGTCGTCCAGGATCGCCTCCAGCGTGTCGCCGCGGAGAGCCAGCGCAACGGCCCCATGCACGGGCAATTCGATGGGCCCGCGAAGAACGCGGCATTCCGAGGCACCACCGTCGGACGCACGCAGATCGCGGGTCGGGGTCGGGGTCGCGGTCGCGGTCGCGGTCGCGGTCGGGGTCGCGGTCGGGGTCGCGGTCGGGGTCGCGGTCGCGGTCGCGGTCGCGGTCGCGGTCGCGGTCGCGCTGGTCCCACGTGCGCACGCCGCGAGGGCGAAGCTCAGCAGCCACGCTGTCGATCTTCGCGCACTTCCGGCGCACGGTGCGGTCTCGTCGGTCGTTCCGCGGGCCATCATCGCCCCGACCCTTTTACTATGCTTGCGTGGCGCACCGGACATGGCGCCGAACCCCAGGCGCTTGCCCACGTCTCGCCACACGGCGCGTGTCGAGCGGGGCCCAGATCACGAGTGCGTGAGGCGGGGCGCCCCATCGCGCAGCCAATGCAGTACGACCGAAGCCGCGCGGGCCGCCACTCGATGGTGGTTCGCCTGCCACTGCTCGCGAGCGCGGGTGCCGACGACGTTCGCCACGCCGAGGACGGCCGCGAACGCGACGCCGGCCGCGGCGCACGCAACCGCGACGGCGAAGGCCTCGAGGTGCTCGACCTCCGTAGCGCTCGCTCGAGCGATGAACCCTGCCGCGGCATCGTTCACGGTGATGGCCAGCGTCGTCGCGACGTCCGCCGCGCGCGCCCCCGCGTCGGTCAGAGCCATCCGAAGCGGGTCCGACGAATCGATCGCGGTCGCCATCTTGGCCGGAAATTGGGCCGTCCCCGACAGGGCCGAGGGATCGACGAGCCGGACGCAGCGCGAAACGATGACATCGCCGAGCGCGAGCGGGCCGCCGCCGTAGGCCCCACAGGTCCCTATCAAGACGACCGCGCGCGGACGGGCTTCCGCGATCGCCAGTGCAGCGCCCGCCGCGGCGGCCGCCATCCCGATCCCGACGACGCGCGCGGCGATGACCGCACCGTCGATCCGGATCGGAGTCCCGTCGCCGATCGTGGCTCGAAGATCCGCGAGCTCCGGCTCGAACGCCGCGACAAGCAGGACGTCCGCCGGTAACGATGTCCGATCGGGCATGACGCAATGTAGACCGGCGCGCGAACGGTGGGGCAAATCGCAGCCGTATCCGCGGGCCCTCGGCCAGCCTACGCCGTGCGGGGACTCGACCGTGGTCGGCGCGCTTCCTTGCCTGGACCGGAGGGTGCAACTACCGTAGTGACGTCGTGATGCGTTTTCGTGTGTGGCCATTGTTCCTGTTGGCGCCGACGTCCGTCGCGTGCGCGGGAACGGTGTCCCCGTCGGATTCGGTGGGTGACGCGGAGCCCACGATCACGAGCGCAATCGTCGTCGTCGAACGCACTTCCGATCCGGACGCGGCCCCCCGAAGCCAGGCGAGCGCGCGGTTCATCCGGGTGGCCTCGTCCTCCACGACGGAGGAGGCCCTGCGGGCCATCGGTGCGGCCGTCGAGCTGCCCACCGGCAACACGTGCGCACCCGTCGCGTCGCTCGCGTCCGGCGTGGGGCTGGAACAGCCGGCACCGGTCATCGAGCTCCTCGACGTCGGGTCGGTATCGCTTGAAACCTCGGCCGGAGCGGAGGCACGCCTGGCGCCGCGACAGCTCCCGGACGTGACGGATGTCGTGAGCGGCGTCGTTTACGCACGGGCCGCAGACTCCGCGACGTTGCCCGCGGATGCGCGCTACGTCCTTCACGTCGGGGGACGACCCGATCTCGCGGGGTTCGACTTGACGACGGTCGCTCCCGACGATCCGGCCGATGTTCGACTCGTTGGAGAAGAGCCTTCAGGCACCCTCGTACTCGCGTCGCCGTCGGTCGAGGTCACGTGGAGACCCGACGGCACGACGGACCTCATTTACGTCGATCTGCAGCCGAGCGGCGTGCGCTGTGTCCTGGGCAACGGCACGGCGGAAGCCCCGATCGCTCATGGTGCATTTCCCGCGTCGCTCTTGAGCGGCTCGGGTTCGATCCTCGTGCACCGCCTGCACCGAGAGCCTTTGCACGCACTTGGCCTCGACAGCGGCGAGATCCGTTTCGACTTCGCACGATCGGTCGCCTACGTCCGGCTGTGATTTCGCCGCCGATCATGTCCCGATCGCGATTCGTCTGCCGCCTCCTCCCTTGCCTCCTCGCCCCGCCCTTCGCGACCGCGGCGTTTGCGCAGTTGCCGCCGCGTGCTCACCGGTCGACGGCGAGCGCCGCGGAGGCGCAAGCGCCCTCCTCGGCGGCTGCCATCGGTTACCTCTCGGGCAAGCAGCCGCTCGTGGGTCTGCACGCGGCGTCGAACGACCCCGTGCCGCGCGACTCGTCGGGCCGCCCGATGCTGGCGCTGAGGACGAGCCATCGAGGCGAATTCCTGGCGATTCGCGCGGCGACGGACGACGGCGGCTTCGCTTCGATCGACCTCGACCGCACGGCGCACCTGCTGCGGGCGGCGGGCGGCGAGGAGCACCCGGTGGATCCGCGAACGGTGGCGGTTCTTTACCGTCTCCAAACGCATTTCGGGGTCCCGGAGCTTCGGGTCGTCTCGGGGTATCGAGTTCCGAAGCCCCGATCGCATTCGAACCACGGCAAGGGTCGAGCGGTCGACGTCATCGTCCCCGGAATCCCGGACGCGGACGTGGCCGCCTTCGCCCGCGAACTCGGTTTCGTCGGAGTTGGGGTCTACCCGGTGAGCCAATTCGTGCACGTCGACGTCCGACCCCGCAGCTACTTCTGGGTCGACTTCAGCGGACCGCGCATGAAAAACCGGGAACAGGGCATCCTGGGTGAACTGGCGGTCAAGAGCGACGCTGCGGCGCTGGCGAGTGGGCATCCCGCGGTCGAGCCGTTCGGCGTCGGAGGCGACGTCGACGCCGCCCTCCGCAGCTACGACCGAGAACCTGTAGCGGCGCCCGAGGACGACGACGACGAGGAGAACTGACGGGCCGCGGACCTCTCGCCGCGGAGGCCGGTCCTGGTTCACAATGGGTCGAGTGGACGCGGACGTTGTCGCTCTCGTGCGCGCGGGTCGATTGCTCGACGCGGCGAATCTGGCGAAAATCCGCGGACGCTCGCGTGACGCGAGCGCCCTCTTCGAGCAGGCGTGCTCATTTCAACCCGCTGCGGAAGAAGCCCTTCGAGGAGGCGACGCCACGCGTGCCCTCGATCTCGCCGCCACCGCCGGAGACGCCTCGACGGCCGAACGCGCCCTGGCGCAGATTGCGGTCGACCCCCCGCTCGCCGAGCGCGTCGCGGAGCGGCTCACGCGCACAGGTCACCACGCGTGGGCTGCGCGACTTCTTGCCGCGACCGGACGCCTCGTCGAAGCGGCCCGATCGTGGGAGCGCGCGGGCGACGCCCTGCGGGCCGCGGCGATTTTCGAGGCGCACGGCGACGTCGTGTCCGCGGTGCGCGTCCTCGAGGCCGCCGTCGGGCGCCACGGCGCGGCGTCGGGAAACGCCGTAGCGCTCGGCGCGCTGCTCACTCGCCTCGGGCGAGACGAGGCAGCGGTACGCGTGCTCCAGCGGATTCCGAGCCGCTCGCCGGAGCGCCGCGAGGCGCTCGGCTTGCTCGCCCATGCACTGCAGCGTCTTGGGCTCCCGTACGCCGCGGCGGAGGCGGCAGACGAGCTCGCGCTCATCGGCGGCCTGAATCGCGACGCAGTTCTGGAGCCCCCGATTGGCCCCCGCGAGACGCTCTTCGGTCGCTACGAGGTCGTCCGAGAGATTGGGTCGTCCGCAAGCGCCCGCGTTCTCGAGTGCATCGATCGAGTCCTAGGCGACCGGGTCGCGGTGAAGATCTTCGCAATGGGCGCCAGCGGAACGGACGCCGAGCCGGTCGTGCACTTTCTGCGTGACGTGGACACCGTGCGCTCGCTCGATCATCCGAGCATCGTACCGACGCGGAAGATCATCGGCCGCGAGACCGCGGTCGTGTCGGCGTGGATGGAAGGGGGATCGCTCGAGGAAAGGCTCTCGCAGCCTATGGCGCCCTGTCGCGCCGTCGAGATCGCGTCCACGCTGCTCCGGGCGATCGGTGATGCGCATCGCTTCGGCATTCTGCACCTCGCGATCAAACCGACCAACGTGCTGTTCGATTCCGTCGGCGCGGCTCGCTTGACCGATTTCGGAACGGCATGGTTGGTCGACGTCTCGGCCACGGCCGGCGCCGAAGCCCTGGCATACGCAAGCCCCGAGACACGAGAGGGACGGTCGCTCACCGCATCCAGCGATCTCTTCGCCGTCGGGGTCATGCTGCACGAGATGTTGACCGGGCAACGACCGAGTGTTGCACGGGGGCTTCGTGCGCGTCCGAGCGAGCGGCACTCGGGTCTCAACGCCGAACACGACGGCCTCATCGGCCGATGGACAGCCGAAGATCCGGACCGGCGGCCGGCCAGCGCTCACGACGCGCTCGACGACCTGTCGAAATTGCGATGGCCGTCTTCGGTCGATTCGCGACGGACGCGATCGCCGGCCGCGCCCAACTCGAACGACGCGGTTGCGGCCAGCCGTTTCGAGCCGGTGAGCTCCGGTCCCGACACCTTCATCGACACGTGGTGCGGGCGCTTCGTCGAGCGCGTGGCTCTGACCGAGCGGGTCTTGGCGCGTGCTCGGGCATTCGCGCTGGCTGACGCGGACACTCCCGGCGGAGCCCTACAGGCCGTGTTGCGGGTCGACCCCGAAGGCGGAGCGATCTGGCTCGCACGGGTTCGAGGGTCCCCGCTCGGCCGGCCGCTTGCTGCGGCCGAGCGCGCTCGGCTCCAGCAGGCCCTCGACGCTCTTCACGCACACGGCATCGCGCACGGCCATGTCGACGCCAGCCACATGGCCGTCGACGATGAGGCGGGCCTCGTTCTCCGCTTCGCGCCCGACGACCACCCCACGGCCACGGCCGAAGACGACGACGGCGCCCTCGCTGCCCTGTGATCGTCAGCGATCAGCGATCGTCGACAATCGCGTAGACGATCTCGCGCGAATGCCCGTCTCGCTCGTAAGCGACGCGAAGCTCACTCGCCACGTCGAGGGAATCGAAAACGTTCAGGGCCTGTTCCGGGCGCTCGATCGGAAACCCATTGACGCTTGTCACGACATCGCCCGGCCGCAGATCCACGTCGCGCCAGAACGACGGATCGTGGAGGGCGGCGACCCGGAACCCGTGGAACTTGCCGCCCACGATCACGGGACGTTCGTCGAGTTCGATCCGCTGGAGGAATGCGCCCAACCCCAGGACGACCAGAGCCCGCACAGCGGACCGCGCGAGCGTGCGATCCGAACGCGCCTCCGGCACCGCACCGCCATCCGAGGCCGAACGAACGATCGAAGGCGCGACGGGCACGGTCGCCGTCGGCGACGAGCGCGCACCCGCGCACGAGCCGATCGCAGCGGCAAGACCAATCGGGGCAAGCATTCGCATCGACACGATATTATGGGCCTCGGGTCGAATCCGCGCGCCAGTCTTCATGAAAACGAATCGGCGTACACTCCCCAAATACGGCCGTGCACCTCATCGAGACTCCCGGTCGCGTCGATGACGACGACACGGTCGTTCGGCATGTGCAAGGGCAGGTTCCGATAGAAGAGCGCGAGCGCGCGCTGCACTTCGCTCTGATCGTACAACTGCGCGGCGTCGCCGCGGCTGGCTCGACGCTCCGCGGCGATTTCGGGCGAGACGTCGAGCACGATCGTCAGGTCCGGCCTTCTCACGTGCCGGTTCAGCAATCGAATCCATTCGACGGCTTCGACGGCACCGGCGCCGCTCGATACGCTCTGGTAGGCGAGGCTCGAGGCATCGTATCGATCGGAGACGATGACGCCGCCTTCGAGGATGAACGGCTCGATCTCGCTTTCGACGTGGTCCATTCGGTCGGCGGCGAACAGCAAGGCCATGGTGGCCCAACCGGGCGCGCGACCGCCCGGAACGACGAGGCGTCCGGTGAGCACCTGGCGGACGAGCGTTCCGACCGGACCGTCGCTCGGCTCGCGCGTCGCGCGCACCGCAACCCCCCTCGTGCGAAGGCGGTCCGCCAGGCGAGCGACGTGCGTAGTCGTCCCCGCGCCGTCGATCCCCTCGAGCACCACGAGCCGTCCTCCGTTGGCCATTGGAACGCCACCCTAGCTCGTTTTTTCCGTGTTCGTCCCGCGGAGCTCGCCCCCCGCGCGGGCGCGTTGGGAAAGCGGTGCGGGATCCTCGCCCAGAACCACGTTGTCGATGAGGCGCGTCGTGCCTATCCAGCATGCCACGGCCAGAAGCGCGCGTTCCGTGACCTCGCCTTCAATCGGGGCGAGGGTCTCCGGATCGCGGGCCTCGACGTAATCCACCGAGGTGGCAACCGGGTCGATGGGACCGCGAGCGATGCGTTCGAGTCTTCTCGCCTGCCGCTCGCCACGACCGAACGCCCGGACCGCATCGTCCAGACCCTGGACGAGTCCGAGCGCCGCCGCGCGCTGCGAGTCCGACAGATAGGCGTTGCGCGAGCTCATCGCGAGCCCGTCGTGCTCACGGACGATCGGGTAGCCGACCACCTCGACGGGAAGCAGAAGATCCCGTGCCATGCGGCGAACGATACGCCACTGTTGGTAGTCCTTGCGGCCGAACACCGCGTCGGACGCTCCGACGACCGAGAACAGCTTGGCCACGACCGTGGCCACGCCCTCGAAATGGCCGGGACGAAACCGGCCGCAAAGGGGCTCGGCCAGCGCGCCGACCCGCACGCGGGTCTCATCGCCGACCGGATACATGTCGGCCACCGTCGGCGCGAACACCAACTCCACCCCCGCGGCCTCGAGCAGCCCCACGTCGGCGTCGAGGTTCCGGGGGTATCGGGCAAAGTCTTCGTTGGGACCGAACTGGATCGGGTTGACGAAGATCGAAACGGCGACGAATGCCGCCCGGCGCCGTGCTTCCTGGACGAGCGCGAGATGGCCGGCGTGGATCGCTCCCATCGTCGGCACGAAGCCGACGTGACAGCCGCGCGCTCGGGCCTGCTCGCACGAGGCGCGCACTTCGGACGCAGAGCGAACGACCGGCACGTTTCGCAACACCGTGCAACGTTATCCCGGATCGGGCCGCCGACGCGGGCGAACCGCAGGCGTCGAGGGCGCCGAGAAAACCGAACGTCCGCCCCGCGCGCTACCCTTGTGCGCCCGCCGCAGTCGTGTTTTTGGTAAACGACACCGTGTCGGTGGTCATGCCCTCCGCGCGCCTCCGTCGTCGGGCGCTCCGCGCGTCGCTCTCGGGCGCAATGATCGCGCTCTGTTCACCCGCGCAGGCGAGCGACGCACCGTCGGCCGCCGAGCTCAACTCGGCCCGGGAACTGTTCACGGATGCCGAACGCGACGAGGACGCAGGTCGTTGGCAGGAGGCGCTCGATAAGTTGCGGCGGGTGGCTCATGTCAAGCAGACCGCCGGGGTTCGATATCACGTTGCGCTGTGCGAAGAACGTCTCGGTTTCCTGGCCGAGGCATGGGAGGACTACCGGAGCGCCCAGGCCCAGGCGACCGGCGAAGGCGCGAACGACGTTCTGCGCCTCGTCGGCCCTGTGCTCGGAACTTTGGGTCCTCGCGTGCCGCACCTGGCGATTCACATCGTGCCCGACTCCGCCGACGCGACCGTGACGGTGGATGGTGCGCCGCTCGCGCGCAGCTCGCTGGGCGACCCGACGCCGATCAATCCCGGGCTGCACCGCATCGAGGCGGCCGCAGCCGGTCGAACGACCGTCCGGACGACGGTCTCGCTGCGCGAGGGTGACTCGACCGTGTTCGACATTGCTCTGGTGGAAGTCGTGCCGCCCATCGCCACCGGCCCGTCAGTCCCCATCCGCGCCCCAGCCCCCGATGTGCCCGCGTTTGGCGGCGCAGCGGCCGGCGCCACAACGGCCGCCTCCGCGGGCTTGGCGGCTTTCGGGGTCGTCGCGTTCGTGGTCGCCGGCACGGTCCGCGGCGGGGCGATTCGCCAGTGCCGCAGCCTCGCGAGCGCCAACCCCGACGCGTGCGAGGGGCTGAAAAACGGTGTGCGCGCCTGGGACTGGACGGCGGCCGCAGCGTGGGGGGCCGCGGGAGTCTCCGGGATTGTCGCGGCCGTGCTGTGGAGCCGCCCGTCTCGCCACGCGACATCCTCCGGTCGCCTCCTCGTCGGCCCGACGTCGATCGGCGTCGCGGGGAGCTTTTGAACATGCGGGCGCTCGAGGCCTATCGGGTTGCGCTGGTGGGGATGGCCAGCTTTCCAATCGTCGCATGTGTCGATCTCTTTCATTCCACCGACGACATCCTCACGGCATGCCAGATCGACGCCGCGACACCCGGCTGCACCCCGGCGAACGGCGGTTCGTCGCCGGGAAGCGATGCCGCTGACGCGCGCCCGCCCCTAAACTTCTGCGATTGGACTCCCGAACAGGCCCAAGCCGTGGCGCACCGCACCTGCGCATGGCTGGGCGCGTGCGAATCGCCGATGGGCGGCAACGCTTTCGGCGCTTGCATGATTCAAGCGCTTCTGGCGTTCGACTGTGCCGCAAATCCGAACCATCCCGTGCTGGGGGTCGCGCGCGAAGGTTGGGCGTGCCTCGTCGCCGCAACGAGCTGTCAGGATGTCAGCCAGTGCATCTTCCCAGCCGGTCAACCCGTGTGCAGGAACGCCGACGATGGCACGGCTTGCGCCACCGCATCGCTTGGCGGGGGCGCCGACTCCGTACGCTACGAGTGCGGTGAGGAAGCGGGCGGAGCGATTTGGGGCGAGAGCTGCACGTTGTGGGGCGAGACCTGCGTCTCGCAGGGTATGGGCGCCGCATGCGGGGGTGGGACCGGATGCGACGCGGGAGTGCTTGCGAGCTGCGACGAGGATCTCACCCTCGTGCACTGGTGCGGCACGGACGGTGAAGACCTCGGGCTCGACTGCGCCGGCAACGGCGCTGGGCATTGCGGCGGTTTCCCAACCTCCGATGCCAGCTGGACGGCATGCGTGCCGCAGCCGGCGGCCGATGCGCCAACCCCTTGCAATGCGACCCTGAGCGTCGCATGCATGAACGGCACGGCGCTGTCGTGCCCGACGGGGGTCCCGGAAAGGGTCGATTGCTCGGCCTTGCTGGGCGGGTTGGTCGACGCCTGCAGCCCGGGCACTCTAAACCCCCCGTTCGATTGGACGAGCCCTTGCGGCTTGCCGGAGCCATGCCCCGCCGACGCGTGCGACGGGTCCGTTCTCACCGGGTGCAGTCGTGGAGCGACATTCAGCGTCGATTGCCTCGCCGAGGACCTGAAGCCATGTCGCCTGGTGACCACGGACGTGGACGCCGAGCCGCACGCCGCCTGTTCGCCTCCCTGACGTTTGTCCGGATTGAGTCGAGCCATCTATCCTTTGCGGCCCATGCCCGACGACCGCCGCAGTGCCCGACGCGCCCGGGTCTCCGGAGTCTGGGTTACGATCGAGAACGCGACGGGGCAGCGGCTGGAGGCGCAGGCCTTCGATTTGAGCCGGGGCGGGCTCTTCGCGCGGACCGACGGGCGCGTGGCGATCGGCAAGCGCCTTTCCCTGGAGATCCAGGTCGCCGGCCAGCCGTCGGCATGGCCGGCGCTGGGTCGCGTCGTGTGGGTCCGACCTTCGGCCGAAGGGCCCGATCGGCCCGTCGGCCTGGGTGTTACGCTCATCGACGTCGACGACGCCGTCTCCCAAGCGATCGATCGGCTGGTCGAGGCCGCCCAACGCGTCGATCGGGGATCGGGCGGCCGGTCGGCGGGACTCGCTCGAACGATTTTCGGAATGGCCGCGCTGCCCCCGAGCCCCGTGCCCGTGACACCGACCGTCTCGATCGTCGCAAGCGACGTCCCGGCCCCGACCCCGACCTCGACCTCGACCTCGACCTCGACCCCGACCCCGACCTCGACCTCGACCTCGACCCCGACCTCGACCCCGACCCCGACCTCGACCCCGACCTCGACCTCGACCTCGACCTCGACCTCGACCTTGACCCCGACCTCGACCGAAGCGAGTCGAGCGCTGACAGCGTCGCGAGGTGGACCCCCGCCTGAAGAGCCGTCGACGGCGCGCCCTACGATCGTCCAGAACCCGGCTGGGATGGCGGAGACGGCCGAGGCCAGCCTGACGATCGATCTCGTCGCGCGCAGGCCCGATCCCGTGCCTGTGTCCAAGCGCGAGGAGTACGATCGGGCGCCGGCCGACGACGAGCCCATCGTGATCCCGAAGCGGCGTGGCGGCGCGATCGTGGTCTGGCTGCTGTTGGTCACCGTCGTAGCGGCGGCTGCGTATGCTTTTCGCGACTGGCTGCCGGTCGCGTGGACCGCGTCGACGTCGATCGTCCATCGACTCGTGGATCACTGAAGGCGCTTGCCGCCGACTGTGGTCGAGCGGTGCGTGTGTGTCGCCGTCGGGGCGGTGCCGAGGCTGGACTTGGCCGGGGCAGCGCGCCGCGCCGCATTCGCCGCTGCCGCTGGACGGGAGACGTCCCGCGCCGAGCCGATCGGCGGCCGAACCGGAGCCACGACCGACGCGTCGTACGCGTCGAAGGTCGGTCCGCCCCGCTCCGACCCCAACGCGGCGTCGGCTTCGAGGATCCGCGGTGGCACGGAGCTCTGCGGTGGCGTCATCCGTGCCCGATCCGACGCGGCCGATCGGGGCGAGGTCGACGCGGCGTGCACCCGATCCAACCCAATATCCGCGCCTATCCCAGCGAACAAGACGACGGCCACCCACGGCACGATGAATCGCCGAGGCCGCCGCGGTGCCGGCGCGGCCTGCAGCGGGCGCTGCTCGGAAATTTCGAGATCGCGCCGGCTGATTTCGATGGTCGGCGGCCCCCGTGGGCTTGGCACGGCCCCGCTCGATCCCGTTGCGATCGCAGGCTGCGTCGCACCCCATCCCGCATCGATTTCGGAAATCGCGCGCTGCACGTCGGCTTGCATCTCGGCCGCGCTCGCGTAGCGATCGCTGCGCCGAAACTGGAGGGCCCGATCGATGATGCGGGCGAAGGAGTCGCTGACACCGGGTGCGATTGACTGGATCCCCGGCGCCGCGAGACTGGCCATCTTGGTGACGAGTTCGACGGCATTGGATCCTTCGTGAATCCGCCGCCCCGTGATCACTCGAAATCCGGTGGCCGCAAGGGCGAACAGGTCCGTGCCCCCATCGATCTCTTCGAGTCGCCCAGCCGCTTGTTCCGGCGACATGAACGATGGCGTTCCGAGGGCGAGACCGTACGTTGTGATGGTCTGTCCCTGAAGAAGCCGTGCGAGCCCGAAATCGAGCACCTTGACCCGAGGCCGCTCGGAACTGCCGGCGTCGCGGACGAGGAACAAGTTTTCCGGCTTGAGATCGCGGTGCACGACGCCGCGCGCATGCGCCGCTTGCAGCACGTCGAGCACGCAATCGGCGATGCGCAGGAACTCGATCTCGTCGATGGGCGGGTCGTGTTCCGCTCGCTCGTGCATCGAACGTCCTTCCAGGAGCTCCATCACGATGTAAGCGGTTCCCGCCTCGGGCCCGCTCGACACGACGTCGTCGTCGAGAACCGTGACCGCGCCCGCGTGCCCCACGCGGTTCGCGGCGTATCCTTCGCGTTGAAAGCGCTCGCGAACTTCGGAGTGTCGGGCGAGGTCGGGATGAAGCACCTTCACGGCCGCGCGTGCGCCGTTGCGATGGCAGGCCGCATAGACGGCAGCCATGCCGCCGACCCCGAGCAGGCGCTCGAGCGTCCACTTGTCGTCGAGCACGCTTCCTACGCGCGCTCGCGCACGGTGATCGATTTCGTCATCCAAACGCCTCCAGTGTAACGGGGGCACGAAGAAAAAAGATGCGTGCCCGGCCGCGGAAGGGGGGTCGGCGTCACACCGGCACGCACACCTTGACCTCCGTTATAACGGACATAGGATCGCGTCACCCGGAACTCCACGGCGACCGAAGCCCAACGAGGAGAAACGCGATGGCCATTCAGCTCGGCGATATAGCCCCCGATTTCACCCAAGACTCGACCGAAGGACCGATTCACTTTCACGAGTGGCTCGGCAAATCTTGGGGCATTCTCTTCTCGCACCCGAAAGACTTCACTCCCGTGTGCACCACCGAACTCGGCGCCGTCGCCAAGCTGAAGCCGGAATTCGACAAGCGCAACGTCAAGGTCATTGCAGTGAGCGTCGACGACGTGCCCTCCCATCGCAAGTGGACCGCCGACATCGAAGAGACTCAACGGACCAAGCTCAACTACCCGATCTTGGGCGACCCCGACCGCACGGTGGCTTCGCTTTTCGGGATGATTCACCCCAAGGCGAGCGACACGCTGACGGTACGCTCCGTGTTCGTGATTGACCCGAACAAGAAGGTCCGGCTCACGCTCACCTACCCGGCCAGCACGGGACGCAATTTCGACGAGATCTTGCGCGTCATCGATTCGCTTCAGCTGACCGACTCGCACGCCGTGGCAACACCCGCCAACTGGAAGAACGGTGACGACGTGATCATCGTCCCTTCGCTCCAAGATCCCGAAGTCATCAAGCAGCGGTTTCCGAAGGGCTACACGGCCGTTCGACCGTACTTGCGCGTCACGCCGCAGCCGAACAAATAGCGCGGCCCCGTCGGGATCCCGATTACGGAGCGACGCCCGGCGAAGCGGGTCGCAACGGCTTGGTTGCCTGACCGGCGGCCGCGGAAGCGATCGGAGCGACCGCCGGTGGCGGGGTCGCGGCAGAGGCCGGGGGCGCCTCGACCCGCGGCGTGGGCGTCTCCGCTGCGTGCAGGTCGCCCATGTGGGTGTCGCGCTCCGAATTGCTCGAATAGGAGTCTTGGCAGCCGAGAGACGTTCCGGCCGCAGAGGCGACGGCAGTCAGAACGAAAACACGAAGGCCTCGCATGGCCTGGCCTTTTACAGCCCCGCCGGCAAAGAAGCGAGTTGCGTCTTCGGGCATGGGCCTCCTCGCGGGTCGGGTCGCCGGATTTCGGCTGAGGTTCTACTCTGGTCGGGGATCGCGACGTAGCGACGTCGCATTCGCCGGCATCGGGAGCGCATTGAAGACCATCCTTCACGTGGACATGGACGCGTTCTTCGCCTCCGTGGAACAGCGCGACGACGCGGCCCTGAGAGGCCAGCCCGTGATTGTCGGCGGTCGTTCGCGCCGTGCTGTCGTCGTCGCCGCGTCGTACGAAGTTCGCCCCTTCGGCGTTCGGTCGGCGATGCCCATGGCCGAAGCCCTGCGACGCGCACCCCACGCCATCGTCGTGCGGCCGCACCGCGACCGCTACGAAGCTGTGAGCGCCGCCGCGTTCGGCATCTTTAGACGTTACACGCCGCTGGTCGAGCCTCTCTCGCTCGACGAGGCGTTCCTCGACGTGACGGCGAGCCGCGCGCTCTTCGGTGACGGGGAGTCGATCGCGCGCGCGATCCAACGCGAAATCCGCGCCGAACTCGGTCTCGAATCTATGACTCCCGGCGGCCCTGCCTAGATTGATCGAGGCGCCATGTGAATATACAACTCTAGTTACCATAAATTGAGTTGTATATTGGTCTCCATGAGGAGCGCACAGGGCATGCCCAAGCCCCCTGAGCTGCATGACCGATCCGAGGAGTGGGAAGCGCTGACCCGCTTCGCGGCCGATGAGGATCCCGGTACTGTCCTGGGCATCGTCTACGGACGACGGCGTCAGGGAAAGACTTTGCTGCTCGAGCTTCTCGTGGAGGCGACCGGCGGATTCGCGTTCACCGGGCTGCAGCAGTCCAACGCACAGAACCTCGCGGACGTGGCGGCAGCGTATGCGGAGTTCACCGGGTTGCCGGGCGCGAGCTTCGGGAACTGGGCCGAGGCCGTCAGCGCGCTCCTGACCCTTGGTGATCGTCTCGGTCGTCCGGTTCCCGTCGTCCTCGACGAGTTCCCGTACCTCGTCGAGGAAGCACCGGAGCTTCCCT
>JBEKOY010000030.1:0-60261 GCA_049521295.1 Polyangiaceae bacterium | reverse complement strand
ACGTCGGGCATCGAAGGCCCAAGGGTTGAGCTCGTTTGCGAAGCTTCTCCTCCTAGCGTTAGCGACGCTCCGCCCAGTAGCCCGGCCGGCGCTTCCCGTGGGCGATCGCGAGAACGATCGCAGTGCCCTGCCGCACGTAGAAAAAGACCACGTAGGGCAAGGGCGGCGGCAGGACCGCACGCCGGACCAGGTAGAAGAGGGGCCGCCCATTCGGCACAGCGAGAAAGCCATGCTCGGGGAACTGCTCGGGGCTCGCTTCGATGCGATCGAAGATGCCATCTGCGGCGCGACGAAACCGGAGTGCCGCGCGTGGGTCGCGCATGCGACGGACAACCTGCCGGCGTTCTTCTCGTGCGTCGGGGTGAAGCCGGAGCGGCGTCGTCAATCGTCGTCGGCCCAGAACTCCTCGCGGGTGAGGAGCTTCACTTCGCCGCGCTCGATCTGAGCCATCCGGTGCGAGAGCTCGTCATTCCAGGCAGCAGTCCATTCCGTCTCGTCGAGCTCGTCGCCGCCGAGCTTCGCACGAAGCTCGGAGCGCTCGTCCTCCGTCAATTCCGACACCAGGTCGAGAACGGCTCGGACGCGCGGCGACATACTCCTAGCGTGGCTCTGAAGGGCGGCGGCGTCCAGTCCTCGAGCGGCCCGGTTCGTGGTGACCGAAGCGGCGGGGTCGGGCTGGCCCTCGAGCTCGCGGCTCATCGACGTGATCCCCTCGGGTGAAGGCTTGACCGCGCTCGAAGCGAGGTGCGTGCGAGCCGCCGTCTGCTGGGCCTTGGTCATGCCCCCGCCGCGCCGCTTCGGCGCGCTGGCTCGCTTCGCTTTGGCGTTCCCGTTCAGGCTTCGCGCAGCCATGGGTAGGAAGTTAGCACGCTCGAAACCTCCGCCTTCTCGAGCGACCGCGGGGAAATGAGCAGATACTCAGAATCAGATACTCATTCGCGCAGCAGATCCCAAACGGCGCGCGATCTCGTCGCCCCGGCCCGCTCGTCCGCGGTTTGCGCCGCTCAAGCCAAGCCATCGAGGCGCGCTGGCCAGCCGAGGTTGTCTCGTGCGATGCGCTGACATCCTGGGCGACCCGGGGGGTTGGCGATGCGCTTCTCGATCTTGAATCTGTCCGATCTGCATTGCGATGTCGCCGACGCAGCCAGCCATACCCGTCGAGGCGCCGGTTGCCGTTCCGGTTGCGACGAGCGGTGCGAGCACGGGTTCGGTCGAGCCTCCGAGATCCTGGCGGGCGAGAGGACGAGAGTGCGCGTTGATCCTTGGCTCCTGAATCCTTGATCTCCGATTCCAAAGATCCACGGCAGAGTGCGGCAAGGGAAAAGGGGTCTCGGGCGTCCGTGGGTGTGGGATTGTCGTGAACTGGTTGAGTGAGAGGAGATCAACTCGGGAATGACTCGTTCGCCCGATAGCCTGAGATTGGCCGATGCGGGCGGTGACAGTCGCCGTGTCGGTCGTTTCCGTCGTGAACGGGTGCGGGTGCAGAACGCCATGTGCAAGCGGTTCAATTACGGTGTATTCGAATCCATCGTCGAATCTCGAAATCGAAGGGAGGTCACGCGTGATCCGGATTCCATTGGCGGCTTGTCCCGGATGCGCCCGGCACGTTCGGGTTAGCGAGCCGGCCTGTCCCTTTTGCCGAGCCGAGTTGCCCTCATCCTTTCGGAAGGTGCGGGCGCCACCGTCACCGGCGAAGCGTCTGAGTCGCGCGGCCCTCTATGCCTTGCGGATGGGGGCGCTCTCCGCCACCGCAGCCGCGTGTGGAGGCCAGTCTCTCTCACCGGCCGAGGGAGACCGTGACAGCGGCCCGACGAGCTCGGGTCCCGGCCACCTACGGCGGCGTCGATGGGTCCTACGGGGGACCGCCGCCGGACGCCAGCGGCAATAGCAGTGGCCAGGACGATTCGCCCTCCCTCCTCGCATACGGAGCCCCACCGAATCCCGCGGACGCCGACGTGACCTTGGATGACGACGGCGACGACGGCCCCCCACCCCGTTGACGTGCTCGTCGACGGAGATCCGGCACTGGAGCTGGCGGGGCGCGCCGGAGGCCAAGCCGCAGATTTCCATGGCTCGCGACCGCGCACTAGCCAGGCGAGAGCCTCCAGAGGGCGTCGCGCGCGTCACGGTGGATGAACGGGTGGTCGTGGGTCAGTCTGGGTCTTCTTGACTCGTGGCGTCGGCTGCATCGACGACGAGGCAGGCTGCATCGTTTTCTGCGGACCACTTACCGTCTGGCGCGCATAGATAGGTCACACGCGGGCACGCTAATAGCGTGACCGTAACGCCCGGATTCGGACACGGGCACGGTTGGCTACCGTCCGATTCACCCGGGCACTCGTTGGGGAGCGTTTCCCCTGGGCAGGCACCGTAGGGGTGCGAGCACGAGCCGCAAGAGCAAACGTCGGTGATGTCGTTAGGCTCGCCGACACCGCACCCTGCGGTCAGGATGCCGACGCAGAGGGCGGCCATGATAAGCGCAATCCAAGACAAGTTTTTCATGCGCCCATGCTGAAGCGCGGCCGAGCGCTGCGCAATGAGTCACGGGCAATCCGTGGTCAAGGTGACACCCCGCGTTCTCAACGTCGCGATGTTTTGCGCCTGCGCCGTGCAGTCGATCGGGTTGCCCTCGGTCGCGATGCCGGTCCCGTAGCCGAGCGAGACGTTGGCGACCAAGGGAGCGAGGTCCGTGACCTGATTGCGGCTCAGGTCGAGACTTCGGAGGTTCGCAAGTGCCGACAGCGACGAGATGTCTTGAATCTGATTCGAGTCGAGATCAACGTCCGTCAGAAGGCTCAGGGGCGCGAGAGGGCCCGTGTCGGTGAGCCCCGCGTCTGGAGCGGAAAGCGTCGTCAGACCGGTCCATGCGGAGAGCGCGGCTCGGGCCTGAGCGGTCGAGAGGTCGGAGACCACCAACTCGAGCACCCTCAACGAAGAAAGCGCCGCGAACACGTCCACCGTATTCGAATGAAGGTCGCCCTGAAAATCCGTCACGTGAGGTAGGCTCGGAATGTCGGTCTCCCACGCTTCCATCAAGTCGAGGACCGTGAGGTTCGGAAGGCGTGAAAGCGGCGTAAGGTCCTAGTAGAAAGCTGGGAATGCTTGCGCTCCGGTCCGTTCCCTACACCCACGCGAATTGACTGCACGAGCAATGACACGCGGGCAGGGGCCCCCACCCGGCGTTCGAGGACCCATCGGCCGATGCGAACGGCGCCGAGGACGCGTTTCGCTTCGATGAGCGTGGCGTGTAGATAAAAGGGCAACGATACGGGATCTTCTTTTTTCTCGATGGCCGGTGACCGAGTATTTCGCCAAATTGGTTCGCTGTTGCGGTGACCACGAACGCCCCAAAGGCATCCCATGTGAACTTGCGGGCTTTTGCGCGTCTTGATCGACTGACGGGCTTTTCTCGTCCGATTCGCTCTAGCCCGGCTCCGACCAGCCACCTGGAGGCACGAGCCGCTCGCCCTCTGCGGGCCCCTGCGAGCCCGGCGCGTACGGATACACCGGCGTCGCGTCGTCGAGGACTGGGTCAACGACGCGCCACGATTCTTCGACCGCGTCTCTGCGGGCGAAAAGGGTCGCATCTCCGTCGATCGCGTCGCCGAGGAGGCGTTCGTAAGCCGTCATCCCGTCCGCCTCGGCGCGGTGAAGAAGCAACTCCGTCGCTTCGCCGACCATCCGTTCGCCGCTGGCCTTCACGTTGGCGCCGAGCGCGATCGCCGTGTCCGGGCCGATCCGGAAGCGGAGATGATTCGGCGCAGGGGCTCGGCTGTCTTCGAGCACGGACGTCGCGCTGCCCTTCCAGCGCACGACCATCTCGGTCGCCGTGGTTGCGAGCGACTTTCCGACGCGGACGAAGAACGGAACCCCGTTCCAGCGGGGTGAGTCAATCGCGAAGCGGAGGATCGCGAACGTCTCGGTCGTCGAGTCCTTGGCGACTCCTTTCTCGTCCTTGTAGCCCCGCACCTGGCCGCGAACGATGTCCCCCTTCGCGAGCGTGCGCACGCGCGCGAGCAGACGGCTTCGCGCCTCACGCACGCCACCATGACCGGTCTCTGTCGGCAGGTCCATCGCGAGACAGGCGATGGTTTCCAGCATATGGTTCTGGACGACATCGCGCACAGCGCCGACGCTGTCGTAGAACTCGGCGCGCCCCTTCACACCGAACGTCTCGGCCATGGTGATCTGGACGCTATCGACTTGCTCGCCGTTCAGGCTCCGCTCGATGAGCGGGTTGGCCGCGCGGAAGTAGACGAGGTTCTCGACCGGCTCCTTGCCCAGGAAGTGATCGATCCGGAAGAGCGACTCTTCCTCGAACGAGCGGTGAAGCGCCTCGCTCAGCGCCTTTGCGGACGCGAGGTCCTCTCCGAACGGCTTCTCGAGCGCCAGGCGCGCCCCGCTCGCGAGTCCGACCTCGGCCAGGTTGGCGGCCACCTTTTCGAAGACGTCGGGCGGCAGCGCGACATAATGAAGGGGGTGCTTCGCATCGGGGATCGCGGTGCGGATGCTTCGAAAACTCTCCGGCGCGTCGAAGTCGACCGCAGCATAGCGAAGCTGGCTTGCGAGCTTCTCGAACGCGTCCCCATCCACCCCCTGCTCGCTCGCGGCGAGGCTCTCCTTCACGCGCGTCCGCAGTTTCTCGATCGAGACGTCTCTTCTTCCGACCGCGACGATCGGCATCGCGAGCCGGCCGTGCTTCACGAGCGCCTGTAGGGCTGGAAAGATCTGCTTGAAAGCGAGGTCACCCGTCGCACCGAAGAAGACAAGCGCGTCGGAGCGGGGATTGTCCGTTTGCGTGGTCATGGGCGAAAAGTACTCCATCGCAGTGCGCGCGAGAGCGTGTGTCAGCCGCTCCAGCGAGCAAAACCCAAGCCGCGGACACCCGGGTCAACCTGGGGCTCGGAGCGCACGCGGCCGACGTTTTGGGCGGGATCGCGCGCGAGTGCGTGCCAACATGTGCCGCCGGGCCCTGCCGATCGCGATATCGCTGCGGAGAAGTCGGCGGAGTGGTCGGGCTCGGTCGCCGGGCGCGAAGACCGGCTCGACGTGACAGCTCGAGCGGCGCGGGTTAAGGTGACACGCGTGAAACCGGGTTCGACCTTTTACGGGTTTGCCTTTACCTGGGCCGCCACGACGCGGCACCAGAGGTCGACCTCGTAGACGATTCGAACCATCTCTCAGGTCAAAGACCCCTGGTCGCCGCGAGTGACCAGGGGTTTTCGCTTTTCTGGAGCCGAAGTCATGCACGCCACGAACGATGTCCACGTTGTCGACAGCCGGCCGCTTCCGACGCCGAACGAGCTCAAGGCCGAATTCCCCCAAACGCCCGAGGCGGCCGATCTCGTCGTTCGGTCGCGCAACGCGATTCGCGACGTGATCGCGGGGCAGGATCCACGTCCTCTCGTCATCGTCGGACCGTGTTCGGTGCACGATGCGCAGGCTGCGCTCGACTACGCCGAGCGGCTCGTCGTTCTCACGCGCCGGTACGAAGACGAGCTGCTCGTCGTCATGCGCGTGTACTTCGAAAAGCCGCGGACGACCGTGGGCTGGAAAGGGCTCATCAACGATCCGCACTTGAACGGCAGCCACGACATCGCCGAAGGCCTTCGCGCCGCCCGGCGAGTCCTCCTCGAGGTCGCGCGGATCGGGATCGCGGCGGCGACGGAAATGCTCGACCCGATCGTGCCGCAGTACCTGGCGGACCTCGTGAGCTGGACGGCGATCGGCGCGCGCACGACGGAAAGCCAGACGCATCGCGAGATGGCGAGCGGACTGTCGATGCCCGTGGGCTACAAGAACGGCACCGACGGCAGCCTGCAGGTGGCCATCAACGCGCTCCTCGCAGCGTCGCAAGCGCACAGTTTCCTGGGCATCGACGGCAATGGGCGAGTCGCGATCATCCGGACGACCGGCAACCCCGACGGCCACATCGTGCTCCGCGGCGGCAGTTCGGGGCCCAACTACTCGGCGGCGCACGTGGCGGTGGCGGGCCAGGCGTTAGCGAAGGCGGGCGCCAAACCGCGTATGCTCGTCGACTGCAGCCACGACAACAGCGGAAAGAATTTCCGCAACCAGCCCGCCGTGGTCGACGACGTGGCCCAGCAGATCGCGCACGGTTCGCCGCACCTGCTTGGCGTCATGATCGAGAGCAACATCGGCGAGGGACGCCAGGATCTGAGCGCCGGGACGGCGCTCTCTGACCTCGCGTACGGCGTGAGCATCACCGACGGGTGCATCGACTTGCCGGCGACCGAGCGCGTGTTTGGGACGCTCGCTCGCGCCGTTCGCTCGCGCCGATCGGTTTTGCTCGAGGCCCGCGAGGCCGGCTGACGTCAGGGCAGGCCCGCGAAGGTCAGGAGACGGGCTGCCCGCGCATCGACCAGATAGATGTTGCCGTTTCCATCCGCAACGGCGTTGCGAGCCCCTTCCGCGGTGCCGCCCAACCCGACGACCGTTGGCGCTCCGTGATCGTTCAGGCGCGCCACCGTCAGCCGCGCCGCCTTGCCCGCCGCGACCACGAGCAGCTTCGCCGCATCCAGATACTCGATGTTGTCGACGCCCGCGCCCGTGTCGAGCGTGCCAAGCGGCGCGCCGTCGTGCGATCCATCGAACACGTTCACGCTCTGGGTGCACGCCACGATGACGAAATCGCGAGCCCCATCGACGGCAACGCCGCGCGGGCCATCGGGCACGCACCCGGAGGCCCAGGTCGCTTTGACAGAATGCGTCTTGATGTCGACCGCGAGGGTGCGATTGCTGTCCTCCAGGTTCGTGTAGAAGAGCCCGCGGGCGACGTCCACGGCATAGCCCTCCGTGTCGCCGTCGGTCTTGATGGCGAGTTTCGGCTTGAGCGTGTCCGGCTTCGAGGCATCGAGCACCGTGAGCGAATGGTCTCTCGGCGTCGTCACCCAGACCTCCTTCTCCGACGCGACGTAGGCGACGCCGTCCGTGGGAGTCGAAAGCTTCAGGCAAGAGCCGAGCTTGAGCGTTTCTTCCTCGACGGCGCACACCTCGCTCGTCGCCCGGTTGCCGACGTAAACGAATCCGTCGCCGACCGTTGCGGCGCTCGGTCCCATCATGCGCCTCTTGCCGCGGACTTCTCGCTCGGCCGTTTTGAAGCCATCGATGCGTCTGAAGGTACTCGTCGCGACGTCGAAGACGTCCAGGCTGCCGGTGTCGCCGACCGGCACGTAGACACGCGCGTGCAGGCCGCGAGACGCCAGGTAGTCGACCGTCACCGGTCCGCTCGCTCCGGGGAGCGGAATGGATCGCGCGGTGAGCTGGACCGGACCCGCCCCCAAAGACGGGCCCCCCTGCGCGGCCCCCGGAGTCGCGGTCACGACGGGCGTCGGTGCGACAACGGTGCCCGACGGCGCCGCGCTCGGCACCGCAGTCGACGCTTTGGTGCACGCGCACAGAGCGGCAAGAAGGACGCCCCCAGGTCTTAACGACATGGCCGTACGATCGCACGCCCCACGCAGCCTGTCACCCCAGGGCGTCGTCGGTCCTGTGCAGCTGGTCCGAAAGTGCGGCGTCGGTGATCGCACCCGCACCCGGCCCAATCGGCCGCTCCAGGCGAGTCTTGAACTCGGCGCGATCAGAACCCGTAGGCGAGCGCCATCCGCACCAGGACTCGGGGCGACAGGTCGGACAAGCCGAAGGCCGGACCGGCGGCGACGGTGAGACGGTCGCCCAAGAGCTGCCAGGACGCGGTCGGGCCAATGAAGTGTCGCGCCCCCCCTTCAGCGCCGGGGTTGATGCTCTCCTCGAGATCCTGGCCGACGTACTCCACTCGGGCGCGCAGCCCGGCGAAGAGACGGTAGGCGGCCCCGGCCTCGACCATCAGGTCGACGGGGTCGCGTCCATTGGAGAACACGTGCTCGCCATGAAGGGTCCCCGCCAACCGAAGGCGTTGAATGTCGCCCGAGACGGCCACCTGCAGCCACGCGCCGTTGTCGCCGTTGGGTGCGCCCGGGAGCCACTTGCCAGTATCGTCGTCGTACACGGGTCCTTGCCACGCCTCGCGCAGGTACCCCCCGCTCGCGACCACGTGAAGGGTGCGCCAGGAAGCGGCAGTAATTGAACGCGAAGACCGGCAACGACGCCCGCGTTCGGGCTGGGGCCCATTCCGCCGAGACCCATTTGTCCGAGAGCCGCGATCGACACCCGGGGCAAGAGCCCCACCTCAGCGACCATGCCATCGGCAAACGGGGTCGCATCGAGCGGGATCAAGAAGGATGGCAGCGCCGGATCGGCGGTATAGCGGGCGAGATCGATGAACACTCCGTAGTTGCGAACCGTCTTGCCGGCTCCCAACACGGCATCCCACAGGTATCCCGTGCCCACCGCCTCCGAGTCGTTCGAATCGGGCGCTGACACATCGACCGCGCCGGGGAGAAGGTCGGGATCCTCGGGTGTCACCGGATCCGCCGCCAAGCGCGCGAGAAGCGTCGGCAGGCCGACGTTGATATTGCGGTTGGTCCCTTCCCAATCGTAGGTGGTGCCCCCCTTGCCGTAGTTGACCGGTTGATTGCGCTCGATTTCGTCGGTCGCATGCGCCGCCGTCGACCAATTCCACCCAACGCCACTGGTTTCGCCGGTATCCAAGAATGCGTCCAGATTGACGAACTGAGCCGCCAAGGCGTGAAGATTGGGGGTGACCGGTTGCGGGAACATCGCAAGACTGCGATCGCCGTTGCCGGCGTCGAGATCACCGAGGATCTGATCGTAGGTGCGATTCTCCTTGATGATGTAAATGACGTGCTCAACGTGCGACTGCAGGAATGCCATCGTGGCATTGATGGGAGTCCCCGCGGCCGCGAACTTGTCGTTGATGGCCACCTGCTGGGTCAGCCCGGCAAGTGCGGTCGCGGAAGGCGTGGGCTCCGAGAGGAGGCCCGCCGTCTCGAGCTGCCAGACGTACTGGTTGCCATTCCAGCAGTGCTGATCCGGCGTCGGGCCGCCCGCCTCGAGCGTTCGTTGTGGGCCCCAGCTCGGTCGAGGATGTCCGCGCAGGACGGACCGGGGACGCTCTTTGCGTTCGTGATGTAGAGCCACGTTCCGTCGGCGCTCGTGCTGACGGACGTCGGATACCAACCGGTGGGGATCAGGCCAGTGGTGTGCGCGCCGGTCGGTTGGGTCGGATCGCGCTCGACCACGGCAACGGCGTTCGTGGCGCCATCCGTTACGTAGAGAGTGGTTTCGTCCGGCGACAACACCAGCCCATTCGGGTTCGCACCTTTGAGACCCGTCGAGTCGGCGAAGACGCTCGGGGGCGCGAGAACCGGCACGGTCTCGAGGATCGTGTTGGACGCCGTGTCGATGATGGTGACGCTGTCACTATTTCCGTTCGCGACGAACAATCGCGATTGATTCTTGTTCAGGATCATCTTGTTGGGCTGGCCCCCGATCGCAATTCGCTGCGTGACGAGCGGTGCCCCTCCGTCGGGCCCGACCAGGGCACGCGCACCCAGGCTGTTGAGTGTTGCGATGCGTGAACCCGTGCATGGCGCCGCCGTAGAGGTGCATTTGCCAGACGACCTTCGCCGTCGTCATCTCGTCTTCAAACCCCGCGCGGTCCTCGCGCGTGACAAAAGGGTCCGCCGTCCCCGCGCATGCGAGTACCGCTGCGCAGACAGTTCCGGGCTTGGCGGGCGCGCGCGCCTTCAGCCCGCCAAGGAAGCTCACGACGCTTCGTACGCCTTGCCCGCTCCGAGCCAGCTCGATCGCGTATTATCACAAAATCCCTACGAAATTCAATGAGTTCCTACCGTTTTTGCGGGAACCGTCGGCGCCCGCGCATCCGAAGTGGCGCCACTCGTCGGGCTCTGCGACCCGGCGCAGCTCACGCGGCAATTTCCGGCGCATCATCGAGCCCGAGCTCGGCTAGAGTCCGGCCCTTCCCGTCTTAGGCTGAAGTTCCTGAGGTACGCCATGGCGCAGAACACCTTTCGCATCGAGCGCTCGACCACCATCTCCGCACCTGCGGAGAAGATCTTCCCCCTTCTCGACGACTTTCACGCGTGGTCGAGGTGGTCGCCGTACGAGAAACTCGATCCCGCGATGCAGAGGACCTACTCGGGCGAGCCCCGGGGCGTCGGCGCCGCCTACGCATGGACCGGCAAGAAGGCCGGCGCCGGGGCCATGGAGATCACCCAGGCCTCGGCGCCGTCGAGGGTGGCGATTGCCCTGACCTTCACGAAGCCCATGAGGGCGCAGAACACCGCCGAGTTCCTGCTCGAGCCCTCCAGCGGCGGCACCCGCGTCACCTGGAGCATGACCGGTCAGGTCACTCTGATGACCACGATCTTCGGTCTCTTCGTCAACATGGACAAGATGATCGGCAAGGACTTCGAGGCGGGCCTGGCGGCGATGAAGGCCATCGCCGAGGCTGGATAGCCGCAGCGCCTGCCGAGCTGCCCTCGCCGTGGAGCAGACTCTCGGCCCTGCGAAGGCCGGTTCGCGTGCTCGACCCGAAGGGCATTCGTCGTCTGAAAGCCTGATCTCGTACCCCTGGGGCTACTGGGGTACGAAAGCTTTGGGCAGGGCATGCCGTCCCCGCACGCCGTTTCCGTGATCCAAGATCGCTGCCTTGTGCAACTGCGCTCGCGACTTCCTGAGCTCACGCCGCGGTGTACGTCGTCGCCCGCTTCTGTCCCTTCGCCTTGAGCTTCTTCGTCGAAAGTCCTTCCTTTAGAACGCGGGGCATCTCCTTCGCCTGCATCTTCAATTCCCCGCGGATCTGTTATACCGCGTGCTCGAAGTCGTTACGGTGACGGCTTTCTCCTAGCCTCCCTTGTGAACACGACATGCGTAGCCTTCGGCGCCGCGACGTGTTCGGAGACTCGATAGCCCAACCGGAGCAAGTCGATCCCCGTGAGCAAGCTCTCGCCGGTTCCGAGCAAGACGGGCGCGATAGCGAGGTGCATCTCATCCACGAGGCCCGCCTCCAGGTACTGCCGGATCGTGGCGACGCCGCCGCCGAGCCGCACGTCGTGATCCTTGGCTACGTCGCGGGCACGTGCGAGCGCTTCGCGGATGCCTCCGGTGACGAAGTGAAACGTGGTGCCGCCGTCCATCGTGATCGATGGTCGCGCATGGTGCGTGAGCACGAAGACGGGAGTGTGGTACGGAGGGTTCTCGCCCCACCACCCCTTCCACGCCTCATCCGGCCACGGGCCACGAACAGGCCCGAACATGTTCCGCCCGAGTATCGAGGCGCCGATGCCTGCGAATCCGCGTGCGGCGAAGTCGTCGTCGATGCCCGTTGTACCGCCTCCGGTGCCGTGGACCTTCTGAAAGGTGCGCGTCGAGAAGAACCAGTCGTGGAGCGCCATGCCGCCGACGCCCAGCGGATTCTGGAGATCCTGGTTCGGGCCCGCCCCGAAACCGTCGAGAGAGACGCTGAAGCAATTGACGCCGAGCTTTCCCATCACGAACCCCTTACGCGTTTGAGTGTTCCAGGGTACTTCTTCAGGACCCCGCTCGAGAGAAGATCGAGGCCCGCACGGAGGACCAGGGGAAATTCAGGCGAGGGTCACGCCCGTGTTGCGGGGCCGTGCCCGGCGCGGACGCCACCTACGCCGGTGGGTCTGAAGGATCCGCCCGCTGCCGCGGGCAGCGGCGCGTTCACTGCCCCCACGGCGGAAGTCGCGCGCTCCAATCCGTGCTCCAGTACGAGAATCCGACCATCACGACGTTGTGAACGACGTGACCGACGGTCGGGGCGAACAGAAGGAGGAGGCGTGGCGGACGTTCATGGGTGCGGGGAGTTCGACGTAACGAAGCTGTTCGAAGCGCTCGATCGTAAGCGACAGGATGGCGGTCTGTCGTGGTCTGGAGTCGCGCGAGAGATCTGGCGCATGTCCGAGTTGCTCAACGCCCGCCGCGACGACCATCCGATCAGCCCTGAGACCCTCGTCCGCATGCCCGTCCGCCCGCAGCGCAGTTCGTCTACGTGGCCCGCCGGTAGGTCCGGATGGCCGATCGAGAGCGATTGGGCGGTCCACTCGGGGGGTTCTGCTCGAAACGCGATCCCGCGGGGCGGCATCGTGATCCCGTCCGACGAAGTGGGGCGCCCGGGCCAGGATCTGCTTTCGGCTCTGGGCGCGGCGTCGGCGCCGCTCGGTATCCTCGTGCTCGCCTCCAATCGCGCGGATCTCGCTGCTGCAAATCGCTGCCACCCCAAGATTAGCCGGTCGAGACACTGTGCCGACACGGTCGAGAGCACGATCTCGGCGACGTCGAGCGAACTGGCGCGCTTTGGGTCGTGGTGGACCCCGACCCCGACCCCGACCCCGACCCCGACCCCGACGGAGCGATTACTCAGCGTCCTCCGCCAGCGTGTAGCCAACGAGCGCGGTCGCGTGCCCGTGGCCCATCCCGTGCGCGGCCTTGAGCCAGCTCACGATATCCATGTGCTTCGCTGGATGGCGCGAGCGGATCAGTTTCTTCCACGCGGCGATGGGCTTTCCGTACTTCTTCTCGATCGAAGGGAAATACGAGGCGGGTCCCGTCACCTTGGATGTGGGCGAAGTGTTCTTCGGAGAAGGGCGCTTGCTTGCCATCGCGGTTTCCCTAGCCTCCCCCGAACGACGTAGCATGCCTTGTGGCCGGGCGTTCTCGTTGCCTCGGGTGGTCGAAAGCCCAACCATTCGGCGCGGAATTCGCCGAGGTTCAGATCGAGAGGGATCGTCTCGCCGCACAGGGTGTGGCCATTGGCAGTTCGCCCGTTCCGTATCGGCTTGATTACGAGCTGGAGACAAGCCCGGGATTCGTCTCGGTCCGTCTCATGGCGACTGCACGTGGAGATGGTTGGCTGCGGTCGCTCGAACTGTGGCGTGCACCTTCCGGCATCTGGCAGGAGGCGTGGAAGGAGGAGGGCGTGTGTCGGATCCTCGTGGCGCGCGCAGCGACCGACCTCGGCGGACTCGCTGGTGCGCTCGATGTGGATCTCGGACTGTCACCGCTCCTCAACACACCGCCGGTGCTGCGCCACCGGTTGCTACGAGGCAACGGCAGCGTGGACTTCGTGATGGCATGGGTGTCGGTGCCCGACCTCGGTGTGCATCGATCCCAGCAGCGGTACTCGTTCGTCCGCACCCTCGACGAGGATCGGAGCGTTGTTCGGTTCGAGTCCCTCGCGGACGACGCCTTCAAGGTCGACATCACCTACGACGCGGAGGGGTTCGTGCTCGACTATCCGGGGATCGGACGGAGAATCGCCTGAGCGGCTCACGTGACGCGGGCTACGAGCCCTGGCCGCCGGCACGTTCGATTCGCCTTCTCGCCGGAGTCTTGCTGGCTGCACTGGCCGGCCTCATCGTTTGCTCCGGAGGCTGCAGCTCGACTCCTGTTCCCGGCGGCGGGACGGGCACAGGGACGAACACCGGAACCGGCAGCGGCTCGGGAACCGGGACTCGAGCGGGAGCGGCACCGGCACCGGGACTGGCGACGCCGGCGCTCTGCGCTTGTGGTACGGCTGCGGCTTTCCCGTGTGCCAGGCGGCCGACGACGCCGGGGCTGATGCCGGTCTTTCTGACGACGCGGGGACTCCATGTCCTGCGGTGGGCTCGACCGCGGGAGACACATGCGGCGCGCGCGCCGCTGCCAACTGCGGGGTCAATCTGGAATGCTCCGCGAGCGACCCAACCAAGGGATTCGGCGGTTGCCCGATCTCGAGTCGCAAGTTCAAAGAAAACGTGACCTACGTCAACGACGCCGAGCTCGAGATGCTGCACGACGAAGCCATCCACATGAAGCTCGCCACGTACAATTACAAGGCCCAGTTCGACGACCCGAATGCGCGTCACCTCGGCTTCATCATCGAAGACGACCCGCGCAGCCCTGCGGTCGATCGTTCGTTCGATCGCGTCGATGTTTACGGCTACCTGAGCATGGCCGTCGCGACGATGCAGGTTCAGGAGAAAGAGATCGCCCAGCTGCGCCGCGAGCTCGACGAAGCCCGCATCGGCTCCTGCCAGGCGTCGAGCCCGACGTGCCTGAGCCGTCCTTGAGGCTACCCGGCGCGGGAGTCCGCGCTGCCGCGGCCGCCGCGCGATCTTTGCCAAGGCTCGGCAGCGCTCCAACCAGCGACGGAGCAGAGAGGAGAACAGCTCGCGTGCAAGCACCCCGGGGATCCTCGACGGTCGCGATGGCCTTGGTGGCGGACTCGACCGGACGCGGGGCCGTGACGATATCCAGTCGTCGTTGCGCGGAAGCCGATAGGCTAGGTCGCGTCGGGACAGCGCATCCATCCTCGAACGTGCAGAACGACGCTGGCGAGTGACCCTCATGAAACTGCCGAACATCGAGATCGGGTTCCAAATCTTCGTCTCCGACGGAGGACCCGAGGTCGGCGCCGTGCGCCTGGTGGCGCCGTTCGGACGTCCCGAGCTCGAGATCTACGTCGAGAACGCGGGGGACTTCGTCGTGCCGCTGTCCGCGGTCGCCTCCGTTCACGCCAACAAGGTCGTCCTCGACTTCAAAAAGCTCGATCCGAAGCTGCAACGCGCGGTCCGTCACGCGCACGACGCCGAAGAGCCGGGGTCGTAAGGACGATGGACCGCGCCGAGGTGAAGAAGGTCGGGTCGCTGGAGTCGGCTGAAAACTGAGCTCGTTGGTTACGCCGATGCCGAGCTGGCGTGCAGCGGCTTCGTCCAAGATCCCGACCGATGGATACGGCACTCTGAAGACGGCTCACGCCACGGGTCCTTGGCGCCGCAGCGACCAACCCCTTATGAAGGATCCATGGGTTCGAGCTCGATTCTTGACGCGCCGCTGCCTGCTGGCGTCCGCTACGACGTGGCTCCTCTCGAACGAAGGCGCGGCGGAAGCCCGCGCCTCTACTCGTACGTGACGACGCCCGTGAAGACCGAGGCGGTTGTTGCGATCTTCCACGGCTATGCGGATTACGGCGCTCGCTATGACCACGTCGCCCGTGCCTGGGCGGCGCGCGGGTTTGCGACTGTGGCGGTGGACATGCGCGGACATGGCCGCGCCGAAGGGGCCCCGGGTGACTGCCGCTCCTTTCAGGAGTATTTGGACGACCTCGCAGAGGGGATCGCCCTCCTCGAGGCCCGGTTTTCAGGACTGCCACGGTTCTTGTTTGGGCACAGCTTCGGTGCGCTGGTCGCGGTGTCCGCCGTAATAGCCTCGGCAGCAGGCTGGAAGGCGCTCGTCATGACGTCGCCTTGCTTGCGCCTCACGTTGAGGGTGTCGCGGGCGAAGAACCTCGTGGCCGACCTGGCCTCCGCGCTGGCGCCGAGCTTCGGGCTCCCTTCGGGGCTGAAGGGCGCCAACCTAACCCATGATGCGGCGGTCGCACGTGCTTACGACGAGGATCGCAGGGTCTTCAAGAACGCGCGGGCCCGCTGGTTTGCGGAGCTCAAGGCGGCCCAGGTCCGCGCGATGGCCAGCGCGCCCTCGGTGTCGCTCCCGCTGTACGTCTCCATGGGCACCGAAGACCGGGTCAACGATCTGAGCGTCGCGCAGACGTTCTTCAAGTCGGTGCGCAGCACGGACAAGATCTTCGACGTGCGGCCCGGACTCTTTCACGAAGTGCTGAACGAGCCCGAGTGGCACGAGATCGCCGATCGCATGGCCGACTGGATGCGGGCGCGCGCGTCGTAGTCCTGCGAGAAGGCGACCCGATGTCCCGCGCGCGCCGCGGAACAGATCGCGCTCGGTGTTTCGACACGCGGCTATGAACGCAGCTTGGAAACCGGTGGATGAATCGATCGCCACGCCAGGCACCAGCCTGCGGGCGGGCGCGATGCGCATTCATGGCCGTGCCCGTCCTTTCGGGGGTGAGGACGGGGCATCGGATCCGCGTCGCGACGCGGAGCCTCTGCCCGATCCGCTGCTACGGCCCCATGCCCGGGTCGAACATCGGGCGCACCTCGGACTCGCCCTCGAACTCCGGCCAGTGCTTTCGGTGCAGCTCCATGAACTCGGTCGCGACGCGAATCGCTTCGGCCTTCGAGTCCATCTGGAGGATCGCCCAGCCGCCGATGACCTCCTTCATCTCGGTGAACGGGCCGTCGGTCACGGTGAGCTTGCCGCCGGCGACGCGGATGCGAACGCCCTCCTTGCTCGGGAGGAGCCCGCCCGTCTCGACGAGCGTCCCGTCTTTCAGAGACCTCTGGACGAACTCTCCCATGGCCTCCATGAGCGCGGGGGGCGGCCTGGCCTGGCGATACGACTCCGCGTGGCGAATGAACGTCAGGTATTTCACGGTTCTCTCCTTTCAGTTGCCTCTGTAGGCGCGCTCGAGCGTCGCGATGTCCAGCTTGACCATCTTGAGCATCGCGTCGGTGACCCTCTTCGTGCGGGTCACATCTTGGTCGCGCATCATCTCTTCGAAGGCCGCCGGGACGATCTGCCACCGGACGCCGAAGCGATCGATGAGCCACCCGCACGCCTGCGCCTTGCCCCCCGTCTCCAGGAGCCCGTTCCAGTAGCGATCGAGCTCCGCCTGATCGTCGCAGGACACGACGAGCGACATGGCGTCGTTGAAGTCGTGGTGCGGGCCCGCGCTTATGGCCCGCAGCCGCTGCCCGAAGAGGGTGAAGTCCACGACCTTTACCGAGCCCGCCGGTCCGCTCGGCGAGTCGCTGGGCAGCGCGGTCACGTGGTCGATCCGCGAATCGGGGAAGATGGAGGTGTAGAGCTTGGCGGCCTCCTCGGCCTCTTTCGCGTACCAGAGATGCGTCCGAATTTTCGTGCGTCGTGCTTCTGCCATGACCAGCCTCCTCAGGCATCTTCGATCCAAGGACGAACGAGCGGGTACCGAGCCGACACGCCCGCCAAGTTTTTCTCGCAGACCCCTACCCCGCCTCCTTCTTTCGCGTCAGCCGGTCGATCTGCAGCCGAATGTGCGCCGCTTCCGCCGGCGACTTCGCGAGGGCGAGCGCACGATCAAACGCCTCGCGCGCCTCGTCGGGTCGGCCGAGGTCCACGAGGAGAGCGCCGCGGACGCCGAAGAAGTAAAAGTACCCGGGCAGATCCTTCGCCAGCACGTCGAGCACCGCGAGCGCCGCGGCCGGACCGCGCAGCTTGGCCACGGCGACGGCGCGGTTGAGCGAGACCACCGGCGACGGCTGGAGGCGCTCGAGCACGGCGTAGAGCTGTTCGATCTCCGCCCAGTCCGTGTCTTCGAAGCGAGGCGCGCGGGCATGGATCGCGGCGATGGCGGCCTGTACCTGGTACGGCCCTGGGCGGGCGTGGCGGAGTGCCTTATCGAGGAGCGCCAGGGCCTCCGCGATGCGGTCGCGGTCCCACAGGCCACGGTCCTGATCCTCGAGGAGTACGATCGCACCCTGCGCGTCGAGCCGCGCCTTCGATCGCGAGTGCTGAAGGAGCATGAGCGCGGTGAGCCCGAGCATCTCGGGCTCTCCCGGGAACAGTCGGAGGAGGAGCCGGGCCAGACGGATGGCTTCGTCGCACAGCGGCACGCGCACGTGGGCGCTGCCGCCCGTCGCCGAGTACCCCTCGTTGAAGAGGAGGTAGAGGACAGCCGCCACAGCCGCCAACCGCTCCGCGCGCTCCGGCGCGCCCGGCGTCTCGAAGGGGATGTACTCCGCGGCGACGCGGTTCTTGGCCCGTGTGATCCGCTGCTCCATCGCGACATCGGTCACCAAGAACGCGCGGGCGATCTCCGGGACGGTGAGGCCGCAGACGATCCGCAGCGCGAGAGCGATCTGCTGCGTCGCGGGAAGCTCGGGATGGCAGCACATGAAGAGCAGGCGAAGGAGATCGTCGCGGTAATCCGCCTCGTCGAGCTGTTCAGCAAGGGGCCCCTCGGCGTCGCTCAGATCCGACAGCGCCTCTTCCCCCGGCAGCTCGCGCTCTCGCCTGCGCCTCCGCACGCCGTCGAGCGCGGCGTTGCGCCCGACGAGGACGAGCCAGGCCACGGTGTCGCGCGGAGGGCCGTTTCTCGGCCAGCTGTTGAGCGCGCGCAGGCACGCCTCCTGGAACGCCTCCTCGGCCAGATCGAGGCCCCGGAAATGGCGGAGCAGCGCGCCCATCGCCTGGGGACGCGCGCCGCGGAGGGCCACGTCGATCCAGGCGATTGTGCTCACGGCCGGGGCGCCTGCGGACGGAGCAGGCGAAGCGGACGGATCTCGTAGGACCCGTTCGAGCTGTTGGCCTGGCCAAGGTCCTTCGCCGTGGCGATCGCCTGCTCGAGCGACGCGCACTCGACGATGAAGAAGCCGAGGAGCTGCTCCTTCGTCTCCGCGAACGGACCGTCGAGGACGATCGTCTCCTTGCCCTTGCGGAGCGTCGTCGCGGTCGTCGTCGGCATCAGACGCGCAACGGGCCCAAGGCGTCCCTCGCGGGCGAGCTGGTCGGTCACGACGTCGAGCTTGGCGATGACCGCAGCATCCTGCTCCGCCGTCCAGGACTCGACGACGTCTTCGCGGTCGTAACAGAGGATGGCGTACAGCATTTCGCGACTCTCTTTCCGAGGACGAAGGAGTAGGCCGGCGGCCGACAGGGGGTCGAAGAAAAAAAGTGAGCGGGGGGTGTCGGGTCGACCTTTCCGCGTTCGTCCTCGGGACATGGAAGCCATCTTCGACCCGGGTTCAAGCTCAGCCACCCCCCGCTCCGCGACCGCCAAGACCTGGACCGCGCGCATCCTCGGCTCGCTCCTCGTCCTCTTTCTCCTCGTCGACGGGGCCGGCAAGGTGCTCCGCTTCGCGCCGTATGTCGAGGGAACGGCCCGTGTCGGCTACCCGGCGTCGTGCCTGGTTCCGCTCGGCCTCGTTCTGATCGCCTGCACGATCTTGTACGTCGTCCCTCGCACCGCTGTCCTGGGCGCCGTCCTGCTCACCGGCTACCTCGGTGGGGCCACCGCGACCCACGTGCGCATGGGCGAGCCGTTTTTTTCCCCGTCGTCTTCGGCGTCCTCTTGTGGGCGTGCCTAACCGTCCGCGACGCGCGCGTTCGCACGCTTCTCCTTGCGCGCGAGCGTGACGCCGGTGGAAAGGGCTGATTCAATGGAGACGTTGCCTCGCTCGGTTCTCGTTCGAAGTACAACCATCGCGTTCGGAGGTTCACCATGCAACTCGTCCACATTTATTTGAACTTTGCCGGCAACACCGAAGAGGCCTTCAAGTTTTACGAGAAGGTCTTCGCCACACGCATCGCCATGAAGCAGACCTTCGGCGAGACGTCCTTCATGAAGGGTGTGCCCGACGCCTCAAAGAACAAGATCATGCACATTCAGCTTCCGATTACCGAGGCCGTGCATCTGATGGGCAGCGACGCCGTGGAAGGGTTCGGCCCGCCGCTCAAACCAGGCAACAACTTCCACGTCTGCGTGGTCGCGAACGACAAGGCCGAGGCCGATCGCGTATTTCACGCGCTCAGTGGCGACGGCGGGAAGGTCACGATGCCGATCGCGAACGCGCCATGGGGTCCCTACTTCGGCATGTGTGTCGACCGGTTCGGCACGCAATGGATGGTGAGCTTGCCGACGCCGGCGTGAGCCCCGCGTAGAAGTCGCGCCTTCGTCGAGCCACGGGCGAAGGCGCGATCCCCGACCCCGACCCCGACCCCGACCCCGACCCCGACCCCGACCCCGACCCCGACCCCGACCCCGACCCCGACCCCGACCCCGACCCCGACCTCGACCCCAGAAAGGCGCTCTTTGATTCCACTGACTCCGCGGAATCGAGGTACTACGCTTCGTAAGGCGCTCTTTTTGCCGCGTTGATACCACGCGGTGCGCCGGCCTCAGCCGATAGCGCACCCGGCAAAAACGGGGGCGCTGCGCGACCAGCTTACCGAGGCTCCAACGAGCCAACGTTCGAAGACGTCGCCGCCTGACCGGGGTGCGCGCGCGAGCCCGGTCGAGGGGCTCACGCCGTCCGGCCGCGTCGGCGCTGCAAATGACCCGCTTCGCGACGTGCAGCCCGAGCCATCGACCGACTTGGGGCCGACGATGGCGCCCCTCGCGGGCTCCGCACAGTCTCGGAGCGCCGCTCCCGCGGGATCGGCAGCAAGCCCCTCACCCCGTGCTTGGATAGCCAACGCGCCGGGCGGCGAGAGCCCTCCGGCCGCGCGCGACGCCCCCGCGACGCTCGAGAGCGCTCCGGTTGCGGCCCGCTTGCTCGAAGCACCCCACGCGCCGGCCGAACCGACGACGATCGAAGCCGAAACGTGGCTCGTTCGCAGTGCACTGCAGGCCCGCCGTGCCGGCGATGGCGCCCGAGCGCTTCACCTGCTGGACGAATATGCGCTCGCGTATCCGAACGGTGTGCTCGCTGAGGAGGGCGCGGCCGAGCGCGTCTTCGCACTGTGCGATCTCGGTCGGATGCAAGAAGCCCGAGCGGCATCCGCCGAATTCACGCGCACTCGGCCCCGCTCGATGCTGAGCGAGCGTGTGCGCGCTTCGTGCGCGGCTGCTGCGAATCCGTGACGGAGCGCCGAGGACGGCGACACTCACGAGGCAACACGAAGGAGGCACGACCGATGCGCCGTCAACGGACGATCGTTTCGCTTTACTTGTTGGGAGTTGCAGTCGTCGCAGCGGGCCCGGGATGCGGCGGTTCCGTTCTGCTCGGCGTGGAGAATTCCAGTTCGTCAAGCACCGGCGCATCGGGCTCGGCAAGTGGGGGCGGAGCATTGGCCGGCGGCAGCGGCGCTAGCGGCATCGGAGGGGTCAGCATCGGTTCCGCATCGAGCAGCGTCCCGCCAACGGCCGACGCGACAACCGCAAAGGTCACCGCAACCGGGGACGCCAGCAGCGACGATTCGGCCGCGTGCAGTCCATCGGCCACACAATGCTCGGGCGGGGGTGTCGAGACGTGCGATTCGGATGGCCGGTGGGGCAGCCCGTGGCCGTGCGCGACGGGCGAGTGCACGAATAACGCCTGCGCGGGATCGACGAACACCGGCGCGAGCTGCGCCCAGAGCGGGCCGGGACTGACCCTCTGTTCGTTCGGAGGCACCGGCACCGGCCCGAGTGAGAGCTGCTGCACGAGCCCCGAGGTGCCGGGGGGCGGCCCCACGGTCCTTGCCGGATTTTCATGGTACTCGTCGACGACCACGTTGACCGGGTACCGGTTGGACAAATATCTAGTCACGGCCGGGCGATTTCACGTGTACGTCGACTACCTGGCGAATGGAGGCGCGCCCCCCGCGGACGGCAGCGGCAAGCACACCCACGTCAACGGCGGTCAGGGCCTGATCGACATTGGGAACAGCGACGGGGGTGTGTCGTACGAGTCCGGCTGGGACGCGGCCGATTGGAACGCGGAAATCGCGACGGGGCCGGGCGCGGCCGACACCTGGAGCACCAATCTGACGTCGTGCGGAGCCGATAACAGTACGTGGACCGACGCCCCCACCACCGCAACGGAATCCTATCTGCCGATCAACTGCGTGAACTGGTACGAGGCCTACGCATTCTGCATCTGGGATGGTGGCTTTTTACCCACTCAATCGGAATGGAGATACGCGGCCGCCGGCGGGAGCCAGCAGCGCGAGGCTCCCTGGACGACGGGGTTCCTTTCGGGCGCCCCACTAGGGAATGCCCACAGCACGAACTACGCCATCTGGGACTGTGACTACGGCTACGGCCAGCCTTGGCCACCCTCAGCGAATTGCCCAGGCCAGTCCGCGTTGCCGTTCATCGCGCCCGTTGGATTGGCCACACTCGGAGCGGGGCGCTGGGGGCAGCTCGATTTGGTGGGGGAAGTCATGGAGTGGACCTTGGACTGGTCGCTATCCCTGAATCAAGTCAGCCTTCCACCCGACTCCGGCTATCTGGATCCTTGCGTCGATTGCGCGGTTCTCTCGGTACCGCCCGCAGGCGATGAGGGGACGCCCGAGGGCGACTCGGGACAACCACCATGGCGAGTGCTCGAAGGGGGACTCTTCAATTCCGGATTAGCCGACTACATGAATTCTGAGTATAGCACCAACGCGGGTCCGACAGCCCGCGACGCAGGCATCGGGTTTCGGTGCGCGATGACACCCTAGCAGGCAGATGGAGGCATGGTTATTGACGGCTGCGTAAGCGAATCCCGTTGGCCCGGCTCTTAAACCCTTCGCCTCTTGGTTTTCTCGACCTCTTGATCTCGATTCCTGGATGTCCACGGTAGAAAGTGAAAAGGGGAAAGAGAATCAAGGGAGGAGGTTGTTACTAGAGCTTCGCACGCCGCATTCGCAGCGCGTTTCCGATGACTGACACGGAGCTCAGGCTCATCGCACCGGCCGCGATCATCGGGCTCAGGAGCAGCCCGAAGAACGGGTACAGGATGCCCGCGGCGATCGGGATGCCGGCACTATTGTAGACGAGCGCGAACAACAGGTTCTGCTTGATGTTGCGCATCGTTGCCCGGCTCAGCTGACGCGCGCGAACGATGCCGCGCAGGTCTCCCTTGACAAGCGTCACGCCGGCGCTCTCCATCGCCACGTCGGTTCCCGTGCCCATGGCGATGCCGACCTGCGCCTGCGCGAGGGCGGGAGCGTCGTTGACGCCATCGCCTGCCATGGCGACGACGGCTCCCTTCGCCTGCAATCGTTTCACCATGTCGACCTTCTGGTCCGGGAGCACCTCCGCGACGACCTCGTCGATCCCCAGCTTGCGAGCCACGGCGTCCGCGGTGGTGCGGCTGTCGCCCGTGAGCATGACGATGCGGATCCCCTCGGCATGCAGGGCGCTGATGGCCTCGGCGGTCGTGGCCTTGATCGGATCGGCGATGCCGACGAGGCCCACAGCTTTGCCTTCGCTGCCGACGAACATCACCGTCTGACCGTCAGCGCGCAGCTCCTCGGCCTTCGTGGCAAGCGAAGTCACGTCGATGCCCAGGTCCTTCAGCAGGGGCGCGTTTCCGAGCGCCACACGCGCGCCGTCGACACGCCCGACGACCCCCTTGCCCGTCCGCGACTCGAACTCCGACGTCGGCGCGAGCTCCACCTTCCGTTCGGTTGCCCCTTGCACGATGGCCGACGCCAGCGGGTGCTCGCTCCCCCGCTCGAGGCTGGCCGCCATCCGGAGGAGCCGAAGCGGATCGAGAGCGCCCACCCAGTTCCCAGGTCGCGGCGCAACTCGTTCGAACGGTTCATCCAGGGAACATCTTGAAATACGGCTCCGCATCTTGGAACACGCGCGCGACCGAGGCTCGGCCCTTAAGCCGCTCGAGGTACGCAGCCACATTCTTCCGGGGCTAGGCGGTTCAAAGCTTTTCGGTCAACGAAGAGGCGCGCAAGACGATGGGCGCGGCGACCGCGCGAACTCCGTGACCCGCCACCCTGCGTCGCGGCGAGCTATGCTCGATAGACCGCCGCTGACGCTCGGGCTGGCATTCAGTGCGTCATCGCCATCTTCACCTGATCCACGACCTGAGTGACACCCGGTGCGGCCCATGCGGCGTTTGCGGCGTCCTCGATCGACTGCCACGACGACGCGCTGCCGGTAAGGGTCACCTTACCCCCCGAAGTGTCGATGTGGATCGAATTTGTGTCCTTCGTCGCCTGACGCTGGAGTGCGGCCTGGATCTTCTCCTTAACCTGCGCCGCGGACGCCTCGGGCTTGAGCGTGATCTCGTTGTAGACGGAGACAACGCCTGTTAGGTAGCGGACTGCGCTCTCCGCAGCATCCCGCTCAAAATTCCACTTGACCTGACCCTCGAGCGTGACTGCGCCGTTCTGCACTTTGGCGGTTACAGAGTTTGGGGTGTAGACGTCCCACTTGAGCGCACTCTGGACGGCGCCTGCGATGTCCGAATCGCTGCGTTTGTGATCCGCAAGGATCTTCACCGTGAGGTCCTGCGCCACGGTACGGACGCCGAAGACGCGCTTCGTGGCATCCTCCGCGGCCCATTTCTGCGGGTACGTGTCGACCGCGCCCAAAAGCGTGACGGCACCGTTATCTACGCTCACCCCAATTTGGTTGGCGTTGACCTTGGGATCCCACCGAAGTTCTTCTTCGATGTCGTGTTTCAACTGATTATCTGTCTTGGTCATATGCTAAACTCCTTGTTCGGTTGCCTGTCACGACGCGGCTCATTACGGGTTCGTGCAAGCCGTGCCCGACGCGTGGCGTCGTTTGCACGATGCGTACCGTCCTGCTCCCGTCCGTGCTTGGCGTCCTCGCCGGTCGCGACCGGCCTTGGGCACGGTGTAACCCAACGATCCAGTGTGTGGCGAATGCCGTCGGCGACCGCTCGCTCGCCCCGACGACGAAAACGGGTAGCGCCGCTCATGGCCGCGGCTTTCTTCCACACTCTTCACGGCCACTCAGCATCGGTAGCCCCCCCCGGCTCCCCGTCACGCCGGTCCCTTCGCGATGCGATCGAGACCGTTTTGCGTTTCGGAAGGCGCAGAAGGCAGTGCAGCCCTTGTGCCGTCACGACAAGATCGGTTATAGCTCGTAATGGCGGAGCAGGTTTGCGGGTAGGCTGGTACCGCGCAAAAACAGTTTGTGCAATTTGCGAATTGCGCGCCGTCGGACCCGTTGCGACCGTAAGGCCAATATTTGAGTTGCGGACCTCATCCGTCCCTTTTGGGCAGCATGGCTGCGTCAATCGGATGACGCTCAGCCGTCCTCATCAAGCAACCGCGTCCGCATCGCCGAGGACCCGCCGGGACGTTTTCTCCGCAGCATTCCGCGCAAGCTCCCGACGCGCTCAGTGGCAGCGGATCCGCATCGTCGGACCCAATTTCGGAAGCGGGCGGTACGCTGCGCTCGATAGAGTTGTCGGCGTCACACTCCTGGGGATGGCTGCGAAGGCGATTCGTGGTCCCTTGTTCGAGCCTTCTTGGGCGGCGAAGACAACAAGCGACGTAGCCTCGGATGCAGCGAGTCGATCTCGTGCCAGATGCGACCGGTCGATAATGTGAAGTTGCCCCGATCCTCCGGAGTTTTGGTCCGCACATTGCAGATGCACGCAAAGCGCCTGAATGTTGAGAAGCGGTACCTGCGAATGGCAGGCGTTCCTCAATGTGCGAAGCGCCTACCGCGTCGGTCGCTGACGATCGGAGCGGCGGTCGGATACCCCCGAGTCGTTGTCTTCCCCGGGCCCCCACGGATCCGGACGTGCCCGACTCGGGCATCCGGCCCTTCGAGACACGGGATTCGCTACGTGGGGCGTGAGAGGCGCGGCGTAAGCAGCGGATAGCGCCGCCTAATCCTCTCCGAAGTGGGCAGCCGGCAGCGGAGAAACGGGATGACGCGTGACCCTTCACGATCGGGCGCCGGCGCGGTGCCGCAGGTTCGGGGGAGTAGCCGTTGCCGACCCCTTTCGGGAATGCGTCGGTGCCTCAGTCCGAGCCGTAGTCCGTGGCTCCAGCGCTGGCCCGTCACACCGGACATGGGGGATTTCCCGCCTTGCCAGCCGAGTCAGTGAGCAGACTGTATGCGTTGCGGGACTGGATTCGTTGGTCCCGAACATTGAAAAGGTCATCCCCAAGCTCGATCGGGATCTCGATCCTGTGGTCGTCGATGAGTGGTTCCGGCGACCCAACGCCGATTTGGATCAAGAAGGCGAGCCCATGTCGCCGCTGGCTTGGCTCGCCCAGGGAAAGCGCTGGGCGACAGTCGCGGATCTCGCCGAAAATCTCTGACGCGATCGTTCCGTCGACGCCGATGGGAAAAGCTCCCCAGCGCGCCGGCACGCTTCATGATCCCCGCGATCACGCGCGACTGCCGCGCGGGCACGAGGCTCTGGCGCGTTTACTTCAGCGGCGGCAACCACCCGACTACGCTGGAACGACCTTCGTCACTTCGGCCCGACAGGAAACCGATTCGAGCACCACTCACGCCCCAAGCGCATGCAACCGCGGGGCATCCTGTATGCGACGATCGGTCCCGACGCGATCCTCACCGCGCTCGCCGAGGCATTTCAGGAACAACGCCACATCGACCGCGGGCGCGCGGAGCCGTGGCTGGCGGGGTTCGACCTCGCGCACGGCGTAACCCTCCTCGATACGGGTGGCGCGTGGCCCAGCCGGGCCGGCGGCAGCATGGCGCTCAACTCCGGCTCGCGGAGCCGAGCGCGCGATTGGGCTCGCGTGATTTATGCGAGCTACCCCTCCCTCGCCTTCGGGCTCTACTCGGCCCAGAGCGCTGCTAGCTCGAACTCGACCGCCTCGAACGGCTCAGCCCGCACACGTGCATTGCCCGGCCATGAGCCCAAGCGGAGCCACTTCTCGCGTTCGAGCCACCAGACCTCGAGGAGCTTCGCGAGCGGATCGACCAGCCACGCGTGCCGCACCCCTTCGCGGGCGTACACGTCCATCTTCTCGCCCCGGTCGAACGCCTGCGTCGAAGGCGACACCACCTCGCAAATCCAGTCGGGCGCCAGAGAAATGAACGCGCTCTCCATCGGCACCCGCGGCATGCGCGCGCGCCGCCACCCGGCCAAATCGGGCACCACGATATCCGGCTCTCGTCCGAGGTGAAGCTCAGGCTCATCGAGGAGAACCCAACCGCCCGGACCTCCGTGGCCCTTGCCGAAAGGGCCGCCGAGCTCGGCGCCGAGCTGCGACGCTGCACGCGCATGCGGCACGGCCGGACGGGGCTGCGTGTGCAAGACGCCAGCGACAACTTCGGCCACCCGGTGTCCCGGCGTCGCGAGCACGTCCGCGTACGTCGCGCGCCTCTTCGCCGCGTCGCCCATGGTTCAACCCTAGCACGCGAGCTTCACGCGACCTGAGCTCGCACCCTAGATGTGTCGCATTGCCGACGAGCACTCGCTCGTGTAAAGCGTCGGCAGACCGATGCGCGCGCCAGGTTGGGCGATCCTCGCCCCTCTGCCCTTAATGATGGCCTGCGGCGCCGTGGGGCCCTTCCATCCACTCGCGCCCGTCGCTTCGTCCGCCCTCGGTCCCTCGACCATCCTCATTCCACGGTCGGTCGATGACGACGCTCTGCTGGGGCGCGTCCTGCTCGACGTTCCCGAGAACGGGCACACGCTCGAAGAGGTGTCGCGTCCGAATGAGTGTGGCGACAAGCTCGGAGAGAAAAAGGAACAACCGCTTGTCCGAGCGTTCGAGGACACCGAGGAGCTTGCCCCCGGAGGCAAGGCCCGCGGAGCCCTCGGGATGTTCGGCCTCGAAGAGAACGCCGAGGCGGCGACGCACTTCTATTACAAGCTCGACCTCGAGAGGCAGGTGACGCGGGCGGCTACGCCCGAATACCTCGCCTGCTGCAAGGACAAGGGGACGTGCGGCTACGGGTTCATCTCGGCGCTCGCCTACGGCACGGGGGTGTACGCGAGCGCCGTGGAGAATAGCGTCGAAGGGAGCGTCGGCCTGCCGGCCACGGCGGAGACCCGAGGGTTTGTCAAGGCGAAGATCCTGCAAAAACGTTACATTTACGGCTATGTCGCCGCGCTCGTGACGGTCGCCGACGGGGTCCAGGCGAAGTCCGTCAGCGTCCTTGGCGATCAGGCTGCGGCGAAGGTCGATCTGACGGAGCACGACCTGACGGGGCCGGCGAAGGATCGGTTCGACGCGCAGACGATCCAGGTCGTGGCAAACAACCGCTCGCCCGCCGAGTTTGCCTACGTGTTCAGGGACAGCCAAGGCGAGATCTCGGAGAACGAGTTCGCCCGCCGCTATGAAGCCCTCACCGGGTCGACGGAGCTACGGGGAGCGAAGAGGAACCGGAACCCGGTCTGGCTGGATTACGGGATCGCCGCCAGCATTGTGGGTGCATCGCTCATCGGCATCGGCGCTTATCTCGCCCTCGCGACGCCTACGAGCACCGAAGCATTCGCCACACCCCCCGCGGCCAGCGCGGTGCCAAACTGCAATTATTCGAGCCTGCTTCTCGTTGCGGGCACCGTGTACGAATTGCAGTGTACTTCGCGGATCAACCCAGGTCTTGGCACGGGCCTTGGCATCACGGGTGGGGTCATTCTCGGCTCCGGGCTCGTCAGCTTCGTCACTTTCGGCATTCTCGGGTACGACGGTTCGAAGGCGGATCACGTCCTCAGCAAGGCGGACGCCGAGCGCTATGCCGCCCAATACAAGCGGGCGCTTCTGCACCAGGCGACCCGCGAGACCCTCACGACGCAGCGGCAACCATCGGAGTCCGGATGGCTCTCACCCACCCCCTTTCGAATCCTGCCGGTGGTCTCGCCGGGGTTCACCGGACTCGTCGGGCAGTTCTAAACGCCGCGGCGGCGTCCGGTCGCCCCGTCGCGGCGTCGAAGGCGAGTCGCGCGCGGGCACGGCGGCCAGAGCGCCGATGGCTATATGTTCTGCACATGAAAATCCTCGTCACCGGAGCGACCGGAAAGGTCGGAAGCCGACTCACCCAACGGCTCGCCGAGCGCGGCGATCACGTGCGCGCGCTCGTGCGCGATCCGAGGCGCGCCGCCGACCTGCGTGCAGATCGTATCGAGCTTGCCGAGGGCGATCTGCTCGAGGAGGATTCGCTTGCGGCCGCGGTGCGCGGGGTCGATGCCGTGGTCCACTGCGCCGCGTTCTTCCGTGGCGCGACTCCCGAGCAAGCACACGCAGTCAATGACCTCGGCACGCAGCACCTCGCAAACGCCGCCCGTACCGCCGCTGTGAAGCGCTTCGTCTTCACCAGCACCGGCTTGGTCTACGGTCCCAACGGCGGCCGCCCGGCCCGCGAGGACGACCGTTGCGCGCCGATGGATGGGTACCCCGCAAGCAAGCTCGCCGCCGAGCGCTTCCTCCTTGCGATGGAAGGTCTCGACGTGCGCGTACTCCGGCTGCCGTTCGTCTACGGCGACGGCGATCCGCACATCGAGGAGGTGATCCCGATGATGCGTGGCTTTCCGCCAACCCAACGCATGTCGATCGGCCACCACGCCGATGTCGCGCAAGCCGTCGCTCGCTTGCTCGATACGCCCTCGCCTGCGCATCGTATCTACAACGTGGTCGACGACGAAGCGCCCGAACTCGCCACGCTGTTCGCGTCCGTAGGGGCTCCGCCGCCTGACGGCTTGAACGCCGAGCGTGCGCGCGCTTTCGATGTGCTCCTTGACGGTAGCCGCATCCGCGAAGACCTCGGCTTCAAGCCCAAGTTCGCCCGCCTCGCAGACGCGATCGCCGAGGGAACGTAAGCCCCTGGAAGAGGCGCGACCCTTCGGTCGCTCAGGCTTCAGCGTGCGGCCGACGCCGGACTGGGCAAAAGGGACCGAATCGGGGGCAGGCGGCGCCTCATGCCGCTGTACGATCCCCATTCATGCGAGTCTGCTTCTTTGGCGACAGCTTCGTGAACGGCACCGGCGACGACGACGGCCTCGGCTGGGTGGGCCGCGTCGTGGCTCGGGCTCGTCAAACTGGCCGGGACCTCACCGGCTACAACCTGGGTATTCGCGGTGACACGAGCGCAGACGTGGCTGCGCGTTGGATGCACGAAGCCACGCTACGGCTCCCTGCCGAGCACAAGGGCCACCTCGTGTTTTCTTTCGGTACCAACGATTGCGCATCGGATGACTTCAATGGCGGTCCGCGCATTTCGAGGGCCGACTCACTTGCCAACGCCGAGACCATTCTCAAGGCCGCTTGCCGTTGGCTGCCGACGCTCATGATCGGTCCGGGCACCGTCGTCGGCAGCACGGACGCCAACGATCGCATCTGTGCTTTGTCGGCGGACTACGCCACGATATGCGAGCGACTGGGTGTTCCGTGTTTGCAAGTTTGCCGGATCACCCTGGCCTCGCCCATTTGGACGCGAGAGGCGATGGCCGGCGACGGTGCCCATCCGAACCGCGGTGGGTACACACTGCTTGCAGACGCCGTGACGGACTGGCCCCCGTGGCGCGCGTGGATGGAACCATGACGCGAGCGTGTCTCCGCCCGCCGAATCGGTGACGAGTCCCCGGGTGTCGCGCGCTTATCACTCGACGTTCCAGAAGCGGGCGACGAGTCGTGCACGTCCGTCGCATTTTGCCTTGCGCAAAAGCGATGTGATGTGGCGCTCGACGCTCACCTCCGAGCGGCGCAGCTTGACCGCGATCTCCTTATTGGAATCGCCGGTGACCAGCCAGCGCAATACGTCGACCTCGTAATGTGTTGCACCCCAGTCTTGCGCAGCCGCGCGCAGGCGACGGTCAAGGACGTCCTGCCTATCGCGGAGGACGACAAGAAAGCGATCGGGCGCCTCCGGGGAAACGAGGTGCGCGACGAAGCTGCCTTGGCGGTGCTGGGCAATCGCCTCACGAAGCCTCGCGCATGCATCGATCGCCGCGCCGTCGGCGAGGCTCACACCCGCAACGTTTGCGTGCTCAATGTGTCCGTCGCGACGAGCCACGAATGCCGGCGCACCGATCGCTTCGAGCGCCCGCGCCAGTGCGGCAATCGCCACGCCACCAGCGACGTGCGTCCGGCGCAAAGCAAGTGTGTGCAGGAGCGAGGGCACCAGTGCGCCGACCAAGATGCTCAGGTATGCGAACCCTGAGATCCGCGGCGTGCAGCGGTGTTCCTCGCAGCAACAAAGCTTCCAAACGACCCCTGGCTCCACGGCGCGCCCCTTCTCAGATGGCCCGTTGGCTTCGGGCACCTTCCACAGCCTTCAGTGCCTTCAATTTAACCGTCGCGACACAACCAGACTCTCGTGAGTTTCACTCGCAGCTGCTCGGCCACGTTGGAGGACGATCCTGCGGACCGGAACCTTTCGAACAATACGCAACGACGCGGTCATCTCGCGGTACGAGGCACCGTGAGGAGCAGCCGCCCGACGCCCGACACCTGCTTCAAACCCCACGATGTAAACTCAGACACGCCCCCTGCATGTGTGGCTTGGTGCACCAAGTGGGCCAGGACGCAGTGGCACGGGGCGCGACAAAACGTTGCAACCCAAGCAGAAAACTCGACCGATCCGAGGCTTGCCGCAGCGTGCGACAAGCTGCGTCCCTCAGAAGATGTGGCAACTGGGGTCACATGTGACTCGGCTTGCCACGGTGTACGTGGCACCGTATGCCACAGGCCGGCCGTCGTTTGGTATCCATCCCGGGATAACGTCCGGGGGGACGGACGGTAGTCATGAGGCACGGGCTCTTCTGCAGAAGGGCGGCTCTAGTAGCGATTCGGACGGAGAGCGGGAGCGGGAGCCAGCTGTTCTCGCTGCATCAAGCGACGGCCGTTGTAAGACTAGTTTGCGGCGCCGCTTGCTGCTCGTGCCGCTCGGTGACGTTCGTTTACGCGATTCGCCGCGTCGATTGTGTCTGCGTCGACTTCGTCCCACGGGCGGACGGAAAGAGCCCTGCGCATTTACCTGGTTCGTGGCGAGCTGGGCGAGGACGCTGTTATGGCAAGAGACCGCGCGGCGTTTTGCGACGAGGTGGGACATCGTCTTTCGCAGCATTCAGCGCCGGTCACTGGGCCTGGAGAACCGGCCTTTCGACGGCATTCATGCGATCGGCATCGATAATCTGTCGTAGAAGCGTCAAGAGTATTGGCGCTCGTCTATTGGCTCCACGCCCTGGACCGTGAACTTCATAGCTCCTTGCAGCACAGGACGCCTCCTCCCGACGTGCCCCCCTCAGGGTTGTGCACCGCATTCACGCTTTCACGAAAGCCGTCGGTGCCGCAGGACCAGCCGTTATCGAGATTCTCGCACAGGTTATTGCCAGACTTGTCCACGTCGCCGCACGTGCCGATCGTCACTCCTTCGGTACCGCATCCAAATATATCGTTCGTGAGCGTCGGGTTTGCTTCGCAGCCTTGCGCGCCGCTGGAATTCGTACATGAGGGTCCCGTACGCGTATCGTACGGCTCCGCACATTCGAAAAAGCCCGTGCTGCCGATGGCGGCCGCAAAGAATGAGCTCGCGGGCCAGGTATCTGCGGCGCATCCGTCCGTGGCGCTGGGGGCGATGTTTGGGGCGGACTGTACGCGAGGCAGGACTTCGCCCCCGGCGCAGATGTGCCATCCCGTCGCGCACAAGTCGATTGCCGAGCACCCGGTGCCGTTGGGGTTTGGGCCGCTGTTGCCGTTGCTCGTGCAATTCGGGTTCGTCGTGCGCAGCGGGGCTGGAAAGACGCCGGTGTAGTCCACTATTCCGCCATTGCCGTCCCACCCCCCGGCACACGCTGCGATGGCTGGGAAGGTCGTTTGGTTCACGAACACCTCGCGGGTGCCGTCGGCGCAGCCGGTAGTGCCTATGCTGTCCAGGGGGGTGCACAGGCCACCCGAGCACAATGCAGAGCTTGCGCACGTGTTTCCGCATGCCCCGCAGTTATTGCTATCGTTGCCAAGCGTCACGCATTGTGCGCCGCATTGAGTCTGGTCGGAGGCGGTATCGCAGAGTGCCACGCATGAACCGCCAGAACACACGGGCGTCGCGCCGGAGCACGTCGTTCCGCACGCGCCGCAGTTGTTGCTATCTGACGCCAAGTCGACGCACGTATTTGGTCCCCCCCCATCGGACCCGCAGCTTGTGGCTCTCGGTGGATCGCACCCGCAAATACCGGCGGAGCAAGTGGTCCCAGAGATCGAGCAAGCGTTACCGCAGCTGCCGCAGTTGGCTCTGTCCAGTGTGGTCACCGTGCACGCCCCGCCGCAGCAGACTTGGTCTGTCGCGCAGGTCGTGCCGCACGCGCCGCAGTTGGCGCTGTCCAGTGCCGTCACCGTGCACGCCCCGCCACAGCAGACTTGGCCTGTCGCACAGGTCGTGCCGCACGCGCCGCAGTTGTCATTGTCCGACAACGTATCGACGCATGAGTTGCCGCAAGGGATCAGATTCGCGTCGCAAACATCCGGGGGGGGCACGACAAAGGTCGCTGAGGCCACAGCGGAATCGGTGCAAGCGCCTTGCGCATAAGCAATCGCCTGGATCGTCTCGGTTTGATTGACCAGGATGGACCCGCTGTACACGGCACTCGACTCGGTCGGCGTCGTTCCGTCCGTCGTGTAGTAGATGGCGCCGTTCTGCGGCAGGTATGCCGCGCTGAGGGACACCGAAATCCCGGCCTCCGCGTTTCCGCCATCCGGTGAGAACGCAGGCGTCGAGCACGGCAACTCAGCGTCCGCGTCGGGCGCTGCATCCGCGCAGCACGAGGTGCACGAGACCCCGTTGCAGATGTACGCCGTCTGCTGAACCTCCGAGGGTTCGAGCTTCCCGTCTCCGTTCGTGTCCAATCCGATTTGGATCTCGTATCCACCCGCCGGGCACTGTGACCCGGAATACGGAGTCGAAACGATCAGGGAAGTCGCGCCCGCTTCGCCTTGAGGCCCCTGCGGGCCTGTCGCTCCGGGGGCTCCTTGCGGTCCCGCGGGGCCCGGTGGGCCCGCGTCTCCCTGCGGTCCGGGTGCTCCCGGTGTACCCGGTGCGCCTTGAAGGCCCTGCGGCCCTTGCGCTCCCGCAGGTCCCGGTGGGCCTGCGTCTCCCTGCGGTCCAGGCGCTCCCGGCGTACCTGGTACGCCTTGAAGGCCTTGCGGCCCTTGCGCTCCCGCGGGTCCCGGTGGGCCCGCGTCTCCCTGCGGCCCTTGAGGGCCCTGCGGCCCCGCCTCCCCCTGTGGCCCCTGTGGCCCTTGCGGCCCCGCTTCGCCCTGCGGTCCGGGTGGTCCCTGCACACCCCCGTCCGAGGACACCGGCACGGCAATCCACTTGTTGCTGACGCACGCCCAAAGCCCCTTATCGGGCGACTGACTCACATAGGCCACGTCCCCCGCGTGCGAGTCATCGCACACGATCTCCGTCCAACATGCTGAAACGCACCGGTAGAGGCGATCGGTACCCGTGACGAACCCGATCTGGCCCGCATCGGACTTGTCGCACACGCCTAGGCCCTGCACTGTGGCGGCCAGGGTCGTGACCGCATAGCTCTCGGTGGAGGTAGCCTCCGACCCCGACGAGCTCTGGGTGGTGCACCCCGCCGAACCGAGCGTCGCCATCGGCAACGCGAGCAAACTCCATCGTTGAAGTCGCACCACTACCATTTTCATGAGTGCCCCGAATGGCAAATAAGGACCACCGCACGCCCGCGCGGCGTGCGCATCCTGTTTGAGCGACCGGCGGCGGTCGTTCCACCGGCGACGCAGAGTGTGGTCTCTCGTAGCAGGCAGGCTCCAGAACGGTCAATGAGGGGAAACCCTCACGCATGGCGGCCATGGGATCGCGCCGCGCGGTCGGGCGCCCGCTCGCGAGCCCTCGGATCACCTTCGCGGACGAAGCCGATACGCGGGTGCTGTTCGATGTTCACGGAGGGCCGACGACGTGACGACGACAAATCGCTGGGACCACGAGCTTGCTCCCCACCGACGCGAGCTGGTCGGACGAGCGGCGCGCGCGCCGCATGGCGTTGATTTCACTCGACGCGAATCGGACGATCGCTGCGGACCTAGCAGTCGACCCACTGACTGCTGGTGCGGAAGGCCTTCGCGTGTTGGTGATGCAGCAAGGTAGCGCTCCCGGCTTCGGGCAGTTCTTCGACCCGTGGCTGCTGGCACCCCCTCACGACCCCCAACGGAAGGACCGTAAGGCCTTTGGATCGGATTACCGCGCTCGTTCGGAATCGGCTCGTGCTGGAGGCTACGTCGGATTTCGAAGTACCCTAGGACCCCGTCAGCGTCGTGATCGCCATCACGTCGAGGTCGGGGTCGAGGGCCTGCATTTCCGGCTGCGCTTCGTCAGACGTGGTCTGTGACGAAGCGTTGCGCCCCCATCGGCGGCCTGACGTAACTGTCATCGCGTTGGCGCACGGGCAATTCGACTGGCTGGGGAGTCAAATCCTCGTAAGGAACGCAGCTCAGAAAGTGCTTGACGCAATTGAGCCGCGCGCGGCGCTTGTCGTCCGCGTTGACCACCCACCACGGCGTGTCTTGCAGATCGGTGAATTTGAACATCTCGTCCTTGGCCCTCGAGTATTCGACCCAACGCTTGCGGGACTCGAGATCCATGGGACTGAGCTTCCACCGTTTGATGGGACTATGGTTGCGCGCTTGAAACCGGCTCTCCTGCGCTTCGTCGCTCACGGAAAACCAGTATTTGACCAGGATGATGCCAGAGCGGATGAGCATCCGCTCGAACTCGGGCACCGAGCGCATGAACTCGCGATACTCCTCGTCGGAGCAAAAGCCCATCACGCGCTCCACCCCTGCCCGGTTGTACCAGCTTCGGTCGAAGAGAACGATCTCGCCCGCAGACGGCAAATGGGCCACGTAGCGTTGGAAGTACCATTGGCCGCGCTCCCGCTCCGTGGGGGCGGTCAGCGCCGCCACTCGGCAAAGCCGTGGACTCACCGCCTCAGTGATGCGTTTGATCGCGCCGCCTTTGCCCGCCGCGTCGCGTCCCTCGAAAAGGGCGACCACCCGCAGGCCCTTGTGCTTAACCCAGGCGGCCAGCTTGACGAGCTCATGCTGGAGCTTCAAAATTTCCTCGTCGTATTTGTCTCTCTTCAGTTTCTTTTTCTTTTTCTGCACGACCTCGACGGTTGACGGATTCGCCATCGCCTTGCCGTTGCTCGCGCTCGAGCCTGTTGCTTCGCCATTGCTCTTGTTCGCCATGACTCCTCCGTGCGATTCGCTGACGACAGGCGCACCGAGCCCGCCGGCAGCGGTCCCCGAACGCTCTGTTCGGGCCACCCTGGGGCGAGCCACGTTTCGGTTCGCATGCTTGGAGTGTTTCGATACCGCGACGTTCTGTTTTCCTCAGGTCGCACGCACGGCGTACGGATGATCCCGCGAAAGCGACCGCCTGTCGCCTAAAGGCCTAATCTCGGTGGACGGGGACGTTCAGGGTCGCGTCGCGAGTAGCCCGAGAAGAGCCGAATAATCGACGAGTTTGCGCGGACCGAAGCCGAAAAGCAGATCGAGCGTCCTGCGGATGCGATCACGCCTGTAGCGCGCGCGATGAATGCCCCAGGTATCGAACACGCAGACGTCGCCTGGCTCGAGATCGATACGGATCGACCCGGAGATAGGCGGCGCGTTGCGGACCATTCCCTTAAGCAGGCTTCGTTCCTCCGGGGTATCGGGGCGCACGTGAGACCCGGGGACGTACTCGAGGTGGTCATCGTGTGCGAACGCGATCCGAAAGCGCAGGAGCGTCGGCCTTGCGGCGACCGCGCCGTTGTTCGGACCACACCCGCCCCCATCGCGATGCCACGCGCCATCGTAGTCTTGCGTGGACGGCTCGTGGAAGTATTGCGTGTCACGCAAGTTAGGAAGGCCCTCACCCGCGCGACCGAGATCGTGGATCTGCGACAGCACGTCGCGCGAGCTCATGTAGTCCGAAAGTTGCGTCAGTGCCTCGGGTCGTTGCACGAAATAGTCGGGCGCAAGCAAGCCCGCGACATGCGTGGTCACATGTCCTTGCGTGCTTGAAGCACCGCGCACTTGCTGCAGGACGTGGTCGCAGGCCTCCGACAGCTGACTCACCCGTTCCGGTCGCACCAGACGTCGCACGATAAAGAACCCGTCCTGCTCCCATGCGCGCCGCCGCTCGATTTCGTCGTTCGCCATGACGTGCACCCCTCGAGAGAATCCTACTCCAAGGATTCGCGCCCCCCAATCGGGTAGCGATCAGCACGCGACCCCGACCTCGACCTCGACCGCGACCCCGACTACCCCGACCCCGACCCCGACCCCGACCCCGACCCCGACCCCGACCCCGACCTCGACCTCGACCTCGAACCCGATGGCCTGCCCTCTCACGCGAGGTCGAAGCGATCGAGGTTCATCACCTTCGTCCACGCGCCGACGAAGTCGCGGATGAACTTTTCGTGCGCGTCCGAGCTTGCGTAGACCTCCGCCAACGCGCGAAGCTGCGCGTTCGAGCCGAAGACGAGATCGACGCGCGTGCCGGTCCACTTCGGCTCACCGGTCTTGCGGTCGCGCCCCTCGAAGACGTCCTTCGCGGCAGACACGGCCTTCCACTCCGTGCCCATGTCGAGCAGGTTCGCGAAGAAGTCGTTGGTCAGCGCCTCCGGCTTATCCGTGAAAACGCCGTGCTTCGACGATCCGGTGTTGGCACCGAGCACGCGCAGACCCCCGACGAGGACCGTCATCTCGGGCGCGGTCAGCGTCAGGAGCTGCGCTTTGTCGATGAGGAGCACTTCGGCCGGCACGCTGTACGCGGCCTTCTGGTAGTTGCGGAACCCGTCCGCGTTCGGCTCGAGCGCGGCGAACGACGCCGCATCGGTCTGCTCCGACGTTGCATCCGTGCGCCCCGGCGTGAAGGGAACGGTCAGCGCGTAACCTCCATTCTTCGCGGCCTGTTCGATGCCGGCGGCGCCGCCGAGCACGATCAGATCGGCGAGCGAGACCTTCTTGCCGCCGGCGGCCGCGGCGTTGAACGCGCGCTGGACGTTTTCGAGCGTCGTCAGCACCTTCGCCAGCTCCGCGGGCTGATTGACCGCCCAGTCCTTCTGCGGCGCGAGACGAATGCGCGCGCCGTTCGCGCCGCCGCGCTTGTCGGAGCCGCGGAACGTGGAGGCCGACGCCCACGCGGTCGAGACGAGCTCGGCGACGGACAGACCCGAGGCGAGGAGCTTGCTCTTCAGCGACGCGACCTCCTTGTCGTCGATGAGCGGATGGTCGACCTTGGGGAGCGGGTCTTGCCAGATGAGCTCTTCGGCCGGAACCTCCGGGCCGAGGTAGCGCGTGCGCGGACCCATGTCGCGGTGCGTGAGCTTGAACCACGCGCGCGCGAACGCCTCGGCGAGCTGTTCCGGATGCTCCAAGAAGCGTCGCGAGATCTTCTCGTACGCCGGGTCGAACCGCAGCGAGAGATCGGTGGTGAGCACGGAAGGCGCGATGCGCTTCGACGCGTCGTGGGCATGTGGAACCGTGCCCGCGCCGGCGTTCCCCTTCGGCTTCCACTGGTGCGCGCCGGCCGGGCTCTTCGTCAGCTCCCAGTCGTAGCCGAAGAGGTGCTTGAAGAAGTCGGTGTTCCACTTCGTCGGCGTGGTGGCCCACGTGACTTCGAGGCCGCTCGTGATCGCGTCGCCGCCCTTGCCGGTGCCAAAGCTGCTCGCCCAGCCGAAGCCCTGCGCCTCGATGTCTGCGCCTTCCGGAGCTGCGGAGAGGTGCGATGCCGGGCCGGCCCCGTGCGTCTTGCCGAACGTATGGCCGCCGGCGATCAGCGCGACCGTCTCTTCATCGTTCATCGCCATGCGCGCGAACGTCTCGCGGATGTCTTTCGCCGCCGCGAGCGGATCGGGGTTGCCGTTCGGGCCCTCCGGGTTGACGTAGATGAGGCCCATCTGCACCGCCGCGAGCGGGTTCTCGAGGTCGCGCTCTCCCGAGTAGCGCTTGTCGCCACCGAGCCACGTCCTCTCGCTGCCCCAGTAGACATCCTGATCGGGCTCCCAGACGTCTTCGCGACCGCCGCCGAAGCCGAAGGTCTTGAAGCCCATCGTTTCGAGCGCGACGTTGCCGGTGAGGATGAAGAGATCGGCCCACGAGATCTGGCGACCGTACTTCTGCTTGATGGGCCACAGCAGGCGACGCGCCTTGTCCAGGCTGACGTTGTCTGGCCAGCTGTTGAGCGGCGCAAAGCGCTGCTGGCCCCGACTGGCTCCGCCGCGGCCGTCGCCCACGCGGTAGGTGCCGGCGCTGTGCCACGCCATTCGGATGAACAGCGGGCCGTAATGACCGAAGTCCGCCGGCCACCAGTCTTGTGACGCGGTCATCAGCGCCGCGAGATCCTTCTTCACTGCCGCGAAGTCGAGGCTCCGAAAGGCCTTGGAGTAGTCGAAGTCCTCGCCCATCGGGTTGGATTTGGACGAGTGCTGATGAAGCAGGTCCAGCCGGAGCTCGTTCGGCCACCAGTCACGGTTCGACGTGCCGCTGCCGGCGGCGTGCGGAAACGGGCACTGGGCTTTCTTCGTCTCGTCGCTCATGGGGATCTCCTGGTCGAGAACAGCGTCACGGCACTCACCCTATCGTCCAGACCACGATGCATCCAATTGATTGATTGGATGGTATCGATAGGCTGGTACTATCGGCTGCGCCATGAGCGCCGCGCCACACCCGTTCACGCTCCGCCAGCTTCAGTACGTCGTCGCCGTCGCGGAGCAGCTGTCGTTTCGGCGCGGCGCCGCGCGCTGCCACGTCTCGCAGCCGTCGCTCAGCGCGCAGCTCGCGCAGGTCGAGGGCTCGCTCGGCGTGCGCCTCTTCGAGAGGGCGCACAAACGCGTTCTGGTCACAGCGGCCGGTCACGAAATCGTCGAGCGGGCGAAGCGCCTGCTTCTCGAGGCCGACGAGATCGTGCGCGCCGCGCAGCTCGTCGCCGATCCGCTTTCGGGGACGATTCGGCTCGGCGTCATCCCGACGATTTCTCCGTATCTGCTCCCCTCGGTCACGCCGGCGCTCCGGCGGAAGCTACCCACGCTGCGCATCGCGTGGGCCGAAGAAAAGACGGATGCGCTGGTAGAGAAGCTCGGGGCCGGCGAAATCGAAGGCGCGATCCTGGCGCTCGAGGCCGACGTCGGCGACGTCATGCGGGAGATCGTCGCCTCCGATCCATTCGTGCTCGTCACGCGGCCGGAGCACCCGCTCGCGGCGAAAAAAGGGCCGGTCACGGAGGCGGAGCTTCGAGGCGAGGAGCTCCTTCTGCTCGACGAGGGGCACTGCTTTCGCGATCAGGCGCTCGAGGCGTGCGGGACAGCGCGGATGCGCGAGGGGGAATTTCGCGCGACGAGCCTCTCGACGCTGGTGCAGATGGTCGCAGGAGGCGCGGGGATCACTTTGATCCCCGCGCTCGCGATCGACGCCGAGGCGCGGCGTGCACGTCTTCATGTTCGCCCGCTCGCCGGTCGTGCCGCCCATCGGACCATCGCGGTGATTTGGCGCAAAGGATCGGCGCTCGAGCCCGCGCTGCGAGAGATCGCGGCGGTGCTGCGCTCCGCGTACCCGGCGGCGGAGACGAAGCGCGGTGTGCCCGGGCGACGGGCGGGCCGGCAAACGCGGCGCGCCATTGCGGAGAGATGATCGCGCGGTCGGCGACCGCGGCACCCGATCGGCGGGAGCCTGGAGATGCGCGCCCGCCGAGTGGCGGCAGGAGAGTGAGAGCGACCCTGGGAACCAATGACAGGGGCCTGCCGTTGTCAACGGTATGAAACCAATCCAGCGACTGCTCGACTTGCTGTTCAACCCTCCGCTGACGGCTCCTCGGTCCACCCTGATGATGCGCCTCATGGTGGGAGGCGTCTTTCTCTCCGAGGGCATCCTCAAGTTCGTCTATCCGAATCAGGGAGTCGGGCGCTTCACCAAGCTCGGCATTCCGATGCCCGCGCTCACCGCCACCTTGATCGGTAGTCTCGAGATCGGCGGCGGCATCCTTCTGATCGCGGGCCTCTTCACGCGCGTCATCGCGATTCCCTTCATCGTCGAGATGGTGGTCGCCATCCTCACGACGAAGATCGGGCTCTATCTCGGAACGTCTCCCCTGCCGCTCCCGCCGGCGCTGCCCAAGGTGGGCTTCTGGGCAGTGATGCACGAGACGCGCTCCGACTACGCCCAGATTCTCACCTCGATCTTCCTACTCGTCGTGGGTCCCGGCTCCTGGTCGCTCGACGCCCTGCTGCGCCGTCGCCGCGAGGCACGGATCGCTCCGCAGCCGTCCGAAGAGGCCTTCCGCCTGCTTGCTCGAACGGGATGACCCATGAGCTCCGGCGACCGAGGCGTTTGATGCGGTTCGGCCTCGATGACCGGTCGCGAGTCCTGCGGCTGGGACTCGCCTTCGGTCCGGTGCAGTTTCGCTGACAGTCGGCTCGTGCGAGCGTACGATGTTCGGCGATGCGCGGCCGTGGGGGCAGACTCGCGACGTACTTGGGCATGATGCTCGCGGGTGCTTGCATCGCGCGTCCCGCTATTGGACCCAGCGGCCGGGCCGTCGGAACTGCAACCTCGCGCGCCACGCTGGCGAGCGGCGTCCGCGCGACCTTTGAGGCGGCACCGGACTTCGGAACGGCAGGCGTCGTGTGGGTCGTCGACGCGGGGTCGGCCGACGATCCCCCCGGCAAGGGGGGGCTAGCCCACCTCGTCGAGCATTTGGTGTTTGAAGCCCGGCATGGCGATGCCAGACTCGTGTCGAAGTTCAAGTCGCTGGGTGTCGGCAGGTCCACGTACAACGGATCGACCCTATGGGACTCGACGACCTATTACGCGTTCGGGCCTTCCCAGAATCTCCCGGCGTTGCTCGCACTCTTCGGCGACATGCTGAGCGATCCGCTCGCCTCCATCGACCTCGCTGCGTTCGAGCACGAGCGGCAGGTCGTTCGCGATGAACTTCACTTCCGCGTCTCAGGCTCGGGGCTCACGTGGCTCGCGGCGGATGTATTTGGCGATGGGCATCCGTACGCTCACGGGGAAGGGGGGGACGAAGCCAGCATCGACCGGTTGACGTTGGAGGACGCACGCGCGTTTGCAAGACTCCACTACCGTCCGGACCACAGCGTCCTTGCCGTCAGCGGCCCCTCGTCGCTGCAGGCGCAGCAGGACATGCTGGCGCAGGTTGAGGCCGCGCACGGCTGGGTGGCCGCGCCCCCGGCCGCGGGGCGAACGCACGACCCCAAGGACGCCCCGGAGGGTGGGCCCTCGAGCCCACTCTCGACGCGCCCTCTGGCGGTCGCAACGCCGGAGCTCTGGATCGGTTGGGCGATCCCGCCCGAGGGGTCGCCGATCTCCGACGCCGCGGTGCTCGTTGCCAACATGGTGGGCGCAACGTTTTGGCACCACGTCTACGATCACGATTCGGATATCGCGCGGGTCGCCGCCGACGTCGAATTCGGAGCCGACGCAAGCCTCTTCTACGTCGTGGCGAACCTGAAGCAGGGCGCCGATCCGAAGTCGAGCGCCGACTCGCTCATTCGCACCATGCGCCACGGTTTTTCCGAGTACTTGGGCGTGCCGTTTGCCCCTTATAAGCAAGCCGTTGCAACGGAGCTTCTCGGCGCCCAGGAGCCGCTCGTCGCGCGAACGCGCGACGCGGCAACGTCTCTGGAGATCATGGGCGACCCGGCGTATCTGCGTGCCCGGGCGGAACGAACCCTTGCGGTCGAGTCGAACGCCGTGGCCGACTTCTATCGTCGAGAACTGACCTCGGAACGCGCGCACGTGCTGCTGGTTCGCCCGCTTTCGCCCGGCGAACGAAGCGGAGCGATCGCCGGAGACGAATCGGTCGGGACTCGCGTGCTCGAGCCGGACTCTGCGCCGGCGGACGACGGCAACTTTCAATCGTGGATGCATCCGCCGGGCATTGCCCGGGCGAAGCGCGTGCGACTCGACAATGGCTTGGAGGTCGTCGTCCTGCCTCGCCCCCGATCTCCCTTTCACACCGTCGTGCTCGCCTACCACGGCGGCAATGGCGACGAGCGGACTCCGGGCGCGGCCGTCGCATCGCTCTGGGCCAAGGAGCGAACCAGGATGGCTGCCGCGGCGCTGGGTGTCGCGTATCGCGACTGGGTTGGCAGCGACCTGACACTGGAGCTGCTGCGGTCGGCCGGATCCGATCTCGACCTGACGTTCAGGGAGCTCAAGAACGAACACGAATTTCGCGTGTTCTGGCCGCCTTCGCAGTTCTCGAGCCGCGTTGACGTTTACGGCAAGCAGGATCGTGCCGCGGACAACGTCTTCGATCGTCGGTTGAGTTCGGTGTTTTTCGGGTCGCACCCCTACGGCCGTTCGGCGACGAGCGACGACCTGCGCGCGGTGAGGCCGAAAGACGTGTACGCATTCATCGACGCCATCCGCAGGCCTGACAACGGCTTGGTGGTCGTGGTCGGCGACGTGGACCCCGACCGAGCGCTGCGCATCATCGCCGAACAACTGGGCGGCGGGCACGCCGCGGCGGCGGACTCGGTAAGCGCCCCGCCCCCGCCCCTGGAGGCAGCCGCCGACGCGCCGGGCGCGCGCCTGATCGTGCAGAATGTGCCCGGCCGCGCGGACGCGCGTTTGGCCTTTCGATGCGTCCTACCGCGCCTGGACGGCGAGAACTCGGGCTCCGCGGCCGTGTTTGAAGCCGCCGTTAGCGGAGAGTTCTATGAGGAGCTCCGCGAGCGCACGGCAGCGTCGTACGCCATAAACGGCCACGTCATTACCCTTCGCGGCGGCACCGCCCTGTTCGCGTTGGACGGTAAAGTCGACACGGCCCACCTTGCGCTGGCCATCGGGGCCGTGCGGCGCTTTGTCGATCAGCCGGCCGCCCGGTTTCTCGACGAGGCACGCTTCACGAATGCGCGCCGCTCGGCCGCGAGCGGCTTCAACTTTGCCTTCGACACGACCGAATTGCTGGCGCTGCGGATCGCCAACACGTGGAATCTGGGCTGGCCCCTCGAGACGCTCGACGGCGCGCCGGAGCGCATCGAGCACGCCCGCATCGACGAGGTGACCCGGCTGCTCGAGCGGTGCCAGACGGGGTGGGCGCTCGGGCTGCTCGGAGACGAGACCCGCATCCGATCCGCGCTGGGCGATTGGAATCCCTGAGGGTGTCGTGACCCAGCCCTGTCCGCAGCACTTCCGTCAGAAACACGCTGCAAGTCGTAGGGGCCAGTTGCTGGACCGGGACCGCGCTCACCCAATCGAAAAAGGCCGCGAAACCGTCATTGTCAAGAACCGCTAAACAGGCTGTCGCTCGAAAGGGGGTCTACTCCGGCGCGCCCGTAGAGCGCATCCTTCATCGTGTACGGTTCGATTCGGGGCCGAGGGCCGCGAAAAAGGAGAGGTCATGGGCAAGAAGAAGGTCTGGTTCATCACCGGTGCCGGCCGTGGCATGGGCGTCGACTTCGCCAAGGCCGCCCTGGCGGACGGCCACGCGGTTGTGGCCACGGGCCGTGACATCGGCCGCGTGTCCAATGCCTTGGGGCAGTCCGACGATCGGCTGGCCGTAAAGCTGGACGTCACGAGCCGCGCCGACGCCGAGGCCGCGGTGCGGGCTGCCGTCGATCGGTTCGGCCGCATCGACGTGCTGGTCAACAATGCGGCGAGCTTCTACGCGGGCTACTTCGAAGAGCTGTCGCCGGAGCAGGTGGATCGGCAGTTGGCGGCGAGCCTCGTTGGGCCGATGAACGTCACCCGCGCCGTCTTGCCGGTGATGCGCAAGCAGCGCTCGGGACACATCGTCTCGATCTCCTCGTCGGCCGGTCTGGTCGGCTTCGAGTTCTGCTCCGCCTACGCTGCGTCGAAGTTCGGCCTCGAGGGCTGGATGGAGTCGCTCGCGCCCGAGGTTGCGCCGTTCGGGATCCGTACCACCATCGTGAACCCAGGATTTTTCCGCACCGAACTCCTGACGGAGCAATCGACCCAGTATGCGAAGCCCTCCATCGCGGACTACGCCGAGCCCCGAGCCAAACAGCTCGAGTTCTGGAAATCGCAGAACGGCAAGCAGGGCGGCGACCCGGCGAAGCTCGCCCGGGCGCTGATGACCCTCACCGACCACGAGCGCCCCCCGCTGCGCTTCATCGCCGGCGCCGATGCGATCGGGACGGCCGAGCAGTCGGTCGCAGCGCTTCGGCAGCAGGTCGACGCATTCCGCGACCTGTCGACCTCGCTCGCGTTCGACGAAGTCGCGGGTGAGCGACACGAAAGGAACGGGTAGAACGATGGACCTGAAGCGAAGCGGCTCGCAGCCGTCCCAGAAGGGACCGGCTGAGCATTTTACCGGCACCGTGCGCATCGACGCCCTGTTCCAGTCGAGCCCGCCTGCCCGCGCGGGCGGCGCGTACGTGACCTTCGAACCTTGCGCGCGCAGCGACTGGCATACGCATCCGCTCGGACAGACGCTCATCGTCACCTTCGGTTGCGGTCTTCACCAGCGCTGGGGCGGACCCATCGAAGAGATCCGCCCAGGCGACGTCGTCACGGTGGGCCCGAACGAGAAGCACTGGCATGGCGCGTCGAAGGCCACAGCGATGACGCACATCGCGATTCAGGAATCGCTCGACGGCAAGAACGTCGAGTGGCTCGAGAAGGTGACCGACGACCTGTACTACGGAAGGACGTGAGCCATACGACGCCCACTGGCGAGCGAACACCACGCGCCGTCCGGTTCTGGCACTCCTGATCGGCGAACGTAGGCGTGGCGACGACGGTGAAAGGTCGATGCCGCGCGACGCGCGAGCCCCGACCCAGGGAGAAAAGACTCGGCCCCCAGGGAAACCGAGGATTGGGCGCGTATTGTGAATTACGAGAGTTCGGCATACCGTGCCGCGCGCGCGGTCTTGCGCGAGACTTGAGGAGGAACCGTGAACCAACAGGGACCCGAAACGGTGATGCAGTTGATGCAGGGCGTTCAGGCGAGCGGAATCTTGAAGGCGGGCATTCAGCTCGGCGTGTTCACCAAGATTTCCGAAGGCAACGCCACGGCGCCGGCGATTGCGCGCGGCATCGATTGCCCGGAGCGTGGCACACGGATTCTCGTCGACGCCCTCGCTGCGCTTGGACTCCTCCAGAAGAACGGAGCGACGTACGCGCTGGCGCCGGTCTCCGAGCAGTTCCTCGTACGGGGCAAGCCCACGTACATGGGCGACCTGTCGCTGGTCTTCACGAGCTCCATGTTTTTTTCGTCGTCCGACAAACTTGCCGAGGCGGTTCGCCACGACGGCACGGTCATGGCCGAGCACGCGGAGACGCCGCGCCATTCGTTCTGGGAGGAGTTCGCACGGTCGACGGCGGCCATGGCGGGCCCCGCCGCGAGCGCGCTCGATGGTCTACTGGCACCCTGGTTCGCGGGGCGGCAAAAGGTCCGCGTGCTCGACGTCGCCGCAGGCAGCGGCCTCTATGGTTTCACGCTCGCGTCACGCCCGAACGTGCACCTGACTTCGCTCGACTGGCCGAACGTGCTCGTCGAGACCCGGCGGTGGGCCCAGCGAGCGGGCGTCGACTCCACGCGCGTCCGCTACATCGAGGGCAACTTGTTCGATGTGGACTACCAGGGACCGTACGACCTGATCCTCTTGAGCCACGTGTACCACCACTTCGACGCGCCGACGTGCGCGTCCCTCACCAAGAAGGTGGCCGCGTCGTTGGCGCCCGGCGGTCGTATCGCCGTACAGGATTTCCTCTACGACGCAGAGCTCAAAAACCCCATGGGAGCGCTCTTCGCCCTCTCGATGCTCATGTGGACGCGGAAAGGCCAGACGTATTCGGTCGAAGACTACGCGGGCTGGTTCACCGGCGCCGGCCTCAAGCCCGCCGGCGTCCACCCCGGGGCCGGCCTTCCGACGTCGTTTCTCTTCGCTGACAAATAGACTGCACGGCGGTGCAGAAGTAGCGGGTTCAACCTAGTGGGCGCGTTGCACGAGAATGCAACGAGACCGCCCCGTCCAACGCAACCTGGCCTGAGCTCCCCCAAGCTGTGGGGAGCGAGGAGGCCAGCCTCGGGGACGCTGCAGTCATCGAGCTTTGGCCGAAACCTGTGCGGAGATACCCATGAAAACGATGAAGGCCCTTCGTTTCGAAAAATACGGGCCGCCCTCCGTTCTCACGCTCGAAGAACTCGGAGTCCCCGAGCTACGTCCGGGTCAGGCGCTGGTCGAGGTGCGCGCCTCGGCGGTAAACCCGAGCGATGTGAAGAACGTTGCGGGAGCTTTCCACTCTCCGCTCGCGCGCGTTCCGGGGCGCGACTATGCGGGGGTGGTTGCCATCGGCGACGGATGGACGGGCAAGGAGGTCTGGGGAAGTGGCCCGGGGCTGGGCGCCACCCAAGACGGAACGCACGCCCAATACGTCATCGTGGACTTGGATTCGCTCTCCGAGAAACCGGCACAGCTTTCGATGTCGGAAGCGGCTGCCGTCGGCATTCCGTACCTGACGGCATGGGCGGCACTGGTCGACGCTGCCCAGATCCAAGCAGGAGAAACCCTGTTGGTCACCGGCGCCGTGGGAGCGGTCGGCCAAGCGGCCATCCAAATTGCGCATTGGAAGGAAGCCCGAGTGATCGGTGCCGATATTTTGGACAACCCGTCCGACGCTGACGCCTTCATCAACGCGAAAAATAAGGATCTGACCGTCGAAACGAGAGCGTGGACGACGGGAAAGGGCGTTGACCTCGCGTTCGACTGCGTCGGCGGCCCGATGTTCGAGTCGTGCTTGAAGTCGCTGCGTATGGGCGGTCGCCAAGTGGCGATCACGAGCCTGGGGGATGGACGAGTCGCCTTCAACCTAAGAGACTTCTATCACAATCGCCTGCGCTTGATCGGGGTCGACTCCATGGGGTTCACCGGCCCGCAGATCGCGACGATCATGGACAGCCTCCGACCGGGATTCGAAAGCCGTCATTTGCGGCCGCCGTCCGTTCAGACCTGGTCTTTGGAGCGGGCTGTCGACGCCTATGCGGCGGTGCAGGCGGGAGCGTCCGGCAAAAAGCATGTCCTTGTACCCACCCTCTAAACGAAGCGATGGCTCACAAGCCGAGGAGGACGCGTGATCGTAAAGACTATCTGTGGAGTCGTTGTCGGTGTCCTGATCGGCATTGGTTGCCGCTTCTTCGAAATCCCCCTTCCGGGGCCGCCCGCGATTCTAGGCGCGTTTCTGGCCGTCGCCATGGCAACCGGTTACACCGTGACGGACAAGGTCCTCTCGGCGAGCGCACGAGCCCGCGTCATGCTGGACCCGCCTCCGCACCAATCGAACCTTGAGCCGCCGAGAATCTCGACGGAGGATCCTTCGCTGCGCGGGAGATAGCGATCCCATCGATCGCGACCCCGACCTCGACCCCGACCGCGACCCCGACCGCGACCGCGACCGCGACCGCGACCCCGACCGCGACCGCGACTCCGACCGCGACCCCGACCGCGACCTCGACACTCGACCGCGACCCCGACCCCGACCCCGACACTCGACCTCGGTCACCCACCCGTGCGCGCACGGTGCTTGCACCCGGGCCAGCAGCAGGGACGCCGCTGACCTTCTTCCAGCTCCTCCTGGGTCCGGCGAATGCGGCGCCCTCGCGTCATCTCTTGCTTCGCATCCTCGACCCAGCAGATGAACTCGTTGCGTGCCAAGGGCGTGATGTCCCTCCAGGCAGCGAGTGCCGTGGAGTTGGCGATCAGCGCCTCACGGAGGTCTGCGGGCAGGTTGTGCACCACCCCACCGGGCACGCGCTTGCTGGTCACGGAGAACAGTAGGAGCGAAGCCGCCTTCGGCGGTCAAGCGATTCGGTCGTCCGCGCGTACGTCTCGACGTTGGGTTGCTTCGCGCCAAGGCGCACTACCGGAGAGCCGCCACCCAATCCGCCGCGTTGATGACGCGCGCTTGTCGCGGAAACACCTTGCCCGTGAGCACCGCGTGTACCTCGGCGTCCGCATCCGCGCAGAGGTCGGCGAGCACCGTGCACCGGTAATCCTTGTCGGCGGCCTCCCGCAGAGTGGAGAGGACGACGCCGCTCGTCGCGATGCCGCACAGCACGAGGTGGTGGGTCTCTCCGGCACGCAACACGACTTCGAGATCGCTGCCCGTGAACGCGCTCACGCGGCGCTTGGTCACGACCACTTCGCCGCCTTCCGGAGTGATCGCGGGTCGCGGGTCGGAGAGGAAGGCGGGGCGCTGCTGCTTGACGCCGCTGAAGGCCTGGTTGCGCATGCTCACCTCGGGCATGCCGGGGCGGAAGCCGACAACCACGTGGATCACCGGAATGCCGTGGGCGCGCGCTGCTCGCACCGCCTCGGTGACGCGCGAGACGTAGGCGGCGGGGTCCGGCGTGCGGTCGATGATCCCAGGCTGGACGTCCATCACGAGCAGCGCGGAGGGGTCGGCTTGGTCGGGCATCGGCCCAGTCTGAAGTACGCAAGGCACTTGCGCAAGTGTCTTGTATAAATGATGCTGATGGCATGACCGCGAACCGAGCTCGAAGCGCCGCCGACCCGCTGGCGTTCCGGCTTGCCGTCGCGATCAAGCGCTTGCGCGCGCGCTTCCGCGAGGCGGCCTGGGCCGGCGTCGCGCTGCCGATCGCGCACGTCGCCGTGATCCAACGGCTCCGCGACCACGGGCCGACCACGGCGTCCGGGCTGGCCGCCACCGAGCACGTCACCCACCAGGCGATCACGCAGACGCTCGCGGCGTTGAAGCGCACAGGGCTCGTCCGCTCCGAGGCCGACCCGACCGACGGCCGCAAGAGCGTCATCCGCGTTACACCGGCCGGCCATCGCCTGTTCGCGTCGGCGATCGCGTCGCGCGACGCGTGGCTCGCCCGAGCCATCGAGAGTGTCGTTTCGCCGCGTGAGCGCCCCGCGCTCGAAAAGTCGATCGAGCTTCTCGAGCGCCTCGCCGACGCCGGGCGTCCCGAGTCCTAGTCCGCCGCTCATGTCCACGGTCACGCCGCTTTCGTCCACCTTCTCCGCCGCCCACGGTCGCGTGCGGGCCGCGCTCGGCAAGACGTTCCAGTCGCTCGGGACCTACAACTTTCGGCTCTTCTTCATCGGCCAGTCGATCTCGAATACGGGCAACCAGCTCACCAACGTCGCGCTCATCCTGTTCGTGCTCAAGCTCGGACACAGCGGCCTCGCCGTCGGCGCGCTCGCCGCATGCCAGTTCGGGCCGCTGGTCGTGCTTTCGGCGTGGGCCGGCTCGGTGGCGGACCGGACCGACAAGCGTCGAGCGCTGCTCGTGACGCAGAGCCTCGAGATGGCTCAGTCCGCGACGCTCGCCGTCCTGGCGTTCCTGCCCCATCCGTCGCTCGCCGTGCTGTACGCGCTCGCCCTCGCGGGCGGCGTGCTCTTGGCTTTCGACAACCCGCTCCGGCGCTCCTTCGTCCCGGAGATGGTGTCGAAGGACGACCTGCCGAACGCGGTCGTGCTTTACAGCACGATCGTCGCCTTGTCGCAGGTTTCGGGGCCGGCGCTGGCGGGCGCGCTCGTCACGACCGTCGGCTTCGGCTGGTGCTTTGCCCTCGATGCGGTCACGTACCTTGCCGTGATCGCCTGTCTCGTCATGATGCGCGAGCGCGAGCTCTTCCGGCAGCCACCCAAGGCGCGCACCGGTCGGGAGGTGCGCGAGGGGCTCGCCTACGTCGCGTCGGTCCCGCGGCTCTGGATCAGCTTCGCGATGTTCGCGTGCGTCGGGCTCTTCTCCTTCAACCTGCGCGTGGCGCTGCCGCTGCTCGTCACCCGATCGCTTCACGGCACCGAGGTCGCGTTCGCCGTGCTCTACGCCATGATGAGCTCCGGCGCGGTGATAGGCACGCTCATCGTGGCGCACAAGCGGCTCGTGGAGCTCCGGCACGTGATCGTCGGAGCGCTCGCGCTCGGCTGCGCCATGCTGCTCTTGTCGGTCATGCCATCGGTGAACGCGGCCGTGTTCGCGGCGTTTTTCGTGGGCGCGACGAGCATGGTGTACATGACTGCGTCCACCACGATCGCGCAGATCGACACGCGGCGCGACATGCACGGCAGGCGGCACCATCGGCGCGCCGGCGGCGATCATCAACGCCGTCAACGATGCGCTGGCGCCGTTTAACGTCTCGATCGATGAAATTCCGGCAACGCCGCAGCGGATCAGGGCGGCGCTTCGCGCCTCGCGCACCCTGACGTGGCGACGCTTGTCAATGAATTTTTGCCAAGCCGAACGAGTCTCGTTCGACGATTGAGCTAGTCTAAGAGCCATGCGGTCATCCGTCTCGTTGCTTTTGCTCGGCACGCTTGCGTTTGCTGCGGCTGCAGCACTCGCTCCGGCGTGCGCGCAGAGCGGACGCGCGTTCGACCGAACTTCGAGCTCAGGTGGGAGTGCTGGCACAACGACGGGCACGACGACGATAGGCGGGGGGGTCGGCGCGCCGTCGACGGATGCCGGTGCTTGCGCGCCCACGGCTCCGGCCGTGCTTGGGGTCTCGGCCTTCAACGGCGCGTGCGCATCCGCAGGCCCGACGGTCGACTTTTCGCTCATGCGTCGCATTTCGCGCATCGAGTACAACAACATGGTGCGTGACTTGCTGGGCGACACGACCCAGCCGGCCACGAACTTCGTGCTGGAGAGCCCCATGGCTACCGGCGTGAACTTGCAGACGAACACGTACGCACCGGTCAGCGAACTCGTTGCCCAGCAGTACCTTTCCGCCGCCGAAACTCTCGCAGAGACCGCAGTCGCCAGCAGCACCGCGGACGATGGCGGCGCAAGCGGCCCGAGCAAACTCACCAACGTCTACAACCTGAATGGCATCCCCGCTTGTCCTGCACAGAACGACGCATGCGCCCAGCAGTTCATCAGCGCGTTCGCGAACCGGGCCTTCCGGGGACATCTCGATTCGGACGAATCGAGTGCGCTCTTCACGATCTATTCGAACATCGCGGACGCCCCCAACCAACTCGGTTTTGTGACGGGCATCCAGGCGGTCATCACCGCCGTCCTCTCTTCCCCCTATTTCCTTTACGTGATCGAGCTCGGAGACGGCTCGACGCCGACCGGCAACTCGATGCTGCTCTCACAGAACGAGATCGCCGCCCGGCTCTCCTTCTTTCTGTGGCGCACCCTTCCGGACGCGACGCTCATGAGCGCGGCCGCTTCGGGGACGCTGTCGACTCCCACTCAGATTCAGGCGCAAGCGCAGCGGATGCTGGCCGACCCGAAGGCCGTCGACGCCATCAACGACTTCACGACGCAGTGGCTCGAGATTGCAGCCCCCCCCTCCGGCAAGGACGTCATCTTCACGAACTGGGCCAAGTACCCGACCATCGGTCAGGAGATGCAGGACGAGACGCGCACCAACGTGTCGCAGCTCATCTTGACCGAGAACGGGGGGCTGACGGAGCTTCTCACGTCGCCCTCCTCGTACGTGAACGCAGACCTGGCCGCGTTCTACGGCCCCGTCAGCCTCGGATCGGGGGCCGCCGTTACGGTCAACGACTCGGCTCTCACCCTGTCGGGGCAGAATCAATATTACCAGACCACGCTCCCCAATCGAGAGGGGATCTTGACCAACGGCAGCATTCTCGCTGGCAACTCGCACTCGCTTCTGCCCTCGGTGGTGCTCCGCGGAAAGATGATTCGTGAAGACATCCTCTGCGAGCCGGTCGGGGACCCACCCCCGAGCGTTCCAGCGCTGCCGGCCGCCGTACCCGATGGGGGAACCACCCGACAACTCTTCCAGGCGCACACGGAGCTGTTTCAAGTTTGCTACGGATGCCACCATTACATGGATTTCATTGGTTTCGGTTTAGGCAATTACGACGCGACGGGTGCCTATCAAGCCTTGGATGAGAACGGGGCGACCTCGGGCCCTGCCCTCGACGTGACGGGGCAGATTTTCCCTTGCGATACGCCCGACTCAGGATGCCCCCCCGCGCAGCCGAACGAACTCAATGCCACCTTCAACGGCGCGACCGGTTCGGGCGGCCTGATCGAGACGCTGGCCGGCTCGACACAGGTGAACGAGTGCTTCGCCCTTCAGGCGTTCCGGTACTCGCTGGGTCGGCTCGAGACGGCGGACGACGCATGCTCCATGCAGCAGTTCTACAGCGCCTTCGCAGCGAGCAGTTTGAACATCCAGAAACTTCTCTTGGCGATCGTGGGTAGCGACGCCTTCAGTTACCGTTCGGTCATCGGCGCTGCCTGCGAAGCAGCGGATGCTGGGAGTTCATGTCCATGAGTCGGTACCTTGCAGAGCGTCGGCGCTTCCTCAAGCTCGTTGGCGCCAGCGCACTTACGTATCCGTTTTTGCGCGGCGTTCCGAGTTATGCGGCAGGGGATGCCTCGAGCGAGCCCATGTACCTTGTCCTTCTTTACACCTCCTGCGGCTGCGTTCGGCCGCTGTGGGGGGCCTATGGGCCGCCGGCGACGGGGACGGCGGCGGCCGTCACCCCCCTCAGTTCGACGGCCACCGCGGGATCGCCGGGCACATTCCGACCCACCTTGTCTGCCTTCACGCAGGCCGGCGTGAATAAAGTGGATCTGACGAGTCAGGTGATCGTCCTGGACGGTCTCAACAACGCAGCGGCCAATGGCGGAACCCACGAAGCGGGCATGGCGTCTCTTTGGACCGGCGCGACCTGTCCGGATGGCCAGCACGCGAGCAACTGGAGCATCGACCAAGCGATTTCTCAAGCGCTGATCGCAAGCGGCGTGAACACCGCCCATCCGACCATTCCCCTTTACGCGGTGAGCGCATGCGACGAGCAATCGCGCGACGTTCACACCCGTATGCTCTATGGCCCACCCACCGGCGGCCTCTCCAACTATGTCGATCCGATCACGACCCCTTCGGCCGCGATGAACGCGTACTTCCCCACTGCCGCTACAACGATGGGGCCCGACCCCAAGCCGCTCATTCGCGCGCAGGTGCAGGCTCAGGTCAACTCGGAGTTGAATTCATTGGCCGCGCGCGTGTGCACGGAAGATCGCATCCAGCTTCGGTCCCTCCAGAGCATGTGGAACGCGGCCGTAACCCAGGTTTCCAATGCCGCGGCGGCCGCGGCGGCGTGCCAACAACCGACGATCGGTCCACAACCGGCGGGGGATCCTTTCGGCGGGACGAACACGTGCGGGACGAACGATCCCTTTCTCAACAACATCAGCGCGATGTCCAACATCCTCGCCATGTCGCTCGCGTGCGACCTCACGCGGGTGGCGAGTTTTCAGCTTTCGCAGGCGCTGAGCCCTACCATCCATAGTTGGCTCAACACGACGCAGAACCCCCAGACGCAGACTCACCACTCGTATTCCCATCAGGGGCCGGCGTCCTACTATGGGCTCATCCCCGGCGGAGATTATGACGTGGCGGATCCCCTTTACGCGGCGGCGCCGTCCACGGCCGACAACCTTTATACCCCCCAGCTATGTGCGATTGACGCCTTTTATGCTCAGCAAGTCGCGGCATTCGCCTACTCGCTCAGTCAGCTCCAGACCAAGACCCAAAAGAACCTGCTGGATCAGACCGTGATTTGCTGGGGGAGCGAGCTCGATATGGGGGCGTATCATAACCACGATGACACGCCGTTCGTCCTGATCGGAGGCAAGAACAGCGGTGTGCTCAAGACGGGTCAGCTCGTGCGCTTCCCGCTCAACTTGCAGGGGCAGTACTCGACTCCGGGCAATCGCCCTCCGCTGAACAATCGCTTCCACAACGACCTGCTCGTCACGCTCGCTCAGATCATGGGCGTCGGCGACATGATATCGACGTTTGGAGCGACGAGCGTACCTGGGACGAACTTTTCGTCGTCCACGCTTACGCTGAACCAGGGCGTGATCACGGAGATTTTGGCTACCTGAGCAGCGTCGAGAAGGTCCACGCGCACGCGAGCATCGTTTCCGCTGCGGTTGCCGTCGAGCCTGCGCGGTCGGTGCGACACGGCCTCTCCCAACGTCGGGGCACTTATTGGGCGGATGGCCCGCCAAAAAGCTTCGCCACGTTGAAGCCGGTGGTCAGGTACACGAAGACGCCGTCGTACGTGGCGGACCGAACGGCCCGATCGTTGTCGAGAAATGCACCGGCCGATACCGTAGTCGTCGGCGTGAGCGCCAGGGTGACGCCGACGTAGGTGTCGCTGATCTCGCTCGAGCCGCCGAGGTAATCGACCGCGAGCCCGACCCGGTCGAAGAGCTGCGGAGACTCGTATCAAGTGGAGGTTGGCTTGGCCGCCGGCGTGATCCCGCAGCAAGCGTTTCAGTCGAACCAAGAGCTGGTGATCGCAGAGCGACCGTGGGGAGATCCCGACGATGCGCGCAAAGGTGCGCTGCAGATGGTTCGGACTAACATCGCCGGGTCGGGTCGATCAAGATCGTGTCAATTCGACCGAGCGCCTGGCCAGGCGAAGCCGAGGACGGGATGGGGCGCGGACACGTGGACGGACCGACGAGGCCCGGTCAGCTTTGCCGGCGATCGAGGGCGGCGATCTGGATGAGATTGCCGCAGGTGTCGTCCAGCATCGCGATGGTCGAACCCGTCACCTTGGTGGGCGGCATGGTGAACTTCACTCCCAGGCCCTTCAGGCGGTCGTATTCGGGCTGCACGTCGTCGACGAAGAAGATGGCCGCCGGTTGGCTCTGCTGAAACCTCGCTTGCTGGTAGGCACGAGCCGCCGGGTTGGTGTTGGCTTCGAGCTGCAGCTCCGTGCCATCGGGCGCTTCGGGCGAGGCGACGGTCAGCCAGCGATAGCCCCCGTTGGAAAAATCCGCCTTCTTCGTGAAACCCAGCACTTCGCTGTAGAACCGCAGCGCCTTCGCCTGATCGTCCACGTGGATGGTCATGATCTTGATCTTCATTTGCAGACTCCTGTGAGCGACGAACCCCGTCGGCTCGATTCGCGGCCGCCGGCGGTTTCCCGTTTACCCATTGACGTTTGAGCGGGCAAGAACGTGACCGCGGTCCCGTCGCGTGGCCTCGAGCTCGCTCGTCTTGCGCGGGTGGGCTTTCTCCGATGCGTGTCACAATGGCGGCCCCTCGTCCGTCATCCTGATGACGAACGACAGGAGCGGAAACGTGACCGATGCATCCCTGAGCGCGCAATTCGAGGAGAACCGGCCACGCCTGCGTGCGGTCGCGTACCGCATGCTGGGCTCGAGCAGCGAAACCGAGGACGCGATGCAGGAGACGTGGCTGCGGGTCACGCGGGCCGACACCGGCGCGGTGGATAACCTCGGCGGCTGGCTCACCACCGTGATCACGCACGTGTGCCTCGACATGCTCCGGGCGCGCAAGACGCGCGAGAACGCGGCGCCCGCGAGGGGGGCCGAGGTGGCAGCATCCGCGCCGACCGATCCGGAGCGCGAGCTCCTGCTCGCCGACGCCGTGGGCTCCGCCATGATGATCGTGCTCGACACGCTGAGTCCGGCCGAACGCGTCGCCTTCGTGCTGCACGATCTCTTTGCGCTGTCGTTCGAGGACGTCGGCGCCATCGTGGGGCGGTCGGCCGTCGCGACGCGGCAACTCGCGAGCCGGGCGCGAAGGCGCGTACAGGGGACCGGAGAGAGGGAGAAGGAGCTCCCGTCCCAGCGCGAAGTCGCTCAAGCGTTCATGACCGCTTCGCGCAACGGCAATCTCGAGGCGGTGCTCGCCGTGCTCGATCCCGATGTCGTGCTGCGCGTCGACCCCGTCGCCGTGAAAGCCGCAGCCGCGAACGAGGCGAAAGGCGCGCCGCGTCTGGTCCCCGAATTGCGCGGCGCCGCCAACGTCGCTCGCGTCTTCCTTGGGAGCGCGCAGGCCGCGAGGCCCGCGCTCGTCAACGGCACGCCTGCGGCCACCTGGGCGCCCGGTGGCCGCCCGCGTGCCATATGGGCCTTCAAGGTGGAGCAAGGCCGCATCGTGGAGGTGCAGTTCATCGCCGACCCGAAGACGATCGCGCGGCTCGAGGTGTTGCTCGTCGACTGAGCCGGTCACAGCGGTCGGAGAAGGTCGGCCCTCAAATCGGGTAGCTCGCGAGCTCGATCCCGCGCGCGGCGCGCGTCGTCAGCGCGAGGAGAGCGCGCTCGAAGGGAGGCGACGCGAGCAGGCCGTACACCCGGTTTCGCATCCAGCGCTGAGCGCGGGTAGGGGGGGCGTAGAAGGGGCCGACGTGCTTGACGCCGTCTTGGCACTTCGTGGCGTAGGGACGAAGGCGCTCCTCGTAGCGGCGAAACGCGACGGCGTGGTCCTCCGCAGCAGCGAGCTCGCCGGCCAGGACGTAAGCGCCGACCACAGCGAGCCCCGTCCCTTGCCCGCCGAGGGTCCCTCCGTACGCCGCATCGCCGAGGAGCGCGATTCGCCCGGTCGAATAGCGAGGAAGGTTTACGCATGCGATTTCGTCGAAGTAGAGGTCCTTGGCGGCCGCGAGCGCCTCGAGTAGGCGGGGGACCTGCCAGCGGTCGCGCGCGAAGGGCTTCGCCACGAGCGCCTTCTGCGCGGCCACATCGCGACGGTCGTATTCGAGCGGGGGCGATCGAAATACGAACATGGCGCGCGCCGGATCCGAAGCGCCGGCGCTCGAGAGCGAGACTCCTCTGCCCGGCTGACTGTAGATGACCCCTTCTCGGTCGAGGCCGAGCAGGTTCGGCGCCGTGAACCCGGCGACGTAATGCCCACGAAAGCGAAGAAACCGCGCGTCCGGCCCGAACGCGAGCGCGCGCACGACGGAGTGAAGACCGTCGGCGCCGACCACGAGGTCGAACGAGCGCGGGGCAGCGCGCTCGAAGCCCACATCGACGCGATCGGGTCGATCGTCAACCGTAGCGATCGAATCGCCGAAGAGATACTCCGCGCGGTCTTTGGTCGCCTCGAAGAGCACGCGCACGAGATCGCCGCGCGCAATCTCGAGGTCGCCGCTCATGAACGACGCCGGCAAGCGCGCGACCAACTTCCCATGCTCGTCGACAAACGACTGCCCGCCCATCCGCGTCTCACGCTTCTTCAGCTCCGCGAGAATGGCCATTCGGTCGATGACGGACATGTGAACCGCGCCCCGGAAGTCGACCGCCTGGCCGCCGTCCCGGAGCGAGGCCGCGCGCTCGACGAGCGTGACTCGAATCCCCAGCCGAAGTAGCCACCACGCGAGCGCCGGACCAGCGATGCCGGCACCCGAGATCAGGACGCTGTCGATCTTCATGGTCGTTCTCCCGACGGCCGCTCGTTCTTGGCCGTCACGAGTACGCTGTACGCAACGGCCGATCCGATCCAGTCCGCCTCGCGCCGAACACGCCGATTCTGTACTACGGCAGATCGCCCAGAATGCCGCTCGTCTCGCGTCCTCAGGCCGGGAACGCCGCGCTCGCTCCGCTTGCGGGCCAGACGGCCCTCTGTACTAGTACAGAGATGCCCGCCCCCGAGCGAGAGCCCGCCTACCTCCGCATCGCTTCCGACCTCCGCCGACGGATCCGCGACGGGTCGCTCCGCCCGGGACAGCGCGTTCCGTCGACCCGACGACTGGCGAAGACTTGGAAGGTCGCGCTCGCAACCGCAAGCAAAGCGCTCGGGCTGCTGGTCCAGGAGGGGCTCCTGCGGACCGCGCCGCGGGTCGGCAATGTCGTCATGGGTCCGGCGCTGCGCGAGACTCGCGAGGGGTCGAAGAACAGCCGGTCGCTGACGCGCGCAAGCATCGTCCAGGCCGCGATCGAGATGGCTGATCAGGAGGGGCTGAGCGCGCTATCGATGCGGGGGGTGGCCGCGAAGATGGGGTGGCCGGTGACGTCGCTTTATCGGCACATCGCGAAGAAAGAGGAGCTCTTGCATCTGATGCTCGACGCCGCCATGCGCGAGCAGCTCCACCCCCCGCCGCACGGGGACTGGCGCGCGCGGGTCCAGGTCGGGGCGCGCCTCGTCTGGCAGCTCGCTCGACGCCACCCGTGGTCCACGCGGGTCTTGACCCTCACGCGCCCGATCCCGAGCGCGGTCTCGCTGACCCATGCGGAGTGGATGCTCTCCGCCCTGCGCGAAGCCGGCGCGGACGCGGTCACGGCCATGCAAATGCACGTGACGCTGTACGCCTACGTCCAGGGCCTCGCGACGAACCTCGAAAGCGAAGCCGAAGCGCAGGGTGAGACGGGCGTCGATGAAGAAGGCTGGATGCAATCGCGTGGACTGCAGTTCGCCGCGCTCGCGGAAACCGGGGCGTTTCCAACCTTCGCGCGGATCCTGGGAGAGCTCCGCGGGGGCTTCGATCTCGACCTCGATCGCCTCTTCGAGTTCGGGCTCCGGCTTCTGCTCGACGGTTTCGCGCGCGCGCTATTGCCCGATGTATCCGGCTGACGTCGTCGTTCGCTGGGTGTTCCGCGATTTCCCGCGTTCCGAGCGGGGGGAGTGACTCGTCGAGTCTTTCGCCCCATATGGACCCCGCGCCACTCTGAAAGCCCGGTTGGCCGCTCGAGGTGCGCGTCGCCGAGCCCCGACGCTCGGTCCCGCGGATTGACACCGGGGGGGTGGGAGGCAAATAAAGGGGCCCTGCCCGATGACCCTGCCCACCCACGAGCCCGCCCCGCCTTCCAAGCCCGTTTGTGCCGTCGTGGGGGTAGGCCCGGGCAACGGCGCCGCATTCGCACGCCGCTTTGCGGAGGAAGGCTATGCCGTGGCGCTTCTCGCGCGTAGCGCGGCATTTGCAAGCGACCTGGCGGCCACCCTGCCGGACGCCCGATCGTACGGGTGCGACGTTTCCGACGCGATCTCGGTCGAGGCCGTGTTCGCCGCGATTCGGCGCGACATGGGCGAGGTCGACGTGGTCGTGTACAACGCCGGCAGTGGCGCGTGGGGTTCGGTCGAAGAAGTGAGCGCGGCCGACTTCGAGGCGAACTGGCGCGTCAACGCGCTCGGAACGTTGCTGGTCTGCCAGCAGGTGATTCCCGCGATGAAACGAGCCACGCGCGGCACGATCGTGATCGTGGGGGCCACCGCCTCCCGCCGCGGCGGACCGCGGACCGCCGCTTTCGCGCCCGCCAAAGCCGCCCAGCGCAGCCTGGCGGAGTCAATGGCGCGGAGCCTCTGGCCTGCGGGGATCCATGTTGCGATCATCATCATCGACGGCGTCGTGGATCTGCCGCGCACGCGCGTGCGAATGCCCGATAAGCCCAATAGTTTTTTCGTCGAGCCCGACGACGTCGCCGACACGGCGTTTCGCCTGTCGCAGCAGAGGCGTTCCGCGTGGTCGTTCGAGGTGGAGGCCCGCCCCTTCGGCGAGTCCTGGTAAGCTGGTGAGAAATGGGTCTTGCCCCCGGCTCCAATCGCCTTCAAGCATTGCCCCGGCTCTCTTGCAGCCCAAACTGGAACGTGGACCCGTGCCCCATTTGTGATTCGACAGAGATGCTGCCGCCGTGTCGTTCGACGATTTTTTTGCAAATGGCCAAACCGATGCCGGTGCCTTCGAATTCTTCCCGTTTATGCAGCCGCTGAAACATGCCAAATATTCGATCGAAATACTGCGATTCGATTCCGATCCCGTTGTCCTTGACGGTAAATAGCCATCGTGCGCCACCCACGTTGTCCCGCTTTCGAGTGGCCGAGACGTGGACGCGCGGCACTCCCGGATTCTGATACTTGATGGCGTTGCTCACGAGATTCTGAAACAGTTGAACGAGTTGGCCTTCGTCCGCCAGGACCGTAGGCAGGGGATCGTGCGTTACGAGAGCTCCGCTGTCTCCGATGGCACCGCGGAGATTTCGCAGCGCCTGCTGAAAGGCTTCCTCGCTCGAGGTCTCCAGGAGATCCTTTCCCTTCGTCGCAACTCGGGAATAGGCCAAAAGGTCCTGGATCAACTGCTGCATTCGGTTCGCGCCGTCGACCGCGAACGAGATGAACTCGTCGGCATCGGCATCGAGCTTGCCCTTGTACCGTCGAGAAAGAAGCTGCGTGTAACTGGCCACCATCCGCAAGGGCTCTTGCAGATCGTGAGAAGCAATGTAGGCGAATTGCCCCAATTCTTCGTTCGAGCGATTGAGCTCGGCCACGGTCTGCAGAAGCTGCGCTTCGGCCACCTTGCGCGCGGTGATGTCGCGGAT